>DATKVK010000009.1:0-63726 GCA_035530095.1 Rectinemataceae bacterium | reverse complement strand
CTGCTCGGGCTCTTGGAACGGCCATGAAGCGGAGCATCCACATCCACGTTCCGGCCACCAGCGCGAACCTGGGGCCGGGATTCGACAGCCTCGGCCTCGCGCTCAATCTCTACGATCGCTTCGCCGTCGAGCCGGCCGACGCCGTCGTCATCGAAGGCTGCGCGGCCGAGCACGCGAACGAGGACAACCTCTTCGTGCGCGCCTATCGCCGCGGCCTGGAAGAACTCGGACTTCCGTTCCGAGGCATCCGGCTCCGCTTCGACGCCGATATCCCCATCGCCCGCGGGCTCGGCTCCAGTTCGGCCTGCATCGTCGGCGGCCTCCTGGCGGCCCAGGCCGCCGGCGAGGACGAGTGCCGGAGCGGCAGCCTCGACCGACAGGCCCTGCTCGACCTGGCCACGGAGCTCGAAGGGCATCCCGACAACGTCTGCCCCGCGCTTCTCGGCGGTTTCGCCGTCTCCATCCTCGAAGGGCGGCGCGTCTCGACGATCAGGGCCGATGTCGAGGAAGGACTCGTCTTCAACGCCCTCGTGCCGCCTTTCCCCCTCGAGACGGCCAAGGCCCGCGCCGCGCTTCCCGACCGGATAGGTTTCCGCGACGCGGCCTTCAACGCCGGCCGCGCCGCCATGGTCGCCGCCGCCTTCCTCTCCCGCGACTACGGCAAGCTCGACCTGGCCTGCCGCGACCGCCTGCACGAGCCCTTCCGAGCTCCCCTCATCGAAGGCTTCCGGGAGATCGAGGAAGCGGCCCGCGAATCGGGCGCCCTGGCCGTGTTCCTTTCCGGCGCCGGTCCCACGATCATGGCGATCTGCGGAGCGGAGGAGGCGCGCTTCGTCGAAGCGATGAGGCCGCTTCTCGAAGGGCGAAGCTCGGGCTCCTGGCGACTGCTCAGCCTGCGACCGGACAACGCCGGGGCTCTAGTCCGGGCATCTGCCTGAAATCGGAAGCCGCGCTTCCGATCAGGCTCCAGCACCTCCGTACGTTTTCCTCGCCAAAAGGAAGAATCGGGTTTATAATCGTTTATAAGTGACGTGTACGTACACGGAGCAGACTGAATGCAGTCCGGGCCGGGGATCCCAGCGATGGAAGACGATGTGACGAGACGCCTCGCATCGCAGCGCGGAACGCGAGACCCGCTTCATGGGCATCCCGCCGAGAAGCGAGAGAGCCCCCGACCGCTGAGTATCCGGCTCAAGCTCATGCTCTACTTCCTCGCGCTGGTCTTCCTGCCTCTGTTGTCCCTGGGCATCATCGGCCCGTCGCTGTACGCGCATGCGATCGAGCGCGAGACGACCAACTATGTCGAGCACATGATTGCCCAGGTCACGGTCAACATCGATTACCACGTCCTCGACATCGAGCGGCTCATCGACTTCCTGGCCGAAGACGAAAGCGTGCTCGCCTATCTCGAAAGAGGTACGGCCCTTCCCTCCGAGCGGTCGTCGATCATCAAGACGATGTCCGCCATATCGCGGACCCATCCCGAGATCGCCGGCATCCTCGTCGTGAGCGACGACGACGATTCCATCACCGACGACTTCTATCGCATAACGCGCGATCCGCTCACCTCCGAACGCTGGTACACGCTCGCCAGGGAGGTTCCCGGGGTCGTCCGGCTGTTCTCGCGACCCATCGGCCGCAACCTGAGGAGCACCCACAACTACGGGCCCGAGGAGGTGGTTTCGATCGTCAAGGCCATCGTCGACCCCGGCGACGGCCGCCTCCTCGGCGAGATACTCGTGGACATGAAGCTCTCGACGATCGAGCGCATCTTCAAGGGGACTTCGCTCGGGGCGCACGGCTTCCTCTTCATCGCGGACCCCGAGGGCGAGCTCGTCTACGCGCCGGTGAACGACATCGTCTATCGGATTCCCGTCACGATGCAGCGGCGGGGCGCCGCATCGGCGATCATCAGGGTCGGCGGCATCGACTACCGGGTGCTGAGCCAGATTTCGAGCCGCACGGGCTGGCAGACCATCGGAGTCTTCTCCCTGTCGGAGACGCTCCGCGAGGTGATGCTCATCCGCTACTGGACGCTGATCATCGCCGGGGCGACCATGGGGCTCGCGATCATCGGAGCGCTCTTCTTCACGTTTTCCATCGCCAGGCCGGTGCTCGGCCTCAAGAGTCTCATGAAGCGCGCCGAAGGGGGCGACCTCTCCGTGCGCTTCAGCGGGGGGAACGGCGACGAGATCAGCGAGCTGGGCGAGGGCTTCAACGAGATGATCGAGCGGATCCAGAGCCTCATCGACCAGGTCTACAGCGAGCAGCTGGCGAAGCGCGAGGGAGAGCTGCAGGTCCTGCAGGAGCAGATCAAGCCGCACTTCCTGTACAACACCCTCGATACGATCCAGTGGATGGCGCAGGAGAACCGGGTGGACGACGTGGTCAGCATGGTGGGCTCCCTCACCACGCTCTTCCGGATCGGTCTGAGCCGGGGGCGCGAGCTCATCGCCCTCCACGACGAGATCGAGCACGTGAAGAGCTATCTCGCCATCCAGAAGATGCGCTACGAGGACAAGTTCGATTTCGAGATCCGCATCGCCGACGCCCTCCCTTCCCATCGCATTCTCCGTCTCATCCTCCAGCCCCTGGTCGAGAATGCCATCTACCACGGGGTGAAGGAGCGCCGCGGCAAAGGCTGGATATGCGTGGAGTCGAGAGTCGAGGAAGGAGAGCTCCGGCTGGCCGTCCGGGACGACGGCGCGGGCATGACGGCGGAGCGGCTGGAAACGCTCAACCTCGCGCTGGAAAGGGAAGACGGCAAGATGCCCGGCCTCGGCTACGGGGTCCAGAATGTCCACCAGCGCATCAGGCTCACCTTCGGGAGGCCCTTCGGCCTGTCGTTCACCAGCGTCCTGGGGAAGGGGACCGTGGTTCTCGTGAGGCATCCCCTGCTCAAGGAGGAGGATATCTGAATGTGGAAACTGCTCATAGCCGACGACGAGCCGAAGATTCGCAGGGGAATACACTCATTGGTCGAGCGTCTGGCCCTCGATTTCGAGATCGTGGCCGAGGCGGAAGACGGGGAACTGGCCTTCGCGAAAGCCGTGGAGCTCGAGCCGGACATCCTGCTCATCGATATCCGCATGCCCTTCCTCAACGGGCTCGAGCTCATCGAGCGGCTGAACGGAGCCCTGCCCAACAGGCTCATCATCATAATCTCCGGGCACGACGAATTCGACTACGCCCAGGCCGCCGTGAAACTGCAGGTCTTCGATTATCTCCTGAAGCCCCTCGACGCCGCTGTCTTCGCCGCCACGCTCGAGCGGGCCCGGGCGGAACTCAAGGCCAGGAGCGAGACGGGCAAGTACGCCATCTGGGCTCGGGAGCAGCTGGCGCGGAACCTGCCTCTGCTCCACGAGCGTTTCTTCCGCGACTGGGTGAAGGGAGCGCTGTCTCGCACCGAGATCGAGGAGACGACCGCCTTTCTCGATCTTGAGATTTCCGGCCCCTTGACGCTCCTCGCCGCGCGGTTCTCCGAGCGCTTCGGCGCCGGCATTCCCGAGGCGGACCGGGTGCGGCGTCTGGCCCTCGTCGCGATGCGGACGATACTGTCCGAGGCTTTCCCCTCTCCTGGCGCGCACATCTTCGAGGACGACACCGAGATGGTCCTCGCGATCATGCAGGGCATCGAGGAGGGCCGTCTCTCCGAGATCAAGTCCGCGATCGAGCGCCGTGCCGCGGCGCAGCTCATCCAGGTCCCGGTCATCGCCTCGCGCCTCGTCCCCGATCCCGTCAGCGGCCTGTGCGAGGCCTACGAAGAGCTGCGGACCGAGCTGGCCGACGGCGGCAAATGCGAGGCGGCGGTCGTCCTCGCCATCAACAGCATCAGCCAGCTTTACTACAACCCGGAGTACAGCCTCGAGGATGCGGCGCGGGAGCTCGAGATCAGCCCGGGCTACCTGTCGCGGCTCATGAAGCGGGAAACGGGCCTGTCGTTCATCGAGTACCTCAATCGGGCCCGGGTGAAAAAGGCGATCCAGTTCATGAACGATCCCGCGGCGAAGATGTTCGAGATCGCGGAACGAGTCGGCTATCGGAGCCAGCACTACTTCAGCCGGGCCTTCCGGAAGGTCATGGGCATTTCGCCGAGCGATTACAAGAAGGGGCCGAGCTCGTGAACGCGCGATCGCCTCTCCGAGCCCGAGGACTAGCGCTCGCCTTCGCGCTCGCCGTGATCGCCTTGTCGTCGGCCTGCGCTCCCTCCGAACTGCACGAGCGCAGCATCCGCTACCTCATCGGAGTCTCGCAAGCCAATCTCTCGGAACCCTGGCGAATCGAAATGACCGAAGAGATCAAGGCCGAAGCCGCCCGGCACGGCGATCTTCGCTTGATACTCGCCGACGCCGGCGATTCCAGCTCGCAGCAGATAGACGACGTCCGGAGAATGATGAAAGAAGGCATCGACCTCCTCATCATTTCCCCGACGGATTCGCGAGCCCTGACTCCGGTGGTCAACGAAGTCTACTCGCACATCCCCGTCATCGTGCTCGATCGCGCGGTCGAAGGCTACGGTTACACGCTGTTCATCGGCCCCGACAACCGACTCGTCGGGAAGGAAGCCGGACAGTACGTGGCCGACATGCTGGGGAAGAAGGGCGGTCGGATCGTCGAGATCATGGGCCAGGCCGGCTCTCCTCCCATGCTCGACCGGAAGGAAGGCTTCGAGGAGGCGCTGGCCTACAGGCCGAACATAGCAATCGCGGGCACCCTGGTGGCCGACTGGCTGCGCGACCGGGCCGAGGACAAGTTCGGCGCCTGGCTCCGGAAGGGAGGCAGGGTGAATGTCGTCATGGCCCAGAATGACGCCATGGCCGAGGGGGCTTGGCGCGCGGCCGACAAGCTCGGCATCAAGGGCATCAAATTCGTGGGGACCGACGGCCTGCCCGGGCCGAACGGCGGGATCGAGATGGTGCGCACGGGGCAGCTGGCCGCCACCTTCACCTGCCCGACGGGAGGCAAGGAGGCGGTCAGCTACGCGATGGACATCCTGCACCACGAGAACGGCATTCCCAAGAAGATGATCCTGCGGACCTCGTTGGTCACTGCCAAGACGCTGGCGATCGGCGCGCTGGCGGAGCCCGTGCCGCCGCGCCAGGCGAAGCCGGGGCACAAGATAGTGCTGGGCTTCGCGCAGGTGGGGCAGGAGAGCGCCTGGCGCCTGGGGAACACCATCTCGATCAAAAACGCGGCGCGGCAGGCGGGCATCGACCTCTTGTTCGTGAACTCGGAGCAGGACCCCGAGAAAGAGCTGGCCGCCGTGCGCTCCTTCATCGCGAAAAAGGTCGACATCATCGCCTTCTCGCCGATCGTGGAGTCGGGCTGGGGCCCCGTGCTGCGCCAGGCCAAGGCCGCGGGGATCCCGGTCTTCATCACCGATCGGGCCGTGGCCGTCAAGGACGAATCCCTGTGGGTCACCCTGATGGGCTCGGACTTCGTGGAGGAAGGCCGCAGAGCCGCGCGATGGCTCGTCGACTACATGAAGACCGATAGGCAGGTGAACATCGTCGAGCTCCTGGGCACGCTCGACTCGGCCCCCACGATCGATCGCAGCGAGGGCTTCAGGGAGATACTCAAGGCCTATCCCAATTACCATATCATCGACTCGGAGAGCGGCGATTTCTTCCGGAACAAGGGCAAGGAAGTCATGCGCCACATACTTCAGGATCTGGCCCTGAAGGATCAGAGGATAGACGTCCTCTTCGCGCACAACGACGACATGGCGCTCGGAGCCATCGACGCCATGGAAGCCGCCGGGCTCAAGCCGGGGAAGGACGTGGTGGTGGTCTCGGTCGACGGCAGCCGCGACGCCTTCAAGGCCATGATAGCCGGAAAGCTCAACTGCACCGTGGAGTGCAATCCTCTCCTGGGGCCCCAGCTCATGAAAGCCGTGAAGGATTTCATGTCAGGCAAGGAATTGCCCATACGCATCGTCACCTCCGAAGAAGTCTTCCCCGCCAGCGTCGCGCGCAGGGAGCTCCCCACGCGCAAATACTGATCGCGCCCGTCGCCTCCCGAATAGTGCCCAATTTCGCCGTTTAGTCTAAAGACCGCTCTCCGAAACCGTGCGATACCGGTAGCAGGTGCCTACGGCACCTGCCTCGCCATATCGAGGGTTTGAGGAAAGGAGCGGAAAATGCGCATGATAATCAGGTACGGACTCGTACTCGCCTTGGCGATCGCGGCTGCGGGTTTCGCCTCGGCCCAGACGGGCACGCTCAAGTGCGTCGGCTTGTGCTCGGAGACCTCCATGGGCCATGTGAGCTACCGGTTGCCGGGCGGCACCTGGAAGGTCATCGCTCTTGGCGAGACGATCCCCGCCAGGGCGGAAATTCGCGTCGATGTCAGCTTCGATTGGATAGAGCTGCGGCCTTCGAATTCCATCGACAAGGTATACGAAATCGACGGTCCGGATTCGGGAGCCGTCATCAAGACAGTCGCCGAAATACTGAAAAGCAAGCCCCGGATCGTAGAGTTTCCGAAGGGCAGCAAGAGCCATCCCGATCCTAGGTTCATGAACAAGCTGGTCGTGACCGAGTACCTGGGCAGGCAGGTGTTCATGACGAGCGACGGCGACACGCGCGACATCAGATACGGCGATGTCCTGGACGGCGCGGGCTCGGTGAACATCATCGGCATCAACTGCCCGCTCACCCTCCAGAAGGCCGATGGCGCCGTCACTACGATCATCGGCCCGCTCAATTTTCCCGTCATGAAAGTCCTGAAAAACGAGAAGCTTTACAAATATCTGAATGTCCAGTGAAGCGCTCGAGGAAAGGAGGAAGCGAAGGAGGAAGTGTTTCGCGGTTTGCAATGGGATCGTCGCACTAGTGGATTCGTTGGCTTCCTTCTCGCGGATCGCCGCCGATGGAGGATGGGGAAAGTCTAGCTGAACAAATCAATTCAAAGGAGAGCTTTATGCGAGGTGCAAAGAAAACGCTTCTCTTGATCGCCGCGGCCATGGTGCTCTTTTCTGCCTCGGCCTTCGCCAAGCCCAAGCTGTGGGTCGTAGGCTTCTCTCAGGAGGGCTCCGAGAGCGAGTGGAGGACGGCTGATACCGCCTCCGTCCAGAATGCCTTCCTGGCCGATCCGAGTTTCGACCTCCTGTATTCCGACGCGCAGAACAAGCAGGAAAATCAGATCGCGGCCATCCGGACGTTCATCGCGCGCCGCGTCAACTGCATCCTGTTCACGGCGATGGTCGAGACCGGCTACGGTCCCGTCCTTCAGGAAGCGAAGAGGGCCGGAATTCCCGTGATAATGATCGACCGCGATGTCGCCAAGGCGGATCAGCATCTCAGACTCACCATCATGGGTTCGGACTTCATCAACGAAGGCCACGAGGCGGGCCTCTGGCTTGCCAAGTACCTGAAGGCCCAGGGGCTAGACGACGGACAGAAGCAGATCAATATCGTCGAACTCCAGGGCACGGTCGGCTCGGCTCCGGCCATCGAGAGAGCCAAGGGCTTCCGCGACATCATGAAGGACCACCCGAACTGGCAGATCACCCGCACCCAGAGCGGCGACTTCACCACGGACGGCGGCAAGCAAGTCATGGAAGCCTTCCTCAAGGCGGACAAGAACATCCAGGTTTGCTTCGCCCACAACGACCAGATGGCGCTCGGCGCGATCCAGGCGATCAAGGAAGCAGGGCTCAAGCCGGGGAAGGATATCATCATCATCGGCATGGACGGCGTGAAGGGCGCCTTCCAGGCGATCATGAACGGTGAGATGAATTGCACGGTCGAGTGCAATCCGCTGCTCGGACCGCAGGCCGTCCAGGCCATCCGCGACCTCCGCGACGGCAAGAAGCTGCCTTCGAGGATCTGGACCATCGAGGGACTCTTCGACGCGACGAACGCCGCCGCCGCGTTCCCGACTCGCCAGTACTAGTACCGATCCGAAGGCTCTAGTCGCAACAACATAGAATACGCAAAGCCACTCCGAGCAGTCGGAGTGGCTTTGGTTCGCAGCGACAGCTGTCGGACCATGTCAGGGGGAGGTTCGGATGTCAGACATCGCTCCGATCGTGGAGATGAAAAAAATAAACAAATCCTTCCCGGGGGTGAAGGCGCTCTCCGATGTGGATTTCCGCCTGTTCCGGGGAGAGGTTCATGCCCTCATGGGCCAGAACGGTGCCGGCAAATCGACGCTGGTCAAGGTCCTGACGGGGGTCTATAAACAGGACTTCGGCAGTATGCTGCTGGGAGGAAAGCCGATCCGGCCCGATTCCCCGTTGGCCGCGCAGAGGCTCGGCATCAATACCGTCTATCAGGAAATCAATCTCTGTCTCAATCTATCGGTGGCCGAGAACATATTCATCGGAAAGCAGCCGATGCGCTTCGGCAGGATCGATCGCAAGGCCATGGGCAGGCAGGCCTCCGACGTGCTGAAGAAGCTGAACCTGGACATCGATGTGACCCGACCTCTTTCGAACTACTCCATCGCCGTTCAGCAGATGGTGGCCATCGCGAGGGTTCTCGATTCCTCCGCCAAGGTGCTCATCCTCGACGAACCGACATCGAGTCTTGACGACGACGAAGTCAACCAGCTCTTCGTCGTAATCAGAAAATTGCGCAGCGAAGGCCTGGCGATACTTTTCATAACGCACTTCCTGGATCAGACCTACCAGATCTCCGACCGGATCACGGTCCTGAAGAACGGCTACTTCGTCGGAGAGTACAAGACGGCCGAACTTCCCAAGCTGGAATTGATCACGAAGATGCTCGGCAAGGAGCTGTCCGACTTCAGCTTCTCGGCGCGCAGGGCAGGCCCCGGCGGCTCCGCGGGGACGTTGCCGGAGGCTCGGCAGGTATTGGACGTCAAGCGCCTCGGCCTGCACGGGTCGATCTCGCCCTTCGATCTCTCCCTTTCCGAAGGCGACGTGATGGGCCTTGCCGGACTGCTGGGATCGGGAAGGACGGAGATGGCCCGGCTCATCTTCGGCATCGACAACGCCGACCATGGAGAGATTCTCGTGGAAGGACGGAGGGTATCCATCGCCTCCCCTCGCGCGGCCATGATGGCGGGCATAGGGTTCTGCTCGGAAGACAGGAAAAACGAAGGAATCTTCAGCGAACTCTCCATACGGGAAAATATCATCCTCGCGCTGCAGGCGAGGAAGGGAATATTCAGGTATCTCCTGCCCAAGAAGCAGACGGAGATAGCGGATGAATTCGTAAGGTCGCTCGGCATCAAGACACCGAGCTCGAACAACGAGGCGGGACAGCTGTCGGGAGGCAACCAGCAGAAGGTGATGCTGGCGCGCTGGCTGGCGACAAATCCCAAGATCCTCATCCTGGACGAGCCCACGCGCGGCATAGACGTCGGAGCCAAGCTCGAGATCATGGAGCAGATCCTGAATCTCAGCCGGAGAGGCTTGAGCGTCATCTTCATCTCCTCGGAATTCGAGGAAGTCATTCGCTGCAGCACCAAGATCGCCGTGCTCAAAGACAAGGTCAAGGTGACCGAGCTTCAGGGGGACGAGATGACCGAGAATCGCATCATGAGAACTATCGCGGAGGGAAAGTGACCATGTCGTGGTGGAAAAAACTCACTGGCTATACGCTATTCTGGCCCCTGGTCGCCCTCGCGCTCCTCCTGGCTTTCAATCTGTTCTTTACGCCCCATTTCTTCCGAATCGAGATCAAGGAAGGGCACTTCTACGGGAACCTTATCGACATTCTGAAGAACGGCGCTCCCATCATGCTGCTCGCGATCGGGATGACCCTCGTCATCGCGACCAAGGGGATCGATCTTTCCGTGGGTTCTCTGGTCGCCATTTCGGCCGGCGTGGTCGCCATGCTCCTGGGCGGGGACCTCCAGGGCATACCCAAGCATCCGCTTTTCGTGTCGATGGCCATAGCGGTCCTGGTCTGCGTGGTGGCGGGGATGTGGAACGGGATGCTCGTCTCGCGCATCGGCATGCAGCCCATCATAGCCACCCTCATCCTCTACGTGGCCGGGCGGGGCATCGCCATGGTCACCACGAACGCCTTGGTCGTCTGGCTGTACGTAAAGCCTTTCGCACTCCTCGGCCAGGGCTATGTCTTCGGCCTCCCCTTCTCTCTCTACATGGTCGCCGTCCTTCTTCTGCTGACGATCCTGGTCACCAGGCGGACCGCCCTCGGTCTCTTCATCGAGGCCGTCGGCATCAACCCTACAGCCGCCCGTTTCGCCGGCATCAGCGCGAAGAACATCATCCTCGGCGTCTATGCCTTCAGCGGCTTCTGCGCGGGTGTCTCCGGGCTCATCGCCTGCTCCACCGTGATGAGCGCCGACGGCAACAACCTCGGCGTCGGCTTCGAACTCGACGCGATCCTCGCGGTGGTCCTCGGCGGGACTTCGCTCAACGGCGGTAAGTTCCATCTGCTCGGCAGCATAGTCGGAGCCCTGATCATCGAGACCCTGACCGTCACCATCTACGCCTTCAACGTGCCGCCCCAGATAGCCCAGGTGGTGAAGGCGATGGTCGTCTACATCATCAGCCTGCTGCAATCTCCCAAGTTCAGGTCCTCGGTGACGCAGGTCTTCGGCAGAAGGGAGCTCGCGGCATGAAGAGCACAAGACGCATCAACCAGCAGAGCGCGGCGCTGTTCGCGACCCTGGCGCTGTTCGGCGTGATGTTCGGGGTGGGATCGGTCTCCTTCATCGGCTTCTTCTCCCTCCAGAACTTCCTCAACCTGTTCATGAATACCTCGTATCTGCTCATCCTCGGGGTAGGCATGACCTTCGTCATCATCTCGGGCGGAATCGATCTCTCGGTGGGCTCGGTCCTCTCCTTCTCGACCATGGTGACGGCGAGTCTCCTCACGAATTCCCACTGGAGCCCGGTTTTCGTCATACTGGCAGTGCTTCTCTTCGGGCTCGCCTTCGGGGCATTCCAGGGCTATCTGATCCAGACCTTCAGCCTTCCCCCCTTCATCATCACGCTCGCCGGCCTCTATCTTTGCCGCGGCCTCGGCTATGTGGTGAGCGTCAATACCATAGCGATAAGCGATCCATTCTGGAATAAAATGGCCAACGCCCAGGTGGACCTCTTCGCGAACAGCTATGTATCGCCGAACGTGCTCATCGCGGTGTTCGTCGTCATCGTCGGGATCTACGTGTCCAGATCCACCAAGTTCGGACGCACCGTCTTCGCGATCGGAGGCAACGAGCAGTCGGCCATCCTCATGGGCCTGCCCGTGGCGAGGACGAAGGTGCTCATCTACATGGTGAGCGGTCTCTGCTCGGCCCTGGCGGGCATCGCCTTCACCTTCACCACGCTCTCCGGCTATTCCCTGAACGGCGTGGGCATGGAGCTGGATACCATCGCCACCGTCGTGATCGGCGGCACACTCCTGACCGGCGGCATGGGAAGCGTGCTCGGAACCATGTTCGGCGTCCTCGTGTACGGGACCATCCAGGTGCTCATCGTCTTCCAGGGTACGCTCAACTCCTGGTGGACGCGGATAACGATAGGTTTCCTGGTCTTCGTTTTCGTCCTTCTCCAGCGCGCGCTCGGGGCCAGGAAGGGCGAGAAGGTCAAGAAATCCGAGGCCCGGCTCCAGGCGGCGGCTCCCGGGAGTTGAACTCGATCGCACAATAGGTTTCCCAGCTCCCGGACGGTCCCCCTACCTCCTACCGTCCGGGAGCTTTATTTTTGGGGGCCGAACTAGAAAACAATCCCTGCAAAGGAGTTCCCGCTAATCGAGCTGCTTCCGGAAACGGACTACGCTGATCCCGATGACCGCGGCCCCGATCGTCAGAAGAGGCAGGAGCTGGGGCCAGAGAATGCCGGGCCCCGAACCCTTCAGGAACAGTCCGCGAATGATCACGAGATAGTACCGCAGCGGCATGATGTAGGTGACCGCTTGCATGAGGGGCGGCATATTGGCGATGGGAAAGACGAAGCCGGAAAGAATCATCATCGGGAACATGAAAAAGAATATCGAAAACATCATGGCCTGCTGCTGAGTCCGCGCGATCGTCGATACGAAGAGCCCGATACCGAGCGTCGAGATGACGAAAGCGATCGACAGCAGCGCCAAAAGCACGAGCGATCCCCGCGGGACGATGCCGAAAAACACGCGCACCGCCGCGAGGGCGAGCGTGAGTATGACGAGACTCACGAGCATGAAGGGAAGAAGCTTTCCCACGATGAGCTCGCCCTTCCTGAGCGGACTCACCATGAGCTGCTCGAGCGTCCCTATCTCCTTTTCCTTCACGATGGCGAGGGAAGTCAGGATGATCGTGAAGATCATCGCCAGGAGCGCGAAAATCCCCGGCACCATGAAAAGGCGGCTTTTGAGCTCCGGGTTGTACCAGACCCTCGTGCGGGCGTCGACCGAGGGCAGGGCCATGCGGATCGGCGCGTTCCCGGCGCCGATCCGCTGCCCGTAGGCATTGGCGATGGACACGGCGTAGGACAGCGAAACCGCGGCCGTATTCGACCGCGAGCCGTCGACGAGAATCTGCAGCTCCGGGCGGCGCCTCGCGTCGAGATCGCTGCCGAACGATGGCGGGATCGAGACGCCCACTTCGGCCGAGCCGTCATCCAGGTCGCGAGAGAGTTCCTTCTGCGAGCTCGGCGAGGCCACGAGGCGGAAAGCCGCCGAGTTCTCGAAGGCCGCCGTCAGCTCCCGGCTCCGCGGACTCATATCCTGATCGAGCACGGCCAGCGGCACGTCGCGCACGTCCATGTTCGCGGCGTAGCCGAGGATCAGCACCTGCATGACGGGGGCGATGAAAAGCATGGCGCGCATCTTCTTGTCGCGCCTCAGCTGAATGAGTTCCTTGCGTACGACGCTCGATATCCTGCTCACCTCGTCATCTCCTCGAGCGCAGGAATCTGGCCGCGCTCAGCGCTATCGTCACCGCCGCATAGATCACGAGGGCGAGGCTCGGCCGCCAGAACGTGACGATGCCCGTGCCCTTCACCAGGATCGATTGCAGAATTTGTATGTAGTAGGTCGTGGGGAATACGTGCGCGAGAACCTGAATGACGAGGGGCATGTTGCGGAGCGGAAACACGAAGCCCGACAGCGTGAAGGTGGGAACGAGGGTCGTCATGGTGGCTATGAGGAAGGCCACCTGCTGGGTTTCGGCGATGGTCGAAATGAGAATGCCGAGCCCGAGGCAGGCCAGGATGAAAAGCCCGGTCGTCGCGACGAGGGCGATAATGCTGCCCTTGACCGTGACCCCGAAGAGAATCGCGGCGGTGACGAGTACGGTCGCCGCCGAGACGGCGCCGACCCCCGCGTACGGCAGGGTCTTGCCCACGATGAACTCCACCGCTCCGACCGGCGAGACCATGATCTGCTCCATCGAACCCGTCTCGTTCTCGCGGACGACCGACAGCGATACCGATACCACCGCGGTGATGATGAGGATGAGGGCGACGAGCCCGGGCACGAGAAAGACGACGCTCCGCAGGT
This sequence comes from Rectinemataceae bacterium, assembly GCA_035530095.1. GTDB lineage: Bacteria > Spirochaetota > Spirochaetia > Treponematales > Rectinemataceae > JAJXZP01. Next base: position 50,305 of record DATKVK010000009.1, on the reverse strand, counting down.
CCTGATTGAACAGGACTCTAGGCCGGACATCGATGGCCGGCGAGGCCATCGCCGAGACAGGCAGACTCGCCGCCTCCACGGCGGCCCGATCCTGGCCGAATCGCAGGCAGAGCCCCTCGATGTAGCCGATGACCGTCTGCGCGCGCGTGCCGTCGCTGCCGTCGACCAGGATTTGCACCGGGGCCTGAGTCCTTCGCTCGAGGTCGCGGGCGAAGCCGGGAGGAATTTCCAGGACCGCCGCGGCCGCGCCGGAATCCAGGAACCGGCCTTCGCCCCGCGGGGAACCCGGATCGCCGGCGGGCACGAAGTCGCCCGTGGCGAAGAACGCGGCGGTCAGCGCCCGGCTCTCCGGACTCCTATCCAGATCGCGGACGGCGAGCGGCACGTTCTTCACGTCCAGGCTCACCGCATAGCCGAACATGACGAGCAGGAAGAGGGGCAAGCCGAGCAGGGCGCCCAGGCTCGCCGGGTCGCGGATGATATGGCGAAACTCCTTGCGGGCGATAGCCGAAATCCGGTGGTTCATCGCTCGGCCCCTCCCTGTTTCGCGGAGACGACGCGGATGAATACATCCTCGAGCGAGGGCCTGATCGCCTGCACGCGGGCCTGCGCCAAGCCCGCCGCAGCCAGGGCCGCTCCCACGACCTCGGCCCGCGCGCCCGGCACGAGGGTGACGTGCAGGCGCGAACCGAAGAGCGCGGCCGCCTCGACAGCCTGGATGCCGTCGAGCGCCTTCATGGCGCGATCGGGCTCGCCGCTCTCGATCTCCAAGAGGAGGCCCGGATGATGCGCGGCCTTCAGCTCGCTGGGCGTGCCCGCGGCGACCATCCGGCCATCGCGCATGAGCGAGACGGTCGAGCAATACTCGGCTTCGTCCAGATAGTGGGTGGTCACGAGCACCGTCGCCCCGGCTGCGGTTAGATCGTAGATGATGTCCCAGAAGATGCGCCGGGCCAGAGGATCGACGCCGGCCGTGGGCTCGTCGAGGAAAAGCAGCTGAGGCCGATGCAGCAGGGCGCAGCCCAGGGCCAGGCGCTGGCGGTACCCTCCCGGCAGCTCCTTCGCCAATTCGCGCGACCGTTCCCCGAGACCGGTCAGGGCCAGGATCCGGTCGCTCTCCCGACGCACGCGGTTTTTCGGAATGCCGTACAGCCCCGAATAGAACTCGATGTTTTCCCGGACCGTGAGGTCTTCGTACAGCGAAAACTTCTGCGACATGTAGCCGATGCTGCGCTTGATCGACTCGGCCTCCGAAGCGACGTCGAAACCGGCCACGCTGGCCTTCCCCCCGCTCGGGGCGAGGAGCCCGCAGAGCATGCGGATCGTGGTGGACTTCCCCGCCCCGTTCGCGCCGAGCAGGCCGAATACGCTGCCCCTCGGTACGGCGAAGGATACTTCGTCCACGGCCACGAAGGAACCGAAACGCTTCGTCAGCTTTTCCGCCACGATCGCGTCGCTCATGGCGCGCTCACCTGCGCTTCGGAGGCGGTTTCGGCGCCTCCGGCCTCGCCGCCGGCGGCGTCGCGGAGCGCCGCGCGCGCCAATTCCCAGGCGATGAGCGAGCGCGTCCGATCGAGCCGCGCGGAAAGCATAGCGGCTTCCGCGTCTGACAGCTCCGAGGCCAGGGCGATGCCGGCCGCATAGCGGTCGCGCTGCACGCGGACATTCTCCTCGGCCAGGTTCACCGCCGCGGCGGAGGAGACGAACCGATCGCGCGCCTTCTCGAGGTCGAAGCGCGCCTGGACAAGCTCGAGCGTCAAGGAGTCGCGCATCTGCGCCAGCTCTTCCCGGGCCTGGGCGGCCTGCGCGCGGGCATCCTCGATCTGGGCGAGCGCAACGGGCACCCGCCCCAGATCGAAACTGGCGACGAGCCCGACGTCCCAGAGAAACTCGAAGCCCGAGCGCTGGGGAAAGGCCTTGGGATCGGGGTCGGCGTAGGCCATGTCGCCGGTGAGATAGACCGAGGGCCTGAGCGAGGAGCGGGCCTGGGCCTCGGCCGCCTCATGCACGGCGATCCGCGCCCGGGCCGCGTCGATTTCCGGCCGCGTCGCCAGAGCGGTATCGAGAAGCCCGCCTCCCGCGGCATCGGACAGGGGGGCCGTATCGCCGGGATCCGCGCCGACATCGGGCGTACCGGGAAGCCGCGCCGCCGTCGGCGCGTTCCAGGGAAGCCCCATCAGGATATTGAGCCGCGCCCTGGCGGCGGCCAAGTCCGTGGCTGCGGCTCTCCTGCGCACTCCCGCCTCGACCTCCTGCATCTCCCAGGAGAGCAGCTCGTTCTTCGTGCCCGTCCCTTGCGCGAGGCGGCGCTCGGCGTCTTTCCGGTGGGCGCTGACCGCGGCGAGGTTTTCCGCTACGGCCTTTTCGCTTTCGGTTGCCAGGACGAGGTACCACCAAGCCCGCTCGGCGGCCGCCCCGACCGCTCGCCGCCGCGACGAAGCCTCGGCGCGGACCGATTCCGCGGCGGCTCCGGCCGCCGCGATACCGGCGGCGATCCGGCCGCCGGTATACAACGGTTGCTGCAGCGCGATGCGGAAACTCGTCGAGTCCTGAAGCGGCGCCGGCAGGCTGATCGTGCTGCCGCCGGGAGCGGGAAAGGGAACGCTGATCGTGCCGGGCTCTATCGGACCGGAGTGCGTATATCCGGCGGAGGCGACGAGGCTCGGCGCGTACTGCCGCTCCGCGACCGAACGGCTCGCCCCGGCCGCGCGCAGGGCGTCCAACGCGCCCGCCAGGACGGGGCTCGCCGCGAGCGCCCGTTCCACCGCGGAACGCAGGTCCACGGTCAGCTCCGCCGCCGGACCGGCTCCCGCGCCGGCTCCCGCAGCGGTCACCTGCCCGGCCGTCGGTGCAGCTGTCGGGGCAGTCGTCGGTGCAGCCGTCGGGGCAGTCGTCGCTCCGGCATACGTTCCGGCCGGCGGCGCATCGCCGGCAGCAAAGGCCATCGGCGCCGCGAACACCGCCGCCAGGGCGGCGAGCAGGGTCAGCGTCGAGGCGCGCCGATTCAAGCGGAGTGTGGCCGTTTTCATGTTTCGCTTTTCTCCTTGCGCGGCTGCGCCGTCCCGGTGCCGCTCACGGCATGGATGAAGACATTCTCCAAGGTCGCGGGCGCGACCCTGAGCTCGTCGACCGGAAGGCCGGCCTGTCCGAGCCGCGCCGATATCGCCCTGCGCCCCGCTTCCTCCTCCCGCACCAAGAGAGCGAGGCGATCGCCGAAGGTCTGCATCCCCGCAAGCTCGGGCAGGCCCTCCAGGAGGGCTGCGGCCTTCCTGGTCTCGGCGCAGGGCAGTTCGAGCACGACGAAGGGCAGCGATTCCTTCAGGTCGGCGGGCGATCCGAAGGCGAGGAAGGAGCCTGAGTTCATGAGCCCCACCTCGGAGCATCGCTCGGCCTCGTCGAGGTAGGGCGTGGCCACCACGAGCGACATGCCGTTCGCCAAGAGCTCGGCCAGGATGGCCCAGAACTCGCGCCGCGAGATGGGATCGACTCCCGTCGTCGGCTCGTCGAGGAGGAGGAGATCGGGCTCGTGGACGAGGGCGCAGGCGAGCGCAAGCTTCTGCTTCATGCCGCCGGAGAGCTTTCCTGCGGCGCGCCGCCGAAACGGCGTGAGGCGCGTCATCTCGAGCAGCCGGTCGCGCCGCGCCTCGAAGTGGTCGAGGCCGTGGATCTCGGCGAAGAACGAGATGTTCTCGTCGATCGAAAGATCGGCATACAGGCTGAAGCGCTGGGAGAGGTAGCCCATGCGCGCCTTCGCCTGGGCGCTGCGCGGGGCGGAGCCGAAGACCTTCACCTCGCCCGCATCCGGCGCGAGCAGCCCGGCGAGCAGCCGGATCGTCGTCGTCTTGCCCGCGCCGTCGGGCCCGACCAGCGCCAGGGAAGCTCCTATCGGAAGATCGAAGCCGAGGTCGCTCAGGGCCTCGGCCTCGCCGAAGCGCTTGGTCAGGCCGCTGACCTCGAGAGCCTTCGTCGACATGCTTCCGCCCTAGTTCCCCGGCATGAGGATCTGCGCGTCGGCCGGCATGCCCGGCTTGAGATCGCCGCCCCCGTCGCCGAGATCGAGCTTCACCGCGAAGACCTGCTTCACGCGCTCGTCCTTGGTCTGGACATTCTTGGGCGTGAACTCCGCCTTCGGCGAGATGAACGACACCTTCCCAGGGAAGGTCTTTCCCGGGAAGGAGTCGACGGATATCCTCGCGGTCTGGCCGAGCGAGATGCGGCCGATCTCCGTTTCGGGGATGTAGATGGTGAGGCTGAGCGAACCGAGATCGGCGAGGGTGGCGATGCCCGTTCCCACCATGGCCAACTCGCCCGGCTCGGCGAGGCGTTCGAGCACCGAGCCGTCGATCGGCGCCGTGATCTCGCATTCGGCGAGCGATTTTTCCGCCAGCCGCGCCGCATAGCCGGCCTGGTCGAGACGGGCGCGCGCGGCTTCGAGTTCCTCGGGCCGCGCGAAGGATTCCAGTTTCAGCAGAGCCTGGGCCGCCGATTCGCGCTGAGCCTTCGCCGTCGCCAGCCGCGCCACGGCGTCGTCGCGCTGCTGCAGCGTCGCGCTGCCCGAGGCCGCGAGATCGCGCATCCGCGCCGCGTCGGTTTCGGCGAGGCGCAGGTTCTCGTCGGCCTGATCGAGGCCGGCCTTGGCCTGCATGATATCCTCCGCCCTGGCGCCGCCCACGAGAAGATCGAGCTGGGCCCGCGCCACGTCGACCGCCGCGCTCGCCTCGCCGACCCGGAAGCGGTAGGCCTCCGGATCGATGCGGGCGAGCACCGCGCCGCGCTTCACCGAGCTGCCTTCCACCGCGTCCTCTTCGACGACGATGCCGGCGACTTGAGAAGACACCCGCACCTCGGTAGCTTCGATGGTCCCCGAAGCAACGTAGCGGGACGAACCGCTCGAACAGGCCCCGAGCATGACAAGCACGGCCGCCAGGCCCCCCGAACGCCGAAGGACCCCGGCCGGCGAGCAGCCTTGTCTCATGTTTCCTCCATCGGGTCCTGAGACCCGAAATGAACGGCATCGAAGAGCTGCCGCCCCTCCTCGCTCAAAATGCCGGTAAGCAGTACGCGAATGACGGTTTGCAGGGCTTGATTGGGCGGAATGGGCAGGCTGAGCAAAAACTCGGGCCGTGCGATCTGCTCCGCTATCGAGATAGTGAGCGTGGCGGCCACGAAGGCATCGAGATCGCTTCGCACGTAGCCCAGCTCCCGCCCTTCCGTGATGAGCCGCGCCAAGCGCGGAAACACCTTTCCCGCGCGGAGACTCTGTATCTTCGCCCAGAGCCAGGGCGCATCATTCATGATATCGCGCATGAACACCGGGATAGCCGGCCGAATCGTTTCGTCGATGGCGTGAAAGGATGCCTGGAAGCGCTCCGGATAGTTCGCCGTCGAGCTCGTGTCGAGAGCGTCGAGCCTGGCGGCCAATAGATCGATTCGCCGCTCTATCGCAGCCCCGCCAAGAATTTCCTTGCCTGGAAAATATTTATAGAGCGTGGCCTTGCTGATGCCGATCCCGGCGGCAATGGCTTCCATGGAGAGGCTCGAAATGCCGCGTTCGAAAAACAGCGCGGTAGCCCTGTCGAGTATCTCCTCTCGTTTTTTGTCTTCCCGATCAGCCTGCATCTCGATTCCTTGAAAAACATAATGTACGATCTACGTTCAATTCGTACAAAAAATACCGTGCCTTCCCCCTGCTGTCAAGACTTTTTCTTCGAACTCGACCCAGTCCCCGAAGGCAATGTTACGAAGGTTGTCGATGGATCAGAATATGCCCCGTCCTTAGATTCCATTTGTGCTTAGGCCGCTAAGCTCATATACTAAGGCACCTATCCTACGAGGGGAAAATGGACGTAATCGATCTGAGCCATACCATCACCGGCTCGATGCCCGTATATCCCGGAACCGAAGCCCCGGACATACGCGACGCGACAAGCATCCTCCGGGACGGTTTCGCGGAAAAGCTGCTCCGCTTCTACTCGCACACCGGCACGCACATCGACGCTCCGGCGCACATGCTGAGCGGCGCGAACACACTCGACTCCCTGTCCATCGAGAACTTCATGGGGCCTGCCTGCGTCATCGATGTCTCGCCAGCGAAGCGGGGCCGAATCGAGGTTTCCGATATTCAAGCCGCCGTCACGGCCCAGACGATCGAGGCCTGCGACTTCGTTTTGCTCCGCTCGGGATGGTCCGCCTTCTGGGGGCACGAAAGCTACTTCGCGGATTTCCCCCTGCTCTCGGAAGAAGCGGCCCTTTGGCTTTCCGCTTTTCCCCTGAAAGGCATCGGTATCGACATGCTGTCCGTCGACCCCGTCGGCAGCGCGGATTTCCCCATCCACAAGATCCTTTTCCGGAAGGGCATGCTGATCGTGGAAAACCTCGACAACTTGGCTCGCTTGGACGCGTCGGGCTTCAGTTTCTCCTGCCTGCCCCTCAAGTTCGGCGATGCCGATGGATCGCCCATCAGGGCCTGCGCCTTCCGGGCATAAGGAAGAAACCAGATGGAGCAGAAAGGCGATACGCAAGGCGCGCTGGTCGAAGCGCGGCTAATCCAGGCGAAAGCCCTGCGCCGGGCGTTTCTCCGCAAGATCACGTACGTCGCGCTCAACTCCGCGGCGGCCTACATCCCGCTCAATCTCATCTACTTCATCTCGTCGTACACGGTCCATAAGTCCATCGTCATAGCGAGGGAACCCTTCATCGTCACGGCCTTCCTGGTCGTCTTCATCCTCCTTGTGGGATCCCTCATCGATCTCGTCGAGTACGCCCTGCTCCGCATCGCCCTGGGCCTCGCCTGGCGCCGGCCGCCCCGTGGCGCGCTCTGCTTCGGCCGCCTCATCGAGTTCGGCGAGTCGATCGTCAGAAAGCGCAACGGCCTCCTGGGGAAGGACGAAGAAGGCCTGTTTTTCCTGCGGAAGGGACGCCGGCTGCGGCTCTGCGCCGAGCCCTATACCGTCTCCCCGCACGGCAGATTGGGCGTCTTCACGCCCTTTATCCTGGGGAAAGTGAAGCTCAGGTCCTATCTCCAGATCGATGGCGCGAGCGAACGCTTTATCGTGGATGTGATCTCACCGAAAGATATGTTGGAACGATTAAGATAGACGGAGGAAGTCACATGACCTTGGAAACCCTACGGCTTTCGTGGAGCGAGGGCTGCAATATCGTGATCGGGCAGTCGCATTTCATCAAGACGGTCGAGGACCTGGGCGAAATCATGGCGGCCTCGGTGCCCGGCGCCGCCTGGGGCCTCGCTTTCAACGAAGCCTCCGGCCCCTGTCTCGTGCGCAGCGCAGGCAGCGATGAAAAGCTCGTCGCCGAGGCCATAAACTGCGCTCGGACGATCGGGGCCGGGCACAGCTTCTATTTGATCCTCGGACAGGGCTGCTTCCCGATCAATGTGCTCGACCGCATCAAGAGCTGCCCCGAGGTCTGCGGCATCTTCTGCGCGACGGCCAATCCCCTCGAAGTCATCGTCGCGCGGACGGAACAGGGCGCCGGCATACTCGGCGTCATCGACGGTTTTTCTCCGAAAGGCGTCGAAGGGCCGGCGGACAAGGCAGAGCGTTCGGCGCTCCTGCGTCGCTTCGGCTATAAATTCGCCTAATCGCATGCGGGAGGGCAAGGTGGACACATCCAAGGATATCCTGGGTTTCATCGGCATTGGGGTCATGGGACGCAGCATGGCCGGGCATCTAGTGAAGGCAGGCTACAGGATCAAGGTTTTCACGCGAAGCAAGGAAAAGGCCCTGCCCCTCATCGAGCAGGGAGCGGAGTGGGCCGATAGCCCCGCCGCCCTCGCTCCCGGCTGCTCGGCCATTTTCACCATGGTCGGCTATCCGAGCGATGTCGAGGAAGTGTACCTCGGGCCCCAAGGTCTCATAGCCTCGGCCTCGAAAGGAACCTTGCTCGTCGACATGACCACGAGCAGGCCCGACCTCGCGCGACGAATCGCGGAACGGGCCGCGGCGTCCGGTCTTCGCGCCCTCGACGCCCCCGTTTCGGGCGGAGACGTGGGGGCCAAGAACGCCACGCTCACGATCATGGTCGGGGGTACCCAACCCGATTACGAGGCGGTCGCGGGGCTTCTATCCCTCATGGGCAAGACCATCATCCTCCAAGGTCCCGCCGGTTCGGGCCAGCATACGAAAATGGCCAATCAGATCGCCCTCGCCGGCAGTCTCATCGGAGCGGTAGAGGCGGTCATGTACGCTCGCGCCGCCGGCCTGGACCCGAGAAGGGTCCTGCAGAGCATAGGCTCCGGCGCCGCGGGCAGCTGGCAGCTCAACAACATGGTCCCGCGGATGCTCGACGGCGATTTCGAGCCGGGCTTCTACGTCAAGCACTATCTGAAGGACCTGCGCATCGCCCTCGATGCGGCGAAGGCCATGAAGCTCGCCCTGCCGATGCTCGTCTCGGCGGAGCGCCTTTTCACGCTCCTGCAGGACAAGGGATACGGCGACAAAGGCACCCAGGCCGTCTATCTTCTCTACGAACTAGGCCTCGTTCAGGAGGCCGCCGGTTGAAAGCCCGCCCTGCGCTGGAGCCGGCGCCCAAGGCGATCGTAGCGCAAGGTCTCTTCGAATACGGCCGCTTCGGCGGCTTCTTCGGTCGGGCCAATATGCTGGATGCCGCTCGGGTGCTCAATTATCCGCTTCCCCGATTCGTCAAGAACTGGCGACTGAAGGAATGGCAGGCCTTCCAGCTCGGCAATGAGCGCTGGTTCGTTTTCACCGCCTTATACGACGTCAAGCTCTTCAGCCTGGCCTACGTCCAGATATACGATCGCCGCGAAAAACGGCGCTACGGCTTCGAACGGATCATTCCCGGCTCGGCCTTCGCCTTTCCCGAAGAGCTGACCGACTACCGCGTAGCCTATCGCGGGCCAGGAACCTTCCTCGAATACAGCGCGAACCCGGAACGCGGCGAGATGAAGATCGAGTTGGGAAGGAATAACTTCGACCGCGCCCGGCGCTTTTCGGCCAGTTTCCGCTTTTCCTCCGGCCCCAAGTTTTCCGCCCCCCAATCGGTCTGCCTCCCCCTCGGCATGAACAGAGCGATCTATTCCACGAAGCTGCTCATGCCGGTCGAAGGAGAGCTCGTCATCGGCGCGGAAACGCATCTTTTCGAAGCCGCTTCGGCCATGGGCGTGTTCGACGACCACAAGGGATACTACCCCTGGCGCCTGCGATACGATTGGGTCTCCGGCTTCGGGCTGGATGCCAAGGGCAGGCGGATAGGATTCAACCTGACCGACAATCAGGTGCGCGATCAGGCTCGCTACAACGAGAATTGTCTCTGGATCAACAACCGCATCTGGCCCTTGCCCCCCGTCAAGGTCACGCGGCCCCAGGGCCCCGCGGGCGAATGGATCATCCAGGACACGGAAGGAATGGTCGACCTGGTTTTCGTCCCCGAGGTCATGAATGATATCAGCCTGAAATTGGGGATTCTCCAAAGCGACTATCACGGCCCCTTCGGGTCGTTTCGCGGGCTCCTGAAAAACGGCGAGGGCGAGAAAATCAACGCCGAGCTTTTGTACGGCGCCGGGGAGCAGCAGTACCTGCGGGCCTGAGGCCGGAGGCCCGGACCGGCCGACCCGCAACCTCGCGACGGCAGGGGGCTCCGGCCCGCTTCGGAGCTAGAGTTGCCGGCCGCTCCGCAGTTTTTCCTCGAACCTTTCCAGGACCTTGCCCGTCAAGGCCGTCTCGTTTCCCGTATTGCCTTCCTCGGTCGCCGGCGCGGCGAGGCCGAGCCGCAGCCTGAGTTCGCCCAGTTCGGCGGCCGAAAACCGAACCCCGCCGAGAATCTGCTCCTCGAAGCTCGCGCAGGCCGCCGGAGCCACGCATCGCGCGATCGCCAGGATCGCTTCGGCGTAGGCCCGGATCTCTTTCTGCGCATGCGCATCGAGGCGCAGGGCGAGGAAATGGAAGAGATTGTTCAGGTCGATCTGCCAATACCACTCGGTGTACAGCGAAAGCGGCAGATCGATGCGCGCGAGTTCCCGCGATATGCCTGAGTCCACCAGGCTCTTGTAGTCGGCATAGGCCGCCTTCTGGCCCTCCTCGAGCTTGGCTATGACCGAGTCGGCGAAGGCGGCGTCGACCGGCTCGGCGGCGCGGCCCTGACGGTTATCCTCGCTCTGAAGCGCGACATCCTCGCGCCGCGGCAGGAAGAACTCGTCCTTCATGACCGAATACCGGCCCGAAATTTCATTGACGCGCGCGGTCCGGTGGCGTATCCATTGCCGGGCGACGAAGATCGGCATCTTCGCATGGAAGGTGAGAACGACCTGCTCGAAGGGCGAGGTATGCTCGTTCCGAAGCAGGTGGTCTATCAGGGCCGCATTCTCGCGGAAGGACTTCGTGCCTTGGCCGTAGGAGACGCGGGCGGCTTGCACGATCCGCTCGTCTCCGCCCAGGTAGTCGACCAAACGAACGAAGCCCTTATCCAGAACAGGATATTCCTTGTCCAGAATTTCCTCGGCTTCGGCGACGATACAGTGTGCCATGCTTCTCCCTCCCGGTCATCCAATCGTTTGCCCGGAGTATAGCCAGGAATCGCCCGGAACGCACACCACGGCACGCGCCTCTGCATCCAATTCGCTTGACCAGAAACGAAATGCCGCGGAAAATGGTCCGCAGGAGGCCCTCTTGTTCGAGCTCCGCGACACTATTGTGGAACAGATTCTCTTCGCCATGGAGGATCAGGAGAATGCCTCCGTCATAGATATCGACTCGGGCGAAGTGCTCCCTTTCCAGGACGGCGAGAACTACGTCCCCCCGCCCTCCTGGTCCTCGCGCGAGGGTTTCCGCCTCATGGAAGATTTCCTCGCCTCCGTTCGCCAGCCTTCGGCGCGCCGCGACCTCGGAGCGGCCCTCGCCCGGGGGCGAGGCGTCTTCAAGGCCTTCAAGGCCGCGCTCGCCGAGTACCCCGATCTTGAACGATCGTTTCGCGACTTCAAGCTCCGCGCCATGCGCCGAACCATCGCGACATGGTACGACGACCTGCGAGAAGTCCGCGGCCTGGAGCGGCTCGGGCCCGAACCCGAAGAGACCTACGAACTCATAGTCTCCGACCTGGATATCCGCTTGGAGCCCCTAGCCCAGGCAAAGGCCTTCCTCCCTTCACTCTTCGACGAGGCCGAATCCGAGTCGCTGGACTATCTTCCTTCGGTCGTCGCAGGCTTCGAGTTCGATCGCCTGCGCGATGAAATGGACCTAGGCCATGAAGGTCTCTGCGCCCTCGCCGACGACGGCGAAGGCGGAGCGATCGGAGCGGCGCTCGCGTACAGGATCGTGGGGGCCGAGCGGAGCATCGGGCGCATCGTTTTCCTTTTCGTCCGCAAAGAGTTCCGGCGAATGGGCTTGGGCAAGGCCATGCTCGGCGTCCTGACCGACGGCTTCAGGGCCGAGGGCACGCACACGCTGATCCTGGATTCGGCCCTCGTCCCCTACGATTTCGCTACGGGCCTGGAGCGGCTAGGCTACCGTCCCTATGGAGCGAGGGCGCTCCACCAATTCGAATGAACTAGCCGCTCCAGCCGAAGCGAGAAAGGTCCACGCGCCCGGACGGGCTTACCTCGATTCCCTCCGCCTGGAGAAGCGCTTTCTGCAGCTCGAATCCGCCCCCGCTCGGCAAGGCTATGGCTCCGTCCTTGCGAAGCACGCGGTGCCAGGGAAGGCCGAGCGCCTCGGCCTGGCTGTGCAGGACGCGAACGACCTGCCGTGCTCCGTTTGGCATGCCGGCATAGGCGGCGATGCTCCCATAGCTGGCGACCTTCCCTGCGGGAATGCGGCACAGCACCGCGATGATCCGCTCGGTGACTTCGGCAGGCATGCAACCACTCCTTCAAAGCGATCGTCTATTTCCGATAGTATAGCTCCCGTGGCGCTCGGGAAAGGCACTAGCTGCCGTCCGTGGCCAGAGCGCGTCTTTACATTTTTCCTTTTTTTGTAAATATTGATTTCCGGACCGCGGCCCGATGGCCCCGGAAGAAGGAGGTTAGGGAATGAAGGCATGCTTTCTATTTCCAGGACAGGGAGCCCAATATCCAGGCATGGGCCGAGATTTCTACGAGACCAGCAAGGCGGTCAGAGAGCTATTCGAGCTCGCTTCCGAGGAATCGAAGATCGACCTCAAACGCCTCGTGTTCGAAGGCACCGAGGACGAGCTCAAGCAGACCCAGAACACGCAGACCTCGGTCGCCTTGATCGGCGCGGCGGCCGCCGTTTGCGCCCGCGAGCACGGCATCGTCCCCGAAGGCTGCGCCGGCTTCTCCGTAGGCGAATGGCCCGCCCTGGCCACCGCCGGCGTCGTATCCCTCGGCGACATGTTCCGCCTCGTCTCCGCCCGAGGCCGCCTCATGGACGAAGCGGGCAAGCGCTCCGGCGGCTCGACGATGAGCGCCGTCCTTTTCCTCAGTCCCGAGGCCATAGAGAAGACCATAGGCGAAGCCGGCCTCAAGAACGTCTGGATCGCCAACTACAACAGCCCGACGCAATCGGTGATTTCGGGCACGGCTTCGGAGATCGCCCTCGCGGAAGAGGCGCTCAAGGCGGCGGGCGCCAAGCGCGTCGTTCGCCTGAAGGTATCGGGAGCCTTCCACTCTCCCATCATGGCCTACGCGCGCGACGGCTTCGCCGAAGCCGTGGCCGACACGCAGTTCCACGATCCGACCATCGCCCTTTTCTCCAATGTCACCGGCAAGCGGCTGACCAGCGGTGCCGAGGCCAAGAAGCTGGCCGTCGAGCAAATCGTCAGCCCGGTGCGCTGGATCGACGAGGAAAAGTCGATTCTCTCCGAAAAGCCCGGATTCTGCGTCGAAACCGGACCGGGCACCGTCCTCGGCGGGCTCTGGAAAGCGGTCGGAGGCGAAGTCCCCTGCTACCCCTGCGGTACCGTGGATCAGATCGCGGCGATATCGCTCTGAGTGAGAAAACCGGCCCGCTCGAGGGCTTGAAACGGAAGAAAGGCGGATGACCATGGAAGAATTGTTGAAAGCTAAGGTCTGTGTCGTGACGGGCGGCTCCAAGGGGATCGGCCGTTCCATCGTCGAGCTCTTCGCCAAGCAAGGCGGCCGCGTGTACTACCTCTCGCGCTCGGAGACGAGCGATCCGAAGGCGCTCGCCGAGGCCGCCGAGGCCGCCGGCGGCTCGGTCACGTGGATATCCTGCGACGTCGCCGACGAAAAGCAGGTCGACGGCGCCATCGAAACCGTCATCAAGGAAGCGGGCTTCATCGACGCCGTCGTCAACAACGCCGGCGTCACCCGGGACGGACTCGTCTTCCGCATGAGCCTGGAAGACTGGAATACCGTGATAACCACGAACCTGACGAGCGCCTTCCTCGTATCGCGCGTGGCGGCGCGGCACATGATCAAGCGGCGCTCGGGCTGCATCGTCAACGTCTCGAGCGTCGTCGGCATCACGGGCAACGGCGGCCAGACGAACTATTCGGCCTCGAAGGCCGGCATCATAGGCTTCACGAAGAGCCTGGCTCGCGAAGTCTCCAGCCGAGGCGTCCGCGTCAACGCGATCGCGCCCGGTTTCATAGACACCTCCATGACCGACAAGATTCCGGAGGAAGCCAAGGAAAAGCTCAAGTCCACCATTCCCCTCGGGCGTACGGGGAAGCCGGAAGAAGTCGCGGCGGCAGCGCTCTTCCTCTGCTCCGAACTCTCGTCCTATGTCACCGGCGAGGTTCTCAAGGTGGACGGAGGAATGGCCATGTAGCAGGCCGCCTGCCGGAGCCTGAAAAAAGCGCGGTCAAAAAGCTGCTGCTTTTTGACCGCGCCTCTATCTTCCGTCCGGATCCGGCTAGATCTTCCCGCGGAAGGTGACGCGGACCTGCTTGTAGAGCCCTTCGCCTTCGCTCTTGGTTTCGATATCGACGATGTCGTTGAGCGTCGTATGGACGATTCGCCGCTCGAAGGGATTCATGGGCTCGAGGAGCACCGATTGCCTCGTCCTGCGCACCTGCTCGGCGGTATCGTAGGCCAGGCGCACGATGGCTTCCTCCCGGCGAATGCGATAGTTCTCGGAATCGAGAATGATCCGCGTGTCCTCGTGTCCCATGCGTCCGGCATAGACATTGACCAGCAGCTGGAGAGCGTCCAGGTTCTTGCCTTTTTTCCCGATGATGATGGACGCGTGCTCGCTTTCTATCCTGATGCCGAGTTTCTTCTCTTCCCGGAAGAGGATCGTCACTTCCGACGAATAGCCCATCCCGCCGATGATGTGTTTCGTGAACTCGATGATCCTCGTCTCGAATTCATCCGCCGGAACGACGTCCTCCACGGCGAGCTTTTTTCTCGGCGCCGGCGTTTCGTCGCGCGTATGGACGCGGATGCGCACCTTGCCTTTCTTGAAAATTCCGCCGGAAAGCGATTCGAGTATTTCCACGTCGAAACCGTCTCGTTCGAGTCCGAGTTGTGCGGCTGCCACATCGATAGCCTCTTTCTCGGTCCTCCCTTCGAACTCTTGCACCATATCGTTTCTCCTGAGAGAGATGTCTCGCTTGGTGATTTTGCGATCGGGGCAAGCCCGCGGCGCCGATCGCTGCAGGGAAAGCGGTGCCAGCCGACCGGTCACCGCCACCCGCATTATTTCTTTCGCTTCGGGGCGATCTTCGGCCTGGAATCGCGTATCGCGGATGCGGCGACGGCCGCAAGCGCCTTGCGTTTCTTCAGAATATCGTTGATGACGATCTGCTGCACGATCGAAAGGATATTCGAGACGATCCAGTAGAGCAGCAGTCCCGAAGGTACGTCGTACAGGATGAAGAAGAAGAGCAGCGGCATGCCGTACATCATGACCTTCATCTGCGAGGCGCTCTGTCCGGTCGCGTTCATCTGCGTGTATTTGCCGTACAGCAGCTGGCTCACCAGATAGATGATCGGCAGAAGGCGTATGGCGCTCAGATGCCAGATGACCAGATTGATCGTCGGGAACGAGAAGATGGCCTCGGGCTGCGAAAGGTCGGGTATCCATCCGGGGATGAACATCGCTCCGCGCAGGTCGAAATGCGTGTTGAAGAGGTTATACATCGCGATGAAAATCGGGAACTGAATGAGGAGGGGCAGACAGCCCGACATCGGATTGTATCCCTCGCGCTTGTAGAATTCCGCGAGCTCCTGGTTCAGCTTCTGGGGATTGCCCTTGTACTTGGCCTGAATCTCCTTCATCTTCGGCTGCAATTCCTGCATCCGCGACGCGGAGACCGAGCCCTTCCGCGTCAGCGGGAAAAGCAGGGCCTTGACGAGGATCGTCACCAGAATAATCGCGACGCCGTAGTTCGGGATGAGTCCGTAGAACAGGTTGAGAGCGAACTTCAGAATGTTCTCGAGCCAGGTCAGGACTCCCGCCCCGTCCATGGCGTCGTCAAGCTTCATTTCGCTTTTGTGGAAGGCGTTTTGATCGGCGTAATTGTACTTGGCCAGCGCGGCATTGGTCTTGGGTCCGAAATAGAAGTAGAAGGAATCGCTTTGCGTGCTGGCTTTGATCACGGGACGGGTGATAGAAATGTCGTCCTGCTGCACGATCGCGGGATCGGGCGCCGTGGTCAAGGTCGTCTGGTAATCGCTGAGCTCCGGAATGGTGATGAAGGTGAAATACTTGCCGGAAAGCGCGACCCACGAAGGCTGCCTTTTCAGGACGTAGGGCACGCCCGCCTTGAGCTTCTCTTCCTTTTTCTTGCCGTCGACGAGCGTTATGAATTTGCGGTAGTCGCCGTTCGCCTTGCCGGCGGTATCGTCGAGCCGCGGACCTATCTGCGGACCGAAAAACACCGTATAGGCATTCCCGTTCTCATTGATCGGCAGGTATTCGTTGACCGAATTCTCCAGACTGATGGTCATTCCGAACAGATACTCGCCGTTCTTGAACGTGAAGGTCTTCCGATACGTAAAGGGCACCGGTGTCGACTTCCCCGGCATCATCGCCAGGTAGGTGCGCGAGAACTCGATGGTCTCCGGATCGATCAGGCGAACGTTCATCAGGTCTTTGATGGGAGCGGCGCCGGTGCCGCCGAAGGCCACGGATAGGCCCTGCGCCCCGTTCGCGTCCGGAACGATGAGATCCACCGCGCCCGTCTTATCCTTGTGCTTTTTCAGCTTCAAGGAAACGAGATCCCCGCCTTTGTTGGTGAACACCGCTTCGATCAGATCGGTCGATACCGTGTAGGTTCGCTCGGTGGAGGGCACGGCGAGGCTTGCGGCGGGCTGGGAGGCTCCGCCTACGGCAGCGGGGGCTTTCGCAAGCGCGACGCCCGCTGCGCCGGGCCCGGGCGCCGCGACGATTTGCTGGGCCGGGGCGGACGCCGGGACCGCGGCCGGCTGCTGCGTTTCCGGAACGGCGGCAGCCGCTACGGGAGCGGCCGGTTTGGCTTCCTGTGGGGCCGGCGGAAAGAATATCCCTTGAATGGAAAACCCCACGGTTATGATAACTACCGATAGAACTACGGCGATGATTGTGCGCTTGTCGCCGCCGCCGCTTTGATTGCCGTCAAGTATGCTCATGGTACTGGGTCATAGCCTCCCGGGTTCAGTGGATGACAACGAAGAATTCTTTTTATTGAAAGCCAGCCGCCCTTGATCGGACCGTATTTTTTTATCGCCTCGTATGCATAGGCCGAACACGTCGGATAGAATCTGCAAGTCGGCGGCTTCAAGGGGGAAATGACAGTTCGATATATCTTGATCAGGATGAGAAAGGGAAGCGAAAAGAGGTTTCTCATGAACGCTCGATGATCAAGCCGGCCTGTTTAAGGAGGCGCCCCAATTGGGCGTTTCGTTGATCGTAGCTGTCAGCTCCAGGATAGAGCACTATTGCCACGTCATGACCTCCATAAAGCCGCCACTTGCCCAACCGCCAACATTCCCTCAACAAACGCTTGGCCTTATTACGCGTCACCGCGTTTTCGTATGACCTGACTGGAACGAAAACGGCCCGGGCAATTCCCAAGGTATTCGGAAGCACATGCAACCGCATCCCTTTGCAGGAATACCGGGCCCCCTCGGCAAAAACCCGCCGTATCTCGGCGCTTTTCCGGATTTTTTCGCTTTTCGGGAACCGTTCGTCGGGGATATCTTCGCCTCCCCCGTATATGCCGCGACTAGTACGGCTTCTTTTCGTCGGAAGCGGAGAGCTTGATCCGTCCCTTGGCACGTCTGCGCTTCAGAACAAGTCGCCCGCCCTTCGTCTTCATTCGGGCGCGGAAACCGAACTTCCGGGTCCGCCGTACCTTGCTGGGCTGATAGGTGCGCTTCATAATTCGAGCTCCTTAAAGGATATGCGTGACGGCACACCCCTGTGCCGATCAATTCGATACAATTGCGAAGCGAGTATATGTTGCGGCGGCCTTTTCGTCAATAGAACCGACCGCAGCGTACATCCGGCCCGTCGGCAGCGCAGTCGGATACGCCGGAACTTCGGGGCGAGTCCGCCCCCCGTTTCAGCGGCGCCCGGTGCGCGCCCGTTCGTCCACGGCCGCCTTCAGCCTTTCAAGCGAATCCTTGAACTCGCCGTCGGGCAGCTTGTCGCCCAAAGATTCACGCGCCGTCGCGGCGTCCCCGGAGGCTTGCGCATCGGGCAGCCTCCCCTGCGATGGGGGCCCCGCCTCGCCCGACTCGTCCTCCGCTTCAGGAGCTCGCTCGAAGACGGGCGATCCCTTGCCTCCCTCATGGCCGAGGCGAAAGGCGATGCCCCGCAGCGACAGCTCGGGAAAGCGGCGCTGCACGGAAGCGAGAAGCTCGCTCTGGCGCAACTGAAGCAGCTGTATCCAGCCGGGATGCTCGGCCTCGACTATGAGAAAATCGCGCTCGATCTCCACGATTTTCGAGTGGGCCGCGAGCCGTTCGCCCGCTATCTGCCGCCAACCGCCGAAGACATCGGCGTAGCGCTTCCCTTGCCGAACCGTCTCGTGGTCGAAAAAGGCCGTCAGGAGCGAGGAGATATTCTTAATTCGCGAATCGTCCATCGCTGACCTCGTAGACAAACGTCGAAGCGGTTCGATATTCCTCCCAGGGCTCGCCGGGAAGAAAGGTGAAAAACGCCTGGCCGGCCTGCGGAATGAGCTCCAGGAAGCGTTTGCGCTTGCTCCGATCGAGCTCCAGGAGGACGTCGTCGAACAAGAGCGTCGGCAAGCGCCCGGTCATTTCGGTGAAGTATTCGGCCTGGACCAGGCGGAGCGTCAAGGATACGAGGCGGAGCTGGCCCGTCGAGGCGGTCGCGGCGAAGTTCTCCGTTCCGGCGGCGAAGCTCCACCGATCGCGATGCGGACCGGAAAGGCTCGTGCCCAAGGCCAGCTCCTCCGAGCGCTTGGCCTCCAGTTTCCGGAGAAGCTCCGATATCCCCTCCTCGCCATTCCAGCTCGGCCTGTAGCGCAGGCGCACCTCCCGGCCCAGAAGCGAAACCGCCTCGAAGCGCAGGGCGAACCTGCCGTCGAACTCTCCCTGCAGCCGCCGCCGGGCGGCCATGAGCTCGATTCCACGTCCGACGTATTGCTGGTCGAGAAGCTCGAGCAGATCGGAACGCCCCTCGCGGAGCGCGGCGTTCCGCTGACGCAGGATGCGCTTGTACTCGCGCAAGACGTCTATGTAGGAGCTCGAGATGAGCCCGGCGGTCTGATCGAAAAAAAACCGCCGCCGCTCGGGTTCGCCGGCCGCGAACGTATAGTCCTCGTGGCAGAACACGATGGTCGGGTTCTTTTCGACGAGCTCCTTTCTGTCCCTGAGCTGCTTCCCGTTCAGCTTGATCGTCTTTGCCCGCTCGGCCCACGAGACGGTCACTTCTTCCGACAAAAAGGAGCTGTCCGACAGGGTCTCTCTGCAGCGGCCTGAAAGGGAAAATCCCGCAGCTCCGCGTTTTACCGCCTCGGCATCGACCTGCCCGCGAAAGGAGACGCCGTAGGCCAGGTAATAGAGCGCTTCGAGCAAATTGGTCTTGCCCTGGCCGTTTTCCCCGACAAAAAAGACTCGTTCAGCCGCGAGGTCGAGTTCGGCATCGACCAAATTCCTGAAGGCCGCATACCTGATGCTGGAGAAGGGCATGTTCGGCGACTCCTCGGCGACCGGCCGGAAAGGCTATTCCACCTGCATGGGCATCACGATGTGGAAATAGTCGGAGCTCGGCTCGGAAGAAAGCGTGATGGCTCGATTGGGTTCGGTGAACTCCACGACGACGTATTCGCAGTCCATCACCTTCAAGGGCTCTTCCAGATAGCGATAGTTGAGCGCCAGCACGACCTTGGGACCTTCGTAGCGGCAGGGAATCTCCTCCCGCGCGGCGCCTATTTCGCTCTCTTCCGAGGAAATGACCATCAGCCCGTCCGAAAGCGTGATGATGGTTCTCCGCGATTTCTGCTCCACGAAAATGGAAACCCGCTTGAGCGAATCGAGCAAGTCGAGTCTCCGGACGAGCATGCGGTTTTTCTGCGTCTCGGGAATGACCTTCTGGTAATTGGGGAACTGGCCCTCGATGAGAAGTGAAGAAATTCGGTAGGTGCCGAAGCGAAAGAAAATGCTCTTCTCGGTCACCGCCACATCGACGACGCCCTCGTCCGGCGCGTGCTTCTGGAGCAAGGAGAGAATCTTCGGGGGAACGATGACTCCCTTGAAAGTCGGGACCGTGCTTTCGAAGGCCTTTTTCACGTAGGAAAGCCTGCGCCCATCCGTGGCTACGAGCGCCAGGCCCTCCTCGGCGTTCTCGAAGAAGACACCGTTCATGAAATAGCGAGTCTCGTCGTCGGAAACCGCGAATATCGTCTGGGCGATCATTTCCTTCAGGTCGCGCGCGGGCAAGGAAAAAGCTATGCCGTCCTCGGCCTGCGGCAATTCGGGAAACCGCTCCCCGGCTATCGTCTTGAGCTGAAAACGCACCTTCTTGAAGGTCGGCTTCACTATGACCTTCGCATCGTCTTCTTCGAGCGCGATATCCCCTTCGGGAATGGAAGCGAGTATTCCGGACAACTTGTCGCAAAAGACCGTCACGACGCCTTCCTCGGCCGTGTCTACCGGTATGGAGGTTTCGAAACTCACCTTGATGTCCGTCGCCTTGAGGGAAAGGGAACCCGCTCGTGCCTCGAGCAAGACGTTCGACATGATGGAGAGGGCATTTTTGGAAGCTATAACCTCTTGGGCGAAAGAAATTTCGCGAGCAAGCGCATTTTTCTCACAGGTGAATTTCATGGCTCTTCCCCTCCTAATGACGAGTGTAGCAGAGTTTCCCTTTTCCTTCGAGGTCTCAGTGCTCGGTAAAATGCGAATACTGCTCCGTTGTTCGCTGCATAGTACCTGGGACGCACGACAGGGTACTCATCGACGAGCTGCTTCACGCATACGCCGTGCCGCGTCTCTGCAAGCAGTTCGTGCGTCCGGTCATCTTTCCGTTTCCCCTCTTCTTATTATCATTATATATACATGTATAGTAGTAATAGTAATAAGGCCTGTGCATAAGTGAATTCAGGTGATAACTCGTTATATGATAAATAAATACCGAACATTGAAACTGGATGCGATTCTTTGCTTCCATACACAGATTGAAGCCCTTGAAGAGCACTGAAGGAGAAATGCAGGCAGTTGTCAGCCTTCTACTCACAAGAAGAGCAAGGGCTTCCTGGCTACGGTTTTAATGGAATGCCATAACTGAGAGCGTCCTTGTTTCACGTGAAACAAGGACGCTCATGGAAAAAACAGGCAGTTCTTTCATCGAGGGCCGCGAAGGCTTCGGCTTCGGATAGCCTCACTGCTTCGCAGTTGGCGCCCTCGGCAAAAGAGTGCAGGGCTTATTCGTCATCGTCGCCGTCCTCCCCGGCAAGACTGCTTGGGGTTCGGCCATCAAGGGAGTCTTCTTCGGTTTCTGCAGGGTACGTCTCAGCCAGGTCGGGCGATTCGTCCATCGTGGCGACATTGACCAGCTCTTCGGCTTCATCCTCACCCACGAGACGATCGAGGCCGACGACGAAATCAGGACGATCGATGTTGAGGATGCGAACGCCTTTGGCGCCCTTTCCTTGAATACTCACCGAGGCCGCGGCGATCTTGAGGGTCTTGCCCTGCGAGGTGATGACGACGACTGAGTCCGCATCGCTCACCGTGATGGCACCGACCAATTCGCCCGTTCTCTCCTCGGGCGTGTAGATTATCTGCCCGCGGGTGGCTCTGCCGTGGGTCGAGAAGTTGTCGAACTCGACCCGTTTCCCGAAACCGTACTCGCTGAGGACGAGCATCCGCTCCTCCGCAGAGACGCGGAGCATGGCGGTCAGTTCGTCGTCGTTCTCGAGCTTGATTCCCGTGACGCCGCGGGAAGCGCGCCCCATGACGCGGACGTCTTCCTCGGTCATGCGCAGGGCCTGACCCTTCCTGGTGACCAGAACCACCTCATCGGTTCCGGAGGTCAGGCAGGCAGAGACCAGGCGATCGCCGTCGTCGAGATTGATGGCGATGATCCCCCTCGTCTTCGCGTTGGTGAAGTCGCTCGTCGCCACCTTTTTGACCACGCCGCGGAGCGTTCCCATGAGCAGGTATTCGGTGTCGGAGAAATCGGTGAAGTCCACGACCGCGGATATTTCCTCGTTGGGAGAAATGGCGAGCAGGCCCTTGATGTGCGCTCCCCTCGCCGCCCGCGAGGCCTCGGGCAGTTCGTGTACCTTGAGCCAGTAGCCTTTGCCTTCGCTCGTGATGAAGAGCAGGTAGTCGTGGGTGTTGGCAATGAATAGCTGCTCCAGGAAGTCGTCTTCCATCAACGAAGCGGAATTGGAGCCCTTGCCTCCCCTGCCCTGGGAACGATAGGCGCTGCCGGGAACTCGCTTCACGAAGCCCTTGTTCGAGATGAGGATCACCATCTCTTCGCGCTTGATGAGATCTTCTATATTTATCTGCTCGACCTCGTCGGCGACTATCTCCGTGCGGCGAGCGTCACCGTGTTTCTTGGCGATATCCAGCACCTCCTGCTTCACCACCGCCCGAATGCCGGCTTCGCTGGACAGGAGATTCTTCAGATAGGCGATCCTCGCTTCGGTTTCGGCGAGCTCGGCTTCGAGCTTGTTCGTCTCGAGGCTGGTCAGGCGGGCGAGGCGCATATCGAGTATGGCTTGGGATTGGATGGCATCCAAGCCGAAGCGCTGCTCGAGCCGCTGCTTGGCCGCATCCGTGTCCGGGCTGGTCTTGATGATCTGCACGACCTCGTCGATGTTGGCGAGGGCGATCACCAAGCCGCGGAGAATGTGGGCTTTTTCTTCGGCCTTTTTCAGTTCGAAGCGTGCGCGCCGCGTCACGACCTCGACACGATGCCTGACGAAATGAAGGATGAGGTCCTTGAGCCCGAGCTGCTTCGGCCGTCCGTCCACGATGACCATGTTGATGATGCCGAAGCTCGTCTGAAGCGGCGTATGCGCAAAGAGCCTATTCAGGACCAGCTTCGGGACGGCGCCCTTTTTGAGCTCGAGAACGATGCGCAGCCCTTCTCGATCCGATTCGTCGCGGAGATCCGAGACGCCGTCCAGCGTCTTTTCGCGAACGAGGTCGGCGATCCGGGTGATCAGCGTGGTTTTGTTGACCGCGTAGGGTATCTCCGTGAAGACGAGCTGCTCGCGCCCGCCCTTCATCGTCTCGATCTGGAACTTGCCGCGGACGATGACCTTGCCTCGCCCGTTCATATAGGCTTCCCTGATCCCTCGACGGCCGAAAATAATGCCGCCGGTGGGGAAATCGGGGCCCGAGACATGCCGCATCAGGCCATCGATCGATATTTCCGGATCACCGATATAGGCGGCTATGGCTTCGCCTATCTCCGTCAGATTGTGCGGGGCCATGTTCGTGGCCATGCCTACCGCTATTCCCGACGAGCCGTTGACCAGGAGATTGGGGAAGGCCGAAGGCAGAACCGAGGGTTCCTTCAAGGACTCGTCGTAGTTGGGGACGAAATTGACCGTGTCCTTGTCGAGGTCGACGAGCATCTCCTCGCCGACCTTGGAAAGGCGGGCCTCGGTATAGCGGCTCGCCGCCGGAGGATCGCCGTCGATCGAGCCGAAATTGCCCTGCCCCTGCACGAGGGGATAGCGCAAGGAGAAATCCTGCGCCATCCGCACCAGCGCGTCGTAGAGCGAGAGGTCGCCGTGGGGATGGTACTTTCCCATGGCATCGCCGGTGATGCGGGCGCTTTTCTTGGTCGCCGCGTTGGGACGGAGCCCCAGCTCGTCCATGGCGAATAGGAGCCGCCGGTGAACGGGTTTGAGCCCGTCGCGGACATCGGGCAGCGCCCGCGCCACGATGACGGACATCGCATAATTCAGATAGGCTGTCTTGACCTCGTCCTCGATGGGGACGGGAATGACCTTACCGGTAAGCTCTGCCATTGCAGCGAATCCTTAAACGTCGAGATTGGAAACGTACAACGCGTTTTCTTCTATAAATTGGCGGCGCGGTTCGACCTGCTCGCCCATGAGCGTCGTGAAGATATCCTCGGCCTGGACCGCGTCCTCCATGGTGATGCGGGTGATGTTGCGCCGCGCCGGATCCATGGTCGTCTCCCAGAGCTGATCCGGATTCATTTCACCGAGACCCTTGTAGCGCTGGATGGCTACCTTTTCCGGATCTTTCCCGCTGCCGGCGAGGAGCTTGTCTTTCTCGGAATCGTCGTACGCATAATGTATCTGCTTGTCGAAGGTGATCTTATAGAGCGGCGGCATGGCGAGGTAGACATGTCCCTTTTCGAGCAGCTCGGTCATGTAGCGATAGAAGAAGGTCAAGAGAAGCGTCCTGATGTGCGAACCGTCGACATCGGCATCGGCCATGATGATGACCTTGTGATACCGGAGCTTCGAAAGATCGAAATCGGGGCCGACATTCGCGCCGAGGGATTGGATGATGGGCTGCAGCTTGTCGTTCGTGATGACCTTGTCGAGACGGGTTTTCTCGACATTGAGCATCTTGCCCCAGAGCGGCAGGATGGCCTGGAAGGCGCGATCCCGGCCCATTTTCGCCGAGCCGCCTGCCGAATCGCCCTCTACGATGTAGATTTCGCAGCGGCTCGGATCCTTTTCCTGGCAGTCCGCCAATTTCCCCGGGAGCCCGGCGCTCTCGAGAAAGGACTTACGCCTGGTCATCTCCCGCGCCTGCCGCGCGGCTATCCGAGCCTTCGCGGCGAGCACGGTCTTGTCGAGGATCGCCGCGACGATGTCGGGATTGGTTTCGAAGAGAAAGGTCAGCTGTTCGGTGCAGAAGCTGTCGACTATTCCCTTGACTTCGGAATTCCCCAGCTTGCCCTTGGTCTGCCCCTCGAACTGAGGATCCATGACCTTCACCGAAAGCACGGCGGTCAGCCCCTCGCGGACATCATCGCTCGAAAGGGTTTCGTCGAGCTTTTTCGCGAGCTTGGATTTCTTGAAAAAATCGTTGATCGTCTTCGTAAGAGCGGACCTGAAACCGATGAGGTGCGTCCCGCCCTCCCTGGTGTTGATGCCGTTGACGAACGAGAACATCGTCTCGTTGAAGCTGTCGTTGTACTGAAGGCCGACCTCGATCTCCACGTCGTCGCGCGTGCCCAGAAGGTAGACCGGTTCCTTGTGCAAGACCGTCTTGTTCTTATTGAGGTACTCGACGAACTGCTTCAGGCCGCCGTCGAACTTGAACTCCGTCGATCTGGGGGTCGAAAGCCGCTCGTCTATGAGAACGATTCGCACACCTTTATTGAGGAAAGCGAGTTCCCGAAGCCGGTTCGAGAGCACATCGAAGGAATAGACCGTCTCTTCGAATATCGAGGCATCGGCCTGGAAGCGTATCACTGTTCCTCGCCGATCCGTGGGACCGAGCGTTTTGACATTTTCTTCGGGGATGCCCGTGAGATACTTCTGGAAATAGAGATTGCCGTCGAGATGAACGAAGGCCTCGCACCAGGAGGAGAGGGCGTTCACGACCGAAACGCCGACTCCGTGAAGTCCTCCGGATACTTTGTAGCTTTTCTTGTCGAATTTGCCTCCGGCATGAAGCTTGGTCATGACCAGTTCAAGGGCCGAGACGCCCTCGTCCGGATGGATGTCCACCGGAATGCCGCGCCCGTTATCCTCTACCCGGACTATGTCATTTTTTTCGAGCACGACGACAATGTCGGAGCAGTAGCCGGCGAGGGCTTCGTCGATGGAGTTGTCCACAACTTCGTACACAAGATGATGCAATCCATCGATGCTCGTCGACCCGATGTACATTCCCGGACGCTTGCGTACTGCCTCTAGTCCCTTTAGGACCTGAATACTATTCGCGGAATAGGTTGAATCCATGGCTGATCCAGTGAAGATGGTTAAGATCCTGAAACATCAGGTTCTAGGCGTCGACCTAGCCGGCAACCGGCAAAGAGCGGACTCCGATCAAGGAAAAACCCTGTGGATTTCCTATTTTTCTAAGGTGGGCTCTTGCCAGCGCAGATACCCCGAGTATACTCGGAATGCGGCTATTAGTAAAGATAAGTGGTTTTTGCCGGGGTCGAGCGATGATATCCACCTTGTGGACAACTTGTGCATTATTCCCCAATACCTTGTGCGGAAATCAATAAGCTTGATCCTTCCTCGCAGCGAAAATAGTCCGCATCGGGCAGCTATATGTATTTCATTGACTGTAAACGAATTACATGAGACTACTATATGAACGTGTGGTGGTAAAGGTGAATTTTAGAGATTTGCCAATCAGACTGGAAAAGTAAGGCTATTTTAGCGTATTGCTATTTTGTGGATAACTTGTGTATACAGGACAGCTTCTCGGGGGGAGTTCGCAATGAGCAGCTGGAACTATAGCGTTTTCTGGAACGAAGCCATGAATCAGGCCAAGGCCGAACTCGGCGAGCATGAGTTCGCCATGTGGTTCAATATCGAGTACGACTCGTCGACCGAATCCTCCATCGTCGTACGCGTTCCTTCCAGCTTTTACCGGGACCAGCTCATCAGGCAGTACCAGAAGTTCCTCGAGACGAAGCTGTATGAATTGACGGGAAAGTCCTTGGCCCTGGAATTCGTCGTCGTCAAACCCTCGCTTTCGGATTCGAAAAACAGCGAGCAGGCACGAGCCGCAACGGCCGAGCCTGCGCCCGGCCCCAAGGCCGGAGCTCGGCACGGCGAAAGGGAAGAGCCCAGGAAAGACCGAGGCAAACACCAGCAGCTGCGACTGGATTACACCTTCGAAAATTTCGTCATAGGCGACAACAACGGGTTTGCGGCCAACGCAGCCCTGGCGATCTCCAAAAACCCGGGGACCTCGTACAACCCCTTTCTCATCTATGGAGGAGTCGGCCTGGGCAAAACGCACCTCATGCAATCGATCGGCAATAGGGTCTGGGCGGAAAGCAGCAAGATGAAAATCATCTGCATCACCGCGGAAGAGTTCACGAATGAGTTCATCCAGTCGATCCACGACAAGACGACGCAGAACTTCAAGAACAAGTATCGCTATGTCGATGTGCTGCTGATCGACGATATCCACTTTCTTCAGAACAAGCTGGGAAGCCAGGAAGAGCTGTTCCATACCTTCAACGCGCTGTACGACGGCAACAAGCAGATGGTGTTTACCTGCGATCGGCCCGTCTCCGAGCTGAAAAACCTCTCTGACAGGCTTCGAAGCAGGTTCGAGCGGGGCCTGAACGTCGACTTGCAGCCGCCCAACTTCGAGACGCGCTGCGCGATCTTGAAGAAGAAAATCGAAGCGGGCCCGATCACGGTTCCCGACGACGTGATCGAAATCATCGCCAAGAACATCTCGACGAACGTCCGCGATCTGGAGGCGGCCCTGACCAAGCTGGTCGCCTATTCGGAGCTCGTCCACAAGAACATCACCCTCGAGATCGCGCAGAACCAGCTCAAGGACGTGTTCAGCCAGTCGAAACACGGGAACGTGACCATAGACAACATTCTCCGCGTCGTGGCGGACCATTACAAACTTTCATACAACGATTTGAAGGGGAAGAAGCGCACCAAGAACATAGCCTTTCCGCGACAGATCGCCATGTTCATCGCGCGCGAGATCACCGAGTATTCCACCACCGAATTGGGCTTCGAGTTCGGCGGACGGGATCATACGACGGTGATGCACGCCTGCCAGAAGATCGACGAGCGGCTCAAGCTGGATCCCAATCTGGAGTCCTCGATACAGCTCTTGATTCGGACGATCAAGGAATACAGCTCGAAGATCTAGCTCGCGATTTCGGAAGCCGCGGGGGCGGATTCCCCTTCCCGCTTTGGGGCGCCGCCGCGCGGCGCGGTGCGGGGCCACGAGATCGGCGCGGTGCAGTGCGGCGTGGCATCGGTGAGGCGCCGCGAGATCGGTGCGGCGCGGTGCGGAAGGCCGGCGGCGTCAGCCTTCCGCCCGGGCCGCCGAGATGCCGTTCCGCCGCTACTTTATGGCATTGAGCAGCGCCGCCACCTTGTCCGTCCGCTCCCAGGTGAAGCTGTCGCGCCCGAAGTGGCCATAGGCGGCCGTCCGCTGGTAGACCGGCTTCTTCAAGTCGAGCGAGCGGATTATTCCCGCGGGGTCCAGCTCGAAAACCTCGCGGACGGCCTTGGCGATGATGTGTTCCGGCTCGGTTCCCGTGTCGAAGGTGTCGATCATGATCGACACCGGATCGGGAACGCCGATGGCGTAGGCCAGCTGGACTTCGCAGCGCTCCGCGAGACCCGCCGCGACGATGTTCTTGGCCACGTAGCGCGCCATGTACGCCGCCGAGCGGTCCACTTTCGAGGGGTCCTTGCCCGAGAAGGCCCCGCCTCCGTGCCTGCCCATGCCGCCGTAGGTGTCGACGATGATTTTCCTGCCGGTGAGTCCCGTGTCGCCCATGGGGCCGCCGATGACGAAGCGGCCGGTGGGGTTCACGAAGCATTTCACGTCCTTGCCCAGGAGTCCCGTCGGCTCCAGCACCGGTTTGATTATCTCTTCAATGATGGTCTCCTTGATGGTCTCATAGGGGATATCGGGATCGTGCTGGTGCGAAACGACGACGGTGTCGATGCGGAGCGGCGCGTGGTGGTCGTATTCGAGCGTCACTTGGCTCTTCGCGTCCGGCCGCAGCCAAGAGATGGCCTTGGATTTGCGCAGCTCGCTCGCTTTCTGCAGGAGCTTGTGGGCGAACATGATGGGAGCCGGCATGAGCTCGGGGGTCTCCTTGCAGGCGAAACCGAACATCATGCCCTGATCGCCGGCGCCCTGTCTGCCTGCAAACTCCTGAAGCCCGCGGCCGGCGACGCCTTGGTCGATGTCGGGCGATTGCGCGTGGATAGTGGTGATGACGGCCATGGATTCGTAGTCCAGCCCATAGTCGGGATCCGTATAGCCGATCTCCCGAACGACGTCGCGGGTGAGTTTCTGGACATCGACGTAGGTGTTGGTAGTGATTTCTCCGCCGATGAGGATCATTCCCGTGGTCGCGTAGCATTCGCAGGCGACGTGGCTATCCGGATCGTCGGCGATGCAGGCGTCGAGCACGGCGTCGGAGACCTGGTCGCAGAGCTTGTCGGGGTGTCCTTCTCCGACGGATTCCGAGGTGAAGAGGTAGCGCTTATCAATCATGAAAAAACTCCTTGCGGTATGAGCGGATCGCCTTCAGTAGCGGTAGGAATCGGTCTTGAAGGGACCTTCCGGGGAAAGGCCGAGGTACTCGGCCTGGCGCTCGTCGAGCTTGGCGAGCTTGACGCCGAGCTTGTCCAGGTGAAGCCGCGCCACTTCCTCGTCCAGCTTCCTCGACAGGACGCGGACGCCCGGCTGCGCGGTCGCGCGATCGGCCCACAGCGCCATCTGCGCGAGCACCTGGTTCGAAAAGCTGGCCGACATGACGAAGGAAGGGTGACCCTGGGCGCAGCCGAGATTGACGAGCCGGCCTTCGGCGAGGAGGAGGATGCCCCTGCCGTCGGGGAATACCCAACGGTCGACCTGGGGTTTCACTTCGACTTTGCGGATGCCGGGGATCATCTTGAGTCCCGCGACATCGATCTCGTGATCGAAGTGGCCGATGTTGCAGACGATGGCCCCGTCTTTCATCAGGGCGAGATGCTTGGAGCTGATCACGTCGATGCAGCCCGTGGCGGTGACGAAAATGTCCGCGGTCCGCACGTGCTCGTCGATCGGGCCGACTTCGTAGCCCGCCATCGAGGCCTGCAAGGCGCAGATCGGATCGATCTCGGAAATGACGACGCGGGCGCCCATGCCGCGGAGGCTTTCCGCGCTGCCCTTGCCCACATCGCCGAAGCCGCAGACGACGGCCTTCTTGCCGGCGATCATGACTCCCGTCGCGCGCTTGATGCCGTCGAGAAGCGATTCCCTGCATCCGTACAGATTGTCGAACTTGCTCTTGGTGACCGAATCGTTGACATTGATGGCCGGAACGAGCAGCGTTTTTTCCTTCTCCATGCGGTAGAGCCGATGGACACCGGTGGTCGTCTCCTCGGAGACGCCGTACCACTCGGCGGTCGCCTGCTCCCATCTGCGGGGCTCCCGCTCTCGAATCGCCTTGAGCCTGCGAATGAGGGCGGTCTCGTCCTCGCTGGAGCTCGGCCGATCGAGAATCGCGGGATCGCGCTCCGCCTGAAGCCCCAGGTGCAGCATGAGGCAGGCATCGCCCCCGTCGTCCACGACGAGGTTGGGTCCCTTGTTTCCCGGAAAGCGAAGCGCCAGGTCGAGAAGCTCCCAGTATTCGTCCAGGGTTTCGGCCTTCCAGGCGAATACGGGGAGGCCCCGGGGGGAGTCGGCGCTGCCGTTCCTGCCGACGACGACGGCCGCCGCGGCATGGTCCTGGGTGGAAAAGATGTTGCAGCTCGCCCAGCGAAGCTCGGCCCCCAGTTCGGCGAGGGTTTCGATGAGCACGGCCGTCTGCAGCGTCATGTGAAGGCTGCCCGTGATGCGCGCTCCGGCCAAAGGCTTGGACGCGCCGTAGCGGGCGCGAAGCGCCATGAGTCCGGGCATTTCCAGTTCCGCGATCTCGATCTCTTTCCTGCCCCAGGGCGCCAGGGAAAGATCCTTGACCCGGAAATCGAAAGACGGGTTCGGAGAGACGTTTGCCTGAAGGTCTGTGAAAGGGGAATGCACAAGGGCCTCCTTTTTAGCGTGCATTTCTTAACCGCCCGCAATAGGGATCAAATCGGCGGTGTCGCAAAAGGCATTCTGTCTTTTACAAGGTTAGTATCATAATAACGGCCGCGCAAATCAAGTGGAAACCGCTTGCGGCATCCGGCCTTTCCGTCCTCGCGGAACCTGCGGTATGGTGATCCGGTCATGCGATCCCGCGAAAAGAGGGCCCCTTCCCTCGCCGGAGCCCGCCGGGCCCTGTCGCTCCTCCTCTTTCTCTCGGGCCTGGGCCTTGCGGCACAGGCGCCCTTGGAGGTCGCGGCCCCCAAGGCCGCCCGGGCCAGGGTCGTCGCCGACGCTTTCGGGTTCGAAGGGACGCCCTACCTTTACGGCGGCACCGAGCGATCGGGCATGGATTGTTCCGGCTTGGTGTTCCGCTCCTACCGGATGGCCATCGGGCTGTCCGTGCCGCGGACCGTCCAAGAGCTGTACGAGTTCTGCGAGCCGATTCCCGAAGACAAGCTGCAGCCCGGGGATCTCGTTTTTTTCAACACTACGGGGCCGATCGCCCACGTGGGCATCTATGTCGGAGAGGGTTTGTTCATCAACGCGGCATCCGAAGGCAATCCCACCGGGGTCATCGAGTCCAGCTTGTCCGATCCCTACTGGCGGCGCGCCTACGCCGGGGCCGGACGCCTCATCCCGCCCGCGGAGTATCTCGGCATCCTGGTGTCTGCGGGGCTGGGCCCGAGCCTGGGCGCGACCTCGCTTGCGCGCGGGGTCTCGGGTTCGCTGCTGGTGGCCTATCCGCTGTTCGGCATGGAACCGGGCCTGGAGCTTCGGCCGGAATATGACGGCATTCTCGGCGTGACGAGGATTACCGCGGACATTTCGCTCGGCTTCGGAAAGAAGTTCAGAGTGTTCATGGGCCCGGCCCTCACCCTGGGGGATCCCGTTCTCGACGTGGACGGCGTCTCGCGGCACTACGTCGCCGGAGGCGGCTTCGCCGCCACGATGGGGGCGGTGTGGACGCCGATCAGCTTCCGCGCCGCAGGCGAGGAGTGGGGCGTCTATGCCGAGTTCGTCCTCGAGGGCTATGGGGCGAGGGCGGACGAGCCGCGGAACAGCTACGCGGATATGGCCGCGGGGATGCGGGCGGGAGTCGGGATTCGGCTTAGGCTGGGCTTCTAGCGCGGCAGTCCCCGCTCGGCGGCCCCGAACGCGTTTTACATCTCCCGGGAGCCGTCATATAATTCGCCGCGTACACGCTCAGGAGGATGAATTCCGATGAAGGAAAAGTATATTCTCGCCTTGGATCAGGGCACGACGAGCTCCCGGGCCATCGTATTCAACAAAAACGGCATGGTCATCGGTCTCAACCAGATTCCCTTCCGGCAGATATTCCCGAAGCCCGGCTGGGTCGAGCACGATCCCGAAGAAATTTGGACGACCCAGCTCGCCGCGGCCCGGGCCGCCATCGCGGCGGCTCAGATCGAGGCCGGGCAGATCGCGTCGATCGGCATCACGAATCAGCGGGAGACTACCGTCCTCTGGGAGCGAAGCGGCGGAAAGCCGGTGTACAACGCCATAGTCTGGCAGTGCCGCCGATCGGCCGATATTTGCCAGGAGCTGCGAAGCAGGGGGCTCGCCGATACGGTCCGTGAGAAGACCGGCCTCGTGCTCGACCCGTACTTTTCCGGCAGCAAACTCATGTGGCTCTTCGAAGAGCTGCCGGGCCTGCGCGCCCGGGCCGAACGAGGCGAGCTGCTTTTCGGCACCATCGACTCGTGGCTGATCTACAAGCTCACGGGACGGCACCTCACCGATCCCACCAATGCGAGCCGGACCCTGCTGTTCAATATTCACCGTGGCGAGTGGGACAAGGAGCTTCTTCGCCTGTTCAATATCCCCGAGGCCATTCTCCCCAGGGTGGTCCCCAGCTCGGGAGATTTCGGGCTCGTAGGAAAGGAGCTGCTCGGCGCGGAAATCCCCGTCACGGGCTGTGCCGGAGACCAGCAGGCCGCGCTGTTCGGCCATGCCTGTTTCACGCCGGGCACGGCCAAGAACACCTACGGGACCGGCTGCTTCACCTTGATGAACACGGGCGCCGTCCCCGTCGCTTCCCGCCACAATCTTTTGACGACGGTCGCCTGGGACCTGGGCAAGGGCTACACCTACGCGCTCGAAGGCTCCGTCTTCATCGCCGGAGCGGTCGTGCAGTGGCTGCGGGACCAGCTGGGTCTCCTGTCCGACGCGGCCGAGAGCGAAAGCCTCGCGCGCTCGGTGGAGGATTCGGGCGAGGTCTTCCTGGTGCCCGCCTTCGTAGGCATGGGCGCGCCCTACTGGGATTCCGAAGCGCGGGGAACGGTCGTCGGCATAACGCGGGGAACGACGAAGGCGCATTTCGTGCGCGCGGCCATCGAGTCGATAGCCTACCAGTCGAGCGACCTGCTTTCCGCCATGGAAAAGGATTTCGGCGGAGAGATTCCGTTCATCAAGGCCGACGGCGGCGCCTCGGCCAACAATTTCCTGATGCAGTTCCAGGCAGACATTCTGAATCGCCGAGTGATTCTTCCGGAGGTCGGGGAGATAACCGCCTTAGGCGCAGCCTATCTGGCCGGGCTCGCAGCGGGCTTCTGGAGCGGCCTCGAGGATATCGAACGGAATTGGCGCCAGAAACGGGAATTCCTGCCCGAAATGGCCACGGAGCGCCGCGCGCGTCTGCTTGCTTCGTGGAGCAAAGCCGTAGCGGCGGCTCGGAGCTATAAATAGCGCGACGTTCGAGTAGCCTGCCAAAACCGAGAACCGGCAGCTACCGAACCAAGGCTTCGTTTTTTGGGGTTCGCGCGCGACGATTTAATATGGTAGAATAAAGAGAGGAGAGGTTGTTCCCCTCCTTGAGAAGGAGCAAAATGTCACGTCCAAACCAGTACAGCAGTGAAAAACGCCGGAAGGAACTCGAGAAGAAGCGGAAAAAAGAAGAGAAGATTCTGAGAAGAGCCGCGGCCAAGCAAGAACCGCAGGCCGAGGGCGATCAGACAGACGAGGAAGACAAAGAATCCGAGACCAAGGAAGAGGGTTCCTCCTCCGAGTAAGGCGCCTCGATAGGATTTTACCTCATGAACGACGAATTTCGTGACGGAAGGAATTTTCTCAAGGCCGGATGGGAACGGCTGGACAGCATCGAAACGGATCAGGCCCGCGGGGTACCCGTTCCCGTGCAGGAAGATCCGGTCGCGGATGAGCTTCGAACCTACAAACTGCCGCCCCCCGATTTCCGGGATTCGGGACAGGGCTCGCTTTTTTCGCTCCTGTCCGGGCGGAAAAGCCGCCGCAAGTACAGTCCGGACGGGATCAGCCTGAAAGAACTGTCTTTCTTGCTCTGGGCGGCCCAGGGCGTAAAGGACGCCAAGCCCAAGTATTCTTTCCGGACCGTGCCGTCGGCCGGGGCGCGGCACCCCCTCGACCTCTACCTCTACATCGCGCGCGTGGGGGATCTGACGGCGGGACTCTATCGCTACCTGCCGCTTGAGCATGAGCTCGCTTTGGTACGCGAGGAGTCCGACCCGGCGGCCTTGGATGCCGCGCTCAATCGACAATATTGGAACGCGGCGCTCGTTTTCATCTGGGCCGCCGTTCCCTACCGCACCGAGTGGCGATATTCCGTCGCCTCCCATAAGCTCATCGCCCTCGACGCCGGGCACTCCTGCCAGAATCTCTACCTGGCCTGCGAGTCCCTGGGGCTGGGCACCTGTGCCATCGGCGCCTACAGCCAAGACAAGCTCGATCGCTACCTGGGCCTGGATGGAGAGGAGCGTTTCGCCCTCTATGCCGCACCCGTAGGAAAAATCTGAAGTCGAATAGGCGGAAGGACTGTCGATGGCCGCGCTGACACTGGAACGACTTGCCGGGCAGACCTGGATCGTGCGGGGGCCGACCAATGTCGGCGTCGTCGAAACGGGTCAGGGCGAGGCCCTGCTCATCGATTCGGGGAACGACGGCGACGCGGGCAGGAAATTGCTCCGCGCCTGCGAGTCGGCCGGTCTCAGGATCAGGGGTATCGCGAACACGCATTCCAACGCCGATCACTGCGGCGGCAACGCCTTCATCCAGGCGCGCACCCAGTGCAGGATCATGGCGACGGCGGCCGAAGCGGCTTTCATCGAGGAGCCGAGGCTCGAGCCGAGCTACCTCTGGGGCGGCTTTCCCCTACCCTCGCTGCGGCACAAATTCCTCATGGCCGAGGCCTCCCGCGTAACCGACGTGATCGCTCCGCCCTGCCTCCTGCCGGGCAGCGAGGTGCGGGCCCTGCCTCTGCCCGGTCATTTCCTCGCCATGGCCGGGTTCATGACGAGCGACAGCGTGTTTTTCGCCGCCGACACGATGGCCTCGCCCGAGATACTCGCTAAATACCATGTCTTTTACCTGTATGATGTGGCCGCGTTCCTCGCGACGCTCGACACTCTGGCAAGCCTCGAAGCCGAATGGATCGTGCCCAGCCACGCTCCGCCGACGAGGGATGTCGGAGCGCTCGTGCAGGTGAACAGGGCGAAGATCCTCGAAATCGCCTCGTATATCGTCGAGGCCTGCGCCGCCCCAGCGACCTCGGAGAAGGTGCTGGCCGGACTCGCAGCCCATTTCCACATCGAACTTACGCACACGCAGTATGTCCTGCTCGGATCGACGGTCCGGTCCTACCTGGCCTGGCTTGTCCAGGAGAAGTCCCTTTCGTCCCGGATAGAAGAAGGATATCTGCTGTTCGAGCGGAGTTAGGAAGCGCTATGGAAGAACAGTTCGAGATCCTGCCGTTTACGCTCGGGGATTACGAGGAAGCCTTCGCTCTATGGAGTCGCACCCCGGGGATGGGCCTGACCGGAGCGGATCGGCGAGAGCCCATCGCTTCGTTCCTCGAGCGGAACCCCGGCCTTTCCTTCGCCGCCAAGCTCGGCGGTGAGCTCGTCGGGACGGCCCTCTGCGGATCGGACGGGCGCCGAGGCTATCTGTATCATCTCGCCGTGGATCCTAAGCTGCGGCGCAAAGGCTTGGGGGCCCGGCTGGCTTCGGCCTGCCTCGAGGCCCTGGCGGTCGCGGGCATCGAGAAATGCCACCTTTTCCTCATAACCGGCAACGAGCTCGGAGCGGCGTTCTGGTCGGCGGTGGGCTGGGCAAGGCGCGATGACATCATCGTTTATTCGAGGAATCTTGAATCGGCCGGCCTGCCGAGCGAGGGGGAGCGAATCGCCGGGCATTGACAGCGGGCCGCAGGAGGTATAGTTTCAAGGCAAGCCCCTCTCCATTGAAGGTACTCCGCATGAGCTATTCCGATCCGACGAAGCTCGGGATTCTTACTTGTCCCGGCGCCGAGGCCTTCGCCAATCAAGTCGTCAGAAGGCTTGCCGGCATCTACAAGCGTCGATTCGACCGGAAAAGCGCCGTGCTCGCCTCGCGCTATCATATTTCCCAGGAACTGGTGACCAGGAAGATCAATTTCGACAACGATATCCAGTCGGGGTTGCTCTATCTGCCCGGCAATGTCAACCAATACAGGCCGCCTCGATTCAAGATCAACGCCCGGCACACCTCCTTCCCCAACGGAGAAGTGAAGACCGAAATTCTGGATTCGGTCCGCGGGAAGGATCTGTACATCTTCCAGGACGTCGAAAACCATCAGCCCATATCCTTCAACGAGGGATCGGTGCATCGCTATCTCTCGGTGAACGACCACCTCTTTTCCCTGTTCGTGACGATCGACGCCGCGCTGCAAGCCGGAGCCGAGCGCATCAACCTCGTGCTTCCCACCTACCCCTACGGCAGGCAGCATAAGAAGAAGGGGCGCGAAGGGCTGACGGCCGCCCGCGTGGGGCAGATGTTCGAGAACCTCGGGGTGTCGAGAATCATCACGCTCGACATTCACAGCAGGGAAATCGAAAACACCTTCGACAAGCTCAGGCTGGAAAACCTGCATGCCTCGCTGCAGATCATAGAGAAGCTGATCGGCGTCGTGGACATCTCGAAAGAGGACCTCGTCGTGCTCTCTCCCGACACCGGCGCGGTGGACCGCAACAAGTTCTACGCGAACGCCCTGCAGCGGCCGCTGGCTATGCTTTATAAGGAACGGGACTACTCCAAGGTTACGAAGAACGCCGCCGACAGCAATATTTCCGAAATGAGGCTTCTCGGCGAGGTTCGCGGCAAGACCGTTTTCATGGCCGACGACATGATCGGCACGGGCGGGACGCTGATCAAAGGCATGAAGAATCTCAAAGAGATGGGCGCGGAGCGGGTGATTTGCGCGGTCTCGCTGCCTTTGTTCTCCGGATCGGCCATCGAAGATTTCGATGCGGCGTACAAGCTGGGATATTTCCACCGCATCATCGGAACCAACGCCGTCCATCATCGCGAGCTGCTGCAGAAGGAATGGTACGTCCAGGCCGATTGCACGGGGCTTTTCGCGCAGATCATCAGCATTCTCCATCACAACCGCTCGCTGTCCTCCATGCTGGACAACCGCGAGCTTGTCGCGAAACGGATCAAGAAGCAGCTCGATCGCAT
The DNA here is from genome assembly GCA_035530095.1 of Rectinemataceae bacterium. GTDB lineage: Bacteria > Spirochaetota > Spirochaetia > Treponematales > Rectinemataceae > JAJXZP01. The sequence goes on along the minus strand of DATKVK010000009.1, from coordinate 13,728 downwards.
GGCGGGCATCGCCGCGGTCCATGCCAAGCCCGGCGGCGCCCACGGCGCCCCGGCGGGCCCCGGTTCCGGGGACGAGCCGCTTCCCTACGGCATAGCCTTCGACAGATGAGGTTCTTCCGCCGGGGGGCGGATCCGCGGCTCGGCGACGATGCTCAATCCTCGGATCTTGACGCTTCAATCGCCAGGTCTATCGAAGGCCTCGTCTTCGATCTCGACAATACGCTGTACACCAATCCCGGCTACGCGAAGTTTCAGGAAGACGTCCTCGTGGGGCGCCTCGGCTCCGCGCTCGGCATGGGCGCAGAGGCCGCGGCGGAGCTGGTCGCGCGGCTCCGCGCCGAACGTCGCGCCGCGGGCTTGCCGCCGACCTCGCTCGGCAACCTGTCCGCCTCGCTCGGCTTCGACATGGAGACGAGCGTCCGCTGGCGCGAGGAGAGCATAGAGCCGGCCGCCTGGCTGGGTCGGGACCCTCGCCTCGGGGAGACGCTGCGCCGGCTCGCGGGGCGCTTCGCCTTGGCTGTCGTCAGCAATAATCCGCGGCTGGTCATAGAGAAGAGCCTGCAAGCCCTCGGCGTGAGCGAGTGCTTCACGGTCGTCGTCGGTCTGGACAGCACGCTGAAATCCAAACCCGCGACCGAGCCTTTCGCGTTCGCCCTTCGGCTTCTGCAGCTCGGCCCCGAGCTCTGTCTGTCGATCGGCGACCGATTCGACGTGGACATAGCGCCGGCGCTCGAGCTGGGCATGGACGGACTGCTCGTGTCCGGCGTCGAAGACGTCTACGCTTTGCCCGAACTCTTCTCCCGATGAGGCCCGGCGCCCGCGTTTAGGCGCGCAGGCCGAACTCTCTACTCACGATAGTAGCTGTCGCCGATATCGGGCCGGAACCAGGCTCCCTCGAACTTGACCGCCTCGGCCGCGGCGTAGGCGGAAGCGCGGGCTGTTTTCCAGGTTTCGCCGACGCCGACGGCGGTGAAGCAGCGCCCGCCGCCGGTGCGCAGCCTGCCGTCGGGGCCGCGCGCGGTCGAAGCGTGAAAGAGCAGCGCTTCCGCCCCCGGAACGCCCGAGTCGAGTTCCGGAATGCCGGCCTCCGCTCCAGCGTCGAGCTGCCCCAGGTCGACGGCCAGCCCTTTCGGGTAATCGCCGGGATAGCCCGGCGAGGCCACGACCACGCCGCAGGCGATGCGGTTCGACGCGCTCGGCCTGAGCGAGCAGAGCCGGCCGACGGCGGTGCCGGCGCACAGCTCGAGGAAGTTCGAGTCGAGGAGAGGAAGCAAAGACTGAGTCTCCGGATCGCCGAACCTCACGTTGTATTCGAGGAGCCGCGGGCCCTGGTCGGTCGCCATGATGCCGAAAAACAGGGTGCCTCGATACATGAGCTTCTCGCGATCCATGCCGCGGAAGGTCGGGTCGACGATCTCGTGCTCGATTTTCGCCAATAATTCCGCGTCGGCGAAGGGAACGGGGCAGACGGCTCCCATGCCGCCGGTGTTCGGCTCCGAGTCGCCGGGGCCGGCCTTTTTATGGTCGGCGCAGACGGGGAGAAGAAGCCGATCGCTCAGATCGCAGAGCGCGAAAACGGAGAGTTCCTTGCCGACCAGGTACTCCTCGGCCAGCAATTCGTCGGAGGCCAGGACGGATTCGCCGAAGCGCCGGAGCTCTTCGCGGGAGTCGGACTCGAATACGCCCTTGCCGGAGGCGAGGCCGCTTTTCTTGAGGACGAGCCTCTGATCGCGCATTTCATCGAGAAAGCGGACGAAGGAAGCGCTGTCCGAGAAGCGCTCGGTTCGGGCGCAGGGGATTCCGTGGCGCTCGGCGAAGGAGCGCGCGAAGGACTTGCTGGACTCGAGCCTCGCGGAGCTGCGCCCGGGGCCGAAGGCGCGTATGCCCGCCGCTTCGAGATCGTCCACCAGCCCCGAGGCGAGGGCGCCTTCGGGACCGACGATGACCAAGTCGATGCCGAGTTCCCCGCAGGCCCGGACCATCGCCGCTCCGTCCTGAGGGTCGACGGCGACATTGCGGGCTACGCCTTCGGTGCCGGCGTTGCCGGGCGCGCAGAAGACGCGTTCCTTCCCGGGCCGAGCGCTGGAATAGTCCGCGCTGCGGGAAAGCGCCCAGGCCAAAGCGTGCTCCCTCGCGCCGGAGCCGACGACCATGACTTTCATGCCGTCCTCCTCGAAGCTTCCAGACTGTCGAGAAAAAGCGAGGCCTCTCGCGGATAGATGCGATGTTCGATTTCGTGAACGCGCTTCTCGATTTCTTCCAAAGTCGCGGAACCGTCGACCACGAAGGCTTCCTGGGCGAGGACCGGCCCCGTATCCACGCCTTCGTCGACGAGATGGACCGTGACCCCGAAGCGGCGTTCGCCGGCTTGGAAGGCCCTGGCTATCGAATGGGATCCCGGCCAGGCGGGAAGGAGGGAGGGATGGACGTTGAGTATCCGTCCCGCGTGGAGCGCCACGAAGGCCGGCGAAAGAAGGCGCATGAAGCCGGCCAGGGCGATGGCGTCGATGCGTAATCGGAGGAGTTCGCCCTCGATTTCCGATTCGGCGAGCTCGCGCGGCCTTTCGGCGTAGCGGATGTAGCGCGCCGGGACGCCGAGCCGGCGCGAGCGCTCGGCGGCGAAGGCCGCGTGGCGGTCGTAGACGAGCAGGGCGCAGTCGTGGCGGCCGCGCAGTCCCTCGACGAGGGCTTCGAAGTTGCCTCCGTTGCCGCTCGCGAAGACGGCGTATCTAGCCACGGACGAGCTCTCCCGCGACGAAGAGCTGAATCCTCTTGGCCGAGGCGATGGCGATGAGCCCATCGGCCTCTTCGCGTTTGGCTATGAGCGCCATGCCGATGCCCATATTGAAGACGGAACGCATCTCGGCGTCGGCGATTTTTCCCGCTTGCTGGATCTTCGGGAAGATAGGGGGAAGAGGCCAGTCCCAGCTGAATCGCGGCACGAGGTCACGCGGGATGACGCGTTCGACATTGCCGTAGAGTCCCGAACCCGTGATGTGGGCGGCGCCGAGGACCCGTCCCGTGCTGATGAGTTCGAGGAGGTCCTTCACGTAGATGCGCGTGGGCGCCAGGAGCTCTTTCCATGCCTCGTCGTCGCCGTCGGCGACAACCTTGCGCGCGAGACTGTAGCCGTTGGAGTGAAGGCCGGAGCTCGGCATGCCGAGGATGAGGTCGCCCTCTTCCATCCTGGCCAAATGGGGAAGCATCTTGTTTTTTTCGACGAGTCCGACGGCGAAACCCGCGAGGTCCAGGTCGTCCTCGCCGTAGACATCGGGCATTTCGGCCGTCTCGCCGCCCGTGAGCTCGCAGCCCGCCTGTTCGCATCCGGCGACGATGCCGGCGATGACATCGTGGAGCACCGGCTCGTGTATCTTTCCGCAGGCGATGTAGTCGAGGAACTGCAGGGGGCGTGCGCCGCAGACCACGAGGTCGTTGACGCTCATGGCCACGAGATCGATGCCGATCGTGTCGTACTTTTTCAGGCGCTGGGCTACGAGGAGCTTCGTGCCGACGCCGTCGGTGGTCGACAGCAGCACCGGTTCGCGGTAGCCGGAGAGATCCAGGGCTGCGCCGCCCGCGAAGCCTCCGATGTTCTTGGATACCGCCTTCGATGGGAAGGACCTGATGAAATTCGCGAAATCGTCGCCTTTCTTGATGGAGACTCCGGACGTTTCGTAGTCGAGGCCGCTCATGCGGTTTCCTTTCTGCCTGTCTTGGACGGGAAGGGGTGCTTCCCGTCGAAGCAAGCGCAGCAATAGCCCCCCGTGCCGCCGAACGCCTTCAAGAGGCGGTCTTGCGAGAGGAAGCGAATCGAGTCGGCTCCCACCTCGCGGGCGATGTCGTCGGGCTCGAGTCTATTCGAGATCAGCTGATCCCGATCCGGGATGTCGATTCCGTAGTAGCATGGCCATTTTATCTCGGGCGCCGCAAGCCGTACATGGACGCTTTTCGCTCCGGCTTCGCGGAGGAGCCCGACGATGATTCTGCTGGTCGTGCCCCGCACGAGGGAATCGTCGATCATGACGACGCGTTTCCCGCCGACGACTTGGGAGACCGCATGGAGTTTGAGCCTCACGGCCAGCTCGCGCTGGTCTTTCGTCGGCATGATGAAGCTTCTTCCGGCGTAGTGGCTGCGCGCGAGGCCGAAATCGAAGGGGATGCCGGCGCGCCGCGCATAGCCGATGGCGGGGATCGTCCCGGAATCGGGAACGGGCACCACGATGTCCGCGTCGAGGTCTCCATCGTCTTGCTCGGCCAGGGCCTCGCCGAGTCGGGTGCGAATGGCGTGAACCGACTCGCCGAAAATCTCGGAGTCGGGTCGAGCGAAATAGATGAGCTCGAAGGCGCACTTGCTCGGAGGGGCTCGGTGCGGGAGGCTGTAGGAGTGAAGCCCCTCGTCGTCGGCGATCACCAGCTCGCCGGGCTCCACCTCGCGATAGTCCATCGGCCCCAGCGCGTGCAGGGCGCAGGTTTCGGAGGCCACGAACACGGCGCCATCCTTGAATCCGAGATAGAGGGGACGGAAGCCTGAGGGGTCGCGCGCGGCCACGAGCGCATTTTCGTGCATCATGGCGAGGCTGTAGGCGCCTTCGAGCTGCGCGAGGGCGTCGGAGAGAAAGACTTCCCTGCGCTGAGCCGGAGAGCGGGAAATGAGGTGGAGGATAAGTTCGGAATCGGCCGTTCCTTGGAAGATGGAGCCCTGCTCGGTCAATCGGGAACGGAGGAGCCCCCCGTTGGAGATGTTGCCGTTGTGGCCCAGGGCGATGCGTCCCTTGTTGCAGGATACGATCAGCGGCTGCGCATTCGCGATGCCGGAGCCGCCGGCCGTGGAATAGCGCACATGGCCTATGCCGAGCTTGGACGGGTGCCGTTCGGCCGCGAAACCGCTCAGGTTGGGGGCCACCATGCCGACGTCTTTTTTTGAACGCCAGACGCCTTCCTCTTCCCAGGCTATGCCGCACGACTCCTGGCCGCGGTGCTGGAGCGAGAAAAGCATATAGAAAAGCAGTTCGGGGATATTTTGCGCCTCGGGAGCGAAAATGCCCGCGACGCCGCAGTGGTGACCTAAGCCTTCCATGGCCGGTTCTAGCACGGGGGCTATTGCGAGGTCAAGGCGAGCCCTGGGGAAAAGGCGGCGTCAGATCTCCTCCAAGGGCTCCGAAGAATCCTCCTCGAGCGGCAGATCGCCCATGAGGGGACCGCTTCCCGGATATCCCGCCTCGGGCGATACGGATGGAGCCGTCAGGGTGCCCGGAATCGGCGTTTTGACGAAGGTGAAATTGCGCATGATTTTCACCAGAACCGAAATCTTCTCGCGGCCGGCGTGAATCTGCGCGAGTATCTCCTTGTTGCGCCCCCCGCCGAGGGTCCTGATATTGGTGACGAGTTCGGGACTCGACTTTCGGTAATCGGAAAGCAGATCGCCGAGCGCGTCGCCCAGCATGGCGAACAGCGCGGCTTCGTCCTCGACGATTTCCCGGGCGCGGGCGTTTATGGAATCGACGAGGCGGCTCAGGAAGGCCGCGATGTCCTTGCCGCGCTTCATTTCCTCGATATATCTGTTCATCGATACGAGGGACACTCTTCCGTTGCCCTTGAGCTGGTTTTCGAAATCCTGGATCCGAGCCGAGGACCGGTCGCATTGATAGAGGATGTTGGCGAGGTTGTTCTGGAAGTTCTTGTTGTCGAAGTACCCCTCTACGAGGATGCGCTTGACCGGTTCCTTGAGGAAGGGCTCGAAAAACGCCACGATGAAGGTCTTCAGGATGCGGACCGGCTTGATCCACATGAAGCTGTTCGGACTCTCGCCGCGAAGAAACGCGTCGTTTTCCTCGTCGTAGCCCTCGACCTCGAGGATTTCCGCCTCTCCGAACAGGCTTTGGATGTCCGTGGCGATGGCGTTTTCATGCTGCTCCCGCAGCAGCCTCTCGCGGTCCTTTTCGTACTGGACGACGAGGCGGCGCCGATAGGAATCGAGGAAGTCTTTCCGCTCCCGGGGCGTGGGCGGGACGAAGAAGGGGTCGCCCCGAATCGAGCGTATGAGGGCGAGGAGAATTTCCTTGTTGAATCTGCCGGCCATGGTCTTGTCGAGCTGGGCGAAAATTTTGTCCACCTTGGCCCGTTTCCCGGCGTCGGAGGAACCCGGCGCGCGTCGTTCGAGGAGCCGGAACATGTTTTCCTTCAATTGCGTCGAGAAGACGAAGCCTTCGATGAGATAATAGAAATCGATGAGCTCGGGGAGCGCCTGGTCGCCCGGGATCGAGGCGAAATCGGGCCGATACCGAGGGTCGGCGAGGCTGACGCTGGGGTCGAAGAGCCCGAGAAGCCGTTCGTAATCGTGCCGGCAGATGTCCAGAAAACGATCGACCTCGAAGAGGTCCAGGTTGACGACGCGCGGCCCGAGCTCATCGAGCGAGTGCAGGAAACCATGAAATTCCCGATCGATCGCTTCGAACTCGTCGTCGGGGCGAAGGGCCTGCTGCATGCGCTCCGACATCCCTTCGTAGGAGAAAAACCGTTTCGCGTCCTGCTCCTCATGGGGGAGACGGCAATCGATGAGGTAGTCGAAAAAGCGCTGGGATACTCTGATGTCGGAGTTGGCCACGGTGGCGCGCGCCAGCTCGGCCAGGGGACGCAGCAGGGAATGGAAATGGTAGATGGCCTGCGCGAAACCCGGAAGCACGAGATTCGCCTTTGGTCGGAAATACGGCGGCCGCAGCTCAGCGAGTATCGCGTTGATGCGGCGAAGTTCCGCCCTGCGCTTCCCTTCCTGGGGATCGTTCGCGAAGATGCGGGAGAGCAAGGCTTTGATTTTTTCCAGGAGACTCATGCCCTAATTGTAGGGGAGCGCGGGAGCCTCAGCAAGGCTGTCTATTGACACCCCCGTCGGCCGCGCCTATGCTTTTTTTACCGCAAATAGCGAGACGCAGCGGAGAAAGGTGGAGCGGAGGGCATGTCCGATTTCCTGAATGACGCCGATTTCGAGCTCTACCGAAAACTCATCTACGACGAGAGCGGCATCACCTTTTCGGCCACGAACCGTTCCATCCTCGAAAGCAGGCTGAAGGAACGGCTCCGTGAAAAGAAGTTCGATGCCCTGCGGGATTACTACCTCCTCATCACTCGCGATAAGGAAGAGCTTAAGACCCTTCTGGATTCGGTCACGACGAATCTTACGCGGTTTTTCCGGAATCAGGCGCATTTCGATGCCTTGGAAAAGTACGTGATTCCCGAGCTCGTCAAGATGAGAGGCGCATCGGGCGATCGGCGTCTTCGTTTCTGGAGCGCCGGCTGCTCGACGGGCGAGGAGCCGTATTCGCTCGCTCTTTTGCTCAGGCAAATAACGCCGCCGGGCTGGACCTTCGAGGTGGTCGCCAGCGACATCTCGCTCAAATGCCTGATGGTAGGCAAGGAAGCCTTCTATCCTGATCAGCGCATACAGGGAATGCCCGATGCCTATCTGGCCAAGTACTTCGAACGCAAGCCGGGCGGATACCAGCTCAAGGACGAGATCAAGAAGCTGGTCCGTTTCGATTACCACAATCTCAAGAACGATTCCGGACTACGCAATCTCGATGTCGTCTTTTGCCGCAATGTGCTCATCTATTTCGACGAAGCGGCCCAAAAGGCGACGATCGAACGGTTTTGGGACGCCATGGCGCCCAAGTCCTTCCTTTTCATCGGCCATTCCGAGTCGCTCTTCGGCATGAATACCAGGTTCGAGTTCGTGAAGACTGACTGGGCGACCTTTTATCGTAAATTCACCTAGGGAGCGTGGCGCCGTGCCTGATGCAGTCTCTGTCCTCGTAGTGGACGATTCCGCTCTGATGAGAAATCTCATCTCGAAAATAGTCGAAGCCACGCCCGGTCTCGTCGTGGCCGACAAGGCCATGAATGGCGTCTTCGCCCTGCAGAAAATACCTCGCTGCGATCCCGACGTCATCGTGCTCGATCTCGAAATGCCGGAGATGAACGGCATCGAGTTCCTCAAGGAGAGGAAAAGGCTCGGCATAGACGTCCCGGTGGTGATACTGAGTTCGCTCGCCAAAAAGGGCGCGCAGATCACCATGGAAGCGCTCGCGCTCGGCGCCGCGGACTTCATCACCAAGCCTTCCGGCTCTACCTCGTCGGATATACACATGGTAGCCGCCGAACTTGCCCGGCTGCTGCTCGCCCACGGAGCCCAGCATCGGCGCTTGCGGGGAAAGGCCTCCCCGAAATACGACTTCGGCGCTCCCGAACGGTACTTCGTGCCCGCTCCGCTTCTTGACGGCCGAGAGCGGGGGAAGACGCCGGTCGAACCGCCCAAACCCGCCAGAGCGCCGGGCCCGATCGAAGTCATCGCCATCGGCATCTCCACGGGAGGCCCGAACGCGCTGCGGGAAGTCTTTTCCAAGATCGACGCGGATTTGGCCCAGCCGATCCTGGTGGTGCAGCATATGCCGCCCGGCTTCACCGAAGAGTTCGCCAAGAGCCTCGATCGCATCTGCCCGCTCGATGTCAAAGAGGCCGCCGACGGCGATCTCATTAGGCCCGGCCGAATCCTGATCGCGCCGGGAGACAAGCATCTGCTCGTGGAGAAGCGGCCGCTGGGTGCCGTCGCGCGCCTGGCCGATACGCCGCCGGTGAACGGACACCGCCCCAGCGCCGATGTGCTCTTCGAAAGCGTCGCCAAGAACTATGCCAACAGGGCGCTGGGCGTCATCATGACCGGCATGGGAAAGGATGGAGCGCGGGAACTCGGCTCCATCTACCGCGAAGGAGGGCTGACGCTGGGGCAGGACGAGAGCTCGAGCATCGTCTATGGCATGCCGAAGGCGGCTTTCGAAATGGGACATGTCATGCAACAGGTAGGACTTGCGGAAATGGCCGGGGAAATATCGCGGTTGGGGAAACAGTACGCGAGATGAGGGGCGCGATCTTTGCCCCTGACGCCCGATGACAGTATCTTCGCCTTAGGGACGACGCGGAAATCGATCGTCCGAGGAGGCACCGTATGGCCACGAAAACGTATACTTGCAAGGATTGCGGCCGGGAAATCGTGCTCGATGCGCTTGCGCCCGCGCCGGAATGCTGCGGTCAGACGATGGACCAAGTACCCTTGGATCCATGCGCGACTCCGAGCGCCATGGAGGCGCGGCGCGCGAATGTCATCGACGACGCCTGCGATGACGGAGTTCATTAGGCATTGTACGAATTTTACGGCTGAGGTCGCATTTCCTTCGCGGGGCGGCCGATCGACCGCCTCGGCGGAGGGAAGAAGGGCGAAAGTCTCCGGGCCTAGGCCTGTACGACTTCCTTCACTTCCGGAACCGTCTTTTTCAAATAGTTTTCGACGCCGAGCTTGAGGGTCATGGTGGACATGGGACAGGAACCGCATGCACCCGTGAGCTTTACGGTGACTATTCCGTCCTCGCCGACCGATACAAGTTCAATATCTCCGCCGTCCGCCTGAAGCGAAGGGCGTACGTCCTGGATTGCGCGCTGAACTCTTTCCGTGAGCATGGCCTACTCCTTGCTGACAATGTAGTCATCCGGACGGGGATGGGTCAAGCGAGTGTCGACATGGCCCGGCCTTGGACGGAAGCGGTCGATATGCTACAATAAACGAACTTGAGCGCGGAGAGGTTAATGGCGCGTACCATCGTTTTCGTCAACCAAAAAGGCGGGGTGGGCAAGACTACCAGCGCCATCAACCTCGGAGCCTATTTGGCCCTCTCGGGGAAGCGGACTCTTCTCGTGGATTTCGACCCTCAAGCCAACTTGACGAGCGGCGTGGGCGGATCCCCGGGGCGGAGAGGCGTCTATCAAGTCGTGTCGGGTCAGGCCAGCATGGCCGAGATCATCATTCCCACCAAGATAGAATGGCTGGACTTGGTCCCCTCCTCGATCGACCTCTCCGGCGCCACGGTGGAGCTGGTCGATAAGGAAGATCGCAACGAATACCTGAAGCGGGCGATAGCCGAGGTCATCGATGAATACGACTACGTGCTCATCGATTGTCCGCCCAGTCTCGGAATCCTGACGCTCAACGGGCTGGTGGCGGCCGACGAGGTGCTCATTCCGCTGCAGTGCGAGTATTTCGCGCTCGAGGGCCTGTCCTTGATCCTCCAGACCGTCAGCCTCGTCCAGAAAGGAATGAATACGCAGCTTCGTGTAGGCGGCATACTGTTCACCATGTACGATTCCCGGACAAAGCTCGCGCAGGACGTGGTCTCGCAGGTGACGGAATATTTCAAGGATCGGGTCTACAAGACCATCGTGCCGCGCAATGTCCGGCTCTCGGAAGCCCCTTCGCACGGGGTGCCGGTCTGTCTCTACGACCCGACCTGCATCGGAGCCAAGAGCTACGAGGCTCTTGCGAAGGAAGTCTTGGCCCGGGGCGAGGCGAGCGCCCTTCCCGCGAACGGGGCGGCCCATGGCTAAGCAGTTCGGGCTCGGCAAGGGCTTGGGTGCGCTCATCCCGGAGCCGGAGCCGGTTCCGCTCTCGCTGGGAGCGGGGGAGGAGCCGCGGGACGGCATCCTGCGGGTGCCGCTCGGCAGGCTAAGGCCCAATCCCGATCAGCCGAGAAAGAGTTTCCCGCCCGAATCGATAGCCGAGTTGGCCGAATCCTTGAAGCGGCACGGCTTGATTCAGCCGATAATCGCCGAGGATGCCGGGGACGGCGCCTATGTCATCGTCGCCGGAGAGCGGCGTTTCCGAGCGGCGGAAGCGGCGGGATTGCGCGAAGTGCCGGTCATTCTCCGCTCCTTCAGCCCCGAGCGGCGCCTCGAAATAGCTCTCATCGAGAACATTCAGCGCGAAGACCTGAATCCTATCGACGAAGCGGAAGCCTACCGCGCCCTCATGGGCATGGGAGGGCGCTCGCAGGAAGAAATCGCCGATGTGGTGGGCAAGAGCCGGAGCGCGGTAGCCAATTCCCTGCGCCTGCTGCGACTCCCCGAACCCATGCTCGATTCCCTGCGCGACGGTTCCTTGAGCGCAGGACACGCGCGCGCTATCCTCATGGTCGCGGATCCCGTCCGGAGGGAGCGGCTTTTCGCCAGGGTCAAGGCCGAGGGCATCTCGGTGCGCGAGGCCGAGACGGCCGCCCAGGAAATGAATAGCGGCGGCTTCGGCAAGCAGCCGAAGGAAAAAGCCGCGCGTCCCCACGACCCCGATATCCGCGCGGTCGAAGAGAGCCTCATCGGGGCCCTCGGCACGAAGGTGAGCATACGGGGCAATTCGAACAAGGGAAGCATCGTGATCGAGTACTATTCGATGGACGATCTCGAACGGATCATGTCATTGCTGGGGAGCGAAACGAAAAGCTGAGTTTTCCCGGGAGGGGTGACGATGTCGGATCTAGCCGCGAGTCGTACCTGCGCTCGCCTGGCCTTTCGCGGCGCTCGCGGCGCCGCGAGTCGGACCGGCCGGGTTGTACTGCTGCTTCTTGCCGCCGCCGCCCTCGGCGCACAGACCGCGGGCGACGCACAGACCGCGGGCGATGCGCAGACCGCGGGCGATGCGCCGCAGACGAAGGATGCCTATCCGGGCTTCGACGTGCGCTACGGCATTCCGGCCGGGACCGACTTGGCCGCCTTGGTGAATAAGCCGACTCTCATCGACATGCAGGTGAAGACCTTCAACGATCCGGCCACGGGCGAGTCGAGATTGAGCGGCTTCGGCGAGGCTGAGGCGGTGTACGACGTGCCTCTGCAGGCCGTGCTCGATGTGCTGACCGATTACCCGGGGCAGAAGGCCTACTCCCCGCGGCTTCTCGACGTCAAGGTCGAATATCAGGACGCGCATCGGGCCGTGGTGTACCAGGACATAGGGATCTATTTCCTCGGCATCAAGTTCGGCTCGAGAGTCCGCTCGGAGATCCTCGTCGACGAGCTCGGCCCCGGGGAAGCGGGCATCCGCGCGCGATTGCTCGAGAGCCTCGACCACAACCTTTTCGATTCCTTTTCGTCCTGGTACCTGAAGGAGGTCGAGGTCGACGGCAAGACCATGCTCTACCTGCGCAACTTCACGAGCCCGGGTCTGCGCAAGCCCTTCTTCGGGATCGGCGCCATCCTTAATATCTTCACGCCTCCCGAACTCACCGGGCAGATCGAAAACACGGTAAAAGAGGCGCTGAAACGGCTGAAGGCGCAGGCAAAGGGATGATTCTGTGCCGAGGAACCGAGCCGCCTTGACGCGTTTTGCCGTAGCGGCTAGTGTTCTACAACCAGCCATCCTTCGCGATAAGGAGCGTACTATGAGCATTATCGAATACGTCGAGGCCCGCGAGATACTCGATTCCCGCGGCAATCCCACGGTAGAGGTGGACGTCGTCCTGGAAGACGGGACGATGGGAAGAGCCGCGGTTCCCTCCGGGGCCTCGACCGGCGAATACGAGGCCGTCGAGCTCCGCGACGACGACAAGAAACGCTATCTCGGCAAGGGCGTCCTCAAGGCCGTCGAGAACGTCAACACCGCGATCGCTTCCGAGATCTGCGGGCTCGACGCCCTCGAGCAGGTCGACGTGGACCGCACCATGATCGATCTTGACGGGACCGAGAACAAGGGCAAGCTCGGCGCCAACGCCATCCTCGGCGTGTCCATGGCCGTCTCCCGCGCCGCGGCCGAGTTCCTCGGCGTGCCCCTGTACAAGTACCTCGGCGGCCCTCACACCACGCTCCTGCCCGTGCCCATGTCCAACATCATCAACGGCGGCAAGCACGCGGACAACAAGGTCGACTTCCAGGAGTTCATGATCATGCCCGTGGGCGCCGAGAGCTTCCGCGAGGCCGTCCGCATGAACGCGGAGATCTTCCACAGCCTCAAGTCGATCCTCAAGGCCGACGGGCACAACACCTCGGTCGGCGACGAAGGCGGCTTCGCCCCGAACATCGGCAACGACGACGCCCTCGACTACATCATGAAGGCCATCGAGAAGGCCGGCTACAAGCCCGGCGAGCAGATCGGCATCGCCCTCGACCCGGCGGCCAGCGAGCTTTTCGACGAGGGAGAGAAGAAGGGCTACAAGTTCTGGAAGTCCAATCCCGGGAAGCTCTTCAGCTCCGACGAGATGATCGAGCTCTACACGAAGTGGGTCAACAAGTACCCGATCGTGTCCATCGAGGACGGCCTGGACCAGAACGACTGGGAAGGCTACGTGAAGTTCACCAAGGCCCTCGGCAACCGGATCCAGATCGTCGGCGACGATTTCTTCGTCACCAATACCAAGCGCCTCGAGAAGGGCATCGCCATGGGCGCCTGCAACTCGATCCTCATCAAGCTCAACCAGATCGGCACGGTGACCGAGACCATCGAGACCATCGAGATGGCCAAGCGCGCCGGCTACACCGCCGTCGTCTCGCACCGCTCGGGCGAGACCGAGGATTCCTTCATCGCCGACCTCACCGTCGCCCGCGAGACCGGCCAGATCAAGACCGGCTCCATGTCGCGCACCGACCGCATCTGCAAGTACAACCAGCTCATGCGCATCGAGGACGAGATGGAGGGCATCGCCGAGTATCCCGGGAAGAAAGCCTTTTACAGCGTCAGGAAGTAGGTACCGGCGGAGCCGTACGAGGCGATGCCAAAGGGCCGAGCAGTTCGCGCTTGCGCGAACTGCATCGCGAAGCGCCGAGAGGCGCTTCGCGCATATCCCGGGAAGAAGGCGTTCTACTCCGTCCGCAAGTAAGCTGACTTTCGGGTCGTTCGATGAAGCCGCTCCGGCCTGCCGGGGCGGCTTTTTG
>DATKVK010000008.1:0-50446 GCA_035530095.1 Rectinemataceae bacterium | reverse complement strand
GAGTTATTCTACGGAAAGACGCCCCGAACTGGCAAGTCATCCATAGACCTTTCTGCGGCGCCTGCGTCAGGCGCCGCGAGGAGCGAAAACCGTGGACGAAGCGAAGAAAATCAATCTCGAGGACATAGGGAAACTCGTCATTCGAATCATGCTGGGCGGACTCCTGCTCTTTCACGGCATCGGCAAGGTGGTCCATGGCGTCGACATGATACGGAACATGCTGGCCGCGCACAATTACCCTGCCTTCGCCGCCTACGGCGTGTACCTAGGCGAAGTGGTGGCGCCCATCTTCATCATCCTGGGCTTCTGGACCCGCCTGTCGGCCCTTGTGATCGCCTTCGATCTGGCCGTGGCCATACTGCTCGTGCGCATGCCCGAAGTGTTCACGCTCGCGAAATCGGGAGGCTGGGCCTTGGAGCTCGATGCCTTCTTCTTCCTGAGCGCCCTGGCCCTGATGCTGCTCGGACCGGGCAAACTCAGGCTCGGGGGCAGGATCGGAATTCACGGCTGACATCCGAGGGTCTTTCAAAACTCGGCTACGTGGGGAAGTGGCTTCGCGGCCCGGGAAACGCTATAGTCGCCTTCATGAACGAAACCCGAATCGGCGCCGGCACGGTGGCCCTGAGTCTGCTCATCGCGGCTATCTGGGGCTTCAACTTCGTCGTCATCAAGGTGGGAGTCTCCAGCGTGCCGCCCCTCGCGCTCGCCACGCTGCGTTTCTTCTTCAGCGCCATACCTGCCGTCTTTTTCGTGAAGCGGCCGAAGGCCCCGCTCGGCAAGATCGCCGCCTACGGGCTTTTCCTTGGAGTGGGCGAGTTCGGCTTTTTGTTCACCGCGATCAAGCTCGGCGCTCCCGCGGGACTCTCCTCGATCCTGCTCCAGGCCCAGGCCTTCCTCACAGCCCTCCTCGCCGCGGCCTTCCTCGGCGAGCGTTTGAGGGCGCATAACCTCGTCGGCATGGCCGTCGCGGCGCTCGGTCTCGCATTCTTCGCCTTCGGAGCCGAGATCGGCTCGGGAGCCCTCAATCCGCTGCTCGTCGCCATGATAGTCCTGGCGGCCCTCGGCTGGGCGGCGGCCAATGTCGTGGTGCGGAACATGCCCGGAACCGACGCGCTCGGCCTCATGGTCTGGTCGAGCCTCTTCTCGCCCCTGCCTCTCGCCGCCCTCTCGCTCGCTTTCGAAGGACCCGGGCGGATAGGCGCGGCCTTCGCGGAGCTGAGTCTCCTCACCCTTGGAGCTCTCGCCTATCTCGTCGTACTCTCGACGCTCGTCGGCTACGGACTGTGGAATACCCTCATCATGCGGCACGGTGCGGGCAAGATCGCTCCTTTCTCGCTCCTGGTGCCGATTTTCGGTCTCCTCGCCGCCTCGCTCGTCTTGCATGAGCCCTTCCGCGGCCTGGACGCGGCGGCCGCCGCCTTGATCCTGGCCGGCCTGCTCGTCCACGTGTTCGGAGGGAAACTCGGAGGACTCGGAGGCCAGAAGAAGGGGGAGGTCCGAAGCGCGTAAGACGGCCGGAGCGGGCGCCTGACAACGGCCCAGGCCCTTGTTTTCCCGCCGCTCCAAGGTTATATTCATGGCATGGACATTGCATCTGCAAGCATGATCTCGTCTCAGGCGAATGTCATGGACCAGGTAGGTGTCACCATGCTCTCGAAGAGCCTCAAGGGCTCGGAGCAGCAGGCCTCGGACCTCATCAAAGGTCTCGGCTCAGCCGCCCCTCTGCCCGAAGGCTTCGGCCAGCATATCGACATCTTCAGGTAATCGATCCCTCCTCATTCCCTCCTCACCAAACCCCTTTCTGCCTTGTAGGAATAATCTGCGCTTAGAATACAAGGTCTATCCTCGTCGAATACCGTGGGTAGCGTTTCTACCCTTGTGTATGCCACAACAAATTGTGTCCCGTTTACGGTCTGCTCGGGCGGGGCTTCATTGAAGCCTCACCAGTCTTCGTAACACCCTCGCCACTCTCTCGCGTCTCAAAGTAGCCGACAGGCCGAAATTCCAGTATTATAAGCAAAGGCCTATAACACCCACACCCAGCACGAGAAGGAGTATGCTATGAAGATCGCTTTCGTGACCGACGACGGAATCACCATCAGCCAGCATTTCGGCAGGGCCAGGTTCTATGAAGTGCTCACGGTGGAAGACGGGAAAATCGTCTCCAGGGAACGGCGGGAAAAAATGGGGCATGCGCACTTTGCCGGTTCGCATGATGAACAGCAAGGCGGTCAGCACGGAACTCAGGCCGGCGAGCGGCACGGGTTCGGAGCGGAGGCCGAGGATAGGCACGCGAAGATGGCCGCAGCCATCCACGACTGCCAGTACCTCGTGGTCGGCGGCATGGGCGCCGGGGCCTACGAGAGCATGAAGCAGGTCGGAGTTCGCCCTCTCGTCACCGATATGACCGCTATCGACGATGCGCTGAAAGCCCAGCTCGCCGGAACGCTGAAGGATCACACCGAGTATCTTCACTAGAAGCGGAAAAAAAGGCGGCCCTCCAAAGAAGGCCGCCTCGTTCGTTAGCGGGGGAGGGAATCGAACCCACGCCCCAGCGGATATGAGCCGCTTGCTCTGCCATCTGAGCTACCCCGCCGCGCCCCTTCGAAGAATGAAGAGAGAGGCTACGGAACCTCTCGCACAAGCTACTATGGGCAGAGGGTTTATACCGGTTTTCACGGTCCTTGGTCAAGGGAGCCGATTTCGAAAATCGGTTATTATTGAAATTGGTGCCGCATTTCAAGGCGGTTTCCCGCGAATCGTCATCAGTGTTACGAATCTTGTGGACGGCCCTGCTAATTGCGGCGCCTCCCGGTCTCGCCGCTTCAGGCGGGAGCCATTCTGAGCCGTCACCACTCTTCGTAACACTGCCGACCCTTCCCAGCCGCGGCCAGGCGGAGCTACAGTCGACCGATCATGCTTTGCAGGCTTTGCGGCTCCGCCGCTACCCGTTCGGAATCGGTCGGCGACGCCGATTACCTGCGCTGCGGCGACTGCGGCTACATCGCTCTGGCTCGACGCTTCTTTCCCAGCCGCGAGTCCGAAGAGGCGCGCTACCGGCTGCACCGCAACGATCCGGCCGAGCCTGGCTACCGCGCCTTCCTCGGGACTTTCATCGAGCGCGCCGTCGAGCCCTTTCTGGAGCGGGGAGCCTCGGTGCTCGACTTCGGCTCGGGGCCGGTGAACTCGCTCTCGCTCCTGCTGGCCGAGCGCGGCTGGGCGGCCACGTCCTACGATCCGTATTTCGCGCCGGGCGGCGCATGGCGGCGCCGCGGCTGGGGCGCCATAGCCCTTCACGAGGTGGCGGAGCATCTGCGGCAGCCTGGCAGGACCTTCGCCGCCCTGGCCCGGCTCTTGCTCCCGGGCGGGATCCTGGCCATCCGCACGCGCTTCGCGCCCGACAGCCTGGAGGCCTTCGAGTCCTGGTGGTACCGCCGCGACTTGACCCATCTCGGTTTCTACCGTCCCCGAAGCTTCCGCTGCCTGGCGGGCGCGCTCGGTCTCGAGCTCGTCCTCCTCGAGAGCCCCGATCTGGCGGTGCTCCGCAAGCCCGCCTGACTCAGCGTCGCGAGGAGCGGGAGGCGATGAGCGACACGCCTTCGAGGACCAGCTCGGGTACGAAGCGATCGTAGCCGCAGGCGGCCAGGAGGCGGCGCCCCATGTTCTCGCCGCAGCCTATGACCGCCGCGCCCGAGCCCGAGGGCGAGCCGCCCGAGTCGGCGAAGAGCTCCGCGGACATGCGCTCCACCAGCGAACGGACGAGGCCCTCGTAGCCCAGGAGAATCCCCGACTGGATGGCCGAGGCAGTGCTGCGCCCGATCGCGGCCGCCGGGAAGTCGAGCAGCACTTCCGGCAACTGGGCCGCGCTGGCGCGCAGGGACTCGGCCGCCGCCGAGATTCCGGGCGCGATGGCCGCGCCGAGGAATTCGCCCGAGGCGTTGATGGCCGAGAGGGTAAGCGCGACGCCGAAGTCCACCACGATGCAGGGCCCATGCAGAAGATCGTAGGCCGCGGCGGCGGCGCACACGAGGTCGGCGCCGAGTTCCGAGGGCTGGTCGGTGCGGATCTTGACCCCGGTGCGCACGCCCGGACCGATCACCGTGGCCTCGACGCCGAAGGCCGAGGCCACCGCCTGGATGAGCCGCGGCGTCAGGGCGGGCACGACGCTCGCTATCCACGCCGAATCCACCGCCCCGGCGGAAACGACCCCCTCCTTGTTCTCCCCGCGGCGCGCCGCGGACGCGGGGAGCGCGGCGGTCAGCGTCGAAAACAGGAAGGCGTACTCGTCGGCGCTCCGCTCCGGCGCGAAGCCGAAGCGTTTGATCGAGCGCCACTCCGATCCGTCGCGGAGGCCTATCGTCACCGAGCGATTGCGGGCGTCGATGGCCAGGAGCATGCTCAAGACCCCTCGTCGGCGAGCCGGGACTTGCCCGAGCGGCTCTCTATGCCTTTCCAGGCCGAGACGACCGCGACGGTGAGGATGCCTCCTGCCGCCGCTTCGATGAGGCTGTTGGACACGAAGACCGTGCCGGCCACGGCGAGCGGGATGGCCTTGAAGAGGACGAGGAGGCCCAGCACGAGGAGGGCGTTCGCGAGCGAGCCCGCGACTCCGGCCGTCGCCGCGGCGGCGCCCGTGAGGCGGCCCCGGAACAGGCGGAACACCGCCCAGCCGACCACGCCCACGAGGATCCGCGGCAGGACGGAGATCAGGGGATTGGTGAAGAACACGTCGATCGGCCCCTGAGGCTGGGTGGCGGCCTTGACGAGCGAGGTCACGCCGAAGATTCCGCCGACCACGGCCCCTGCGGCCGGACCTTCGAGCACGCCCGCGATGATGGCGGGGACATGCATGAAGGTGATCGAGACCCCGGCGAACCAGGGAATGAACCCGATGTTGAATAGGACGAGGACGATGGAGACGGCGCCCAGCGCGCCCGAGACCACGATCTTCCTCACCGGCGAAGAAACTGCCATGGAAACCTCCTTAACGTCCGGTGTCCGCCGCGATGGGTCGAACCCGGCGTCATGCCCGAATCGGATATCAATTTTATATAACGATATCCAGGATCAGGGCCGCCGCGCAATAGGCGAGCGCGGCCGCCCTGGCCCAAGAATCCGCCTTGGTCGTTTCATAGACGAGGTAGCGCGTCCTTCCGTTCCCTCCCGAGTAGCAGCGCGCCTCCATGGCCTCGGCCAGGGCCTCGGCGCGCTCGAGGGCGCGGATCGTCACCGGGACGAAGAGCGGAAGGTAGGCGCGGGTCTTCTTGAAGGGGCCGCCGCGACCCGAGCCGAAGTCGGCGCCACGGGCGGCCTGGGCCTTGACGATCGACTCGAGCTCGCCGGCCACGATGGGCACGAAGCGGAAGGCGGTGGCCACGGCGAGGGCCAGGGAATGGGCGGGGAAGCCCAGGCGCGCCAGAGGGGAGAGCGAGTCCTCGATGCCGTGGGCGATCTCGCCCTCGGTCGTCACGGAGGTGAACAGCGAAATGAGGGTCATGAGCGAGATCGTCCGCACGACGGCCATGACGACCGTGCCCAGGACTCTCTGGGTGAGGTCGAGAGGGCCTAGCCGGAACAGCACGGCGGAGCGGTCGCCCGGCCAGCCGAAGACTATCTGGAATACGGCGATCAGGGCGAAGAGCGGCAGCGCGGGCTTGAGACCGCGCAGGAGAAAGCCGGGCCGGACACCCGCGGCCGCGCCGAGGGCGAGGGCCGCGGCGAAGCCGAGCAGCACGACGCTCGGATGCGAGGCGGCGACCGCCGGAACGCCCAGTGCGACGAGCCACAGGTATTTGGTGGCCGGCGTAAAGCGATGGATGCGCGAACCCGAGTCGATGTACTGGCCGATCGAGACGTTGCGGAAAAATTCCAGGCTTCTCATGCGCGCCTCCCGGCGGCGCTCGGCATCACCGAGGCGGCCTCGTCCGACACCGAGGCGCTCGCGCTCGCGTGGAGAGGCGCGCGTAAAAGTTCGCCTAACTCGTCCAGAGTGAGCGGCTCCTGCGGAAAATCCGCGCCGCGCGCCCTGAGCGTCTGGACGAACTCGCAGGCGAAGGGCCGGCCGATGCCCCAGGAACTCCGGTAGTCTTCGTAGAAGACGCTGCGGGGCGGTCCGAAGGCCGCCAGGCTCCCGGCCGCTATCACGGCCACGAGATCGCAGCGCGCCGCCTCTTCCATCGAATGCGTGGCCATGACCACCGTCGCGCCCTCGCGGGCCAAGCCGAACACGAGCTCGAGCACGCGCTCCTTGGCGGCGGGATCGAGGGCGGCGGTGGGCTCGTCGAGGAGGAGAGCCTCGGGCTCGAGGGCGAGGACGCCGGCGAGGGCGAGCATGCGCTTCTCGCCTCCGGAGAGGGAGCGCGTCCGACGGTCGCGGAAGCGATCGAAGCCGAGCCCCGCGCGCTCCATCGCCCTCTTGACCCTTTCCACCAAGGCGCGACCCGAGAGGCCGAGATTCCTCGGCCCGAAGGCCACGTCGTCGCCCGCGTAGGGCTCGAAGAGCGCCGACTCGGGTCGCTGAATCGCGATCGGCGCGCGGGTCCTCAGGCGGCGCAGGTCGGTGCCCGGGGCGGCCGTGTCCTCGCCGAAGCTCAGCACGCGGCCCTCCGAGGGAAAAGCCAGGGCGTCGAGGAGCTGGAGCAGGGTGGACTTGCCCGAGCCGGTGCGTCCCACGAGGGCGAGGACCGAGCCGCGCGGCACGGACATCGTCACGCCGCCGAGGGCCGGGCTCTGGTTCACCGTTCCCCGGAGATAGGAATAGGAGACGTGAGCCAGGTCGAAGGCCGCGTCCTCCGCGGCGGGCGCGGATACAGTGTCGCGCAACGCGGCAGGCTCTGCCGCCGATGCTGCGGGCGCCGATGCTGCGGGCGGCAGGTCCGAGGTCGCGGCTCGGGCCGCCTCAAGGCGGTCCGCCAGCCGCGAGGCCATGGCCACGGCGGTTTCGCGGGCGGCGCCCTCGATGCCGAGGCCGCGGGCCAGGCGCAGGGCTGGAGGGGCGACGAGGCAGGAGAGGCCGCCGAGCGCGTCCTCGCAGATAGATCCGAAGAACTCCTCGGGTCCGCCGTCGAAGACGATCCGTCCCGCATCCAAGGCGACGAGCCGCCCGGCCCGGACGGCCTCGGACATGTCGTGCGTGACGTGGACCACCGCGACGCCTTTCGCGACGAGAGCGTCCATGAGGGAAAGGATCGCCTCCCGCGAAGGAGGGTCGAGCATGGCCGTCGCCTCGTCGAAGGCGACGCAGCGAGACTTCATGGCGAGGGCTCCGGCCACCGCGAGCCGCTGCTGCTGGCCGGCCGAGAGGAAGTGCGGGGGGCGCCTGCGCTCCTCCGCGAGGCCGACGGCCTCGAGCGCCTCGGTGACGCGCGAGGCGATCTCGGAGCGGCTCAGGCCCAGGTTCTCCGGCCCGAAGGCGACGTCCTCCTCGACGACCGAGGCGACGATCTGGTCGGGCGGCGACTGGAACACGAGGGAAACGGCCGAGCGGACGGCCCGCGCGTTGGCCGGCTGCGAGGCGTCCATCCCGTCGACCAGGACCCTGCCCGAGGCCGCGGGTCTGAGGCCGTTCAGGAGGCGCAGGAGGGTGCTCTTGCCGGAACCGTTGGCGCCGACGACGGCGAGATACTCGCCGGCCGCTATCCCGAGGGAGATAGCGTCGAGGGCCGGCGCATCGGCGTTGTCGTAGCTGAAGGAGACCGATTCCAGACTTATGAGCTGCATCGACCCTCCCGACGCGCGGGAGGGAGGTCTGATGATTTCATGTGCACCTCGCGTCTCGGCGGCTTAAGGCCGTCCAAGCGTCAAGCGAAATCTAGACAAATACGACTATATTGTCAACCACTCGGGCCGATTCCAGGATCGGATTGAAGAGGCTCGGCTCCGCGCGGCCGGGCACAGCGACCAGGGAACGCGTATGTCCGATCTTTATTCATGGTCCGCTTCCACGATGGGGTTTATACTCACGGCCGGAGGAAACACATGCAACAGACGAAGAGGATAGCCCTGTCGCTTTGGGCGCTCGCGATCATGGCACTCGTCCTGCCCATGACGGTCTTGGCGCTCGGCGCCGATCAAACGGTGGTCGGAACCGTCGTCGAGGTGCAAAAATACGGCAATCTCGCGATGGACATCAAGCCCAAGGCGCTCTACGACGCGGGCTTCGCCCTGGGCGACATCCTGAACGTGGCGGTCGGCGGCAAGGCGCTCGAGATTCCCTTCTGCACTTCCTACAGCGACGTGGATACGGGCAGCCTCGTGCTGCGCGACGACCGGACGGACAACCTCCTCATCGTCGCCGTCAATATGGGCAATTTTTCGACCACGTACGATGTCAAGGTCGGCGCTACGCTGGCCTTTACCCTGGCAAAAAAGGCGGGCTACCTTTCGGAATACCTGCTTCGCCAGCTCAAGCGCGGCAATGTCCGGTCGGAATACGCGACTGATTCGATCTTCGCCAATTTCCGCAGCCTCGCCACGACCGGAATCGAGCCCGGCCTGGCATACCGAAGCAGCAATCCCGTCAACAACGAGATCGGCCGCGCCGCCTATGCCGACGCCCTCGCGAAGGCGGTCGGCATACGGACCGTCCTCAACCTCTCCGATTCGGACAAGGACATCGAGGGTTATTTCGCGGCGCCCGGCTTCAAGTCGGACTATTACAAATCCCTGTACGAAGCCGGCCGGGTGAAGGCGCTCAACATGGGGGTCGATCTTTCGTCGCCGCAATTCGGCGCGAAATTGGCGGAAGGGCTCCGCTTCCTCATCGAGCATGAGGGGCCGTATCTTTTCCATTGCACCGAAGGCAAGGATCGCGCGGGTTTCCTGAGCGCCGTGCTCGAATCCCTCATGGGAGCCGGGCTCGACGAGGTGGTCTCGGACTATATGGCCTCCTACGAGAACTACTATGGCGTCAAGCAAGGCTCCGATCAGTATACCGCGATCGCGAACAGCAATATCGTGGCCTCCATGACCATGGTGGTGTGCGGCCTGCCGAAGGGCACGGATATTTCGAAAGTCGATCTCGCCGCGGCGGCGAAGGCCTACCTCGAGAGAATCGGCCTCTCCTCTGGCGAGATCGCGGCTCTCAAAGCCAGGCTGTCGGCCGCTTCCGTCTATAAGGTCCCGAACGTCTCGGGTACCGTGACGCAGATCGAAAAGTACGGGCATGCCCTCACCGATATCACGATTCGGCGGTTCGACGATCTGGGCTTCAAGTTCGGCGACATGGCGACGGTGGTCTTCGACAATGGCTTCGTGCTCGAGGCGCCGTATCTGGACGGCTATTACGTGAATAACGGCGCCCCCCTGATCCGCGCGTATCCGGGGCAGACGGACATCGCGGTATGCATCAACTACGGAAAGCTCAACGCGATCGCCAAGGTCGATGTCGGCAGCAAGTTCGCCATCATGCTGAGCGCTCCCTCGGCCTATCTCGCCCAGTACGAGATTCGGAAGCTCGTGCGTACGAACAAGCGCGGCGACTACGCTTCGGACGAGGTGTTCGCCAATTTCCGCTCCATCGCCCTGGGCCGCATCGCCGAGGGCGTCCTGTACCGCAGTTCGAGCCCGATCGACGACCAGCTGGGTCGCGCGGCCTATGCGGACAGGCTCATGAAGGAAGCCGGCGTGAAAGCGGTGGTGAATCTCTCCGATGCCGCAGACAACATGAAGACCTACCTCGCCGCGAAGGATTTCGCCTCGCCCTACTACGCCGGGCTTTCCAGGGACGGCCGGGTGCTGTTCCTCAACATGAACCTCGCCTTCGCCAGCGACGATTTCAGGGCGAAGGTCGTCGAGGGCCTCGTGTTCATGGCCGATCATGACGGGCCCTACCTCTTCCACTGCACGGAAGGCAAGGACCGCACCGGTTTCTTCGCCGCCCTGGTCGAGGCCCTCATGGGCGCCTCCAAGGACCGGATAGTCGAAGACTACATGCAAAGCTACGTCGACTATTACGGTGTCAAGCAGGGCAGCGAGCAGTACAAGCTCATTTCGCAGGATGTGCTCGGCATGCTGAAAGTCATAGCGGGCGCGGATGATCCGGAGAAGGCCGACCTCGCCTCCGGCGCGAAGAAGTACCTGCTGTCGGGCGGAATGACGGCGGGCCAGATCGAGACGCTCATGAGAAAGCTGTCGAAACGCGCCGCGGTCTCGGAATCCGGCGGCGTACAGAGGATCTTCGCCGCGAGCGGGGAAGCATCGGATATTCGGGGCTGGCCGGATTCGAGAGCCTCGTAAGGCAATTTCGCCGTCTTCGCCGTCCCCGCCCCATGCTGAGGCGGGGACGGCGCCGTCGACGCGAACCGGATGGACCCTTAGATGTCCAAAACGGCGACACACGGGCCGCTGTTTTCTAGGATGTGGTCCGGGGTGGACCGTCGAGGGTTGCCGCGAGAGGCCGGTAGAGCGGGCCCGCTTCCATGAGGGCTCGGAAAGTTTCGAGCTCGACCGGCCGGCTGAACAGGTACCCTTGACCTTCCCGGCAGCCGCGCAGAGCGAGGTAGGCTCGCTGATTCTCGGTCTCGACGCCCTCGGCGATGGTGCCGAGACCGAGGCTCTTCGACATGGCGATGATCGCGTCGACGATGCTGGCGATGCTGGGAGCCTCGCGGATGCCGCGCATGAAAGATTGGTCGATCTTGAGCTTGTCGACCGGGAAACGGCTCAAGTAGCTCAGGGAAGAGTGGCCGGTCCCGAAGTCGTCTATCGCGAGCCTGACGCCGAGGTTCCTGATCTCGCTCATCGTGCGCAGGGCTCCTTCGACGTCGTGCATGAGGGCCGACTCGGTGATCTCCACCACGAGGGCCCGGGGCTGCAGGCTCGAGGCCTCGAGGGCCTTTTGCACCCTGAGGGCCAGGCCGGCCTGGTCGAACTGCCGAGGCGAGATGTTCACGGAGACGAAAGGCGCCTCGTCGGACTTGCGCCAGGAGGCGGCGGCCGCGCAGGCCTCGCGCATGACCCATTCCCCCAGTTCGAAGATGATGCCCGTTTCCTCCGCGAGGCCGATGAAACCATCCGGCAGCATCAGATCGTCCGGCCCGCGCCGCCAGCGCAGAAGAGCCTCCGCGCCGAGTATCCTCCCGTCGGCGAGGTCGACGATAGGCTGGTAGACGAGGAAGAACTCGCCCCGCTCCAGGCCGCGGCGGAGGTCGGATTCGAGGGCGATCCGCGCCTGGCTCGAGGCCTCCGTTTCGCTGGACACGAAGCGGAAGGTGTCGCGGCCCGCCATCTTGGCCTGGTACATGGCGGCATCGGCCTTGCGCGTGAGCCCCTCGGCCGTGGCGTCGTCGTCGGGGAAGACCGCGATGCCCGCGCTCGCGCCGATGAAGACCTCCCCTTCCCTGAGGTCGACGGGTCGGGAAATCTCGGCGATGATGTTCCGCGCGACCGTGCCGGCGTCGAGGCCGCGGTCTATCTCGTCGAGGATGACCGTGAACTCGTCGCCGCCGAGGCGGCAGACCGTGTCGGATTCCCTGACGCGCCGGGATATGCGCCGAGCCACCTCGACGAGAAGCCGGTCGCCCGCGTCGTGGCCGAAGGCGTCGTTGATGTACTTGAAACGGTCGAGGTCGAGGAAGAGCAGGGCCACGCGGTGCCCGTGACGCTGGCCTCGCCGGATCGCGCGAGCGAGACGATCCCTGAACAGGGTGCGGTTGGGAAGGGAGGTGAGCGGATCGTAGTACGCGAGATGATTGAGCCTCTCCTCGGTCTCCTTGAGACGGGAGATATCGGTGGACACGCCGACGTAGCAGCGGGGCTCGCCGTCCTCCCCTCGCACGAGATTTATGGAGAGCCATGCGGGAAAGATCTCTCCGCTCTTGCGCCGGTCCCAGACCTCGCCGGTCCAGGTGCCGTCCTCGCGGAGCTTGGCCCACATGACTTGATAGAAGCTCTCGTCGTGCCGTCCCGACTTCATGACCGCGATGTCCTGCCCGACGAGTTCCGGGGACGAATAGCCGCTCTGCCCGCAGAAGGAATCGTTCACGACGAGGATCTTCCCCTGGAGATCGGTGATCACCACCCCCTCGCTGGTGCTCTCGACGACCTTGGCCATGAGCCTGAGATCGTCGTTGGCCTTGCGCAGATCGCGGGTCCTCTCCTCGATGCGCTCTTCGAGCCCTTCGTTGATCGAGAAGAGTTCGGCTTCTCGCGCGGCGATGCGCGAGGCCATGTGCTCCAGGGTCCTCGAGAGATTCCCGATTTCGTCGGGCCTGGCGAGAACGCTCTCGGACATGCTGATCATGCCCTCGGCCTCGAATCGCCGAATGCTTCCGCCTATGGCCGAAAGAGGCTCGATCACCAGACTTGAAAGGAGGAGATAGATGATGACGCAGAACAGTATTCCCAGCCCGATGATGACGAGACCCGCGATGCCCATGGTCCGACCGCTCCAGTCGCTGATATCGCGGCGGGTCTGGGTGCCCACGAGGAGGGCCGGCCTTCCGGCGAGATCGTGGATGAGGCCCCAGCCATGGACGCTCCTGTCGCCTCTGGCCGCCATGACGAGGTGATTCCCCGCGGCGGCGATGGCAGCCAGATCGAGCCCGCTGGGCGCATCGCCGACCGGCAAGAGGATGGTCCGCACGCTGGTCTGCTCGGCGATTGCCGACGCGAAGCCGGGGTCGACCTTGCGCGCGATGATGAAGGAACCGCGGACGGGACCTGAGCCGTCGCTGCGCATGATGGGAGTGGAGGCCATGAGGAAGATGCTTTTTCCCACCGCGAGGACGCCGGAGATGCCCGACTCTCCCTTGTCGGCTCCGAGGTAAGGGGCGTCGAGAGGGGCCCGCTCCGGCAGACTGTCGTCCGGAAGGACCTCGCCGCTCGCCGGATCGTAGCGGCCGGCATAGCGGCGCCTTCCTTCCGCGTCGTAGATCGCCACGAGACTGGCATCGATGATCTTAAAGCCGTCCGGGCCGAGGTTCTCTTCGACATAGCCCGGCTTGCCGCCACCGACGAAGAGCCAGGTGTCGTCCCATTGGCTCCAGTCCCTGCTGATGATGGCGAGATGCTCGGCTTCGCGGTTCATGGCGGCGAGGACACGGTCGAGATCGCGGAGGCCGGCCTTGCGCTCGAGCGACTCGAAGCTCGGGCGGATGTAGCTGCGTTCGACGACGATCATCGCCCCGAAATACAGGATGAAGAAACCGGCGAGCAGCAAGGGGATTTTGAAAATGATGCGCATCGCTGATCCTCTTTGAGCCACGCGAGAAAGAACTTGCCGGGTGGAAGGACGGAAGCGCAGGGTGCTCCGTCGAAGATGACGCTATTTGGCGATGGCGCAGGGACGGAAAGCGACTTCGCCGTTCGCCCGTCTCTAGGCGCACCTGCGGCCCGCTCGATGTCGAAGGGACCACGCTCCCAAGTATGGCCCTCGGCTCCGCGGTGTCAAGGCCGATGCCGTCTCGGGACTTCAGCCCCGAATGACGAAGTCCTTCAGCTCGCTCTGGATGAGCGGCGTCTTCTGGAAGCCCCCGCCGAGGTGCTGCCAGTAGGCCTCGGCGAAGCGCACGCCGGCCTCCCGGCCCCAGGCGAGGTCCTGGGCCTGCATGGCGCCGAAGAAATCGTCCATCTTATGCTGGACCCGCATGATCTCGATCTGGCTCTGGTGGCAGGCGAGCATGCGCATCTTGAGCTCCTCGACCGAGCCGATGTCGACGAAGAAGTGGGGCCTGGCTATCGGGTTGCCCAGGGGATCGGTGAGGCCGAGGGTGGCGGAATGGTAGAAGAGCGGATTGGCGGCGAGCGGCGGGAAGCGCGAGGGGATGTTGGGCAGGCTCGCGAGGATGGCGGCCGCGTCGGCGATGGCCGAGGCCGCGCGGTGGTCGGGATGGTAGTCCACGCTGAGGTGGGCCATGACGATGCCCGCCTCGGCCTCGCGGATGACGTCCTGCGCCTTGATGCGCAGCTCCTCCGTGTCGTAGAGAAAGCCGTCGCGGCCGCCCAGGCAGACATAGCGCGCGCCGAGGATCTCGGCGGCGGCGCGGGCTTCCCTGTCGCGGATCTCGACGGTCCTGCGCTCGTCGCTGCCTATGCCGCCCATCCCGCCCGAGGTGACCGTGCAGACGGTGATGCGGTAGCCCCTGGCCTTGAGCAAGGCGAGGGTGCCGGCGCAGAAGATCTCGGTGTCGTCGGGATGGGCCGCGAAGACGACGACGCTCCTGGAGCGGGGGGACTCGGACATGTTTCGTTCAACCTTTCATGGCGTCAAACATGGCGACGCCCGCCATCATGAGACCGATCTGCTCGACGCTCGCCTCTCCGCGCTCCACGATGCCTATGATCCTGCCTTCGTACATCACGGCGATCCGGTCGGAGAGGGCCCGGATCTCGTCGAGATCCTCCGAGATGAGGAGTATGGCCGTGCCGGACTCGCGCTGCTCGAGGAGGCGCTGATGGATGTAGTCGGTGGCGCCTATGTCGACGCCGCGCGTCGGCTGGGCGGCGACGAGGACCATGGGCTTCCGCGAAAGTTCGCGCGCCATGATGAGCTTCTGGATGTTGCCGCCGGAGAGGTTCTTGATCGGCGTGTCGAGGCTGGCGGTCTTGACCGAGAAGTCGCGCACGAGGCCGGCGGCGTGGCTGCGCATCTTCGCGAAGTTGAGGAAGATGCCGCGGGCGAAGGGCGCCTTGGTCCGGTCGTGCAGGAAGACGTTCTCCTGCACGCTGAACTCCCGTATGGCGCCGTCGCGCATGCGCTCTTCGGGAATGTAGGCCATGCCTGCGTCCACGCGCTCGTTGAGCGAAGCGGCACCGATGTCGCGGCCGCCCGCGCGGATCGTGCCTGCGAGGGTGCGCCTCATGCCGGCGAGGCACTCGGCGAGCTCGCGCTGTCCGTTGCCCGAGACGCCGGCGAGGCCGACGATCTCTCCCGAGCGGATGTCCAGGTCGATGTCCTTGAGCGCCTCGGTGCCCCGGTCGCCCATCGCGCGCAGGCCGCGGATCTCGAGCCGCACCGGGCCGGGCGTGAGCGGCCGCGCCTCGACCTCCTTGACTTCCCTTCCGACCATCATCTTCACGAGCTCGTCGCGCGTGACGTCCCGGGTGGCCTTCGTGCCTATGACCTTGCCGTCGCGCAGTACCGTGACGCGGTCGGAGATGGCCATGACCTCGTAGAGCTTGTGCGAGATGAAGATGAGGGAGTGCCCCTCCGCGACCATGCGGCGCAGGGTCTCGAAGAGGTCCTTGACTTCCTGGGGAGTGAGGACCGCGGTGGGCTCGTCGAGAATGATGAGGCCGGCGCCGCGGTACAGGGCCTTCAGGATCTCGACGCGCTGCTGCTCGCCGACCGAGAGCTGCCATACGTAGGCGCGCGGATCGACCTTGAGGCCGTAGTCCTGGGCCAGGGTCTCGATGCGCTCGGTGACTCCCTTGATATCCACGAGCGGCGCGCGCGCCGAGGGCTGGCCCAGGGCGACGTTCTGCGCCACGGTGAGCGTGGGCACGAGCATGAAGTGCTGATGGATCATGCCGATGCCCGCGCGGATCGCGTCGGCGGGGGAGCGGAACACGAGGCGCCTGCCGTCGATCAGGATCTCGCCCTCGTCGGGCTGGTACATCCCGTAGAGCTGCCGCATGAGCGTGCTCTTCCCGGCCCCGTTCTCGCCCAGGAGGGCGTGGACCTCGCCCGGGTCCACGTCGAAGCAGACCTGCGAATTGGCCCGCACCCCCGGGAAGCACTTGACGATGTTCCGCATCTCGACGCGGCCCGTGCGGACCGCTCCCTCGCCGCGCGCGTTAGCTGACATATTCCGCCGGTTTCCCCCGCGCTAGGGCTGCACCGAGATGCTGCCGTCGACGATGCCCTTTATGGCCTTTTCCGCGGCGGATCTGGCGGCCCCGGGAAGCCTGAAGTCCGGATTGAAGGCCATCTTCAGACCCTTGTTCGCGAGAGTGAGTATGTAGGTCTTGCCGCCCAGGGTGCCTGCCTTGTGCTGGGCGATGATTTCCCTGAGCATCCCGGTCCAGTCGTACACCTGGCTGCAGACGACGAGCCGCGGAGAGAGCGAGGTCTGGTCGGCCTGGGTGCCGAACCAGAGGACACGGCCCGAGTCCTGCGCGGCGCCGATGGAGCCGACCACCGACTGCGAGGATCCGGTGAGGATGTCGGCGCCGTTGGCGATGTGGGTCTTGGCCGCGGCGGTCATGAGGGCGACGTCGGAGAAGGAGCCGGTCCAGGTCTTGGACACGGTGATGCCCTTGTTCACCGACATGACACCCTGGACGAAGCCGTCGATGTAGGTCTTGGCGTCGCCCACTTCGACGGGGCCGGTCACGCCGATCTTCCTGGACTTGGTCAGCTTGGCGGCGAGCACGCCGTTGACGAAGCCGCCCTGCTCGGCCGCCGCGGTGTAGGCGTAGACGTTGGGCATGCCGAAGGTGTTGACGTCGGTGCCCCAGGCGAAGGTCGTCTGGGGGAAGTCCGAGGCGATTTCCTGCACCGAGGAGCCGTACTGGGAGCCGTGGGCGATGACGATGTCGAAGCCCTGGCTCGCGTAGTCGCGGATGGCCGCGGCGGCGTCGGGCACATTGTACATGTTGTCGGTGTACTTGATCTCGAGGGCGGAGGGCCCTCCCATCTCCTTCTGGATGGTCATGAGCGCGCTCCACATGGACTGGCTGAAGGCCATGTCGGTGGTGGCGCTGGGCATGACCACGGCGATGCGGAACGGCGCGGCGACGGCGGCCGCGACGAGTCCGCCGGCGAGCAGAAGCGCGATCGATACTCTTCTCAACCTCATCATTCCATCCTCCCTATCGATTGAATTGAAACCTCGATGCCATGGCACTCAGTCTACGACACGGATCCCTTCGGCGCCAGTGTGCCGTCCCAGGCGTGGATTCGGAGGGCACGGCTAGCTTTCGCCCCGTTCGAAGGGCTTGTTGAGCGCCGCCGGCTGGCGGGCCCTGTTCACCGAGATGGTGAGGGCGATGATGGTCAAGAGGTAGGGCAGCATGACCGCGATGTTGGACGGAATCTTGGCGCCGAGAACCTGCATCCAGAGCTGGAAGGAATTCACGACGCTGAAGAGCAGGGCGCCGCCCAGCACGCCTACGGGGCTCCAGCCGCCGAAGTACACGAGGGCCACGGCGATGAAGCCCTGCCCCGCCGTAAGATTGTCCTGGAACAGGTTCAAGAGCGAGATGGAGAGCGAGGCGCCAGCGATGCCGGCCAGCACCGAGCCGATGCAGACGCTGAGGTAGCGTATGCCGTTGACGCTGATGCCCAGGGAATCGGCGGCGGCAGGAGCCTGCCCCACGGACTTGATCTTGAGGCCGAGCGTGGTCTTGTTCAGCACCCACCAGGCCAGGGCCACGAGAAGGAAGGCGCAGTAGACGAGGATATTGGTGCGGAACAGCATTTTCCCCGCCACGGGGATATCCGACAGGAAGGGAATTGGCAGAGGCTTGAAGCCGTCGATGGTCTTCACCGTCCCGACGAGGATCTTGAAGAGAAGACTCGACATGCCCAGTCCGAACATATAGAGCCCGATGCCCGACACGCCCTGCTCGGCCTTGAGGGTCACCGACACCAGCGACATGAGGAGTCCCATGAGGAGTCCCACGACGGCCGCCGCCAGAAGTCCAAGCCAGAGACTGCCCGAGACGAGGGTGACGTAGAAGGCCGCGAAGGCGGACAGCAGCATGATGCCGTCGACGCCCAGGTTGACCACGCCCGAGGTCTGGGCGAAGGTCTCCCCGATCGCTGCGTAGAGAAAGGGCGTCGCCAGGCCGATCATCGTGTGGATGATGCCCGAGATGACGTCCATGGAAATGAGCCCTTTCACGACTCGGCCTCCTTCCTGCCGCGCTGCTCCGCGATCTTGCGCCGCGCCGACCAGCGGCGCGACCAGATCGAGGCGCTCGACACGAAGAGCACGATGAGCCCCAGGAGGGCCATGACGAGGGAAGAGGGAACCTGCACGGCGCGCTGCATCTTGTCGGCGCCCACGAGGAGGGCGCCGAAGAGCACCGAGGCCGGTATGAGCCCGAGCGGATGCAGCCCGCCCAGGAGGGCGGCGACTATGCCGGTGAAGCCGTAGCCGCTCGTGAGGCCGTCCATGAGACGGTGCTGCACGCCCATGACCTCGATCGCCCCCGCCAGCCCGGAGAAACCTCCGGCCAGGGTGAGGGAAAGGGCCTGGTAGTAGGGCACGCGGATGCCCGAGTACCGGGCGGCTTCCGGATTGAGGCCCACGGCCCTGATGTCGTAGCCGATGGTCGTGCGCCAGAGGAAGAAGTAGACGAGCACCGCCATGACGACCGCGACGATGACGCCCGCGTGCAGGAGAGTCCGCGGCACGAGGCGGGGCAGCCACACCTGATGGGGCAGCTGGGCGGATTGGGCCAGGAAGGTGCCCTGGGCCACCGCCGCGGGGTCCATGAGCGGCCCTTGCAGCAGGTAGTTCATGAACTGCTGGGCTATCGCGTTCATCATGATGGTGCTCAAGATCTCGTTCACGTGCAGGCGCGCCTTGAGGATGCCCGGCACGAAGCCCCACATCGCTCCCGCGATGAAGCCGACGATGAGGGTGGAGGGAATGAGGAGCCAGCCCGGCGCCGAGGCGAAACTTAAGGGGAACCAGGTCGCGGCGAGAGCGCCCACGATTATCTGGCCCTCGCCGCCGATATTGATGACATTCGCCCGGAAAGCGATGCAGATGCCCGCGCCCACGAGCAGGAGGGGCGTCGCCTTGACGAGGGTCTGCGTGAGCCCGAAGGTCGAGCCGAAGGCCCCGTTGACGATGGCCGCAAAAGCGGCGACGGGCTTGGCGCCGAGCAGAAGAAGCATGACCGCGCCCAGAGCGAGGGCCACCGCCACACCCGCGAAGGGCAGGGCGACGTTGAGGACGATCTTGCTCCAATCGAATGTGGGTCTTCGGAACGAAATCGGGCTGGCTGATTCTTTGTCAGTCGGCAACTCGCCCCCCCTCACCATCGGCTGCGGATATGGTAGGTAGAATCTATACCATGCCTGCCAGGCCAAGGGAAGCAAAAAATCGTCCGCGGACCCGGGATTGGAAGAGACTGTCGTACGAGCGGCGACGGACCGGCCCCGGGCGATCGAAAGGCGAAGCCGCGCGGGCGAGCCTCCCTTCCGACCGCCTGGCGAGTTCTAGCGCTTGCGGATGTACTTGCGGATGTCGACCGCGACGGCCGCCACGATGATGATGCCCTTGAAGATGTTCTGCCAGTAGGGCGAGACATTGAGGAACACGAGGGCGTTGTTCATGAAGGTGAGCATGAGCACGCCGGTGAGCATGCCGCCGACGGTTCCGATGCCGCCCGTGGTGGATACACCGCCTATGACGCAGGCCGCGATCGCGTCGAGCTCCCAGGTATAGCCGAGATTGTTGGTGGCGCTGCCCTGGCGAGCCGCCTGGAGGGCGCCGGCCAGGCCGTAGAGGGCGCCCGCGAGGATGTAGACGACGGTCAGCGTGCGGTTGACGTTCACGCCCGAGACCTCGGCGGCGTCGGGGTTGGCGCCGATGGCGTAGATGTTCTTGCCCAGGCGGGTCCGGTTGAGGAGGACCCACATGAACACGAATACGGCGGCGGCGATGATCACGATGAAGGGTATGCGCAGGTTCCCCGAGATCGGGATGGCTCCGTTCGCGATATTGGTGAAGTCGTCGCGGAGTCCTCCGATGGGGGCCGCGCCGCGGGGCGGGCGGTCGACATAGAGCGACACGACACCGTAGGCGATGACCATGGTGCCCAGGGTCGTGATGAAGGGAGGCACCTTGAGATGGGCCACGATGCTGCCGTTGACGAGCCCGACCACGAGACCGGCGACGATCGCGATGGCGATGGGCACGAGCAGAGGCATCGCGGGGAAGTTGGGGAATATTTTATCTTCGTAGTTGGCCCGCTGCAGCATCGATGCGGCCACGCAGGCGGTGAGTCCGACCACGCGGCCGGCCGAGAGGTCGACTCCCTTGGTGAGGAGGATGGGCCCCTCGCCGAAGGCGATGATCACGTAGACCGAGGTGATCATGAGGACGTTGATGAGATTGTCCCAGGAGAGGAAGTTGGGCTCGAAGATGCCGGTCAGGAGCACGAGCACGATGAGCACGAGCAGGATCGCGCGCTTCGTCGCGAACTCCCTGACGGATCTGAGCAGCGGATTGCCGGAATCGAGCGTTGCAGCGTTTGCCATAGTGCTCCCCGTTACATGAATTGAGTGGAAAGTCGCATTATTTCTTCCTGGCCGGCTTTCTTGCCGTCCAGGATCCCCGTCATCCGGCCCTCGCACATCACCATGATGCGGTCGGACATGCCCAGGATCTCGGGCAGCTCGGAGGAGATCATGATGATGCTCTTGCCGCGCTTGGCCAGGTCCGCGATGATCGAATAGATCTCATACTTGGCGCCGACGTCGATGCCCCGCGTGGGCTCGTCCAGGATGAGAATCTCGGGATCGAGGAGGAGCCACCTCGAAAATATGGTCTTCTGCTGGTTGCCGCCGGACAGGTTCTGCATGAGCGTGTGGGCGGAAGGCGTCTTGATGCGCAGCGCCTCGATGCTCTTGGCGACCGCGGTCTCTCCTCGCTTGAGGTCGAGGAGGAAGCGGCGGATATAGTTGCGCCAATTGGCCGCCAGGATGTTGTCGTATACCGACAGGATCGGGAATATGCCCGTCGATCGCCGATCCTCGGTGAGGAGGGCCACCTTCTCGCGGATGGCTTCGGTCGCGGTGCGGAACCGTCGCACCTTGTCGTGGAGGATCACGGTCCCGGAGACGACGGGCCTGAGGCCGAAGACGGCCTCCATGAGCTCGGTGCGCTGCGCGCCGACGAGCCCGCTCACTCCGAGAACCTCGCCCCTGCGGAGATCGAAGCTCACGTTCTGGAAGGACTTGGGCTCGGGCGACGAGAAGTTCTCGACCCTGAGCACGACCTCGCCGGGGACATTGTCCCGATGCGGAAAGCGGTTCGACATGTCGCGGCCCACCATGCGGCTGATGATGAGGTCGGTCGTCAGCTCCTTGGCGGGATAGGTGCCGACGAGCTTGCCGTCGCGCATGATCGAGACCTCGTCCCCGATCTTGAGGATCTCTTCCATTTTGTGCGAGATATAGATGATGGCAATGCCTTGGCTCTTCAGGTTTCGGATGATCTCGAAAAGGTGCTCGACCTCGTTCTCGGTGAGGGAGGAAGTCGGCTCGTCCATGATGATGATCCGCGACTTGCGCGAGACGGCCTTGGCGATCTCGATCAGCTGGACCTTGGACACCGAGAGGTTGACCAACCAGGTATTGGGATCGATGTCCATCTTGAGCTCTTCGAAAACCGCCTTCGTATCGGCCAGCATTTTCCTGTGATTGACGAGCTTCAGAGGCCCGAAGCTGCGCAGGGGGAAGCGTCCGAGCCAGAGATTCTCCATGACGCTTCTGTATAGGATGGGAAGAAGCTCCTGGTGGATCATGGAGATTCCATGGTTCAGCGCGTCGCGGGCATTGGCGAAAACCAGCTTTTCGCCGTCTATGACGATATCGCCCTCGTCCGGCATGTAGATGCCGAAGAGGCATTTCATGAGCGTGGACTTCCCGGCTCCGTTTTCGCCCATGAGCGCGTGCACGGAGCCGGGGCGCACCTTGATGCTCACCGAATCCAGAGCCTGCACTCCGGGGAAACCCTTGGAGATGCCGTTCAGCTCCAATACATATTCATTTGCGGCCATCGAGGCTCCCTCCGACTCCGGAAATAAACAGGGTGTACGCTAAAGCGTACACCCTGCGGACATTATACCGAAGAAGCCGGTCCTTTACGAACTACTTCTTGAACTGGGTGTAGTTGTCCTTGGTCACCTTCACGTACGGAACCCAGATGTAGTGGCCGTTCTGGGCGGGGTTGCCGTCGGCATCGCAGAGAGGACCGACGCTCGTGGTGGCGCTCTGCCCCTGGGCGAGGGAGTAGGCGAGGTCGAAGGTGGCCTGGCCCTGCTTGTCGGCATCGTTGAGCACGGTGCCGAGGAGGGTGCCCTGCTGGAGGGCATCGAGCGCCTCGGGGATGGCGTCCACGCCGACGACCGGCATGTACTTGCCGCCCTTGAAGTAGCCGGCGGCCTTGAGCGCGTTGATGGCGCCGATGGCCATGGCGTCGTTGTTCGCGAACACGACCTCGATCTTGTTGCCGAACTTGGCGAGCCAGGCCTGCATCTTGTTCTGGGCGTCGCCGGTCTGCCACATGGCGGTGTCTTCGGCGAGCTTGTCGACCTTGATCCCGGCGGCCTCGACGGCCTTGATCGAGTACTCGGTGCGGTACTTGGCGTCCGTGTTGGCGGGGTCGCCGAGCAGCATCACATACTGCAGCTTGCCGTCGTGGTTCTTGTCGGCCTTGGGATTGGCCTTCCAGTAATCGGCCACGATCTCGCCTTCATAGGTGCCTGACTGCTGGGCCTTGGCGCCTACGTAGTAGGCTTTGTCGTACTTGGCCATCTCGGTGGCGTCGGGCTCGCGGTTGAAGAATACGATCGGCACCTTCTTGGCCTCGGCCTTCTGGATGACGACAGGGGCCGAAGCGGGCTCGACCATGTTCAGCGCGAGGCAGGTGGCGCCCTTGGTCAGGAACTGGTCGATGAGGTCGTTCTGCTTTGACTGATCGCCCTGGCCATCCTGGATGGAGTAGACGAGCTTGTCGGTGCCGACGGCCTTGGCCAGCGTGTCGATCTTGTCCCGGACGATGGACATGAAATTGTCGTCGAACTTGTAGATCGTGATGCCGATGTTCGGCACCTTGGGCTTGGCCGGACCGCAGCTCGCGATAAGCGCGACAGCGGCCAGAGCGCACAGGAGAATGACGATTCGCTTCATGAAATTCCCTCCTTCATGAACTTTTAATATTCCAACACGGGAATATTTGGACGACCATGAGAAGCGCACATGTGAAAGCTACAGAAGTTGTGCGAAAACGAGAGCCCACTTTCCTGAGATATAAAGCTATATTCCTGTTTCTACAGATGCATGTCAAGAGGCAGATGAGGGGATGGTAATCGGGACGGGGATTTTGGCGGAACGGGGGGCTCCCCGATCATCAGCTTCTAAAGCGACCCGGGCCGCATTACAGGATAACGGCTTACTCACCAATTCCTTTCCACGCCATTGAATCCATAGTATTCAGTTTTCGCTATATATTTTTTTCCGGGAGAAATGTCATTATTTGCATCATAGTCTGTGCCGCCTAACTTTGCGCCCCGATATTCAGCTCTCTGCAAGATACCGGGGCACGAGGGTGTCACTTGTACAAGAGATTTAAGAGGAACATGAAGTCGCCGACCTCGGTGCCCTCGATGTTGAAGACGTTGTACCGCGCCTCAAGGGACAGGCTCACTCCGTGGTGCTTCGGGAAGAAATCATAGCCGAGAGCCCCGCCGTAGCCGAAGGACGAGGTTGACGACGCATAACTACCCCAGGACGTATCGATGACAGCCTTCGAGCTGCCGGCGAGAGCCTCGGCATAAAGACCTCCCAGATATCCGCGGAGACCGAGCGCGTATAGGTAGAGATTGATCTGCATCCATCCACCAGGACCTTCGAGCCTATCGGCCGACCCCATGATGCCGGCCATGATGTAGAGATTCCGCTCGATGGGGAACCCGAGCTCGAGATCGAGCGATAGTTTGGTGCGGTCGATCCCCGGGATCGAATCGAGATAGGTGAGTTCGGACTCGATGTCGGACGGATACTGCGGATATGCGGGCCCGAGGCCAATCTGGGCGAGGAGTCCGCGCCGGGTATCGTCTGCGTTGTCCTGAGAGAAGGCGAGATCCGGAGCCATAACGAAGAATGAGACGATGAACACCATAGCAACCACGAACTTTTGCATAATGCCCCCCGAAAGAGGGAATGGAATCAGCCTAACAGGCTTCTTTTTTACAGTATTTTCGGGCGTTTCTGAAATCACCTTCTGATCGGCGGCAACGGTGCGCCCTTTGCGGAAATTTCATCACTCTCCCGATGCCGCCCTCCGACCCACTGTTCGCTTGGATTACATAGGCTCTGAAGCTGAATTGCCAATCAGACTATGCTCATACTCCATCAACTCCAGACCCTTGTCGGTCAGCTCAAGCAAAAACTCCTGAAACTGAGCATGGGGTCTGAGCCTTTGCATTGCAAGGGCAAAGCGTTCTTTCTGTTCCTGGGTAATTCTAATCTGAACGCGATCGCCCTTGACCACTCCATCGGCATTTCTTGCCATTTTGTGCTCCGGTCCTCTTCTCAAATTGAGTATCCATTACTCTCCCGATGCCGCCTCGCGCCCTGATGACAGTGAAAAATGATCTTCGCCTAGTTCTATAGGAAGAATGGATCGCTCATATCGAGCAAGGCCTAGGGCTACCAAATAACCCAGGAACGTCGATTCGGCATCCGCTGCATGGGCCCCCTTGAGACGGGCAGCGGTGCATTTTTTTCTGACCCCCTCACTAATCCTAACCTTCAGCACTTCCGATTTTTCGGAAACATCGTTTCGTGTCGGCATAATCCGAACCTCCACGTCAAACATCATTTTAGAACAATTCGGGGGAAATAGCGAAAATCTTTATTATTTTTGTATTAACAGATCACACTTGTAGTCTTACTATGTGCTCATAAAGACGAAGAAGGAAAGGCCCTACAAAAGCATTGCGGGGTATGCTGTGGTCCTTGTAGTTCCCCACTTCGGTGCGACGAGTTCGGTTGAATTCCCAGGCAGATTTCACTCGACATGGATGCCCTCCCTTCTTGTCGAGGTTCTGCCACTAGAGAGCCCGCACCTCGCCGGCGCGTAGTCCCTTCGTGGCCGCGCAGAGCGTCACCTCGTAGTGGCAAGGATCATCATAGAGACGTGGGTTTAGGAGCGAGAGGATGTTCGCCGGGGCGAGTGCAAGTCGTCGTTTCGGTTCGTAGGATATCTGTCCAATTCCGGCGCAGGGGTCGCGGTCGATGAGCTCATGGAAGAGCGCCTCGCGGATCACTAGCCGGAAGACGGAGTAGGCCATTTGCGCCCGGCGCGACCGACCGAGCTTCGCGGCCAATCTCTCGCGGAACGCGAGGACATCCGCTCGGCGAATGGAATCGAGATTAAGCTGGCAGATGGGATCGGGGAGGACGTGCTTTACGAGGCTGACCCGAGAGGTCGTGATATGGCCGGAAGAGAAGTGTCGCCCCTCCAAGCGAAGGCGGCCAACGTGGGGACAGCCGCCGACGAAAAAGCCTGACGCCCAAGCATGCAGGGTCTGTGACTCCTTCGCATGAGGAGCAGAGAGTTCGAGGTGCTTCGCCCTGGCCCACTTCTCGGCCAATGTCTCGTTCGTCTGCCCGGAGGACAGATACGGCCCTCGCGTTCCATTGATGACGAAGGAATAGCAGTGAACCTTCCCCCATCCTTGGCCTCATCAAGAATGGCGGGCAGATAAATCGGGACGGGGGGATTTGTCCTCCGAAGCTCGACTTCCTGTCTCGCATCTCCGGACCGCCTCGGGCGCTGGCGCTCGGCATCCTGCCTCGCTTCCGGCGCTATCGCGCCGCGCGCCCTTCGGTTCAAATCCCCCCATCCTTGGCCTCATCAAGAATGGCGGGCAGATAAATCGGGACGGGGGGATTTGAACCCCCGATCTTCAGCTCCCAAAGCTGACGCCTTAGCCTCTAGGCTACGTCCCGGATGAACGCTGCTCGATCCCGAAAACCGATCGGCGCTGCGCTTCGCAGGTCTTAGAATCGCCTGCGCATTTGAACCGTTTCCTCGAAAACGCAGGCGAAGGCTGCGATTTTTCGACTGTTTTATACGGTATTCCGACGGCCCGTCGCATGTCAAGGCGGCGCATTTTCTGTTGACACCGCAATCGACCGGTTTATAATACCCCGGTTTACCCATCGAAACGTGGATAGACGGCAGATGTAACACCACAGCGAAGGAGCGACGATTATGGCGTATTCGACCGATCAGATCCGGAACGTGGCCCTAGCAGGCCACGGCGGCACGGGCAAAACGACGCTGCTTGAGCATCTTCTCTTCCAGGGGGGCGCCATCCCCAAGCCGGAGACGATCGAGTCGGGCAAGACGGTGAGCGATTACGGCGAGGACGAGATCGCCCGCAAGATATCGGTGCATGCCGCATTGACCCACGTCGCATGGAAGGACGCGAAACTCAATCTCCTCGA
This sequence comes from Rectinemataceae bacterium, assembly GCA_035530095.1. Classification (GTDB taxonomy): domain Bacteria; phylum Spirochaetota; class Spirochaetia; order Treponematales; family Rectinemataceae; genus JAJXZP01. Next base: position 24,306 of record DATKVK010000008.1, on the reverse strand, counting down.
CACTCCCGGATCCTCCGATTTCGTCGGGGAGGTCATTCTCGCATTCCGTTCCTCCGAATCGGTGATGATGCTGGTCGACGGAAAGTCGGGCGTGCAGATCGAGACGATCAAGCTCTGGCGCAACCTCGACGGACGCGGCAAGCCCCGCATGGTGTTCATCTCGAAGCTCGACGAGGAGCGCGCCTCCTTCGCTTCGGCCCTCGCCGACGTCAAGGAAAAATTCAAGGTCGCGCCCGTCGCGATCACCATTCCCATCGGGGAGAGCGCGGCGCTCAAGGGAGTGGTCGACGTGCTGTCCAACAAGGCCTATGCCGCTCCCGCTTCGCACGACCAGAAGGAAACCGAAATCCCGGTGCCCGCCGACATGGCCGCCGCGGTCGCCGAGTACCGGAGCAAGCTCTTCGAGGCGGCGGCCGAAGGCGACGACAATCTCATGGAGAAATACCTCGGCGAAGGCGAGCTTACCCAGGAAGAGACCCTGAAGGGCCTCGCCGAGGCCTTCGCCGCCGGCCGCGCCGTCCCGGCCTTCGCGGGCTCGGGTTTGCGCAACATCGGCACGACGGCGATCCTCGACTTCATCGCGGGCACGGCCCCGAGCCCCCTCGCCCGCCCGCCCGAGAAGGCCAAGGATGCGCACGGCCAGGAAATCGAGGTTCCGATCGATCCTGCCAAGCCTGCATCGGCCCTTGTCGTCAAGACGCAGATAGACCAATTCTCGGGACGGCTCTCCGTCGTCAAGGTGATGACGGGCGTCCTGGCGCCCGACCTCGAAATGATCAACGTGCGCGACGGTCACAAGGAAAAGCTCGGCAAGCTCTACACCCTCCAAGGCAAGAAGCTCGAGGAGGTGCAGAGCCTGAGCTCGGGCGACATCGGCATCATCGCCAAGTCCGTCTCGCTCAAGACGAACGACACCCTCTCCGCCTGGGACAAGGCTGCCGCCTACGCGCATCTCCTTCTCCCCACGCCGGTCCACACGCTGGCGATCTCCGCGGTCAACAAGAAGGAAGAGGACAAGCTCAACGAGAATCTCCTCAAGGCCGCGGAGGAGGACCTCACCTTCCAGGTCAAATTCAACGCCGAGACCAAGGAGACCGTGATCGCGGGCATGGGCGAGCTCCAGATCAACATGGTCCTCGACAAGATCAAGAACGGGGCCAAGATCGTCGCGGAGACCAGGGTGCCCAGAGTCGCCTATCGCGAGACGATCACGAAGAGGGCGGGGGCCGAGTACACCCACAAGAAGCAGACGGGCGGCCACGGCCAGTACGCGCGCGTCGTCTTCGAGATCGAGCCCCTCGAGCGCAGCGCGGGCTACCAGTTCGAGAACAAGCTCTTCGGCCAGTCGGTCTCCAAGGGCTTCATCCCCGGCATCGAGAAGGGCATCCACCAGGCCATGGAGGCGGGCGTCGTGGCGGGCTATCCGGTCGTCGACGTGAAGACAGCGATCACGGACGGCAAGGAGCACCCCGTCGACTCCTCGGAGATGGCCTTCAAGATCGCCTCGCGCGGCGCCTTCCGCGAGGCTTCCAGGAACGCGAATCCCGTCCTCCTCGAGCCCGTCATGAACCTGACGGTCTACGTCGAGGAGAAGAACCTGGGCGACGTCATGTCGGACCTGTCGGGCCGCCGCGGCCGCATCTCGGGACAGAACCCCATCGGCGGCGGCATCGTCTCGATCGAGGCGCAGGTGCCGCAGGCCGAGCTCCTGCGTTATGCGATCGACCTGCGCTCGATGACGAGCGGCACGGGCTCGTTCGAGGTCTCGTTCGACCACTACGCGCCCATCACGGGCAAGATCGCCGAGGACGTCGTCAAGGCCGCCCAGGCCTTCAAGGTCCACGAGGAAGAGGAAGAGTAGCTCTTTCGCGGCACGGCGTCGCGCTCGTGGCGCGCCGCGGCGGCGGGCCGCCCCTGAGGCCGTGGGCTTCTCGGGCGGCCCGTCCATTTTCCTGCCCCTTCCCCGCCGGGCCGGCCTACCAGAGCACCAGGCGCTCCCGGTCCCTCTCGAAGCCGGCGGCTTCCATGGCCGCCGCGTAGGCGCCGCGCGCCGCCGCTTCGCCGTTCACCTCCTCGACGACGATGCGGCGTTCGGGCAGGAAGGAGCGCTCGCGCAGGGGACGGAAGGCGGCGAGTACCGGGCCGAGGGCGGGATCGTCCGGCGGCGGCGCGAACTCGAGCGAGCGCCAGGAGCGCCGCGAGGCGGCCAGGACGCGCCCGTCCGAAAGGCAGATGCGGTTCGCCGCTATGCGCGGCGGCAGAAGTCCGGCGCGCCCGGCGGGGGCGTAGGCCGCCTGGGCCGCGGGATCGGTGCTGCCGATCCAGACGGCCCTCCCCGCCGCGTCGCTCGCCTCGCCGCCTGAATCGAGCTCGCGGAAGAGGCGGAGCGAGGACGCGTCCATGAACTGCGGTCCGTCGAGCCCCTCGAAAAACCTTCCGGAGACGAGTTCGCCCGCGAGCTCGAGCCTACGCGCCGCCGTGAAGACCGAGCGCCAGGAGAGCGGCTCCAGCTCGCGTTCGAGCAGGGAGCGGCAGATAAGGCCGTGGCGCCGGCACAGGATGCGGACTCGCTCGGCGGCGAGACTCTCCTCGTCGAGGGCGTCCGGCTCCTCCTCCGAAGCGCTCTCGTCCTCGAAGGCCAGGGAAAACCAGCGGCCGGCCAGGGGCGGCCCCGAGCGCCAGAGACCGCGCAGGGCCCGGGGCAGACGGCGATGCGCGCCGAAAGGCGCGGCCCTCCCGCCGGCGGGAAGGCCGGCGGCCGCCGGCAAGGCGGCGCCGAACTCGTTGCCCAGGCCTTCGCGGATCGAGGCGAAGCTGTCCGAGGCGACGAGGCCTCGCCAGGCCTCTGACCAGAGCGCCTCGGCGAGCTCGCGCGAGTCGAGCCCGACCTTCTCCTTGATCGCCCAGAAATCCTCGGGCGGAGAGCCGACTTCGAGGAGGCGCGAGACCGGCTCGTCGCCGGCGTTCCGCCCCTCGGCCCGCCCCGTCCCGCCGCCGAGGAAGAGTTCGAGGTCGAGTGTCCGGCACAGGGCGACCGTCTCGCGGCCGCAGCCGAACCAGCTCCATTCGCCGCCCGAGAACAGCTCGTCGAGCTCTCCGGGGCGGTAGCCGGGAAGCCGGGCAGGGAGCACCTCGCTCTCGACCGTGCGAGCGCCGAGGGCGGCCCCGGCGAGTCGGTCGAGGACGGCGACGAGGGCGGCGGTACGGTCCGTCGCGGCGACCGCCGCAGCCGGACCGACGGCGGCGCCGCCCGCTCCGGCCGGAACCGCCGGAGTCGCCGCCGCGGCCGCAGCCCCGACCGGCGGGGCGACGACCGGTGCCGCGACGGCGCCGCGCGGCGATAAGTCCTGCACGGCCGCGACGAAGCGCAGCAGGTCGGCGGCGGGGCGGGCCTCGATCCGCGGCCGCCGAGCCGCCCGGGAGCGGCGCAAGAGAAGCTCGAGGTTCTGGGAGTCGACGACGGAAATCTCCTCCGAGTCCGAGCCGAAGGCGTCGACGACGATGCTCCCCTCATCCGAAAGCTCGTCCAGCAAAGCCTCGAGCCGCTCTGCCGAAAATCCGAACAGCGAGCGGATGCGCCCGGGAGAGACGAGAGACTCCCTCCGGAGCCACTCGGCCAAGCGGGCCTCGGGCTCGTCTTCCAGCTCCCGCTCGCGCTCGGCGTGGACGAGGAGCTCGGCCTCGGCGCCCGGAAGGCGCAATCGCCCGACCCGCCCTCCGCAGCTCGGGTCCGATGACAGGGCGGCCGCCAGCTCCGGCGAGGCGGCCTCGAGCATGGCCGGCAGCTCGTCGAGGGGAATCGCCACGCGCTCCTTGACCCACTCCGCGAACTCGAGCTGATCCGAGGCGCCCCAGCCGGGCAGGAGCCGCTTGATGCGGCGCTCGAAATCCTCGATCAAGGCGCTCTCGAGACGCGGCCGGAAACGGGATGAGCGGAGCGCCTCCTCGATCACGCGGGAGGATACCGAACTAGAGGCGCGCGCCTCGAGAGCGTCCCCGCGGTACATGAACTCTCCGGTCTCACGCCAGACCGCCTCGCGGGCGAAGGGCGTCGGGCTCCGGGTTTCCAGGACCGAGAGTTCGACGCGGCCCTCGGCGAGATCCCGGACCAGCGCGGCCGCCCCATCGAGATCGAAGAGATCGACGAGGCAGGAGCGCCAGCTCTCGACGACTACCGGAAAATCGGCGAAGGAGCGGACCGCCTCGAAAAGCCGCTTGGCGCGGAGCCGGGTGAGCCACAAGGGCACGCGCCGGCCCGGAAGGCCCCGCGGCAGGAGGAGGGCCCGCCCGGCGTTCTCGCGGAACTGCGCGCCGAAGAGCCCCGAACCTTCGAGACGCCGACGTGCGAGCTCGCCCAGGCGCCCCGGAGCGGCGAGTCCGAAAAGGATCCGTCGCAGGTCCCGCTCGCTCTCGGCGTCCCGGTCGCTCGGCGCGACGAGGAGGATCCAGTCGTCGTCGACCACCGTCTCGACGGGCAGACCGGCTTCCTCCTCCCAGGCGGCGGAGAGCGCGAGAGCGAGGGGCTCGTTGATGGCCCTCCCGCGCAGGGTGTGGAGCACGAGCCGCACCCTGCCGCGGCGAGCGGCAGGGTCGGCATGGAGCTCGAGCACGAGGCGGCGCGTACCGGGCAGGGCGGACGACCCGCGCCCCGCCGCGTTCGGGGCGGCGGCTCCCTGGGCCGCGACGAAGGCCGCGCAGACCGATCCGGCTTCTGGCGAAAAGCCGCAGCTTCCGACGAGCAGTTCGGCGCCTTCGTCCTGGCTCATCGAGCCCAGCTCGTCGAGCAGCTCGAGCGCGCGCAGGCTCAAGCTCGGGCTCCGGAAGCCGACCTCGCCCTTCCAGAAGGGAATGATGTCGGGATCGGGCGGCGAGGGGACGACCTCCACCGCCTCGGCTCCTATGTCGACTATCTTCCAGGTCTGCGCGCCGAGGGTGAAGGCCTCCCCCACCCTGCGCTCCCACACGAACTCCTCGTCGAGCTCGCCTATCTTCGTCCGCGAGCCGGAGAGTCCGGGACCGAGCCGCAGGCTGTACAGGCCGCGGTCGGGAATGGCGCCGCCCGAGGAGTAGAGCAATTGCCTCGCCCCGTCCTTGGCCACGAGGAGGCCGCTCGAGCGGTCCAGGAAGGCCTTCGGCTCCAGCTCGCGCACGCGCTCGCCCGAATAGCGCCCGGCGAGGAGCTCGACCACCGAGTCGAAGAGTCCCCGCGACAGCCGCTCGAAGGGCGGGAAGGAGAGTACGATGTCGTACAACTCGTCGACGCTGCGCCGCTCCTCGACGGCGAGCTGGAGGAGGACCTGGGCCAGGATGTCCAGGGGGCAGGAGGGGGGGCGCAGCTCCTCCACCGCCCGGTCGGCCACGCCGCGGAAGGCCGCCGCCGCGAAGAGCAGGTCCATGCCGTGGAAGGGCAGCAGGAGGGCGCGGGACACCTCCCCCACCCTATGCCCCGCGCGGCCTATGCGCTGGAGCGCGGAGGAGACCGAGCGTGGGCAGCCCGCCAGCACGACCTCGTCGACATGGCCTATGTCGATGCCGAGCTCCAGGGAGGAGGTGGCGACCACGCAGCCGAGCTCGCCCGACTTGAAGCGCTCCTCCACCGAGCGGCGCAGCTCCTTCGAGAGCGAGCCGTGATGCGCCCAGGCCACGGTCCCGCCCGCCGCTTCGTTGAGGAGGAAGGCCAGCCGCTCGGCGCGGCGCCGCGAGTCGGTGAAGACGAGGATGCCGCGATTCGAGCGCAGGCGTTCGAGGATGGCCGGCACCACGGCCTCGTAGCGCGGAGCCTCGCCGCCGGAGCCGCCGATGGCATCGCCGCGCCCGTCGGCCGAGGCGGCTTCGCCGGCGGCGGCGCCGGCGGCGGCTCCAGCGGACGGCCACTCGATCCTGAGCTCGATGCGCTTGCCGGCCGGCGGCTCGACCACGCTCACCGGCCTCGGGACGTAGGAGGCGGATCCGGACCCGCCGCGAGATGCCCCGCCGCGAGATGCCCCGCCGCGAGAAGCCTCGCCGCCGGATGCCTCGCCGCGGAGAAGCCGGCGCCCCCCGAGGAAGGCGGCCGCGGCCCCGCTCGGAGCTATCGTCGCCGAGAGCGCGACCCTCTGGAACTCGCCCGCGAGCAGGGCGAGGCGCCCGAGCGCGCAGGAGAGGAGGGCGCCGCGCTTGTTGCCGGCCAGGGAGTGCAGCTCGTCCACGATGACGAGGCGCACGTCGGCGAGCGCGTTGCGCGCGACGGGAGAGTCGAGCATGAGGCCGAGGCTCTCGGGCGTGGTGACGAGGATCGACGGAGGGCGAAGCGCGATGCGCCGCCGCTCGGCCTGGCTCGTGTCGCCCGAGCGCACGGCCACGCGGATCTCGGGATGGCCCGCTCCCCGCAGGGCGAAGAGCGCGGCGATGCCGGCCAGAGGCTCCTCGAGGTTCCGCCGCATGTCCTCGCCCAGGGCCTTCAGCGGCGAGATGTAGAGGACGGAGCAGCGGTCGGCGGCGAAGTCACCGGAGAAAAGCCTCGACAGGGCGCCCAGGAAGGCTGCGAGCGTCTTGCCGCCCCCGGTGGGCGCCAGGGCGAGGACGTGCTCGCCCGCCGCGATCCGGGGCCAGGCTGCCGCCTGGACCGGCGTCGGCCGCCCGTAGCGCCCGAGAAACCATTCGCGCACGAGGGGATGGAAGGCCGAAAGGCCGCCGTCGTCCATGCCTGTATGCTAGCGCGAGCGGAGGCGGCGGGCAAAGCCCCTCGGGCGCCCGCCTACCGCAGCCTCGCCGCGCCCACGCGTCCGCGCAGGAGTTCGAGCATGCCGCCCAGCTCGGCCTCCGTGTAGGGCCTGAGTCCGTCCCAGGCGGAGTCGAGGCAGCCGCCGGGCCGGAAACGCTGGAGGAACACCCGGTCCGCGCCCTCCAGCCAGGGCAGCATCTCCCGAAGCTCCCCGGGTCCGAGCACGCCGGGGGCGCAGGTTATGCGCACTTCGAATTCGCGGCCCGAGGAGCGCAGGGCGTCGAGCGAGGCGAGCACGCGCTCGCCGGCGTCGGGGAGACCCGGCGCGACGCGAGCGTAGGCCGAGGGGGAAGTCTTGAAGTCGAGGGCTACGTAGTCGGCGTCGAGGCTCCCCAGGCGCTCGGGGAAATAGCCGTTGGTATCGAGCTTGACCGCCAGGCCGGCCTCGCGCGCCAGGGCTGCGAGACCGGAGCTCTCCTCGTGCAGGAGCGGCTCGCCGCCCGAGATCACGAGGCCCGAGATGAGGCGCCGGCGCCGCTCGAGGAAGGCCTCGACCTCCCCGAGCGAAAGGAACTCGTCCTCGTCGGGGGCGCCGGCGGCGGGCGCCGAGCCCGGGGCGACAAAGGCCGCGTTCTGGCAGTAGGGACAGCGGAAATTGCAGCCGGGCAGGAAGGCGACGGCGGCCACTCTGCCGGGAAAGTCTATGAGGCTCGTCCGCCGCAAGGCTACCTTCAGGGGCATCGCGCGCCTTCCCTCCCGGCCCAGCCCGTCGTCCCGCTGGGCCTAGCGTGCTGTCCGATTCATACGTCCAGGCGGGCCGGGACCAGGCAAGCCGAGACCGCGGTCTTGACGCTGCCGAGGTCGCAGGCGCGGAAGAGCTCGGCGCCGTTCTCGTCCAGGGCCAGGACGGTGGGCGTGGCCAGGACGTCGTAGGCGCGGGCCAGGGCGAGACCCTCGTCCACGTCCACGTCCACGAAGACGGCGTCGATGCCCGAGGTCGCGACAAAGTCCGCGACCGGCGGACAGTTCGGGCAGGTCTCGCGGGTGAAGACGAAGACCTCTCCGCCCGCCGCGAGCGGGGAGGCCGGTTTCCGCGAAGCCGAGCCGGAAGCCTCGGCGGGCAGCCGCGCGGCGGGGACCGTCGCGGCCGCCTTGGCCGCGGCCGCCCAGGAGGAGGAGGCGGAGCGGCGAGGCGCGGCCGGAAGAGCCGGGCGCGGGCTGGCCTTCCCCGCTTCGAGAGCCGGCTTCCGCGGACTGGCAGCCCTTCTCCGCGGCTCCGGAGCGGCGTCCTCGGCCCGAGCAGGCGCGGCCGGACGGCTCATCGCGAAGCTGCGGCGCTCGGCGTATTCCTCGCGCTTGCCCGCGTTCCAGTTGCGCACCGAGCGGTAGTAGCCGACTATCCGGCTGTAGACCTCGGTGGGTCCGCCCTGCGCGCGCTCCAGCTCGCCGCGCAGCTCCCCGAGCCGCCTCTCGATCTCGCCGCGTTCCATCATCGCACCTCCGCCGTGTCGGCCGCGAGCTTTTTTTCGAGGCTCGCTATCTCGTCCCTGATCCGCGCCTCGCTCTCGGCCTTGCACTTGGGGCAGCTGAAATGCTCCCCCGCGAGGTAGCCGTGCACGGGGCATACGGAGAAGGTGGGCGAGATCGTGAAATAGGGAATCCTATAGTTCGAGGCGATGGTCCGGACGAGTTCGCGCACCGCGCGCCAGTCGTCGGGAGCCTCGCCGAGGAAGACGTGGAAGACCGTGCCGCCGGTATACGAGGCCTGAAGCTCCTCCTGGTGATCGAGGGCGTCGAAGAGATCGTCGGTGAGGCCCACGGGCAGCTGGGTCGAGTTCGTGTAGTAGGGCTCGCCGGAGCTTCCGCCCGAGCCGCCCGAGGCGCGGATCTCGGGCCAGCGCTCCTTGTCGTGCTTGGCCAGGCGGTAGCTCGTCGACTCGGCCGGGGTGGCCTCGAGGTTGAAGAGCTCGCCCGTCTTCTCCTGGTAGTCCTGGAGCCGGGATCGCATGTGGGCGAGCAGCTCGAGCGAGAAGGCCCGGCCCTCGGCGCTCTCGATGCCCGAGCCGAGGAAGTTCTGGCAGCACTCGTGCATGCCCACGAGGCCGATCGTGTTAAAATGGCTGTCGAAGCTTCCCAGGTAGCGCTTCGTGTAGGGAAAGAGGCCGCCCTCCAGGAGCCGCGTGATCACCTTGCGCTTGATCTCCAGGGATCGGGCGGCGAGGTCCATGAGCCTGTCCAGCCGGCCGTAGAAATCGCGCCGGTCATTGGCCAGGTAGCCAATGCGCGGCAGGTTGAGGGTCACCACGCCGATCGAGCCCGTGAGCTCGTCGGAGCCGAAGAGCCCGCCGCCGCGCTTGCGCAGCTCGCGCTTGTCGAGCTGGAGGCGGCAGCACATGGAGCGCACGTCGCCGGGATCGAGGTCGGAGCTCACGAAGTTCTGGAAATAGGGCGTGCCGTACTTGGCCGTCATCTCGAAGAGTATCCGCGCGTTGGGCGATTCCCAGTCGAAGTCCTTGGTGATGTTGTAGGTGGGGATGGGGTACTGGAAGCCCCGGCCGTGCGAGTCGCCCTCGAGCATGAGCTCGATGAAGATGCGGTTGATCGAGTCCATCTCGGCCTGGCAGTCGCCGTAGGTGAAGCTCATCTCGGCGCCGCCGACGACCGCGGCCCGGTCCCTGAGGTCGGGCGGGCAGCTCCAGTCCAGGGTGACGTTCGTGAAGGGCGCCTGGCTGCCCCAGCGGCTGGGCGTGTTGACGCCGAAGAGGAAGCTCTGGATGCACTGGCGCAGCTCGCCGTCGCCGAGCGCGTCGGCCTTGACGAAGGGGGCGAGGTAGGTGTCGAAGGAGGAGAAGGCCTGGGCCCCGGCCCACTCGTTCTGGAGCACGCCCAGGAAGTTGACCATCTGCTGGATGAGGGTCGAGAGGTGGCGGGCGGGCTTGGAGCTGATCTTGTCGGGCACGCCCCCGAGCCCCTCGGCTATGAGCTGCCGGAGCGACCAGCCGGCGCAGTAGCCCGAGAACATGGAGAGGTCGTGCAGATGCAGGTCGGCGTCGCGGTGGGCCGCGGCTATCTCTTCGGGGTAGATGTTCCTGAGCCAGTAGTTGGCCGTGATCGTCCCGGAGTTGTGGAGGATGAGGCCGCCGAGCGAGTAGTTGACGTTGGCGTTTTCCTTGACGCGCCAGTCGACCTGGGCGAGGTAGCCGTCCATGGTGGAGGAGATGTCGAGCATGAGCCGGGCGCTGTCGCGCATCGCCTCGTGCCTGGCCCGGTAGAGGATGTAGGCCTTGGCGACGGCCGCCTCCCCGGCCTCGATGAGGGCGGTCTCGACGAAGTCCTGGATCTCCTCGATGGCGGGGATGGAGTTGGGGTGGCGCGAGGCCATGAGGGAGCGGAGCCTCTGCTCGACGGCGGCGACGACGGTGGCGATGCGCTCATCCCTGCTCCGCGGTCCCGAGCCTTCCGCGGCCGCCTCGGCGCCGCCGGCGGGACCGCCCACCGCGTCGAAGGCCTTGGCTATCGCCGCGGCGATCTTGGCGCGGTCGTAGCGCTCGACCTCGCCCGAGCGCTTGACCACCTGGCGCGCGGGCCCCTGCGCCGACTGCTCGCCGAGAAAGGTACGCCACTCGGGGAAGATATCCTGCTCGACACTCATTCCGCGGCCTCCTCGACGCCCTCCGGCGAGCTCCCGCCCGGGCTTCCGACTCCGCCCCGCTCCAGGCGCTCGATCTCGCGGAGGAACTCGTCCATCGTCTCGAACTTCCTATAGACGGAGGCGAAGCGCACGTACGCCACCTTGTCGAGCTCGTAGAGCTTGCGCAGGACCAGGTCGCCGAGCTCGACGCTGGGAATCTCGTTGACCGTCTTGCCCTTGAGCGCGGCCTCGTCCTCGACCTCGTTGACCAGGTTCTCGATGCTGAGCTGGGATACCGGGCGCTTTTCGAGGGCGCGGATGACGCCCCGCTCGAGCTTGGCCCGCTCGAAGGGCTCGCGCCGCCCGTCGCGCTTGACCACCATGAGGGGCTTTTCCTCGATCCGCTCGTAGCTCGTGAACCGAAGGCCGCAGGAGAGGCATTCGCGGCGACGGCGGATGCTCTCGCCGTTGGCGAGGGTGCGCGAGTCGATTACCTTGTCGTCGAGACTTCCGCAGTGTGGGCAGCGCATTCTTCACCCTACTTGGCACTCATTTTGCATACTCAATCTACAATAGATTGTGGTACTTTCAGAATCGGCTACACCATATAGCGCCTTTATCGCCAATGCAAGGGGATCGGCGCCTTTTCTCGCCGTTTTTTCCAGGACGAGGGGCTTGGGTACTGGCCAGAGCCGCCCTTGCCAATTCGCGCTCGACGCGCCACAGTTGAGGATGAGTACCTTACAAGGAGGCCGCGATGGCTTTTTCCGACAAGATGAATGATTTCCTGAGCAAGGGGCTCGCTGGGTCTCGGGACCTGCTCGCCAAGGCCGGCGCCCAGGCCCAGACCTGGGGCGAGATGGGCGTGCTCAAGCTCGAGATTCTGCAGCTCAAGAGCGAGGCCGAGAAAGCGAGCGCCCGGCTCGGGAACGCCGTCTACGCGTCCTTCGTCGAGCGCAGCGCCGCGCACATTTCGGCCGAGGAGCCCGAGTTCAAGGCCCTCCTCAGAAAGCTCTCGGATCTCGATTCGCAGATCGCCGAAATGGAGGAGCGCTACCGGCGACTGGGCGGTTCCGCCTCGGATCTCGACGGCGCCGAATCCGGCTCGTAGGTTCCCTTCGGATGGGATTCCGGAGGGCTCGGCTCATTCGCGAAAAAGTGGAGATACGCAGATGAAAGAATACGTTCGATGCAGGGCCTGCGGCTACATCATGGAAAAGCCCAAGCTCGGCGACAGATGCCCGGCTTGCGGCGTGCCCGCCAAAATGTTCGAGCCCTACGACGACAAGGTTTCGGAAAAGCGCCGCAGGCTCCTGGATATCCATATCCACCCCATCGTCGTGCATTTTCCCCAGGCCTTCTCGGCCTTCCTCGCGGCGGCGGGCATCGTCCTCTTCTTCGCCGGCGGAAGCTTCAGGATCGCGCTCGTCAACACCGCCTCGGTGCTCGGCGTGCTCCAGCCCTTCTCGGTGATCGCGGCCTTCGCGGCCGGCATCTTCGACGGGAGGCTGCGCTTCCGCCGCCTCGACACGCCCTCGCTCAGGCGCAAGATGCTGTTCGGCGGCATCTTCTTCATGCTCTCCTGCGCCCAGGCCCTCGTCGTCCTCTTCGCGGGCCTGGAGGCCGATGCGAGCCTCGCGGCCTTCACCCTCCTCGACGTCGCAGGACTCGCCGTGGCCGTCAAGCTCGGTCTTATCGGCGCGCCGCTCTTCTTCGCGAAGTTCCCGGGCTAGCGGCGCTTCAGGATCCTGCAGACGAAGATCGGCCCCGCCCCGCCCGAGCGGTCGGGCAGGATGAGGAGACCGGGGCCGGCCTCCTCCCCCCGGTCACCCCTCGGGCTGTCGAAATCGAAAAGGCCTCCGTACTTGGCCTCCAGCCGCGCGACGAGGCCCTGGTTCTCCTCGGGCGCCAGAGCGCAGGTCGAGTAGACCAGGCAGCCGCCGGGTTTGAGCATCAGGAAGGCCGAGGACAGGAGCGCCCACTGCCTGACGGCGAGATTCCGGCTCCGGCCTGGGCTCCACTCCGCCAGGGCGCGGGGATCGGCCAGCACGTGGCGCTCGCTCGAGCAGGGGGCGTCGAGCAGGATGGCGTCGAAGGCCTCGCTCCTCGAGCGGCAGAGGGAGGCGGCGTCGCGTCCGCTGACTTCGACCTTCGCGCGCAGATCGGACGGCAGGTGCCGGTCGAGGACTTCGGCGAGGCGCCGGCGGCGGTCGGCCGAAAGCTCGTTCGCGACGAGGCGAAAATCGCCGCCCGATTCGGCCAGGCGCGAGGCGAGGACGAGGCTCTTGCCCCCCGGGGCCGCGCAGGCGTCGAGCACGAGCGGCGAACGCTCCTCGGCGGCCGTATCCTCGGCGGCCGTATCCTCGGCGGCCCTAGGGAGGAGAAGGCTCTGCGCCGCGAACACGGAGGCCGAGTCGAGAAAGTAGGGCTCGCATCCGGCGGCCGCGCGAAAGGGGACCGAATCGGAGGGGGCCAGGAGCGCCTCCCGGAGATCCGCCCAGCGCGGCCCGTACAGCGCGGCGTAGCGCTCATTGAAGGCTTGCGCGCCTCTGATTTTCCCGGTCCGTCCCATGGACCGCGAGTATAGGCGAAGAGGAACGGCGCGGGAAGCCGAGATTGACCCTCGGCCCGGCTCGGCGCTACTGTGTCGCGACATGAAACGAGCCGTGATTTTCGATCTCGACGGAACCCTCGTCGACACCCTCGAGGACCTCGCCTCGGCCATGAATCGCACGCTCCGCGGCCGCGGCTTTCCCGTCCACCCCGCGGGGGCCTACAAGCTCATGGTCGGCGACGGCTTCCGCAGCTTCACCTATCGCGCCTTGCCCGAACTCTCGCGCGACGCTGCGACCGTGGATAGCGTGCGCGCCGAGGCCGCTGCCTACTACGCCGAGCACTGCGTGGACTTGAGCCGTCCCTACGCCGGCGTGCCGGAGCTGCTCGCCGCCCTCGCCGCAAAAAAACTGCCTCTGGCGGTGCTCTCGAACAAGCCGGACGACCTCGTCCAGCGCGTGGTCGTCCGGCTTTTCCCCGCCGGAACCTTCGCGGTCATCCGGGGCGAGACCGAGGGTTTTCCGCGCAAGCCCGATCCCGCCTCGGCCCTCGACATAGCCTCCCGCCTGGGAGCCCGGCCGGACGAGACGGTCTACTTGGGCGACTCGAACGTCGACATGGCCACGGCGCGCGCCGCGGGCATGGTCGCCCTGGGGGCCGCCTGGGGTTTCCGCGGCGAAGACGAGCTGCGCGCAGCCGGGGCCGATGCCGTGCTCGGGACCCCGCTCGACCTCCTTTCGCATCTTTGAAGCTACCATCGGACGAAGTTCTCGATTAGAATCGACACTAGGCATTTACGCAGGAGCGAACATGGACCACGATGAGATCGGCAGGCGCGCACAGGAATACATCTCGCGAGAAGGCGATCCCGCATTCCGTTCGGAAGTGGAGTCGCTCCTGGCCTCGGGCGACTGGAAGGAACTGGAGGACCGCTTCTACCGCGATCTCGAGTTCGGCACCGGAGGCCTGCGCGGCGTCATAGGCGGCGGCTACAACCGCATGAACAGCTTCGTGGTCACGAGGGCCACCCAGGGCCTCTGCGACTACCTCCGCTCGGCCTTTCCCGGCAAGAGCCTCTCGGCCTGCATCGCCTACGACTCGCGGCACTACTCCGACATCTTCGCCGAGCGCGCCGCCTGCGTCTTCGCGGCCAACGGGATCAAGGCTTACCTCTTCACCTCGCTCAGGCCCACCCCGGTGCTCTCCTACGCCATCCGCAGGCTCGGCGCCGACACGGGCATCGTCGTGACGGCGAGCCACAATCCGCCCAAGTACAACGGCTACAAGGCCTACTGGAACGACGGGGCCCAGGTCATTCCGCCCCACGACGAGGGGATCATCGCCCGGGTCGAGGCGGTGAGGAGCGTGAAGACGATGGAGAAGGGCGAGGCGCTCAGGCAGGGGCTCCTCGCGATGATCGACGCCGAGATCGACGAGCCCTACGTCGCCATGGTCAAGTCCAAGCTCATGCGGCCCGAGCTCATCAGGCGCATGGCGGGAGAGGTCAAGCTCGTGTACACGCCCCTGCACGGCACCGGCGCCCGGCCCTTCGAACGGGTCATGAAGGACCTCGGCCTGGAGGTCGTCACGGTGCCCGAGCAGCGCGAGCCGGACGGCGATTTCCCCACGGTGGCCTTTCCCAATCCCGAGGAGGCGGCGGCCCTCAAGCTCGCCCTCGAGCTGGGCGCGAAGGTGGGCGCCGACGCGGTGATGGCCAACGACCCCGACGCGGACCGGCTGGGCATAGCCGTGCCGGACGGCTCGGGGGGCTTCGCCCTCGTCACGGGCAACCAGCTCGGCTCGCTCCACCTCGACTACATCCTCCTCACCCGCCGCGAGCTCGGCCTCATGCCGAAGAAGCCCGCCGCGATCAAGAGCATCGTGACGACCGATCTGCAATCGCGCATCGCGGCGGCCTACGGCGCCTCGTGCTTCGAGTGCCTCACGGGCTTCAAGTGGATCGCCGATCTCATGCGGCGCTTCGAGAGCGACCAGACCGGGCCCTTCTCGGGCGGCTACGAGTTCGTCTACGGGACGGAGGAGAGCTACGGCCATCTGATCGAGCGGGAGGTGCGGGACAAGGACGGCATCTCGGCCGCCGCCCTCACCGCCGAGATGACCCTCTACTGGAGGTCCAAGGGCAAGAGCCTCCTCCAGCGCCTCGACGAGCTCTACCTCGAGCACGGCTTCTTCGAGGAGAAGGGCATCAACAAGTATTTCGAGGGAGCCTCGGGCATGGATGTGATGCGCGGCATCATGGAGGGCTACCGGAAGGCCCAGCCCGCAGCGCTGGGCGGCATAGCCGTCGAGCGCATCCGCGACGTCAAGACCGGCCTCGAATGGCGGCGCGGCGCGGAGTCGGCGGCGACGAAGGTAGACCTGCCCGCGAGCGACGTCATCCAGTGGTATCTCGCCGACGGCACCATGGTCACCGTCCGGCCCTCCGGCACCGAGCCCAAGATCAAGTACTACATCCTCCTGCGCACCGAGGCGGGCGCGATCGGGCTCCAGCGAGCCCGGCAGGAGTCGGCGGCCAAGGCCGAGGCGATCGCCGCCGACATCAGGAAGGTCATCGGAGCGTGAGCTCGGCCGGGACTCTGCCCGAGGACTGGAGGCGCAGGAGCTACCTCGCCCTCGACTTCGAGACCACCGGCCTCGACGCGAAAAGCGAGCGGGTGGTCGAGATCGGGGCTATCCGCTTCCGGCCCGTCGGGGAAGGCCTCGAGAGCGCGGCCTCCCTGGCCTCCCTCGTGGACCCGGGCAAGCGCATGCCCGAGGCCGTGCGCGCCATCCACGGCATCTCGGACGAGGACCTGTACGGAGCCCCGCGCTTTCCGGAACTCGCGGCCGCCCTGCTTTCGCTGGCCGAGGGCGCGACGATAATAGCGCACAACGCGCGCTTCGACCTGGCCTTCCTCGCCGAGGAGCTGGCGCGCATGGGCATGGCCTTCGGGCCTCCGCAGGCGCTCGACACGAGGCTCCTGGCCAAGGCGGCCTTTCCGGGCATGCCGAGCTACAGCCTCACGAACCTCGCCGCGGCCTTCCGCCTGGATGCCGGGGCCGCCCACCGCGCCCTCGACGACGCGGCCACCTGCATGAGGCTCTTCGCCCTGTGCGCGCGGCGCCTGGAGACGAGCCGGCGCCCGGCGGCCGCGCTGAGGCCGGAGCGGCGATGAAGCCCTCCGGCCGCCTCGCTTCGGCCCCCGGCGGCGAGCCGCGAGCCTGGAAAGGCCTGCGGGCCTTCGTGGCCGTGGTCGCGCTCGTAGTGCTCCTCGTCTCGGGCGCGGCGGCCGGAGACAGCGCCTTCCCCTACGATCGGGGCGGCGTGGGCCTGCCCCAGGCGCGCTTCGCCGCCCGGATCCTGGAGCAGGGCCTTCGCGAGCGGGATATCGTCCGTCCCCCCGACCCGGAGCAGGTGCAGGAGCTTTTCCGCGAAGCCCGCAAGGGCGGCCTCGATCAGAGTCGCGTCGCGGGTTCGCTGTTTCCCGGCTCGGCCGCGGTCCTGGCCCTGCTCTCGGCCGAGCGGGATGTCGACAACTTCGAATCGGACGCCGAACACAGCGGAAGAGCCGGTGAGTTCTACCGCGGCGAGACCCTGCTCGTCCGGCACGTGCAGCCTCTGTTCCGGTCCTACGTCGAACTCTTCACCACGGCCTATGACGAGCTGGGCGGCCCTTTCGCGATGGCCGCATCCGGCCCGGCCTTCGCCAAGCGGATGCGCAACGGCATTCTGCCCTACGCGCCGGGTCTCGGGATCGCCCCCCCGCCCCGGTACCAGCTCGCCGACGCCCACCCCTACGCGCTCGACCTGTTCTTCTCCCGCATCGAGCGCCTCTCCGACGGCCAGGAAGGACCGCCCATCCCCTCGCTTTCGGGCGGCATCGTCGTGGCCTCCGCGCGGAACTGGCGCGGAGGGGCGGGCATCGAATCCTGGCGCGGCGGGGGCCTCAGCCCCTCGGCGGGCAACGGCGTCGTCGTCTACGATCCGGTTTCGCGGCGCTTCTTCTCCTACTTCCACATGAGGACCACCGACCGCCGCCCGGGCGATATCGTGCGCCCCGGCGACGTCCTCGGCATAGGCGGCAACACCGGCATGAACGCCAGGCGCCCGGGACACGGGGGCCACGTCCATGTCGAGATCTTCGACGCCGCGGCCGACAGGTCCCTCGACTCCTACCGGATCCTCGATCTCGTGAGGGGGAGGTGACCGAGGGCGGGGACGCTTCCGCGCATCCTCTTTTCACGGCCGCGCCGGCCGGGTTATCATGAGATCATGCAGTCATCGCGGACATCCTACGACCTCGTCGTGCTGGCCGGAGACGTCGGCGGCACGAACGTCAACCTCGCGCTCATAGGCAAGAAGGGCGGAACCTTCACTCTGCTCATCGACCGCCACTACCGCACCAAGGACGAACCCTCGCTCGTGGCCCCGCTGGGACGCTTTCTCGAAGAGACGCGCCGCGAGCTTCCCGGCCTCCGTCCCGAGCTCTGCTGCGTCTCCGGCGCCGGGCCGGTGGTGAACGGCAGGATAACCCTGACCAACGCGCCCTGGGGGATCGAGGCGCGGGAGATCGAGTCGGGCTTCGGCCTGCCCACGCGGCTCATCAACGATTTCACCGCCGTGTCCTACGGCGTCGTCCTCCTCGACCCGGCCAATCCCGAGCAGATCACGAGGCTGCCGCACAGCGACGGCTCCCTGCCCGAGCCCAAGGCCGGATTGCGCGCCATAGTCGGGGCGGGCACGGGGCTCGGCGTCGGTTTCGTGCTGCGCATGCGCGATCGCATCGAGGCCCTGCCCTCCGAGGGAGGCCACATCACCCTGCCCGTCTACGACGAACTCAGCCGCGACTTCCAGCGCTGGCTCGAACGGCGCTTCGGCTTCGTCCCCGGGGCCGAGGCGGGGGTCTCGGGCCAGGGCATAGCGAACCTCATCGAGTTCCTCGCCGAGCGCGCCGGGGAGGTCGGCGACGGCGCCCAGAAGGCCCTCGACGCGCCGCCCTCCGAGAGGCCGGCCTTGGTCGCCGCGGCAGCGGCCACCGACCCGCTCTGCGGCCAGGCCATGGGCATCTTCGTCGAGCTCTACGCCCGGGTCGCGGCCGATCTCACCGCGGCCTTCCTGCCCTCGGGCGGAATCTTCCTCGCCGGCGGGATCGCCGCCAAGAACGAGGGGCTGTTCCTCGCGGGCCATCGCTTCATGTCCATGTTCGAGCGCAGCTATCGCGAGCATATCAGGTCCATCCTGGCGGCCACCCCGGTGATGATCGTCAAGGATTACTCCATCTCCCTGTACGGGGCGGCCAACGCCGCCGTGTCGCTCGCCTAGGAGCGCCGAGGTGGACAGACTTTCGCCCGACCTCCTGGCCGACATGGAATCGAAGGGCATCGACGCCGGCCTCACGCTCTCCATCCTCGACGACTACAACGCGGGGCTCTACGATTCCGTCGGCTCGGTCGCGGCCGCGGGCGTCCCGGCGATCGACGGCTCTTCCGTGGTCGCGATGGGGCCGGGGGCGGTCTACCGCGTTCCCGCGTCCGAGGCCCGCGAACGGCTCGAGGAGCTCGGCCTGGCTTTGCCCGCCTCGGGCGTCGCCGCGGCCTCGGGCGCCGCGGCCCCGGGCGCCGCGGCCTCGGGCGCCGCCGGCGGCGAGGAGCTGGTTTTCAGCCGCGCCGCCCTGGAGGAGATCGGCCGGGCCCTCCTGGGCCGCACCGCCTACGGCGTCCTGAACGGCGGCTCCGCCACGAGTTATGCGGACTCGAAAAAGAATCTCGCCTTCGGCCGCGAGGTCTTCTCCGCCCTCGAACCGGCCTTCGCCGCCCTCGCCCCCCTGTGCCGTGACCGGCCCAAGGGCCTCACGCCCGCCTACCTCAATCCCGACGGCTCGCCCGGCGAGAGCTTTCTCGTCCTCAAGATGCGATCGCGGCTGGTGGCCGCGGCGCGGCTCGGGACAGCGGCGCGGCTCGGGACAGCGGCGCGGCTCGGCGAAGCCGCCGCCGGCGGAACCCCCGCCGCACCCTTCCTGCCCCTCTTCCAGATGACGAGCGTGGGCAACGACGCCGAAATAGCCCGGGCCTACGCCGCCTACCGCGAGCATCCCTTCCTCGCTCCCCTCGCCCGGCGCCTGGGCCTGGACCCGGTCGAATGGCGGACGGGCGTCCAGCCGATGCTCGCGGCCTACACCCACTCCTCCGAAGGCAGGCCCAAGCGCGTCTTCGACCGCGCGCAGGGGAAGAGCGACTCGGCCCTGGCCCTGCCGGGAGGGCACGGCCAATGCTTCCGCGTCCTGGCCCCGGCCCTGCGCGCGCTGCGCGAGAGCGGTGTGCGCTTCGCCTACCTCGGCAATGTCGACAACCTCGGCTACCTGCCGGATCCGGCCGAGATCGCCGTGCTCGCGCTCTCGGGCAAGCCGGCCGGCTTCGATTTCTCGCTGCGCACGAGCGTGGACGTCAAGGGCGGCATCCTCGTCGACACCGCCGAGGGCGGCCGCACGGTGGCCGACATAGGCCCCGCTATCTCCTTCGAGGAAGTGCGGCGGCTCGAATCGGGCGGCGCCGCGATCCTCTTCAACTGCGCCACCGGACTCTTCGACCTCGACTGGCTCGTGCCCCGCATCGAGGATATCGGCAGGCGGCTGCCCGTGCGCTTCACCGACCAGGACAAGGACGCCGGCCGCTACGCCCAGGCCGAGCAGGTCACCTGGGAGGTGACCTCCCTCCTGCCCGGCTTCGTCGCCTTCGCCGTGGACAAGTACGATCGCTTCATCGCGGCCAAGCTCCTCGCCGAGACCCTGCTCACGAGCGGCGTCGCGGAAGGGGACCCGCGCATCCCCCCCGAACTCGCCGAGACATCGCGGCGCCTGAATCGCGGCCTCGCGGCCAAGCTCGCGGGCCCCTGCGGCCTCAAGCTCGAAGGCGGGCGCTGGGTCCCCGACGACCCGCGCTAGGCCTCCGGCTGCCCGAGCATGGCCCGCAGCGTCTCGGGATGCGCGCGCGCGAACTCCGGGAAGGGCGCGGGTTCGGCTGGAGACGCGCCCGGATCGCGCAGGGCGAGGACCATCCAGCCGACGTCCCGCCATCCTCCGCCTTTGTAGCCGACATCCCGGAAGGTGCACAGCGGGGCGAAGCCGAACTTGGCGTGGAGGGCGAGGCTTCCCGGGTTGGGCAAGGTGATGACGCCGTAGAGATTGACGATGCCGAGCTCCCGCAGGAGGGGAATGAGCGAAGCGTAGAGGGCGCTCCCGATCCCGCGCCCCCGGCAATCTTCGCGGACGTAGACCGAGGTCTCGAGCGACCAGCGGTAGGCCGCCCGCTCGCGGTGCTTCGAGGCGTAGGCATAGCCTAGGACCCGGCCGCCCTCCTCGTGCACGAGCCAGGGATAGGCCGAGCCGACCCGCGCGATGCGCGACGCCATCTCCTCGGCCGAAGGGGCCTCCTCCTCGAAGGTGACGGACGTGCCCTCGACGTAGGGCCGGTAGATCTCGGCCATCGCGGCCGCATCGCGCGCCTCGGCTATTCGCATCGGCTCGGTCCTCCCCTGTCGCCCGAATCAGTCGCCGAGGGCGATGGATATCACCTCCTCCATCCGCTCGACGGGATGGAAGGCGATCCCCTTCTTGACGTGCTCGGGAATGTCGTCGAGATCCTTTTCGTTGGCCTTGGGGATGATGATGTCGCGGATCTTGTTGCGCTTGGCGGCGACCGTCTTCTCGCGCAGGCCGCCGATGGGCAGGACCTGGCCGGTCAGCGAAAGCTCGCCCGTCATGGCGAGGCGGTCCTTGATCCTGCGGTCGAGCACGAGCGAGAGGAGGGCCGTGGCCATGGTGACGCCCGCCGAGGGGCCGTCCTTGGGCGTGGCGCCCTCGGGGATGTGCAAGTGGATCTGCCGGCCCTCGAAGTAGTCGGCGCCGACCCCGTAGCTCTCGGCCGCGGCGTGCCGCACGTAGGTGTAGGCGATGCCCGCAGACTCCTGCATGACGCTGCCCATCTGGCCGGTGAGCTTGAAGCCTTCCTTGCCGGGGTTGGCCACCGCCTCGATGATGAGCGTATCCCCGCCCATGCTCGTCCAGGCGAGGCCCACGCTCATGCCGGGCCGGGTGGCGCGCTTGATGTCGTCGTCGCGGAAGAAGGGCTTGCCCAGGTGCTTCTGCACCGCCGCCTTGTCGATCTGGAACTTCTCGCCTTCCTTGCCCTCGAGGATGATGGCCTTGGCCACCTTGCGGTGGATCTTGTCGAGGTACTTCTCGAAGTTGCGCACCCCCGCCTCGCGGGCGTAGGACTCGGCGATGAAGATGAGGGCGTCGCGGGTGTAGCGCACGACGCCCTTCCTGATGCCGTTCTTCTCGAGCGACTTGGGAATGAGGTAGTGCTTGGCGATCTCGAGCTTCTCCGAGTCGACGTAGCCCGGCAGCTGGATGATCTCCATGCGGTCGATCAGGGGGGACGGAATCGTGTCGAGGGTGTTGGCCGTGCAGATGAAGAACACGTTGGACACGTCGAAGGGCAGATCGAGGTAGTGGTCGCGGAAACTGAAATTCTGCTCGGGATCGAGGGTCTCCAATAGGGCGCTGGAGGGGTCGCCCTGGTAGGAGACGCCCATCTTGTCGATCTCGTCGATCATGAAGACCGGGTCGCGGCTCTTGGTGATCTTGAGTCCCTGGACGATCTTGCCGGGAAGGGCGCCGACGTAGGTGCGCCGGTGGCCCTTGATCTCGGCCTCGTCGCGCATGCCGCCCACCGAGAAGCGGAAGAACTGCTTGCCCAGGGCGCGCGCGATCGACTTGCCGACGCTCGTCTTGCCCACGCCGGGCGGGCCCACGAGGCAGACGATCGAACCCTTGGCATCCTTCTTGAGCTTGCGCACCGCGAGGTACTCGACGATCCGGTCCTTGACGTCCTTGAGCCCGTAGTGGTCGTTCTCGAGGATCTCCTGCGCCTTCCGAAGGTCGAAGTCGCCCGATACCTGGGCCTTCCACGGCAGGTTGCAGACGAGGTCGAGCCAGTTGCGGGTGACCATGAACTCGCTCGAATTGGGGTCCATCAGATTGAACTTCTCGAGTTCCTGCTCGACCTGCTCCTTGATCTCCCCCTCGAAGGCGAAGCCGTCGATCTTCTCCTTGAAGCGCTGATAGTCGGAGCCCTTGGCGTCGGTGGGCATGCCCAGCTCGTTCTTGATGGCCTTGAGCTCTTCCTTGAGGAAGTAGTCGCGCTGGCTCTTCTCGATCTTCTCGTTGATCTCCTGCTGGACGCGCTTCTGGATCTTGAGAAGCTCCTGCTCCTTCTTGATGAAGATGAGGACGCGCTCCATGCGGTCGCGCACGTCGGTCGTCTCGAGGATCTTCTGCTGGTCGTTCTTGTCTATGTTGAGGATCGAGGCGATGAAGTCGGCTATCTTGCCGGGGTGGTCGATGTTGATCATGTTGAGGCGCATCTCTTCGGAGAAGAGCGGATTGTTCTCGGATATCTGCTTCATCTCGCCCAGGAGGGCGCGGGTAAGGGCCTTGATCTCGTCGGTGTCGTCGCCCAGCTCGTCGAGATACTCGACCGCCGCGATGATGGGAGTCTCCTTGGAGAGGAACTTCTTGATCTTGAAGCGCTTGAGGGTGGAGATGAAGATGTTGGCCCCGCCGTCGGGCAGGTTGATCTTCTTCACGATCTTGGCCGCGGTGCCCACGGCGTGCAGATCGTCGGCCTTGGGCTTTTCGAACTCGTTCTTGATCATCACGAGGCCCACCATGCCGTCCGCGGCGAGGGCTTCGTCCACGACTTTGACATCCTCGAGGTTGCCGATCATGATCGGCGTGAAGATGCCGGGGAAAATGGGCCGGCCCATGAGGGGAATGAGGGGAAGCTTGTTGGGCAGGATCTGATCGATGGGGATGATTTCGTTCTCGGGCATGCTGTCCTCCCTTTTCACTGGTTCACGTACGAAAATAAGTTTTTCAGCCTTCCTTGACAAGGTTTTGCCGCCATTTCGGAAGGCTTTGGGGCTTCTTGGGAGGTTTTGAACGAGGCGACAAGGATCGAGGCTGGATTTCGGTTGACCTATTCCGTCACGAGCGATGCCGCGCGGCCAAGCCGCTTCGGGTCCACCCCGAGGGCGGGCACGGCGAGCACCTCCTCCGCTATCCGGTTGCCCAGGCGGAGGCAACGCTCGGGGGGCAGGCCTTGGGTCCGCCCCGCGAGAAAACCGGCCGCGAAGGCGTCGCCGGCTCCGGTCTCGTCGACCGGCCAGAGTTCGCGCACGGGGCTTTCCACGACGGCGCCGCCGCTGGCCCAGAGCGCTCCCCGTTCAGCGCGCTTGATCACGATCTCGAGTTCGTCGTCGAGGAGTCCGAGCCCCTCTCTCAGGGGGAGATCGACGAGGGCCGCGAACTCGTCCTCGTTGGCGAAGAGCAGATCGACCGAGCGCGAAATGAAGTCGAGCAGGAAATCCCGCTTCGCGCGGACGAGGGTCTGGCTGCCCAGGTCCAGGGCCACCGTCATGCCGGCCGCCTCGGCGCGGACGGCGCAGTCCTCGAGCAGTTCGCGCCTATGCGCGAGAAAACCTTCGAGATACAGAAACGCCCCCGGTCTGAAGATCGACGCCGGAATCTCGGCCCGGCTCAGATCGAGGGCGGCGCCGGGCGCGACGAGCAAGGTGCGTCCCCCGTCGGGGCGGATGAGGGCGCAGTAGACGCCCGTCGGCCTGGTCGATCGGCAGAGGCGGCAGTCCACGCCCGACAGGGCCATGTCGTCTCGATAGCGGATCCCGAGATCGTCCTCGCCGACGCAGCCGACGAAGGCGGTCCGCAGCCCGAGCAGGGCCGCCGTGCGCATCGCATTGGCCGCCCCCCCGCCCGCCGAAACCACCGTTTCGCCGAGCAGGTCGAGCACTCTCCCCAATTCCCGCCGATCCAGATGCACGACCGAATTGTTGTGGAAACCGAGCGAAGGGGCCAGATCCTCGTCGACGAAGGCAATGACATCCATCAGGGCGTTGCCGATGCCGACGAGTTCCATGTACAGATGCTACCATGAGCTGTAGCGGCGCACAAGGAAAAAGGTTTTGCCAGGCAAAACGGCGGTTGTGTCACGAACCGTGTGGAAGCCGCACTCGGCTCTGTCCCGCCCGAGTTCGTGCCGCTACGGGTTGCGGCGGTCGCGATCCAGCAACAAGCTTCGCGACACTGCTGCCGGACGCCGCCTTCCCCTTGACCCGCGTCCGAAACGCGTGCTAGCGTCGCGCAGGACGCATAGCCGCCTAGAATGGCGTTTCACCGCCGCATGAAACGCTGTGCAGTTCCGTAGTAAATGAAACTGCTGGTCAAGAAAATGCGCTTGAAAAGCTTATTTTCTCGACCAGGGCGCTTGGCTCAGCTGGTCAGAGCGCCTGGTTTACACCCAGGATGTCGGGGGTTCAAATCCCTCAGCGCCCAACGGAGCC
>DATKVK010000007.1:0-19093 GCA_035530095.1 Rectinemataceae bacterium | reverse complement strand
TTCGAACATCGCGGCGAACTTCGTTCCGATCGGCCGGATGATGTTGCAGGTTTCTTTCTAGCAGCAAAACGCCCAGGGATGCATGAAGGCCTTCGCCGGCGAACCGGCGAAGGCCTTGTCGTTTCTTCGCTCGGCGACCGGCCGGATATGCGCGATGTGACGGGGCGAGGAGATGTGACCGATTCTCGCGGCCGGTATGGAAGACGCCCCTTCTTCACGGTGAGGCTCTGTCGCCGAACGGGGCCGCCTCGGCTCAGTGCTAGTAGCGAGAGTTCGCTCACCCGGGCGTGGTTCCGTATCAGTGTCCTGAAGACGAGGAGGACCAGGCGCCTGGGCAGGAACGAGAGCAAGGCCTGGACCTGTCGCGTGAGCAGTAGTCCTTTTTCGGGTCAGTCCGGCGCTTCCCGTCGATGAAGGTCTCGATCGGGATGGCGATATCGACCGCCTCGAATCCGGCGATGCCCAGTTTGCGATCCAGGGTCGTTCTCGTTCGCTTCACGGCCGCCCGCCTCATCCGTCCTATCTGAACACGCGCGAGCCGAGGAATATCCCGATGAGCACTATCACGCAGATCAGGACTATCGTGTTCACGAGCCTATCCATGCGACCCTCCCAGAGCTCCCTCGGCGTCGAACTCCGCCTTGACCGCTTCGGCCTTGAGCTTCGAGACGTTCTTGTCTGTGAACATTATATACCGGATCTCATAACGATCGGCCTTGTCCTTGAAGGCGAAATCATGGCTTCTTCATGGAGCGCGCTCTACCATGATGAGGATTGCGTCTGGAGCCCGAGGAAAAGGGAGAGCGAGGCGCGCCGCGGCGCTATATCCACCTCGTCACGTCGCCTATCTGCGGCCGCTGCCCGGGCGCGGGGGCCTGCGCGGGGTATCCAATGATGCAGCCGGCGTAGGTGAACTCTCCATGGCTCATGCCCAGCAGCTCGGAGAATTCCGCTCGTTCGGAGAGCATCTCGATGACCGAAAGCAGCTGCAGGCCGAGCCCAAGGGCGGTCGCCTTGAGCCACATGTTCTGCACGACGTGGGCGAGGGATTTACGCTCCACCTGCATATTCGCCCTGCGCTCGGCGGCGATGATGAGGGCCGGAGCCTCCTCGAAGCCCGGGAAGCCGTTCTCGACGGCCTTTCCCATGCGTTCCACATAGACCTTCGCATGATCCGGCAGCGGCTTGTCCGCGGAGTTTCTCTTCATGGTCTCGATCGTAGCCTTGGTCTGTTCCCGGATAAGAGCGTGCATCTCGGCGATGACCGGACTGTGATGTTGCACGATGACGAACTTCCTGAACACGGGCCCCGCCTGCGTCATGGCCGCGGCATACGGAGCCCAGAGGCCGGCCTTCGCGACCGCCTCGATCATATCCCTGTCCGGGAGGGGATCCTGGAGAAATGCCCGCACGGAGCGCCGATTCTCGATTATGCTGTCCAAGACCCCGTTCTCTTCCGCCGAGTAGACGATGCCCACCTTCCGCCTCCCATCCGTCGCTCCCCGGCCGTCCGCTCCGCGGAGCCCCGGCCGACTTCCTCTCGCTTCCGGAGCAAGTATGAGTTTTTTCGCGCGAGTGTCAATCGCACGGCCGCGGAAGGTCGCGGCGCGATGGTCGAGTCTCGTGCCCGGCATTGACACGAAAGGCGGGGAAGATAGAATGGCGGTCGAGCGGTCGCTGGATGTGCCGGCGATCCCGGGCTCGATGAGGCATTCTGGTCAATGCGGAGATGGGTGGCATGAATGACATAAAAGAGCTCAGGCCCGGTACCTCTCCGTATGAAGTCCTCGTCCACCTTTCCGACAGGATCATCCGGGGCGAGCTTTTGACCTTCAAGTCGTTGCGCGACTATTGCGCCGCGCTCCCCGACTCGCCCCGCACCGAGGCGGTCTTCAAGCGGGCCTTCGAGCTGCAAAAGCGCCTCTACTGGGGGTTCTTCCGCGAGATATCGCCTGTCGTGCATCCAAAAATCTGGAGCAAGGTCGTGGTTCCCGACCGCAAGTACCGCTTCGCTGGGGACCTCAAGCGCCTGGCCATGATCCCCGACGTCTATATGTCCATGATCGATATCCATGGCTACACGCGGTTCTGCCAGAAGTATCGCCACAACATGTCCATGCTCGAGCTCCTCGACCGGGTCATGCAGCAGGACATACCCGCCATAGCGAGGAAGCGCGGCGTGGTCTCCCGTCGGGCGAGCGGGGACGAGATACTCCTCCTCGGCGGCTCGGCGGCCGAGCTCTTCGAAGTCGTCTATCTCATCTCCCGAGCCCTCGCCAAGGAAGGAAGGGGAGGGGACGGGGACTCCGACGCGGAGCTCAAGCCCAACGGACTTCCGTGCTTCCAGATATCGGCCGGCGTCGCAGGAGGCGCCAAGTACTCCCAGCTCGTCATCACGAGGGACGGCGACCTCTCGGGGACCATCGTCAACACCGCGGCCAGGCTCCAGTCCAGGGCCAACAGGATATCCCCGGACCGCACCAAGATCCTCCTCACGAGCGTGACCTTCCAGAAGCTCAAGGCCCTGCCTCCCTCCTCGAGCTACGAGTTCCTCCGCGCCGTAGACTTCTTCGACACCGGCATGGTCGAGTTCAAGGGCGTCAACGTGCCGGTCTTCGACACCGTGTTCCTCCCGCGCGAGGCGGGCCGCCTGGAGTATCGCGATCGCATGGTCGCCCTCTACGAATCGATCGACCAGGGACTCTGGTCCTCGCGCATATTCTCCGATTCCCTCAACCTCGTCGCCCGCATCGCGACCGCTTCGCCGGGCGGTCCGGTCGACGAGGGCACCGGGCTCCCGATCGGGGCGGCCGATCCCATCTCGATCGTGCAGCGGATCAAGAACGCCCAGGCTTCCTTCGCAGCCGAGCGCTACGAGCGGGCCGTCGCCGAGCTATCCGAGCTCGTCGAGACCTTGGGCAAGGCCCGAGACCGCGACGCTATAGCCATGGAGTACCTGTCGCACGTCTGCGACAACTACCGCAAGATCGTCGAAGGCTTCACCGAGAGGCTCGACGGAGAGATCGACGCAGATCTCGCGGCCATCTTCATGAACGCGAACG
The DNA here is from genome assembly GCA_035530095.1 of Rectinemataceae bacterium. Lineage (GTDB taxonomy): Bacteria > Spirochaetota > Spirochaetia > Treponematales > Rectinemataceae > JAJXZP01. Next base: position 16,031 of record DATKVK010000007.1, on the reverse strand, counting down.
ACCGCGGCAACTATCGCACGCTCGAGAAGCATTACGCGATGTATGTCAACGTCCGGGCCGCCGCGCGACTCAAGGTCGGGGACCGGCGCTCGCTCTGGAACAAGACCATCGGCGAGCGCGCCGACTCCCTTAAAGTGAACATACAGGCGAAGAAGTGACTGCCTACGGTCTGAGCGGCCCGCAAGGGATAGGCCGAGGCGTTGGGGCCCGATGCCCTCGCGCCAGTTTCCCGTGGCAATTGCGCATGTTCGGAACTTCCGGCCGACTCCAGCGGCAAAGGCCGGCCGCCCATGCTATAATGACCCTCCGGCGCCTGCAGGCGCTCGGGAGGGGTTGCCGAGGATGGGACACTACGGTTGTCGTTTTGCGGAGCGGTCCGCCCCGCGTAAGACGCTCGTCGCGGGCTAGTCGACATGGAAGCGCCGGCAACCGGATGGCTGTCCCGGATCAGGCGGGCGGCCGGGATGGACGCTTTCGGTCCCGGACGCGACATCCGATCCGTCCCGACATTCTTCAGCAAGAGCACCCCGGTCAAGGTCTACCTGCTGGCCGTGCTGGCCGTCACCTATTTTTTCGCCCTGGCCTTCTATCCGCTGCTGGATCCCGGTCCCGGGGCCCATCCCTATCTGCGCGAAACCTATATCGGCTGCATCGGGATCTCCGTGGCGCTCAGCGGCTTGGCCCTGCTCTCGCGGTCGGAAATCGGGGTGGTCGCGACGACGATCCTGCGCTGCTACATGCTGGCCATCCTCGGCTACGGGCTGGGCGCCTACCTGACGACCAAGCTGGTCCTGGGCATAGGGCTGGTGGTCGAGGTCAGCGTCCTCTGCTCCGTGCCGCTCAATCTGGGCTTGTCCGCCCTGGTGATCGCGGTCTTGGCGCTGATGCAGGCCTTTCCGGTTTTTTTCGGCTTCAGTGCCGTGGTGCAGACGCCCGCCTACCCCCGAGAGGACGAGATCGCCGTGCTCAGCCTGCTGCTCTCCTTCGCCGCCCTCGCGTCAGCCTGGATAGACCATCTGTGCAGAGTCCACGAGGAATTGGAGGACGCCCTCCGCATACAGGTGTCCAACATCGACACCTTGGCCGAGCTCAACCGGAAGCTGCAGGGCTACGCCCGCACGATCGAGGAGGAATCGGCCGAGCGGGAGCGGAACAGGATCAGCCGCGAGATCCACGACATCTCCGGCTACATTTTCACGAACCTCATCGCCCTCATGGACGCGGCGGGAAGCATGAAGCGCGACGACCACGCCGCGCTCACCGAGCTCCTCGTCACCGCCCGCAGGCAGGCGCAGGAGGGGCTGCAGGAGACGCGAGGCGCCCTGCGCAAGCTCCGCAACGAGGACCTGAGGCTGGTCGAAAGCGCCCAGGCCATCCATAGGATCGTCGCCATATTCCGCACGGTCGCCGGCATCCAGGTGGACCTGAATCTCGGCAATCTTCCGCACCGCCTCCCGGGCGGCTTCAGCCTCGCCCTGTACCGGACCGTGCAGGAGGCGCTCACCAACGCGGTCAGGCACGGCAGGGCGACGCGGGTGCGGGTCAATTTCTGGGTCGAGAACAGCACCCTGCTCTTGAACATAGGCGACGACGGCAAGGGCGCCTTCGAGGTGGTCAAGGGCATCGGCATAACGGGCATGGAGGAGCGCATCGGCGCCCTGGGCGGCTCGGTCGAGATCGGCAGGACCGTGGAAGGCGGTTTCGCGCTGAGCGTCCGGGTGCCTCTGGCCGCGGCGCAGAAAGAGGAAGGGAGCGTGCGAGAGTGATCAGGGTGCTCATAGCCGACGACCAGCGTCTGTTCCTGGAGAGTCTGTCGACCTGTCTGCGCAATTACGCCGAGGACATCGAGGTGGTCGCCCTGGCCGAGAACGGCGAGGAAGCCTTCGAGCGGGCCATGGAGCTCCGGCCGGATGTCATCCTCATGGACGTGCACATGCCGCTCGTCGACGGCGTGGAGGCCACGCGCCGGATCAAGGAAAAGCTGGGCGATGTCCGCATCATCATACTCTCGACCTACGACGAGGACGAATACGTGCGCAAGGCGCTCAAATCCGGGGCCGCCGGCTACCTCCTCAAGGACATCTCGCCCACCGAGCTCATCGCGAGCATCCGGGCCCTGAAGAGCGGCACGGTCCAGATCTCGCCGAAGATCGTGGCCAAGCTCATGAACAGCATCCTGGCGGAGGAGCCGACCCCCGCGCGGCAGCTCGCCGAGGAGTTCGAGTGGTTCGGCAGCCTCACCTCGCGCGAGCGCGAGGTCTTCTCCCTGATCGCGCGGGGCTGCGACAACGGGCAGATCGCGGAAACGCTCCACATGGCCGCGCACACGGTGCGGAATCACGTCAGCGAAATCTACTCGAAGCTCGGCGTCGAGGACCGGTTCCAGATCATCCAGCTCGCCAACAAGCTCCGCTACCACGCCTGAAGGGCGCCGCCGTGAACCGGGACAAATGTACCGGTCTGGTACTTCTCCAAGCGTGACAGCTGTCTCTTGCGCCCTGGCCGAAATGTGAGAGGATGAAGCTACGCCATTTTCCACGGCGAAGCTTTTTCCGGCAGGAGGACTACGGTGAAGAAAGTTCTCGGTATCGCGCTCATCCTGATTTCCATGGCGATGAGCGGTATCTGGGCTCAGGGCAAGACGGTCACGGTATGGTGCTGGGACCCCTCGTTCAATATCTACTCCATGCAGCAGGCGGCTGCCGTATACAACAAGGCTCATCCGGACGTGACCATCAACATCGTCAACACGCCGGACGATGCCCTGCGCGCCAAATTGACCGCGGGCCTCCAGGCCGGCGGCGCGGGTCTCCCCGACATCGTGCTGCTCCAGGATTTCGCCATCGAGCAGTTCCTCCAGAACTACCCGGACGCCTTCGTGGACCTCAAGGCCGCCGGCGTCGACTACTCGAAGTTCGCGGCCTACAAGGTCGGACCGATGACCGTCGGGAGCCACGTGTACGGCATTCCCTTCGACTCGGGTTCCACCGGCCTCTGGCTCCGCACGGACGTCATGAAAAAGGCCGGTCTCAATCCGGACCACTACCTGGGCAAGAGGCTGACGTGGTCCGAGGTCATCAAGATCGGCGAGGTCATCAAGGCCAAGACCGGTGAGCCCCTCCTCGGCTACCAGATCGACAACTTCGACATGCTGCGCATCATCGTCCAGTCCTCGGGCGGCCAGTTCTTCAAGCCCGACGGCTCCCTCGACCTGCACAGCGCGGCCTTCACGAAGTCCCTGGCGATCTTCAAGGAACTCTACGACAAGGGCCTCCTGGACAACGTCGTCGGCTGGAGCGACTACGTCAACGCCATCGTCAATCCGGGCAACTGCGCCGGTTTCGTCAACGCGATATGGGCCACCGGCATGATCAAGTCCAATCCCGCGAACAAGGGAGCGTTCATGATCCTGCCCACCCCGCGCATCGAGGGGATCAAGGGCGCGGCCAACGCCTCCAACAACGGCGGATCGAGCTGGTTTGTCCTCGCCTCCAGCCCCAACAAGGCCGCCGCCGCCGACTTCCTCAAGTCCGTATGGGCGACCGATACGCCCGCCAACCGCGAGTTCTACAACACCATCCTCAAGGGAGCCGGCGCCATGGGCACCTTCCTCCCCTGCCAGAGCGGCTCGAATTATGTCGCCCCCGACAGCTTCTTCTACAAAAGCGAGCCTATTTACAAGTACTTCGCCGAGTGGATGAAGAACGTCCCCGTCCTCAAGTACACGCCCAACTACGTCCAGATGCGCGACGCCGTCGCCCATGGGGTGCAGAAGTACTTCCAGGGAGAGCTCAAGAGCCCCGACGAGGCCATCACGGCGGCGGAGGCCGAATACAAGCAGGTCATGGGCCAGTGATTCTCGTTCGGTTCCGGCGGGTGCGCCCGCCGGACCAAAGGGATCTTCGCTCCGCCGCCGGATGATAGGCCCGGCGGGGCGGAGGTCGCTTTCAGATCGCTCTAAACAGGAGCAACCGTGCAAACGACGACAACCTTTCACCGATACCTGAACCGCTTCGGGTGGCTGTGCGTAGCGCCCGCCATGGCGCTGTTCGCTGCCTTCATGGCCTATCCCATCCTCATGTCCCTCTATTACGTGACTCGGCGCTGGAAGGGCATGACGAACACCTTTATCGGCCTCGGCAACTTCGTCCGGATGGCTCACGACAAGGTCTTCCAGCAGGCGCTCGGGAACAACTTCATCTTCATGGTGATCCAGATACCTATCATGATCTTCCTCGCCTTGATCCTGGCCGTGCTCCTGAACCAAGGCATCAAGCGAATGCGCGGGCCCTTGAGGCTCGCCATCTTCCTTCCCGCCGTCACGTCCTTGGTGGTCGTCTCCATCCTGTTTCGCGTCCTCCTCCAGTCCAACGGGATGCTCAACAACATCCTGCTGTCCTCAGGCGCGATCAAGGAGCCGATTGGCTGGCTTACCGATCCCATCATGGCCAAGGTCACCATCATGATCGCGATAACCTGGCGCTGGACGGGCTACAACATGGTCTTTTTCCTCGTGGGACTCCAGAGCATCGATCCGGAGATCTACGAGGCCTCCGAGGTGGACGGCGCCTCGAAGATGCGGCAGTTCTTGACCATCACGATCCCGCTCCTCATGCCGATCATTCTTTTCTCGGCCATCACCTCCACGAGCGGCACCATGCAGCTTTTCGACGAGCCCAACATCCTCACGGTCCAGGGTGGTCCCTTCAATGCCACCATGACCATGGCCCTCTACATCTATCGCCAAGCCTTCTACATGAACAACGATTTCGGCTATGCGACGGCCATGTCCTATGTCGTGGTCCTGGTCGCCGGCACTCTCGCCTATATCCAGATGAGGCTACTCGGAGAAAGGAGGGCAAAATGAGCGTCGTCCGCAGTTGGTCGACAGGGCGGGCACTGTCGCTCATCGTGCTTCTCTTCGCCGCCATCTTGAGCCTCTTTCCCTTCTATTGGATGATCGTCGGAACATCCCTCAACCCCAACGATGTCCTCAAGGGCGTTCTGCTGCCGGGGAAGGAGCTTGTCTCCAATTTCGCGAAGGCCATGAAGTATTACAATCTCCCCCTGTACTTCTGGAATTCGATAAAGATCGCTCTCCTGACCGTGGCCTTCGGACTCGCTGTCAACGGCCTCGCGGCCTACGGCTTCGAGAAATACCCCTCCAAGGCGCGAGACAAAGTCTTCGGCGTCCTCCTTCTGACGCTCATCATTCCGCAGATTGCCCTCGTGATCCCGATGTTCCGGATGTTCGCCTTCTTGAAGCTGCTCGACAAGCACGCGGCGATCATATTGCCGTCGATCATGTCGGTCTTCATCATTTTTTTCATGCGGCAGAACTTCAAGATGTTCCCGACCGAGATCATCGAGGCGGCGCGCGTCGACGGGGCGGGCGAGATGGGCATTTTCGTCCGCATCGTCACGCCTTCCATGAAGGCGACCTACGCCTCGGCGGCCATCTATCTGTTTCTCGCCCAGTGGAACGCCTATCTCTGGCCGCTTATCGCCCTCCTGAGCGATGCCAAGAAGACCCTCCCGCTCGCGATGGCCTCGATGATGAGCGCCTACACGATCGAGTACGGATCGCTCATGGTCCTGGCCTGCATTTCCGTGCTTCCGGTGCTCGTGCTTTTCCTCTCGATGCAGAAGCAGTTCGTGGCCGGCCTCCTGGGCTCGGTGAAGTAGCCGCCCGGACGGACGGGCTGAAAGCTAAGGAGAATACCCGCCATGAGCAAGGACCTCTTCCACGGAACGACGCCCTGGGAAAGCCCCGAGCTGTCCGGCCTGGGCCGGCTGCCCATGCGCAGTCCGCTCCTGCCCTGGGCCGACGCCGAGTCGGCAAGGAAGGCGGCCCGCCTCGGGCCTTCAGGCGCCGCGGCGCCCGCCAATCCCTGGGTCCTCGGCCTGGACGGCGAGTGGGACTTCGCCCTCGCCGAGAACCCCGCCGCGACGCCCGAGGGCTTCCAGGAGCCGCGCTTCGCCGCGGCCTCCTGGTCGAAGCTCCGCGTGCCGGGCACCTGGACCCTCCAGGGCTTCGACAAGCCGCACTACACGAATGTCATCATGCCCTTCGGCAACGTGCCTCCCTCGGCGCCGGCGTCGCACAACCCGACCGGGCTCTACCGCCGCGCCTTCGATCTGCCCGCCGCCTGGAAGGGCAGGCGCGTGGTCCTGCACCTCGGGGCGGCCGAGAGCTTCCTCGAGGCCTGGTGCAACGGCGCCTACCTCGGCTTCTCCAAGGACACGAGGCTCCCCACGGAGTTCGACCTGACCGACAGCCTCGTCCCGGGACGGAACCTCCTGGCGTTCCGGGTGATCCGCTACTCCGACGCGAGCTTCGTCGAGGACCAGGACCAGTGGTGGTACGGCGGCATCTACCGGAGCGTGTACCTGTACTCCACCGAGGCGGCCTATATCGCCGACCTCGACGCCCGCGCCCTGAGCGCGGCCGACTTCTCCTCGGGGGCGGTCGAGGTGGCGATGAAGCTCGGCTTCAGCTTCGACCCGACCGGCGGCAGGGTCCCCGAGGGCACGGCCCCGGTAGACTACGCCGGGACGGGCCTGCCGGAAGGCGCCGATCCGGGCGAACTTCGCGGCGACTGGAGCGTGCGCCTGGCCCTCTACGGCCCCCGCGCGCGCGGCGCGGCCGGCCCCGACGCCTCCCCCGAATCGCCCGTAGCGACCGCCGAGGCGAAGGTCGCTTCCCTGTATCGCGCATCGCGCTGGGAGGCCCGGCTCTCGATCCCCGTGGACGCGCCTCGGCCCTGGAACCACGAGGACCCGGCCCTCTACTGCCTCGTGGCGAGCCTCGTCTCGCCGCGCGGCGAGGCGGTGGAGCACACGGCGCTGCGCCTGGGCTTCCGCTCCGTCGAGGTGAGGGAGCGCAAGCTCCTCATCAACGGCCGGAGGGTCATGATCCGCGGCGTGAACCGCCACGAGCACGACGAGCGCAACGGCAAGACCCTCGACACGGCGAGCATGCTCCGCGACATCGAGCTTCTGAAGCGCAACAACTTCAACGCCGTGCGCACGAGCCACTATCCGAACGACGAGCGCTGGTACGAGCTCTGCGACGAGTTCGGCCTCTACCTCTTCGACGAGGCCGACATCGAGAGCCACGCCTACTACGACCACCTCTGCCGCGACCCGCGCTGGGCCTCGGCCTTCCTCGAGCGCGGCATCCGCATGGTCCTGCGCGACAAGAACCATCCATCGGTCATCGTCTGGTCGCTCGGCAACGAGTCTGGCTACGGCCCCAACCACGACGGTCTCGCGGGCTGGATCAGGTCCTACGACCCCACGCGCCCCCTGCACTACGAGGGCGCCATGCGGCCCGAATGGGGCCAGCCCTGGAGCGACCTCGAGTCGGTCAAGCGCGGAAAGGCGGCCTCGGACATCGTGTCGACCATGTACCCGCGCCTCGGCCTCCTCGAGGACTGGGCCCGCACGACGAGCGACGACCGGCCCTTCATCATGTGCGAGTACTCCCACGCCATGGGCAACTCCAACGGAGGCCTGGCCGACTACTGGGCCCTCATCGAGTCGCGCGAGGGCCTGCAGGGCGGCTTCATCTGGGACTGGGTGGACCAGGGCATCGAAGCCTTCGCCCCGGACGGCGGGCCGAACCCGGGTACGAAGTACTGGAAGTACGGCGGTGACTTAGGCGACGAGCCGAGCGACCGCGACTTCATCTGCAACGGCCTCGTGTTCTCCGACCGCTCGCCCAAGCCAGCCCTCGCCGAGTGCGCCTATCTCTTCCGGCCGATCGTCGCAACCTCGGAGCATCCGCTCTCGGGGAAGGTGAAGGTCCGCAGTCGCCGCGACTTCACGGGCCTGGCCGGCACGAGCCTGCGCTGGACGATTCAGGTCGAGGGCGAGGCCCTCCTATCGGGGAGCCTCGAGTTGCCCGACCTAGGCCCGGGCGAGGAGCGCGAGCTCGAGCTCGGCATAGCCTGGACCCCGGCGGCCCGCGAGGCCGTCGCCTCAGGCGAGGCCTTCCTTCTCCTTGAGTGCCACCTCGCCGAGGCGACCGCCTGGGCCGGAGCGGGGCACCGCTTGGCCTGGGACCAGCTGCCCCTGGCGCCGGCCTTCGGCCTCGCCGCTGCGGCGCCGAGCCGCCGTGAGGCCGCAGAGCCCGCGCGCGTCGCGAAGGGCGCCGCGAAGGGCGCCGCGAAAGGCGGCGCGGAGCGGGAGATCGCCGAGCTAGCCGCCTCAGGCGGCGGCTTCCGCGCCCGCGGCGGGTCGGGCGCCTGGGAAGCCTTCGTCTCCCCCAAAGGCTTCCTCGAAAGCCTGAGCGCGGGCGGCAAGGAGCTGCTTTCTTCGGCCCTCGTCATGAACCTCTGGCGAGCCCCGACCGAGAACGACGGGCTCAAGCTCTTCATGGACAAGCGGGGCCAGACCGATTTCTCCTTCTACTACGAGAACAAGGCCATGTACGCCTGGCTAGACGCCGGGCTCGACGCTCTGGAGTTCGCGCAACTTGCCGTCGAGGCCGAGCCCGAGGCCGGCAGCCTCAGGATCGTGCACGAGGTCCGCACGGGCAGGGGAGGGCGCGCCGGGCTCTTCGTCCAGGAGCTCTCCTTCCGGGGCTCGGGCATCGCCGCTTCCTTCCTCTTCGACCTGGACCCCTCGCTGCCCGAGCTGCCCCGCGTGGGCCTCGCCTGCGCCCTGGCGCCGGGCTTCGAGCAGGCGCGCTGGTACGGCCGCGGCCCGCAGGAGTGCTACGTCGACCGCAAGGCAGGGGCGGCTTTGGGCCTCTGGGACTCATCGATCGACGAGCTCCAGGTGCCCTATGTCCTGCCCCAGGAGAACGGCAACCGCACGGACCTGCGCTGGCTCGAACTCTCGGGCGGCGGGCGATCGCTCAGGGTCGAGGGAGGCCGGAGCTTCGACTTCGGCGCCTCCCACCACGGCGCCCGGCAGCTCTGGAAGGCGGCGCATACCTGCGACCTCGTCCGCCTGCCCGAGACCTTCCTCACCCTCGATGTCGCGCAACGCGGGATCGGCACCGCCACCTGCGGCCCGGACACGCTGGAGCGCTACCGGATCGCGCCCGGGCCCATGCGGCTCGAGCTCGTCCTCATCCCGCGCGCGGCGGGAACCTGAGCTCGGAGCCGAACGCAGGGGCCTGGTCCGGCAACCTGATCTGATTGTCGAGGCGGCGGAGCGGCAGAGTTCGCGCGAGAGGGCGAGGCGGGAGCGGCCTTCTCGCGCGAACCGCTTCCGGCCAGGATCGGATGTAGCCGCCCGCCCGGCCGCGGTCCGCCCGAGCTAGTCGAACGGCCTCTACATAATTCAGCGGCATTCTACCACCTGACAGGTTTGCCGAAACGATCCAGGTATCGGATGCCGGCCTTTCCCTCTTGAGCGACGATGGTATCGACAATGTCTCCTATCACTTCTTCGACGGAAAATTTCGCCTCGTCGCCGCCCATCTCTGTCTTGATCCATCCGGGAGCCAGGAGCAGAAGCGCGCGATCTTTTCCCGTGCGCACGGCAAAGCTTCTCATGATCATGTTCAGTGCCGCCTTGCTCGCTCGATAAACGTCGTTGCCTCCGGTCTCGTTGTCGGCGATGCTGCCTTGTCCCGACGACATGACGCCGACGACTCCACCGGGGCGAACCTTTTCGGTGAGCCGTTCAAGCACGCGCATTGGGGAAAGCGTATTCGTCACCATTACTCGAACAAACTCTTCAGTTGAAATCTCGCCGATGGTCTCTTGCATCCCCTTGTCATTGGCGACACCCGCACTGACAAAAAGAAGGTCCAATGATTCTCCGATCAAATCGGATTCAAGTCGCTCGATTTGAGCCGGGAATGTCATGTCGAGATATCGTATCGCAAGTCTGCCATTCCACTTTTCGGCCAGATCATGGAGCTTGGTTCGCTTACCCTCTCGCACAGTCCCGATTACGTTCCAATCCCGCTTTAGCAACTCTTCCGCAATGGCTAAGCCAAGTCCTCGTGAAGACCCGACTATGAGAGCGGTCTTGTTTTTCGACATACTATCTCCTCCGCGATTCGCGGTGGCTTTTCAAAAGTCGTCCGGCTTTCGAAAAAGCCTCTCCCGATCAAAGCTTTTTTCGACCCACGGTCCTGATTTTAAATTACTCAATTTCCTCGTATAAATTGAGGCACACGCAAAACGCAAACTGTAAATTAGGATTCGGCACGAATCGAGAACGAATGACCGCGTCTGCGGTCAAGCGCTGATAGCGAGGAGCACAGCTATGACCTTTCCAGTTTCCTTCGACGCGCTCGCGATTGAGCAGCCGGGCGCGGCAGTGGCCCACCGGAACGCGTTCCAGCTTCCCACTCCCTGCGTTTTGGGCTTCGACTTCGCCGGCGAGGTCGTCCGGGTGGAGGGGTGCCTGCCACGGAAGCCAGCGCCTTCGGCGTCGCTTTTCTGACCGCCTACGAGTCGCTGGTCATCACCGACGACATCCGGCGACACCAGGGGAAGACCATCACATCGCCGGTGCCGGTTTACATCGCGCAAAGAGGCAAGCTGCTGGACGGCCTGAAGCAAGCGGTGAAGTGGTATGAAGAGGGAAAGCTGAAGCCGATGGTGACGCAGATTCTGCCCTTCGGAGCTCGGCAATTGCAGGAGGCCTTCGAAGCCTTTCTGCGAGGGAGCAATACCGTAGGGAAAATCGTTGTCCAGTGCGGCCCAAGCTCAGGCGGCCGCGGCTCGAAGCTTCTTGGACGGGAATCTCCTACCAGCTCGAGGAGGAAAGCGCCATGACGAGCGTCTACGACGAACTGTCTGCCAGGATTCTCAGGGCCGAGCGCCAGAGCTCGCGCGACGGCGCCCGGCGCGACCTCGGCCTCCTTCTCTTCGCCGAGAGGGAGGCCCTCCGCGACCTTTGGATCGCCGCCGAGCGCTGCGCCGTTCTCGCGGGAAGCGAGTCGGCCGGCGAGCTAGGCCGGGCGGTCGAAAAGCTCAGGCCCCTATTCGGTGAGCGGGCCTAGTCGGGCCAATGTTGACACGGCTCCCTTAAATATAGTAAATTATCTATATAATAAAAGCCTGGCCTATAGCCGTGCAGGAGCAGTGCTCCGGCGCCGGGCACCGGCGCGTCAGCCGGCGCGGTCGCCGCTCACGACGCAATACAACAGGCCCTATGCCCTTTCCACCGGACAGACTGGTTGCCGGAACGATTCATCGAGGAGGAGAATTGCAATGAAGAGAGTATCCCTGGCGCTGCTGCTTATCCTGGCCCTCTTGGGCACTGCCCAGGCTCAGGAGAAGGGGCCCATCGTCGACAAGATTCTGTTCAACGCCAAGTCCCAGGAGGACCTGGGGCTCATGGATGTCGCGACCGGCAAGAGCGACATCTGGGACTACGGCACGGCGGGCAACGTTTTCCAGCGCCTCCCGGCCGACATCCAGTCCAAGCTCGAGGTCTACTCGGTGTCCGGGGCCAGCTACCTCGGCCTCCTCATCAATCCCTATCCGGACAAGGCGCCCTACCTCTCCGACCCGAAGATCGACGCCTCGGGCAAGGCTCAGTTCAACCCCCTCGCGATTCGGAAGATCCGCTACGCCCTCAACTGGCTCATCAACAGGCAGAAGATAGTCGACGAGGTCTTCGCAGGCGCCGGCACGCCGCTCTTCACTCCCGTCGTGCCCGGCCTGCCCAACGCCTCGCACTTCAGCCTCGAGGCCGCGAAGCTGGGCATGAGCGCCTCGGGCGACGAGGCCCGGGCCCTCGCGGACATCGACGCCGCCATGAAGGCGGCCGCGGTCCTGCCCGAGCTCTCGGGCAGGCTCGTGAAGGGCGAGCGCTGGTGGACCTTCGACGGCTCGCCCGTGACCGTCCGCTTCGTCATCAGGGCCGACGACCCCAACGCGCGGGTGCCCGTGGGCCGCTACATCGCCGACCAGATCGAGAAGGCGGGCATCAAGGTGGAGCGGCTCGAGTACGACCGGACCAAGGCTTCCGCGACCATCAACCGGACCGACCCCGCCTCCGACCAGTGGAACATCTACACCGAGGGCCTGGGGTCGAACCAGACCGACGCCTTCTGGGAGATGACTATAGCCTACGACTACGCTCCCTGGGCTTCGATCATGCCCGGCGGCAACAATCCGCGCTTCTGGAACTACGAGAATCCCGAGCTCGACAAGCTGACCCAGGCGGTCGTGAACGGCAAGGTCGCGAGCGCCGCGGAGTACTGGGACGATCTCCTGGCCGCCACGAGTCTGGGCATGAAGGAGTCGGTGCGCATCATGCTCGCCGCCAAGACGAGCTACCTGGCCGCGGCCAAGGACCGCTTCCTGGCCCGCATGGCCTGGGGCCTTGGCGACGGCATCGACAAGTGGTCCATGTACACCGCCGACGTCAAGCGGGACGGCTCGGGCCCCGACGCGGGCAAGAAGGTACTGCGCCTCACCGGCTTCTCCTCGCACGGCGCCCTCTTCATGAGCGCCTGGGATCCGATCGGCCCCGACGGCTTCGGCGACACCTACTCGGGCAACATCATCAAGCAGGTCTCCGACCTCGAGTTCGAGCCCAATCCGGCCACCGGCATCCCGATGCCCGTGCGCGCCACCTTCAAGGACCTCAAGACCGGGAGGGAGAAGATCGCGCTACCCGGAAGCGCCGTGCTCTGGAACGCCGCAGACCGGAAGTGGGAGTCGGGCATCGCCTACGTCGTCGACGATCAGGGCAACGCCGCCTACCGCAAGGACGCGCATCCCACGGCCCTGAGCGAGGCTACCTTCTCCTTCCGCTTCGGCGACTGGCACGATGGCCGGGCCGTCGACCAGAACGACTACCGCTACGCCATCGCCTTCCCCTACGATGTCTCCTTCGACGGAGGCGGCGCCGACAAGGCCTACGACCCCTCCTACGCCTCGAACGTCAATCCGCGGCTCGGCCAGATCAAGGGCTACCGCTTCAACAAGGACGGCAGCATCACCGTCTGGTCCGACGCCGTCTACCCGCTGAGCAAGGCCGAGCTGGCCAGCCTCATGTCGCCCTCCCTGCAGGTCGCGGCTATCGACTCGGGCGCGGTCGTACCCTGGGAAGTCCTCGAAGGACTCAAGTCCCTCGTCGCCGAGTCCAGCGCCTCGAACACCGCCTACTCGTACAACACGGACAGCCACCACACCGAGATCGACCTCCTCAATCCCAAGCTCGTCGCCGACCTCAAGGCCAAGCTCGCCGACTTCATTGCCGAGGCTCACGTGCCCGCCAGCCTGGCGGGCTACCTGAGCCCCGGACAGGCGGTGAAGGACTACAAGCTCAGCCTGGCCTGGATCGAGAAGCACGGCCACGCCTACATCTCCAACGGCGGCTTCGTGCTCGACCGCTACGATCCCGTGGGCAACACCGGCGTGCTCAGCGCCTTCCGCGATCCGGCCTATCCCTTCGCGCCCGGCTACTGGAACAAGGTCCTCGCGACGGCCTACAGCCGCGTGGACTCGCTCAAGCTCGCCGACTACGCCAAAGGCCGAGCGCTCAAGGTCAGCGTCGCGGTCAGCCGCGTGAACTACCCGCAGAACACCGCCTCGCCCGCCGACCGGGCCGAGGTGAGCGTCGGCATCGTCGTCGGCGACCGTGAGACCAAGGTCGAGGCCAAGCGAGTGGGGCCCGGGCTCTTCGAGGCCTTCCTGCCCGCCACGCTTCTCGACGGCCTCGAGTTCGGCACCTACTCGGTCATCGCGGAGTCCAGGCTGGGCCAGGACGATTCCCCCGGCCTCGGCTCCACCGTCTTCCTCAAGTTCTGATATCCGAGCCAATTTAAGGTGGCTCTTTCAAACTGAGTCCGTATTTTGAAAGAGCCACATCCTAGGGCGGTGCCGGAGGAGGCCTTCGGGCCCTTTCGGCGCCGTTTTTCTTTCCAAGGAGGCGAACACCATGGCTGCCGAGCGCGCCCTGCCACCCAGCTTCGACGCCCTGATCACGGAGAGCGACAAGCCCGTCCTCGTGGACTTCTACGCGGACTGGTGCGGCCCCTGCAAGATGGTCTCGCCGACCATCCAGAGGCTGGCCGGCGAGTACAAGGGCCGCATCCTGACGGTCAAGATCGACACGGACGCCAAGCCCGCCATCGCCGCCCGCTGGAACATCAGCGGCATACCCACGATCATGCTCTTCCACAAGGGCGAGGTCCTCATGCGCCTCTCCGGCGCCCATCCCTACGAAAACCTCAAGCGCGAGCTCGAGGCGGCCCTGGCCCGAGTTTAGGACCTAATCGGCCGGGACGCCCAGGTTCGCGGCGATTGAACCGAGCTCTGTCCCTCACGGATCGCGAGCTCTGTCCCTCAGGATCGCGAGCTCTGTCCCTCGCGGGTTTCCAATAAGGAAATGGAACCATATCAACTTGAGAATTCTTCATTTCCAAGTTGAAAACGGCTCAATAGCAATAAGGAAAATCATGTTTTCCAACTTGAAAACGCCCGCCTCGACATAAGCATGCGCTGACGATCGAATAGAGCTCTGTCCCGCAGCTGGCCGGCGAAGAGTTCGTGCGCCTGGTCGGCCCGGGGCTGCTACGTGAAGCCCCACCTGGGCGAGGCGATTCCCATAGCTACCAGGAGGTTTCGGAACCGGGATGGTCCGTTTTTCCCCAAGAAGCCCGACATTGGGCATTTGCTCGATATATGCTTCCGTCTCGATCCCAAACGAGAGGCCGAGGCCCTGGCCTGGGCTGTCATTAAACTTGACAGGCCGATACTGGGAATCTACACTATTCCCGATATCGCTCTCGCTCCTCGACCCTAAGCATTCAAAATATGCCTTTCGCAGGAGAATGTCGCGATGACCGCTCCCATCGCCGCCTGCCTTAGCCGGAAAAAATGCCGGCTATCGGCGTCTATGCTTTTCAGCGCGCAGGCTTTTGCTCATCCCCCGTACCTTCGCTATGACTTTCCCCCAGTAAGGACTTTCCGCTGGCTTTTACTTGGGCTATCCAGGCATGCCGGCCGGGGCACTGAAGGCCTTTATCGGAGCTCGGGAGGTAGGGCGATGGAGTATCTTTTCGCTGAGTTACTAAGGTTTTCATACGGGAGTGTGATGATTTTCTATGGGGGCGAGGGCGGAAGAATATTGGCTAGCAGATAGCCCAGAGACAGGATGTCGAGGGTCAACTTATCCAGCCACCCGCGGGTCAGCATATTCCGCCAGGGGCTTTCAACGTAGTAGCCGCTTGAACGGATGTCAAGCGACCGATTCACTAGCCTCCCAGAGGCGGCCCTCTTTCCGGTACGATCGCTCCGAAGTGACAATGATCTTGACCGCGCCTGATACGAGGCGGTCCATGACCGCACCGCCGACGATGGGATCGGGGAAGACGGAGAACCAGTCCTCCGGCGGGCGATTTGAAGTGACGACGATAGAGCCCTCCGAGAGTCGCTCATCGCAGATCGTGTAAAGCAGTTCGGTCTCGCCCTGGCTGTAGGCTCGGAAGGCGAAGTCGTCGAGGATAAGCAGTCCCGCGCCGATGCAGCGCTTCACGAGGAGCTGGGTGCGGCGTGCGGACAGGCGGTCGGGAGCGAGCTTCTCAAGGAGCTTGTGGGTCTTGAAGAAGACGACGTCGACGCCGCGGCGAGCCGCCTCGTAGCCGACCGCCTGGACGATGTGCGACTTGCCGATGCCGGGAGGCCCGGCGATGACGAGGTTGCGCCTGAGCTCGACGAAGCGGCAGGAGGAGAGGTCGCGGAGCATCGGAGCGGGGAGCACCGCGGCGTTGAAGTCGAAATCGAAAGACTCGAAGGTCATCCTGGTCGAGAAGCCGGCGGTCTTCAGGCGCTTCTGGAAGGAGTTCGAGTCGCGGCTGGCGATCTCGTCCTGGACGAGGAGTGCGGCGAACTCGAGGTAGCCGAGCTTGGCCTCCTCGGCCTCGCGTGAGCGGCGGTCGAGGTTGTCCGCCATGCCCGGAAGCTTGAGTCGTTTGAGATCGGCGGCGATATCCTGGTTCTTCATGGGAACCTCCCGATGGGAAATATGCGGGCCGCTACGGGCCCGCGTAACGCCGTGTGGCGTCAGGAGCGCACGTAGTAGCCCGCGTCCCGCCCCATGGC
>DATKVK010000006.1:0-91959 GCA_035530095.1 Rectinemataceae bacterium | reverse complement strand
CATGCTCCAAGTTTTTACGGAGCTCTTCGTCCAGGCTGCGTCGCTCCGCAGCTTCCGCCTGCAGCTTCTCCATGGAGCGTTGCAGGCTCGCGGTTCTTTCTTCGAGCTGGGTTTTCGCGCGAACCAAGGTCAGGTGGGTGTTTATGCGGGTCAGGAGCTCCTTGGCGGGGAATGGCTTGGTGATATAGTCCGCGGCGCCGACTTGGAGATTCGTGGTCCATTCCTTCTGTTCGCTGAACTCGCTGATCACGATTATGGGCACATTCTTCGTTTTTTCGCCCGCCTTGAAACTCCGGCAGGCTTTCAGTCCCTCATCGTCGATCATATTGACGGCGACAAGGATCAGGTCCGGAACCTTCTCGGCGACCGCGGCCAGGGCCCGTTCGCAGCTATCGACCAGGCACGGCGTATAGCCGGCTTGCGTCAGTATCTTCTCCACATGCGCCTGCGATTCGGCGCTGTCATCGATCGCCATGATGGTGACGTTCCCGACCATGGACTCTTCCTTCGCCCCCGTCGGGTGCTGGCCGCCGTGTTTCATGGTCCCTTCCCCGCAGTCCCGACGTCCGCGGGATCGAGAGTCTGGCTCGGGTAGCGCAGGGCCTCGCCTCGCAGCCGACAGAGCTCGTTGACCTCGCGCTTGAGTTCCTGCGTGCGGTCCTCGCGATCCAGCATCAGGTTCTGCCAACGCTGGAGCTCTTCCAATTGGCCCTGGATGCTCTTTTCCGCCCGCTTGCGTTCGGTGGCGTCGCGCAGGGTCACGACGGCCGCGAATACGGAGCCGTCCTCGGAGTGGCACGGCGACAACTGCGCATCGATGTGCATCATCCCGCCGTCCGGCAACGTCCAGGGGATTTCGAATCTGACTACCTCACCTTTGAAGGAGCGATCGAGGATCGGTCTAATCAGTTGAAGGAACTCGGGGCCTAGAATTTCCTTCAAACTCCGCCCGACGATCGCGTCCCGGTCGAGGTTTACGAGCCGCATATAGGCGGGGTTGACTTCTTCATAGATGTCGTTGGGATCGACTAAAGCGATGGCATCATAGTTGTTTTCCACGATTTGCGTGTAGGCTGCGTTCCGTCGCTCGATCGCGATGAGATGAAGCGCGAGGCCCAATTCTCCCGCCACTTCGAGAATGAAAGAATTCTCTTCTTCGTCGATCGGCGCGTTGGAGTCCGGTCGAATTTCGAGCTCGCCGAATTCCTCGTCGCCGTAATGGATATCGACAATGAATGGCTCACCCTCGGCTGTTTCGTCTCGAACCTTCTTGGCCGCCATCGGCGCTTGTCCCTTGCGGCCTTCCAAGCTTATCTCAACCCTGGCGTATCCTCGCTTCTCCACGAGGATCGCGCAAACCCGTTTTGCGAGGAGCGCCGGATCTTTCTCTCTCGTGATAATCTGATTGCTATCGTGGAGGGCATGGAGAGTCATATTGAGTTTGTGCTCCCGTTCTTCTCCCAGCTTTCTCTCGGCTACCTCCGCGGCCAGGGCGGCCGTGCGCTCCGCGACTCGCCTTTCGAGCTCTTCGTTCAGGTTTCGCAGCTCGTCGCGGGTACGGGTGAGCTGGGTGTTGCGATCCACCGCGTTCTCGTAGGTCGAGAGGAGGAGATCGAGGATCTGCAGCCGGTCCGCGGTGATGAAGAAGCGCTGGCCCGAAAAGTAGATGCTGATGCCCATCTCGCTGGGCGATGCCTTGCGGATCTCCTGATTCAGGAGCACGTTCTGTATGCGCGCCAGCAGGATGTCGTCGTCGTAGGGTTTGCAGATGAAGTTGTTGGCTCCCGATTCGAGCCCCTGGATCACGTCGCGCGGGTCGGCGAGCGAGGTGAGGAGGATCACCGGGATGCCGTGGAGCGACTCGTCCGCGCGCAAGGCCTTGCAGAAGGCGTAGCCGTCCATCTTGGGCATCAGGATGTCGGAGATCACCAGATCGATCGCGTTCGCCGCGGCGGCCGCGAGTCCCTCCTCCCCGTTTGTCGCGGCGACGACCGAAAAGCCCGCCCCATCGAGGAGGAAGCGCAGGCTCTCAAGCTGGGTGGGACTGTCCTCTATCGCGAGGATAGTCGCCGTCTTTCGCTTTTTTCCGGACTTTCCCATTATCTGCTTCCCCCCTCGCTCGAAGCGCCGTCGACCGTCGCGGCCAGAAACTCGGCCATTTCTTGCGGCGGCAGCACGAATTGGGCGGCGCCCAGCCGAATAGCCTCCGCCGGCATGCCGAATACGACGCAGCTCTCTTCGTCCTGCGCGATGGTGAGCGCCCCGCGATCGGCCATCAGTTTCAGCTCCTCGGCGCCGTCCCTGCCCATGCCGGTGAGGAGCACGCCTATGGCTCGGCGGCCGAAGCGCTCGGCCACCGAACGGAAGAGAACCGCCACGGAGGGACGCAGGCCGTTGCAGGGCGGATCCTTGCTCGTCTGCAGCCTGCCGGACTCGCCGATAAGCAGGTGGCGGTCGTCGGGGGCCACATAGACATGACCGCGGAGCGGGGTCTCCCCGTCGCTCGCCAGCTGCACCTGGAGCCGAGAGCTCGCGGCGAGCCACTCGACGAGACCTGCCGTGAAGCCGACGGCGATGTGTTGGACCACGAGAATCGGCGTCGGGAAGGTGGGAGAGAGATTGGAGAGCAGCTTCAGCAGGGCCGGCGGGCCCCCGGTGGAGGCGCCGATCGCGACAATGGCCGCGTCGTGGCCGACGCGTCCTGCAGGCGGCGGCGTGGCCGGATGAGCCGCTTCCGGCTGAGGCCGGTTGAACCGTTTCACCAGCTTGACTTCCGCCATCACTTTGAGCGCCTCGATGATGGCGGAGGCCTCCGCTTCGGCATGAGGATCGTCGAAGCCGCTGGGTTTCCGCAACACGGCGAGCGCGCCCGCCTCCAGCGCGCGCATCGCCGTATTCGTCTGATCGAAACTCGTGCTCGCCGTGCACACGACGATCGGTATGGGATGCGACGACATGATTCGCCGGGTCGTCTCGAAGCCGTCGATCCCCGGCAGGTGTATATCCATGAGGATCACGTCGGGCAGAAGCTCGTCGACGCACAGCAGCGCTTCCTCTCCGCAGGCGACGGCGCCTCCGATCCGGATCTCCGGATCGGAGCTGAGAAGGTAGATCAGGTAGTCTCGGATCACCTTCGAGTCTTCCACGACGAGTACCTTGATCATCGCAGGCCTCCCGATCGCCAATTCATAAAAGCCTCCGCAGGATTTCCAGCAGATTGCCCTGATCGAAATCGCTCTTGACGATGTAGGCGTTGGCGCCGACCTCGATGCCGTATTCGCGGTCCTTCTGCGAGCCGAGCGCGGTGACGAGCACCACCGGCAGTTCGCCGAGCTTGCCGTCGGCGCGGATCTTGGCGGTGAGCTCGAAACCGTTCATGCGCGGCATGTCCACATCCGAGACCACGAGGTCGAAGGACTCGGTCCTGAGCTTGGTCAGCGCGTCCACGCCGTCGACGGCGGCGATCACGTCGTAGCCCGCGCTTTCGAGAATGCTTTTCAGGAGTGTCCGGGCCGTTATCGAGTCTTCGGCGATCAGGAGGCGGCCGCGCCGCTCCACCGCCTCGTGATGGCGGATTTCGGGCTGCCTCGCCGAGCCGGCGGATTCCAGAAGGTCCGCGACATTGAGGATCGGGACGACCACGCCCCGGTCCGAAATGGTCGCGCCGGAGATAGTGCGGACGCGCAGGAGCTGCCGGCCCAAGTTCTTGACCATCACCTCCTGCTCCCCCAGGATATCGTCGACGAGGAACGCGGCCTCGCGATCCGCCGCCCGCAGCACGACCACAGGGCGAAGCCTGGCGGCCGATGGTTCGTCGGGTTCCGCGAGTTCGAGGACGTCCCGCAGACGCACGAAGGACAGCGCCCGTCCGTCCAGCGCCATGGTCCGGCGGTTCTCGATCGTCGTGATCTCATCCGAACCGACGCGCAGTACGCGCATGACGTTGGCCGTCGGAACGACGAAATTTCGGCCCGCGACGCCGACCATCACGCCGCGGAAGGTGGCCAAGGACAAGGGCACGAGCAGGCGGAAGCTCGTGCCCAGGCCGGGATTCGAGGTCACCGAGATCGTTCCGCCGAGCTTCTCGATCTTCTCGCGGACGATCGCCAGGCCGAGGCCCCTGCCCGATAGGTCGGTTATGATCGGGCTCGTCGACAATCCCGAGCCGAAGATGAGTCCGAGCGCATCGGACTCGACCGAGCCGGGTGCCTCGTCGGCAGCCACGAGTCCCAGTCGGACGGCAGCCTGCCTGACCTTGCCGACATCAATGCCCGAGCCGTCGTCCGCGACGGTGAACTCGACCCGGTTCCCCTCGACTGCCTTCGCCGCGATCGTGATCGATCCGCGGCTTGGTTTCCCCGCTTTCAGGCGCGCTTCCGGCTTCTCGATGCCATGATCGACGCAATTGCGCAGGAGGTGGATGAGCGGATCCTTGAGTTCGTCGAGAACGCGGCGATCTATTTCGATGTCCTCACCCTGCACGACGAGCTCGGCCTCCTTGCCTTGCTCGCGAGACAAGTCGCGCAGGACCACGGGCAGTGCGCCGAGGATGTACGAGCAGGGCAGCAAGAGCAGTTTCTTCGTGTCCTCGATGAGCCGATCGGTGATCGTGGCGAAGGAGAGGGCATCGGCCTGTGCGGCGGCGGCCAGCTTTCGAAGCGAGTATTCGAGTGCCTTGGCGTGGAATAGTTCGTGCTCGAGAAGATCCGAGAAAGCCCCATTGCTACGGGCTTCGCGGCGCCGACGCGAAGCCTGTCGGACGGAGCGCTGGTTCCAGCCGGCAAGATCGAGGACGAGCGTCCGAAGTTCCGCCGCCCGTCCGCGGGCGGCGATCCTGGCCCCCACGAGTTCCTCGGTTTCGAGCAGGATGGCGCCGAGTTTCTGCGTCGAGACTCGGATGGTATCGGCCATCGGCGCGGAGGCGGCGACCGGCGGCGAGGAGGGACCCGGCGCCCCGGACTCTTTCGACGCGGTCGCGACGGCGGTCAGGGTCGGTATGCGGGCCGCGGCCTGTTCGGAAGCGCGGACGGTCTCGTGAGCGCCGGGGTCTCCGCCGGCGGCCGGCTGAAGGATTCGCGCGAGCGCCGCAAGCGCATCTTGCTCCTCTTTCCTGCGTCCCGGCGGCGACGCGGCCCCGGGGATTTCGCACATGAGCTTCAGGACGCCGAGGGAGGAATGGAGTATGTCGAGGGTGATCGTGGTCGGCTCGAGTTCTTCGCGCTTCATGGCCGAGAAAATTGTTTCCAATTCCTGGCACAGCGCCTCGACATCCCTAAGGCTCACCGACCTCGCCGCGCCCTTGAGCGAATGGGTTTCGCGGAACGCCCGCTCGACGATGGCGGCTCGTTCGGCGCCCGCGGCGCGCTCCAGGCTCAGGATGTCGGTCGTGATGGCGGCGAGGTGCTCGCCGGCTTCGATCCGGAAGGTCTCCCGCAGCCGGGCTAGGAACTCTTCCTTCTTCTTGTCCATCCCATCCTCCGCTCGTCTCGGGTTTCGATTCGCGGCTTTTCGGCCGGGACCTTCAGTCTCGCGCCCGGCTCTTGAAGACCAGGCGCCGATTCCTCGAGCCGCTTGGTGCCAGCCATGTTCCGGGTCGCGGCTTGTCAGTTCATCGGGCCATCGGTTCGTTGACCTTGAGGCTCGCGTCGGCGAGGAGGCGCCCTCCGTCGAGCACCGCGAGCATCCCCCCGGTGACGCCTTTCAGGAATTTCTCCCGGATCCCCGTCAGTGCAGGCAACCGCGCCCGCAAATCGGCCGTCGTCACCGAGCCGATACCGTCGATGGAGTCCGCCAGAAGGCCCAGCTCTTCATTGCCTTCTTTCAGCACGATGATTCGGTTGAGCTCCGTGAGCCCCCGGGCCGCCAGCTCGAAGAAGATCCGCAGGTCCACGATCGCGAGGATGCGACCGCGAAGGTTCATGGCGCCGGCGAGGAAAGGTGGCGTGCAGGGGAGGGCCGTCATGTCCTTGAGCTGGCAAACCTCCTGGACGTAGCGGGTTTCGACCGCGTAGATTTCGCCGGCGATCGAAAAGCTCAGGATTTCGATGCGTTCGGCGACGTCCGTCTTTGCGGGCCGTTTCGCGGCCGCCTTCGCGCGATCCCCGAGAATGCGGTTTGTTTCCGCGGGATCGAGGCCCTTGTCGCCCGAAACGATGGCAGTCGTGAGCGCGAGACGGCGATGAATCGCTTCCCAGTCAATCCTCTGCTTGCCCATCCCGTCCTCCGCTCCTCTCAGGTCTCGATGCTCTGCTTTCCGACCAGGACCTTCAGCCTCGCGCCCAGCTCCTGAAGACCGTGCGCCGAAGTCTCGAGCTCCCTGGTCCCCGCCATGTTCTGGGTCGTAGCTTGCTGGATGCTGGCTATGGCCAAGGCGATCTGGTCCATGCCGACGAGCTGCTGCTGGCTCGAGGCGGCTATCTGCGTGGCCGCCTGGGCCGCCTCGCTCACGCTTCCCATCAGAGCCAGGATCGACTGGCCGGCATTGGTGGCCTGCGCGACGCCGGCGGCCACCGCCTTGCTGCCCTGCTCGGTGGCCATGACCGCGGCGCTCGTGGCCTTCTGGATCTCCATCAAAATGGTCCGCACCTGGGTGGTCGCCTGCCGCGACTGCTCCGCCAGGCTCTTCACCTCCTGCGCCACCACAGCGAAGCCCCTGCCGTACTCGCCGGCGCGCGAGGCTTCGATGGCCGCGTTGACCGCCAGCAGGTTCGACTGCTCCGCCAGGTCGTTCACCGTGGCGATGATCTCGCCGATGGCCTGCCCCTGCTCCGAGAGGCGTACGACGCTTTCCGCGATCGACTCCATCTGTTCGCGGATATGGCTCATGCCCTCGATGGTCTCGCTGACCGCCGTGCGCCCGGTTTCGGAAACGATAGCCGTTTTCTGGGCGGCTTCCTGGACGGTCTTCGCCTTCTGGTTCGAGAGGTGCGCGGTCTGCTTGACTTCCTCGGCGGTGGTCGAGGTTTCGCTCACCGCGGTGGCGGTCTCCGTGGCGCTCGCGGCGACCTGCGAGACCGTGGCCAGGATCTCGGTGGACGAGGAAGCGATGACGTCGATGCCGCTCCGCAGCTCCTTGTTCGCTTCCCGCAGGTTTTCGACCATGCGAGCCAGGGCGTTGCCCAGGAGGTCCTTCTCCGACTGCGGCCTCACTTCGACGCCGAGCTCGCCGGCCGCGATCCGCTCGGCTATCCCCGCCATGTTCCGCAGGGACGAGGTCATTCGCAAGAAGGATTGGGCGAGCATGCCGACCTCGTCGCTTCCGGGCTCGAGAGTAGGCGCGAGGCTCAGATCGCCGCCGGCGATTTTACGCGCCGCCTCCACAACCTTGGCTATGGGAGTGGTCAGGCTTCGCGAAAAGAAAACCAGAAGGACGATGGCCGAAAGGAGGGAGAATGCCCCGATTGCCAGAACCATGTTCCTGATCAGAATTGCCGGAGCCATTAGTTCATCGGTTTTGATGGTGGCAAGGATGCTCCAGCCGGTTATCGGTTCATTGGCGACAAATGCTACTTCTGATATGCCGGAATGCTGGTATTCGACGATACCGGATTCTCCCTGAATCACCATTTTCGCGATAGGTTCCATTCCGGCGACCAGTGAGACGTTTTCTTTCAGGATATTTCCCTTTACGGGATGGGCGATGACAAGCCCTGTCCTATCGGCGATGGCCACATAGCCTGATTTGCCGATTTTCACCTTGTCTATCAAGTCGGTTAAGTACGTGATCTCCATGGTTATCGTGGCGATCCCCGTGATGCCCTTTCCATCGGATCCGTAGACGGGACTCGCTGTCGAGAGGACGATTCTGCCCGATGCCTTCGATATCACGACGGAACCCACATTGGGCACTCCCCGCATTGCAGTTATAAAATAATCTCTATTGGAAATATTTACGCCGACATTGGCTTTTCTATTGGAAGAAGCGAAAAAAACTCCGTTCGTGCCGATCAGGTTCACGCTTGAGCAGCGCGCTCCCTCATTGTTCTTTATTCGTATGAGTTCGCTTTCCGCGAGGGCTATTTCGCCCCCAGCGCTTCTCCCTCCATCCCTGAAGTTTTTTTCGGAGGCGGCGATGACGCTATTTGAGCTGGCGACATTCCTGGCGGCCAAGATCTGTTCGGTTATGCTGATTCCGATAGTGGCCGCCAGACCTTCGGCGATGCTTGCCATATCGACTTTCGCGATTTCGGAAATGCTTCTGCTGGATACATATATGGAACCGATCCCGATGAGGGCGATGGGAATGAGCAGCATCAGAAGCCCGCCGGATAAAAGCTTCGTTCTCAGATTGAAATGTCGCATACCGCCTCCTGGTTAATGATCTAAGACAAGTTCCATCCTCTGCCCGCGTGGCTATTCGATCGTGGCTCTTACGGCATTCCAGCCATGGCGCGGATCGACTCGAGAAGACGGCCGCAGCTCATGCCGTCGGACTCTGGCACGATTTCATCCCGGCTCCGGACCGAAAGGAGCTTCATAGCCACCGCGAAGTGGCGCTTGGATTCCCTGTGTCTGTCGAGCCGCTTGTAAAAGCCGCCGAGCGCGTGATGGGCCAGGATGAAATCCTGGTCGAGGTAGAGGACCCGGCCCAACGCCGCGATCGCCTCGTCGACCTGGTCAAGCTCTCCGCAGATCGCCGCGCTGACGAAATGCGCGGCTCGATTCGTCGGTTCGGCTGCGATGAGGTTCCGGCACAAGACCAGCGCCTCCTCGAGGCGACCTTGGTCGGCATAGGCCCGCGCGGTCTGCAAGGCTTCTTCGCCATGAACCTCGCTTCTTGGAGTCGAACGCGGGTATGCAGCGGCCGGCGCACGGGGCGTGGGCGCGAGGCAGCGTAGGGGCTCCGGCATCGTCGCCGCGGGAGCTGCGATAGCCACCACCGGACTCGGGGAAGCGTCGATCGGGACCGGCGGTACGCTGTGGCGAAACAGAGTCACCCCGTCGATGTTCTCCGTGACGAACATCGGGAAAAGGGCGCCGGCGGCCTCTACCGGATTGACCAGGAGATAGCCGCCTTCGACCAGGCAACGATGCAATGACGTCACCACGCGACGACGCTGCTCCTCGCTGAAATACATGAGGACGTTGCGGCAGAATATTATGTCCATCGCATTGCTGCTGTTGTGCAGCGAGGGATAGGCGTCTTCGGCCAGGTTGAGGTACTGGAACCGGACCAATTCCCTGATCCTCTGATCGACCAGGTACTTCCCTCCGGGAACGGCGGAAAAGAAACCTTCGCGCAGCCAAGGGGGAGCCGCGCGGAACGACCATTGGGTATACGAAGCCGCTTCGGCCTTGGAGAGGAATTTCGGATTGACGTCCGTTCCGAGAATCGAGACCTTCCACGTTCCGATGTCCGGAATCGCTCGGACGCAGGCGATGGCCAGGGAAAACGCCTCTTCGCCCGTGCAGCATCCGGCGCTCCACAAGCGGAGCCTCCGGTCGCCGTCCGAGCGTTGCGCGACCAGCGCCGGTAGCAGCTTCCGCTCGAGGACTTCGAAGCTCGCCGAATCGCGGAAGAAATAGGTTTCGCCCACCGTCAGGTAGCCGGCGAGAGTTTCGAGGTCCCGGACCGTGAGTTCCCCTTTCGTGAGCCATCGGGCGTAGGCCCCGGGATGATCGAAGCCGAGCTCCCCGGCGGCGGTTTCGAGCTTGCCCTGCAAATCGGGCCATCGATCTTCCGAAAAGTCCAGACCCAGGCGCTTCGCTATGAAGACGCTGATTTCGCGCAGCAACTCTTTATCCGGCGCTTGCATCATCTTGCCTTTGCGCCGCGCTCAGGGCTCGGCCGACAGCCGACTCCTCCTCGAAGGAAAGCAGAAGTTCAAGGTCGTGAATGAGTATCATCCCGTCCTCGAGCACCAGCACGCCGGCGACGATTCCGAGTCCGCTCATGATCTCGCCCGCAGCCGTATAGCGCTCGCTCGGAGCTTCGATCAGGCCCATGGTAGCATCCACCAGAAGCGCGACGCCGCGTCTGCCGGTGTCGGCGATGAGGAGCTGGTCGGACAGGCGAATGTCGCGCGGCGGAAGGTTGAAGCGTTTGCGCAGGTCGATGACGGGGAACACCGTACCGCCGAGATCGACGATTCCGAGCACGATGGCCGGCGCCTCGGGAAGCGGCGTCACGGCGACCGCGCGGATGGACCGTCGCACTCGTTCGAGCGCCAGCGCATAACGCCGCTCGTCCAGCGAAAAAACGACGAGGGGGCGTGACATCGACCCGGCTTTCGTTTCCGCCGCTCGATCAGTCATTCTCCCTCCCCGCCTCTGGAAGGGGCCTCGTTCCGGGAACGGGCGCATCGATGACGACATGAAGGAGGTAGCGCAGCCTCCCCGAAACGAAGGTTTCGAATCTGCTGTCGAGCCGAGCCGAGCTTCGGTAGCCGGTAGGCAGGCTCGCACTCAGCTGTCCGCCCCACCCTGTCGACAACGTCGTTTCGGCGGTTTCGAGCATGCCCGAGCTGGCCCATGAGTCTATGGCTCTGAAATTCTGCGAAAGCAGCTGCTCCAGGTTGAGGCCCAGAATGCGCGTCGCGGCCCTATTGGCGGATACGCATTGTCCGAATAGGTCATAGGTGACGAGTCCCACCGGAACGGCGTCGATAAGGTTGCGAGCGTATTCGAGCAGCTCGATCATTCGTTCCTCTTTACCGCCTATGTTCCTCTCCCGGTTTATGCCGGCTGTTGTCGGCCTGGCGCTAGGTGCGCGAAGTGGGGCGATCGCGGGATCAGCCGCGGGCGAGACGCGGCACGGTAAATAGTGATGCACAGTGAGGGAGAAGGGTATCGGTTCGATGCTGGAAACCGCGTAGGTAAATTGACTACTCGTCGCTCATGCTCAATCTATCAGGTGGTTCTCGATCGCATAGCGGGTGATCTCGGCTATGCTGCGCATCCCCATCTTGTCCATGAGGCGCGAGCGGTAGGTCGCGACGGTCTTGGGCGATAGGAAGAGCGCCTGCGCGATCTGCACCGTGCTCTTCCCGCTGGCGAAAAGACACATGACCCGGAATTCGCGGGCCGAGAGCCGTTCGTGCAAGGGCCGAGCGCCGGTCTCCACGAGACGGGCCGCCAAGGTCTCGGCCAAATTCCTGCTGATATACCGCCGACCTAGCGCTATCGCCCTGACCGCTCGGACCAGCTCCTCCGGAGCGGACTCCTTGGTGAGATAGCCCATGGCCCCCGCCTCCAGGGCGCGTACGGCGAATTGCAGCTCGGGATGCATGCTCAGGACCAGCACGCCTAACTTGGGCTTATGCCGGCGCAGCTGGTCGAGGACTTCGAATCCGTTCATCTCGGGCATGGAGATGTCCATGACTATCGCGTCCCACTTCACCCTCAGGGCCGCATCGATCGTTTCCCGCCCGCTGGCCGCCTCGGCGACCACTCGGATGTCCCGCTCATCTTCGAGTATGTCCTTGAGGCCGCGCCTGACCACGCTATGGTCGTCGGCCAATATCACCTTGATCATGGCCCCCGCCTCGCGTGTCGTATCGGGATGCTTATCGCGACCGTGGTGCCCGAACCCGGGACGCCGAGGACCGCGAGTTCGCCGCCGAAGGTCCGCGCTCGTTCGCGCATGCCGATCAGGCCGAGCGAGTTCGGGCTCGACAGCTCCGCCTCGTCGATGCCGCTGCCGTCGTCGATTATGGAGAGCGTGTGGCCGTCTTCCGATGCCGTGCATGAAATCCTGACAGTGTCGGCCTTGGCATGAAGGGCGATATTCGTGAGAGCCTCCTGCACGATCCGGAACACGGCGATCGATACCTTGTCGGTGTACGGCCTTTTCGGACTGCCGCAGGGCTCGACGGCGCAGGCGATCCCGGTGCGCGCCGTGAAGCGGGCGGTTTCGGCCTCTATCGCCGGCCAGAATCCTATCACGCTGAGCACCGCCGGGCGCAGATCGCCTGCAGTCTGCCGCACGGTGGCGATGGCGTCATCGATGAATGCCCCGAGCTCAAGGGCCTTGGCGCGTATCGCCTTCCGCTTCTCCGGATCCCCGACGCACTTCATGCTCCGCCGCAGCCAGGCGAGGTTGAACTTCATCGCCGCCAGCAGCTGCCCGAGATTGTCGTGGAGCTCGCGTGCGAGAGCCGTGCGCTCGTCCTCGCGGACCGACAGGAGTCGAGCCGCCAGATTCCGGAGCTCCTCGCGGGAACGTTCCATTTCCCCCACGATTCGCTTCCGCTCCGTGATATCCGTGGCCACGAGATGGCTCGCCCGTCCGTCCTCCAAACTCATCCCGACCAACTCGATGGCGAGCGGCGCTCCTTCCTTCGAAGAGGCTTCGACCTCGCAGAACATCCGCCGGCCGCTGTCGAACATTTCCGCCAGAAAGGCCGAGAAGGCGGCGCGGCTCTCGACAGAGAGGAAAAGTTCGATCCGTTTCCCTGTCAGGCGGGCGCGGTCCGTCCCGAACAGCGAAGCGCCGCTCTGGTTTACTTCCACGATCGCCCCGCGGCGGTCGAGAGTCAGACAGCCGACCGGTGCATGCTCGAACAAGGCGGCATACCGTAGGAGTCTTTCTTCAGCCTCCATCTTGGCCTGGACAAGACCCCGATTTTCCCGTTCCAGCGCGGCCATTCGCATTCGCATTTCCGCCAAGCGGATTTTTTCCACCCGCTCTTCGTTCCCGCCGCTCGATTCGTCCGAAGAGCGCCCTCGCTGCCCGGTAGTGCTCATCCCTTCGGCTCTCCCTCATAGAATCCTGGCGCTCAGCACCGTCACGTCGTCGGTGAAGGCAGGCTTGCCCGACTCGACGAGGGCGGCCTCGAAGAGTCTCCGATGGTACTCTTCGCCGTAGGCGACGCGCTCGACGATCGGGCTTATTTCGAGGGGTGGGCAGCCCTCCGCACAGGCGATCTCGATGAGGCCGTCGGTGAAAAGCACGAGGACATCGTCGTGCAGCAGCTCGAAAACCTGCTCGGTATAGGAGGTCGAACTGGAGATGCCGATGGCCGACCCCGAAACGGACAATTCCATCGCCTTCCCCGCGCGGAGGATGACCGGATGATTCTGCCCCGCGTTCGAGCAGCGAAGACTGCGGGTCGACAGATCGATGACGGCCGCGAAGAACGTGACGAGCATGCTCGAGGCATCCCTGAATTCGAAATGCATCCTTTCATTGAGCCAGCTCAGGAAGGCGCCGGGAGAGAATGATCTGCCGTCGAGCGCCCGCACGTATTCCGAATAGATGATCGCCTTCAGGATGCCGGTGACGAAAGCGGCCTTCACGCCATGCCCCTCGACGTCGCCGATGAGGAGAAGGTAGCGCTCCGGACCCAGGAGAATGACATCGTAGTAGTCGCCGCCGCAGTAGAGATTCGAGACGGGACGGTAGCTGACCTTGAACTCCACGCCCGTGGAGCTGGGCAGATTCGGCTTCAAAATCGCCTTCTGCAGCACCCCTGCGAGCTTCAGTTCGTCCTCGACGGTCTTCAGGTAGGACGCGTTGTAGTGTCGAGTCTCGCCGAAATCGTAGGCCTTTTGCAGCTCCGCGACGAGGTACTCGGAATCCCACGGCTTGAGCAGGAAGCTAAAAATGCCCGCCCGCACCGCCTTGGCGATCTCCTGTATATCGGAATAGCCGGTCAGGAGGATCGACACGATGTAAGGATACAGATTTTTAACCTTCTCGAGGAACTCGGATCCGTTCATCTCCGGCATCTGGAGATCGGATATGACGATGATCGCATCCTCGCCCCGGCTTTCGAGGATGGCGAGGCCAGCCTTCGCCGACAGCGCCGTCAGGATCTCGAGCGAACGATCTGCAGCCCAGTCGACCAGTTCCCGCCTAAGCGCGTTTACGATGCTCTGCTCGTCGTCGACAAGAAGGATGAATCGCTTTTTGCTATCCAACTTTTTTCTCCTTCTACCCCGGTTTTCAGACTCGCCTGAGGCGATGCGAAGGCCGTGACCGCCGAGCCCTCCATCCATCGAAAATCCCGACAACACCTCCACGAAGTACGGGAAAGCTTTGAATCTGCGCTAGGCGCCCGCTTATCGGACTCGCGTCTTGCGGAAGTCGGGTATCCCAAAGGAATATGGCTTCAACGAGGACTCGGCAGGATCGACAGAAGGTTGCTTTCCAGGTTCTCTTACTTAAGTATAGCTTGAAGCGAGTCCCTGACAAGTGTTGCGATGAAGGGAAGAGCCTGAGGTGACGACCGCTGACATACTTGTATTACCTGATCTTTCAACGATGGAGCCACCGCCTATTTTACGGCTTTGGGTACGGCGCTTTCCCAAGACACTGCTTCGGATCCCCGTCACCCCGATTCAGGAAATGCCCGGGCCGTGCCGCGGGTCGGGTCCGGGACCGCGGCCGAAGCCATGGCCGCGATCGCGCCATTCGTGCCGATGGGGGAGGTCCTCGTCTGCGCCCGCGGCGCCCAGCTCTTCTTCCCAGCTGGCGATGAGGCGCTCGAGGTAGCCGCTCAGGGCGGACCGCTCCTCCTCGCTCAGGCAGCCGAAGAGGCCGTCGGCCTCCGGAGCCTCGGTCGCGGTCTCCGCGGCGGCGGCTCCTTCCTCGGTGAGGCGGATCACCATGGCGCGGCGATCCGTTTCGGAGGGACTGCGGCGTATGTAGCCCTGGCGCTCGAGCTTGGCGAGCAGCTCGCCGAGGGACTGGGAGCGGATATCCAGAATCGTGGAAAGCTCCTGCTGGCTCATCTCGGGCTTCAGTTTGAGCAGGGCCAGGATGCGTCCCTGTCCCCGATGGGGATCGGCCATGGGCCCTCGCTCCCTATGCGCCCGCAGGTGGCGAAAGTGAAGGAGTCGTTCCAAACGGATGAGCTGTTCGAGCAGCTCGGTCGTAGCTTCAATCATTGCGTGTTCTCCTCTTCAAGACTTTTAGGAAGGTACCTTTCGTTTTGAATATACAGGTACCTTCATAAAAGGTCAAGACGGATTCGTCGCATAAAAGGGGGAAGCGAAGCCTCCGCTTCGTCTTCATCGAACATCACATCGGTATAATTCATAATTGACAGTTCTATACCGATCACGTATTGTTTGCCCATGAGCAAGTCCGACCGAGACGCCGAGGACGTCGCGCCCGACCCCAACGCCGAACTCCTGGACGCGCTCCGCGCCCTGCCGGCGGCGGAGCGCAGGCTCGTCATGCTCGCCTACTCGAAGGCGCGGGCCGGCGACGCCGAGCGCAAACCCTACCCCTTCGATTCGGCCGGCCTGGCCGACAGTCTCATGCTCGGCGGCGACAAGTTCGACAAGCAGCTGGAGGATCTCTGCCGCAAGCTCTTGAAGCGCCCGGTGCTCCTTCGCCTGCCCGAGGGCGCCTGGGTCCTCTCGTCCTGGCTGGCCGCCGTGGAGCGGGAGCCCCGATCGGAGCGCTACATTTTCCGCCTTCAGCCCGCCTTGCGGCGCCCCATCCTCGAGCTGCGAAAGCGCTCGCTGATCGCGCCCCTCGACGCCTATCTGCGCCTGGAGGGGAAGTACAGCCACCGCATTCTCGAAATGCTCCTGGAAGGCCGACCCGTCGGCGCAGCCCGCGGCAAGACCGTCGGCGCGGCCCGCGGCAAGACCCGCGGTGCGGCCCGCGATTATTGGGAGATCGAGGTTCCGATCGAGGCGATGCGTGAAGCCTTCGATCTCAATGAGCGTTACAAGAAGGCCAAGGCCCTGAAGAAGTGGGTCGTCATGGGTGCCGTCACGGAGATCAACCTGGCCGAGCTGGGCCTGCGCGTCGAGGTCGAGACCACTCTCCAGGGAAAAAAGACGAAGGGTTTCCTGTTCAAGGTCCGACAGCGAGCCGAGAAACGGGGAAGAGTCGACGACTCCGCCTGAGCCGCCGGAGAGAATGCGCGGCGACCGAAGGCGGCGACCGCATTCCCGCACGGCTGACTTCGATCGGGCTTTAGGCATCCCGTATAGGAAGGGACACAGGCGCGCCAACCACATCAGCATCGGAGGAGACTGCCATGTCGTGGGTTCACAGCTTATTCATGAAAACCGATGTCACGTTCGAGACGGCCGCGATCCGCCTCGCCCTGAGCTTCCTGGCCGGCGGTCTCATCGGCCTCGAGCGGGAGATGACCAGGCAGACCGCGGGCCTGCGCACGCACATCCTCGTCAGCGTCGGCGCCACCTTGATCATGCTCGTTTCGGCCTTCGGGTTCGCGGACATCCTCGGCAAGGACAACGTCGTGCTCGACCCCTCGCGCATCGCGGCGCAGGTCGTCTCGGGCATCGGCTTCCTGGGCGCGGCAGCCGTGCTCAGGCTCGGGAACAACATCAAGGGCATCACGACGGCGGCCTCGATCTGGGCCGCCGCCGCCGTCGGCCTCGCCATCGGCGCGGGCCTCTTCGTCCCCGCGGCCTTGGCGGTCGGCCTCATCCTCGTCGCCCTGGTCGTCCTCGAAGCCCTGGAGCACCGCTTCTTCCCCGCGGAGCGGATCAAGACGATCAATCTGTTCTTCACCAACACCTCGGTCGACACCAAGAAAATCCTTCGCATCGCCGCCGATTACGCCATCAAAGTCCAGACCATCAACGTGATCCAGGAGCTGCATCGCCAGCGGGTCAAGGTAAATCTCCTGGTCAAGTTCCCCGTGACGATCAGCATACCCCGCTTCTACAAGGACCTCCGCGAGCTCTCCTCCATCTACAAGATCGAGATGGAGGAGAACGTCTAGCTTTTCGCCCGCGCTCTCCGGCCGAGCTCGGGCAGGAGCGCGGTGGCGAGGGCGAAGACGAGGTAGCCCAGGCCGATGTACAGGAACACGCGGTCCAGGCTCCCGCCCGCCAGGGGAATGATGACATAGGACGAGATCACGAAGGCGCCGGCCATCTGGAAGCTGCTGATGACGCCCCCGGCGCTGCCCGCGAAGGCGGGACCGATCTCCGGCAGGAGCATCGGCAGGGACATGACGAGGGGGACGGCCGTTCCCAGGGCCAGCCCCGCGGCGACGAGCAGGAGCCAGGAGAGCGGTCCGAACGGCAGGAGCCAGGCCAGGTACGAGGCCGCCGCGGCCAGGACCGCGGCCGGCGCCAGGAAGAGCCGCGTCGATCCGGCCCTCTCCGCGAGCATCGGCCCGACGATGGTGCCCACGATGAACGACACCGAAAGCGCGGAAGCGACGAAGCCCGCCGCCACGGCCTCCACGCCCTTGCCCTTGATCAGGGCGTTGGCGAGGAAGCCGTTCTGGGTGACGAAGGTTCCCATGAAGAAGAACATGGCCGCGGAGCCGATCCACAGATTCCCGCTCTTGAACGCGGCGCGCAGGGCCGTTCCGGCCTTGGGCGCCGGGGCTTCGGGCGCCCGGGCCCCGGACATCCCCTTCGCACCCCTACCCGAGGGGCCGCCGCGGGCCAGCACGGTCCACAGCACCGCCGCGCCCACGGCTATCCCGGCCGAGACCACGAAGGCTGCCTTGACCGAAGGGAAGAGGGCCGAGCTCGCCAGGGCGATCGTGATGCCCGCGTTCGCGCCCGCCACGTAGAGTCCCATCGCCGTCCCCATGCTCTTCGGCGGGAACCAGGCGCCGAGGATCTTGGCCACGTTGGCGTTGAGCAGGGCGGGCCCGATCCCCAAAAGGAGCATCCAGACGAAAAGGGCCTCGAAACTCGAGGCCCCGATCCTGCCGATGCCGCAGGCCACGGTCAGCACCGCGCCCACGATCACGACGCGCACGGCGCCGAAACGGTCCGCCGCGGCGCCCGCGGGGATGCCGAGAATGGCGTTGGCCAGGAAGGGCACGGAAAGAACCATGGCCAGCTGGGCGGGGCCCATGTGCAGAGCGGGCATGATCCTCTCCGCCAGGCCCGCCACCTGGAAAATCATGAAGTTGATGACCGTGTTCATGAAAAAGGCGAGCAAGGCCATGACCCAACGATAGCTGCCGCCGTCCGACTCCGAAATTGCACTCGCCATCCGCGATCCTCCGCTCGTTGCGCGCTGTACGATCCCGGAAGGCCATAGCTCCGGCCTGATCCGATCGTCGGCCCAGCCTAGCACCGAGGGCGCGGCCCGAACAACCGGGCTCAGCCCGATGGGCTCAGCCCGCGCCCATGAGCTTCAGGGCCCCGAGCACCTCGGCCGCGTGGCC
Organism: Rectinemataceae bacterium; assembly: GCA_035530095.1. Taxonomy (GTDB): domain Bacteria; phylum Spirochaetota; class Spirochaetia; order Treponematales; family Rectinemataceae; genus JAJXZP01. The sequence continues at coordinate 73,894 of DATKVK010000006.1, read as the reverse complement.
CTCGGGCTTCACCTTGGGGAAGACCTTGCGGATGACCCCGTCGGGCCCGACGATGAAGGTAGAGCGGATCACTCCCTCGACCTCCTTCCCGTACATCAGCTTCTTGCCGAAGGCGCCGAAGGCTTTGAGCGCGACCTTCTCCTCGTCCGCGAGAAGCGTGAAGGGGAGCGCGTACTTCGCCTTGAACTTGACATGCGATCCGGCCGAGTCCGGGCTGATCCCGAAAACCGCGGCGCCCGCGGCCTCGACCGCGGCCCAGGAGTCGCGGAAGGAGCAGGCCTCGGTCGTGCAGCCGGGCGTGTCGTCGCGCGGGTAGAAGTAGAGCACGACCGTCCTGCCGCGCAGCGAAGAAAGTTTCACGATCGATCCGCTATCCGAAACCAGCTCGAAATCCGGAGCCTTGTCTCCCTCGCTCAGCATACGCTTCTCCTTTCGCCTCGCCGGCATCCGCGGCCCGCGTCGAAGCTCCTGAGCTAAGGTACTCACGGCGGAGAGATAGCGGGAATAGACGAACGACGTTCTCCGGCCGAGGCTCGATCGTCCCTCCTTCCCGAGAGCGTTTCTGCTATACTGGAGGGCATGGAACGCATGGGCGATCCGGCGGTCACGCCTCGCGAGCGCTTCACCTATCGCCAGTATCTCAGCTGGCCGGATTCGGAACGCTGGGAGCTTATCGACGGGCAGGCCTGGTCCATGAGTCCGGCGCCCATCAGGCGGCACCAGATCATGGTCGGGCGCCTCTATCTGGCAATAGGCAATTTTCTGCAAGGCAAGCCCTGCCAGGCCTTCGTCGCCCCCTTCGACGTGCTCCTGCCTCGGGGCGGCGAGCCCGACGGCGAGGTCGACACGGTCGTGCAGCCCGATATCGTCGTGTACTGCGACAAATCCAAGCTCACCTATGCGGGCTCCCGGGGCGCGCCCGACCTCGCCGTGGAGGTGCTCTCCCCTTCGACCTCCAAGAAGGACCTCGCCGAGAAGTTCGCCCTCTACGAGAGGCACGGCGTGCGCGAGTACTGGGTGATCGATCCGGGCAACGGCGCGGTCCAGGTCTGGCGCCTCGTGCCGGCCGGAGGCTACGGCTCGGGCGAGCTCCGCGATCTCGTCCGCGACTCCTCGCCTATCGTCTCGCGCGTCCTGGAGGGCTTTTCCGTCGACCCGACCGAACTCCTCTCCGATCTGGATTGAGGGGCGAGGCCTCGGGCTTAGAATTCACGGCAAGGCCGCCCGCCGGAAGATGGAAAAGCGGACCTTCCTTCAAGGCCTGCGCGAGGCCGTCGGGGAATGAGTCCGCGGCTCGATCGGCGTGAAAATCCCCAGCTCCCCCTCCAGCTCGAGCGCCGCGCGAAGGCAGCGGTCCTCGCGGTAGGGCGCCGAAATGAGCTGCACGCCCAGGGGGCGCCCGTCCGCGACCTCCACGGGCAGGGAAACCGCGCTCAGGCCGAGGAAGCTCGAGGCCGAGCAGAGGCACATGGAGCGCGTCAGCTCTTCGTGTTCCGCGGGGCCCGCGATGTCGTAGTCCACGGGAAAGGCGGGCTCGGTCAGCACCGGTCCCAGAATGAGTGGATGGGCCTCGAAGAACAGGGCCCAGTCGCGCTGCAGTCCCTGCCTGAGCGCGGTGAGCTCGAGGTAGCCCCGGAGCTCCGTCGGCTTTCTGAGCGCGCTCGCGTACTCGATGTAGCGCCGACTCTCCTCGCTGAGGAGCCGCTGCAAAAGCTCGCGGCTCTGCTCGAACTCCGTCATGATCATCCGGCCGTAGGCCTCGACGAGCTCGGCCATCCTGGGCGGCTCCGCCTCCTCGACCACGTAGCCCTTCGCGCTTAAAAGATCGGCGGCCCTGCGCAGGGCGGAGACGATCTCGGGATGCGGCCTGACCCCGCAGGGCGCGAGGGCCAGGGCGATCCTGATCGGCGCCGCGTCCTCTGGTCCCCGGAGCGGGGCCGGCACCGCCCGAGGGTCGCGGGGGTCGGGGCCCGCGGCGACCTGGTAGACCAGGTGGAGGTCGGCGACCGAGCGCGCGAGGAATCCCTCGACGGGAATGAGCTGCGAGGCGAGGGTGACATCCCGCGCTCCGACGCTGCGGTCGCTCGGGAAGCGCCCGTAGCTCGGCTTCAAGGAACAGACGCCGCCGAGCGCCGCGGGAATGCGCACCGAGCCGCCCGCGTCGTTGCCCAGGCCGAGGGGCGACATGCCGGTCGCCAGCGCCACGCCCTCGCCCCCGCTCGACCCTCCGGGCGACAGGGCCGGGTCCCAGGGATTGATCGTGTGGCCGTAGAGCTGACTCCTCGTGTGGAAGCGCAGGGAGAGGTCCGGCAGGTTCGAGTGGGCGAGGGGAATGGCGCCCGCCCGCCGTAGCCGCTCCACCAGGGGAGCGTCGCGAGAAGGAACCATGCCCTTCATCGCGGCCACGCCGTGGCTGGTCGCGAAGCCCGCCACGTCGATGTTCTCCTTCACCGTGAAGGGCAGCCCGGCCAGGGGGCCCGGCGCCTCGCCCGCCTCCAGGCGCGCGTCGAGCTCCGCCGCCAGCTCCCTCGCCCGCTCGGCGAACACGACCGTTAGCGCGTTCACCCGGGGATTCACGGCGGCGATCCGCTCGAGCTGGGCCTCGACGACCTCGGCCGCCGAGACCTCTCCCCGCCTCACCGCCCGGGCAATCTCGACGGCGCTCCTGCGCCACAGCGCCCCGCTCGCGGCGCCCGTGCTCGCGGTGTCTGTACTCTCGGCGCCGCCGGCCTCGCGCCGCGGCCCCGGGCTCAGGAACTCCAGTCGCCCGCCTTCCCACATGGCCGCCGAAGCGTCCTCCGCTTCGCCGAGCATCCGCGCGACCTGAGCGACGATATCCTCGGGCCAGGACGCGATGAGGCGGTAGAACTTCCTCCAGCCCGCGGCGTAGAGGGCGCGCGAGGCCTCCTCGAAGTTTTCGTAGTCTCCGGCCATGGACCAGAGGAAGCGCCCGACAGCCTCGATCCGAGAGCGCTGCAGCGCCGCCTCGCCCGGCGACTTCATGGCCGCGTCCACGAGCCTGCGGATCGTGCCCGAAGCCCTGAGCGGCTGCGCCTCCAGCCAGTCCCAGTGCCGGGGCATGAGGGTCACCTCGGCGCCCACCACGCCGAGCCTCGGCCTGCCCGGCCCCTGCCTGCCCTGCGGCGGAAGGACTCGCGCGAGCAGCTCCTCCAGGGAGCCGCTGAGGTCGAAGTCGACCTGCCTGCCGCTCTCCTCCTCGAAAACGAGGATCGGCGCGGCCTCGCCCCGGTCCAGGCATTCCTTCGCGGCTGCCAGCACCGTCCCGATATCGCCTGTGCCGATGCGCCGCTGACCCGCGAAGGCGAAATAGCTCTTTATTTCATCCATGCACCTATTTTACCAGGATATTATTCATCTTGACTGCCCCTCCCCCGCGCGCTTATAAGTGATGCATGCCCCGCGATTTAACAAAAGGCAGCGTCGTCGGCAACCTGCTCGCGATGTCCGTGCCGACCATGTTCGGCATGCTCGGCCAGACCCTCTACGACGTCGTCGATCTCATGTGGGTGGGACGCATCTCCGACAAGGCCGTCGCCGGCGCCACCCTCTTCAGCGCCATCTTCTGGCTCATCGAGGTGCTCAACGAGGTGATCGGCGTATCCTCGGTCGCCCTCATCACGCAGAGCTTCGGCTCGGGCGACCGGGAGAGAACCTCGCGCGTCATCGAGCAGACCATCGTCTTCAAGGCCTTCATGGCCCTCATCGCCGCGGCGCTCATGTACCTGAGTCTCGAGCCCCTCGTCCGCTTCTTCTCTTCCGATCCCGAGGTGATCGCGAGCGCCCTCGCCTACGGGCGATTGCGCATCTTCTTCCTGCCCGTCTTCTTCGCCACCTACAGCTGCTTCACCGCCCTGCGCTCCACGGGCGATCCGGCGAGCCAGATGTGGATCATGCTCGGCTCGTCCATCCTGAACGCGGCGCTCGCGCCCCTCTTCATGTTCAAGGAGCTGCCCCTCGTCGGCGGGCGCGGCCTCGGTCTCGGCGTCTTCGGCGCGGCGCTCGCCACGGTCATCGCCATCACCCTCTCCTTCGTCCTCGGCTTCGGCCTGCTCGCCTCGGGGCGGACCAACATCAGGCTCTCGCTGCGCGGGCTCCTCAGGCTCGATACGGCGATCGACCGCAAGCTGCTCACGATCGGGCTCCCGAGCGGCTTCGAGATGCTCGCGCGCCAGGTGGCGGGCCTCGTCACGACCAAATTCGTCGCCCTCTACGGCACGGCGGCCATAGCGGCGCTCGGCATAGGCAATCGCTTGGGCGGACTCATCTTCATGCCCCTCTTCGGCCTCATGTCCGGAGGAGGCACCATCGTGGGCCAGAACCTCGGTGCCGGCGACATCGAGCGGGCCGAGCGGACCTCGCGCGCCTCCTCGCTCCTCGGCGGACTCACGATCACCCTATTCATGACGCTGGCTTTCATCTTTCCGCGGCAGATACTGAGGCTCTTCGTCGAAGCTCCGGAAGCGATCGAGGCGGGGGTGACCATGCTTCGCATCCTCGGCCCCTCCTTCGCCCTCGTCAGCTTCGCGATCGGCCTCGGCTGCGTCTTCTCCGGCTCGGGCTACAACATGCCCTTCCTCGTCAGCTCGCTCGCGGGCCGCTGGGGCGCCCAGGTGCCGATCCTGGCCCTCGTGGTCTATGCCTTGCCCGCCGCGGGCATCCTGCTCGGGCTGCCGGGGATCTGGGCGAGCTTCCTCATCTCCGACACGGTGGAGACCTTCGTCATCATCTGGTTTTATCGCAAGGGTACGTGGAAGAAGATGCGGGTGTAGGGCTCGCCCTGCGCCGCCTCGGCTCGAACCGCGGCGGCGCAGGGTAGAAGCGTCCTGTTACTGCTTTGCGGGCGAGGCGGCCGAGCCCTGCGTGCCGTTCGACGAGGTCGAGCCGGAGGACGGCGCGGCGCCTGCGGCGCCGGCGGCGCTGGAGGAGTCGGTGCCGGCGGGCGCGGCCGACTGCGCCGGAGCCGCCGCGCCGGAGGCCGTCTGCCCGGTGATATGGCCGCGCACCTGCTCCACGATGGAGAAGAAGTCGCTTTCGGGAGGCAGCACCTTCTTCATGTGCGCCGCGGACTGGTCGAGGGCCGCGAGAGCGGCGGTCCTGTCCGCGTCCGTGGGCTTGCCCTGGACCAGGAGCAGGGCGAGATAGAACTGCAGGGTGCCGAGGCTCTTGTCGTCCTGGGTCTTGGCGATGGTCCTGTCGAGGAAGGCGCGGGCATCGGCGGCGCCGTCATTCTCGTACCAGACCGAGACGAGGGCGCGGACCACGCCGGGGTTGTCGGCGAAATGCGCCATGAGCGCGTCGGCCGCGGCGTCGGCTCCGGCCTTATCCTTGCGGCTCACGGCGAGTTCGTGACGGAGCAAGTTCGCGCTCGGGCCCTGCGGATCGAGCACCTCTATCTTCTTTATATACGACTCGGACCGAGCGGCGTCGCCGAACTGGGCGGCCGTACGGGCGGCGATGCTGTAGGTCTGGAACTTGGCCTGCGGATCCTGGAAGAGATCGGCCGCCAGGTCGAGCTGTTCGAGCGCGGGCTTGGGATTGCCTTGCTGGATGAGACACACGGCGTAGTTGTAGTGCGCGGTGGGATTGGAGGGATTGAGCGCGAGCGACTTCTGGAAGATCGGGGCGGCCTCCGCGCCCTGGTTCGTCCGCATCAAGAGCTCACCCATGTTCTGAAGGCTGTCGGCGTCGTAGACGCCGTTCGCATACGCGGCCTGATACTGCTCGAGGCTCTTCTGGTAGGCATCCTCGTCGCTCATCACCCAATGCTGCGAGTACTCGGCCTGGCCTATGTAGTAATAGTCGCCGAGCCCCTTGGAAAGCACCGGGGGAATCTTGACGCCCTTGGCCGAAAGCGCGGCGGCGAGGGCCGGGGGGTCGAAGGCGAAGGAGGCGGTATCGCCTCCGTTCTGGCGAGCGGCGGCGAGGGTTTCGCCCTTCGCGAGATCCTTGAGCGCGAAGGACTGGAACTGCTCGGTCCGTACGAGCCCGTCGAGGCAGAGCCTCGTCTTCATGGCGAGGGCGTAGGGGTCCTTGTTGTCCGGATCGAAGGCCGCGAGGGCGTCATACGCCGAGCGCCATTTGCCCTCGGCGCGGAAGGCCACGGCCTTCCGGAGCGCGGCGCTGCAGGCCGCGCTCGCGGCCGAGTAGTCCGCGAGAGGATCGACCACCGGAGCCGCCGCGCCGGTCGCGGTCGCGGCGCCCGAAGCGCCGGCGGCGCTCGTCGCCGCCGGTGTCGCCGGCGTCGAAGGCGCGGCGTTCGTCTGGGCTAGAGCGACGGAATACGAAAAAAGCAGGAAAGCGCCTGTCAGGATCAAGGCGGGGATGCGTTTCATTTTCTTCTCCTCGGGTGACGACACCATGGATGGGACGATCAGTGGGAAAACCCGGCACCACGGTATCCGGAGAGCGTGAGCGCCGTCAACCGGTACTTGCCGTCGATTCGCGGCGACACGGCGCCCCTGCGCTTGTCCCCGGACGGCCCCGCGCTGCTGCGCTGCGCGGTCCCGCGACGTCGCGCTGCGCTTGTTCCTGAAGGCCCTCGCGCGCCATACTGCCGACCGTGAGTTCTACCTATACCCATCTCAGCGCCTCGGAACGGCTCGCGCGGAGAATTCCCTCGCTCCTCGCCGCCTGGCGCGCCTCCTCGCCGGCCCCGCGCCGGCCGCAGGGAAACGTCGCGGCGCTCTCGCCGAACGAGGTGAAGGGCGCCGCCGCCTCTCTCCTCGCCTTGCAGCGCGGACTCACGGGCGCGCGCGAGCTCGCCGGATCGGGCTACATGGAACGCCAGGCCTTGCTCGGAGCCTATCTCCTCTACTACTGGCCGGTGTCCTACATCGAAGTCTCCCTCATCCTCGAAGAGCTGCGTCCCCTCCTGCCGGGTTCTCCCCGGCGAGTCCTCGACCTGGGCTGCGGCCCCGGCCCCGGAGCGGCGGCCCTGCTCGACGCCGGAGCGGAAGAGCTCATGCTCGCGGACTCCAGCGCCCAGGCTCTCGACCTGGCCAAGACCCTCTTGGAATCCGACGGGGCGAGTCCCGAGGGAAGGCAGGTCCGCACGGTCTATCATCGCCTGGACATCGAATCCGGTGGCCCACTCCCGGAGGGTCCCTACGACCTCATACTCCTCGCCCACGCGCTCAACGAACTCTGGAAAGACGAGCCCGACCGCCAAGCGCGCCGCCTCGCCGTGCTCGAGCGCATCGCCGGCCTCCTTTCTCCCGACGGACTCCTCGTCGTCGTAGAGCCGGCCCTCCTCGCGACCAGCAGGGAGACCCTGGCCCTTCGGGACGAACTCGCTGCGGCGGGATACGCGATAGCGGCGCCCTGCCCCGGCTCCTATCCCTGCCCTGCCCTCGCCGCGGGCCCGTCGAGAACCTGCCACCTCGACACGGCCTGGGAGCCGCCCGAGCCGGTCGCCTCGCTCGCGGCCGCGGCCGGCCTCGACCGGCAATCCGTCAAGTGCAGCTGGTTCGCCCTGCGGCCGGTTGCTGCGCCCCACCGGCCGTCAGCCACCGACCCAGCGCCGGCCGATCATGCGCCGGCCGACTCGGCGTCGACAGACCCGGCGCCATCCCCATCGCGAGCCGTACTGACGGCGGCATCGCAGCCGGGCCGCCTCGCCGGCGGAGTCCTCGCCGGCGGAGTCCTCGCCGGCGCCCGCGTCGTCTCGGAAGCCCTGCTCAACAAGGCCGGCCGCCTCCGCATCTTTCTCTGCGCGGAGTGCAGGCTCACCGGCCTCTCGGCCGCCCGGGACGACCGGCGGGCTCGGGAACTGGGTTTCTTCGATCTACGCCGAGGCGATGTGATCACGGTGGAGGGCGCCGAGCCGAGGCCGGGCGGCGGCCTCGGCATCGGAATGGACACGCGCCTTTCCTTGGACCGCCGCGCCCCTCGTCCCGAAGGGAACAAGGCGGCGGATCACCGAGGGCCGAGCGGCCGCGGCGACAGACGCGCGAGGTGAAGCATGGATCGAGAGCGTATCCGAAGTTCGATAGAAAGCGGGGTCCAGGTCGACTTCGCCCGCTCCGGAGGGCCGGGGGGCCAGAACGTCAACAAGGTGAACAGCAAGGCGATCGCCCGCATCCGATTCGGCCTCGTCGAAGGGCTCAGCGCCGAGGAGGCGGTCCTGGCGCGCGAGCGGCTCAGGAGCAGGCTCACCGCCGCCGACGAACTCCTCGTCATGGCCGACGAGGAGCGCGACCAGGGACGCAACCGCGACGCCGCGGTCTTGCGCCTGGTCCGTCTCGTGACCGAGGCGGCGCACATCCCCAAACCCCGACGCCCCACTCGTCCCACCAGAGGATCGAAAGAGCGTCGCCTGGCCTCCAAACGCGTCCATGCGGAAGCCAAGCGCGCTCGACGCAGGCCCGAACAGACCTGACTCGGTCCGTAGTGTTACGAATCGTGTGGACGGTACGACGGATCGTACCCTGTTCGAGTTTCACCTACAGCCGGCCGGGGCCGGCCCGATTCAGCCACAATCTTCGTAACACTGGCCTTTACTTCAGATACAGCTCCCTCGCCGTGTAGTGCGTGTGCAGCAGCTCGTGGGCCTTGTGGCTGCCGGGCTTCTCGAGAAACTCCGCATACACCTGTTTGATGAGGGGGTTCTGGTGGGAGCAGCGGTACTCGGCCTTCTCGTCGTCGTCGTAGATGCCCCGGATCCGCTGCTTGCGCACCTCGTCGGTGGCGCCGTAGGGCTGGCCGCCGCCGCCGATGCAGCCGCCGCGGCAGGCCATCACTTCGATGAAGTGCCAGGGCGTCTCCTTGCCCTCGGCCTTGGCCTTGCGGACCATGTCGAGCACCTGGGCGATGTTGCCCATCTGGTGGGCCACCGCGACGCGCACCTCCGTCCCCTTGATGTGGACCGAGGCTTCCTTGATGCCGGAGATGCCGCGCACGCCGGTGAAGTTGACGTCCTTGATCTCCTCGCCCGTTATCAGATGGTACGCCGTCCTGAGCGCGGCCTCCATGACGCCGCCCGTGGCGCCGAAGATGGTGCCGGCGCCCGTGTAGGGTCCCATCGGGCTGTCGGACTCGCTGTCGGGGAGGTTCAGGAGGTCTATGCCCGCCTGCTTGATCATGCGCGCCAGCTCGCGGGTGGTGAGCGAGACGTCGACGTCCTTGAAGCCGGAAGCGTACATGGTCTCGTTGCGGTGGTTCTCGAACTTCTTGGCCGTGCAGGGCATGATAGAGACCGAGAAAACCTTGGCCGGATCCACCTTGGCCTTCTCGGCCCAGTAGGTCTTGATCATGGTGCCCATCATCTGCTGCGGGCTCTTGGCCGTGGAGAAATTCGGGATCATGTCTCCGTAGTACTTCTCCAGGTAATCGACCCAGGCGGGGCAGCAGCTCGTGATCAGCGGCAGCGGGCCGCCCTCGGACTTGCCCCCGTCGACGAAGCGCTTCACGAACTCGGTGCCCTCCTCCATGATGGTGAGGTCGGCGGCGAAATTGGTGTCGAAAATCACGTCGAAGCCCAGGCGCCGCAGGGCCGTGTAGATCTTCTTCGTCAGGTTGGTCCCCGGCGGCAGGCCGAAGGCCTCGCCCAGCGCCACCCGCACCGCGGGGGCGATCTGCACCACGCAGGTCTTGGCGTCGGAGCCTTCCTTCATGAGCGCATCCCAGACGGGGCCGGTCTGGTCGTTCTCGTAGATGGCGCCCACGGGGCAGTGCGCGGAGCACTGGCCGCACTTGATGCAGGGGCCTTCGCCGAGCTTGACGTCGGCGGCGGGGGCTATGCGCGTCTTCTCGCCGCGGCCGAGGAACTCGATCGCCCAGACGTTCTGCATCTCCTGGCAGACCTTGACGCAGCGCCCGCAGCGGATGCATTTCTCGGGATTGAGGATGAGGGAGCCCGTCGAGTCGTCGAGGGGCAGGTCGCGCAGCCGCTTGGGGAAAGGCTGCTCGCGGATGCCGAACTCGGCGGCCAGGCGCTGAAGCTCGCACTCCTGGTTGCGCGGGCACTGGAGGCAGTCGTCCGGATGGGTGGAGAGGATGAGCTCGAGGACCGTCTTGCGGGTCTGCACGAGCTCGGCGTCGTTGGTGACGATCGCCATGTTCTCCTCGAGGGGCGTGCAGCAGGAGCGGATCATCTTGGGACTCGCGCCGTTCTTGACCACGCAGATCCCGCAGGCCGCCCAGGGCTCGAGGTCGTCGTTGTGGCAGAGCTTGGGTATCTTGACGTCGACCTTCAGGGCGGCCTCGAGGATCGTCGTCCCCTCGGCCACCTGAACGGGTATGCCGTTTATCTTCGCATTGACCATTCTGGGTTACTCCTATCTCACTTCTTTATGACGGCGCCGAACTTGCAGGCCTTGTAGCATTCGCCGCACTTGATGCAGCGCGCGGCGTCGATCACGTGAGGCTGCTTCTTCTCGCCCGCGATGCAGGGCACGGGGCACTTGCGGGCGCACAGGCCGCAGCCGATGCACTTGGCCGCGTCGATCTCGTACACCACGAGATCCTTGCACTTGCCCGAGCGGCACTTGTGGTCGCGGATGTGCTCGAGATACTCCTCGCGGAAGTGCTTGATCGTCGAGAGCGTGGGATTCGCCGCCGAGCCGCCGAGCATGCAGAGCGAGGCCTTCGTCATGGCCTTGCCGATCTTCTCGAGCTTGCCCAGGTCGTCCTCCGAGCCCTGCCCCTTGGAGATCTTCTCCAGGATGGAATGCATCTGGTTGGTGCCGATGCGGCAGGGCGCGCACTTGCCGCAGGACTCGTCCACGCAGAAGGCCATGTAGAACTTCGAGACGTCGACGACGCAGTCGTCCTCGTCCATGATGATCATGCCGCCCGAGCCCATCATCGAGCCGAGCGCGGTGAGGCTTTCGTAGCTGATGGGCTGGTCGAGGCTCTCGGCGGTGATGATGCCGCCCGAGGGGCCGCCGGTCTGCACGCCCTTGAAGGCCTTGCCGCCCCGGATGCCGCCGCCGATGTCGTAGATGATCTCGCGCAAGGTCGTCCCCATCGGAACCTCGACGAGGCCCGAGTTGTTGATCTTGCCGGTGAGGGCGAAGACCTTGGTGCCGGGGCTCTTCTCCGTGCCGATCTTGGCGAACCAGGCGCCGCCCCGGTTGAGGATCACGGGGATGTTCGCGAAAGTCTCGACGTTGTTGATCACCGTCGGCTTCTTCCAGAGGCCGGAGATGGCGGGGAAGGGCGGCTTGGGCACCGGCATGCCGCGGTTGCCCTCGAGCGAGCGCATGAGGGCGGTCTCCTCGCCGCAGACGAAGGCTCCCGCCCCGAGGCGGATCTCCACGTCGAACGAGAAACCCGAGCCGAGGATGTCCTCGCCCAGGAGGCCGTATTCCTTGGCCTGCCTGATGGCTATCTTGAGCCGCTCGATGGCCAGGGGGTACTCGGCGCGGATGTAGACGAAGCCTTTGTCCGAGCCTATCGCGTGACCGCAGATGGCCATCGCCTCGAGCACCGAGTGGGGATCGCCTTCGATCGTGGAGCGATCCATGTAGGCGCCGGGGTCGCCTTCGTCCGCGTTGCAGATGACGTACTTCTGGTCGCCGGGAGCCTTCTTGGTGAGGTCCCACTTGAGCCAGGTCGGGAAGCCGGCGCCTCCGCGGCCGCGCAGCCCGGCGGTCTTCAGCTCGGCGACGATCTGGTCGCTCGTCATCGAGAAGAGGGCCTTCTCCAGCGCCGCGTAGCCCTCGCGGGCGATGTACTCGTCGATGTTCTCCGGGTTGATGACGCCGCAGTTGCGCAGCACGATGCGGAACTGCTTCTGGTAGGACTCGATGTCCTCGATCCTCACGTTGCCGGCGGCCGCCTCGCCCTTCCTGTACAGGAGGCGCTTGACCTCGCGGCCCTTGACGACCTGCTCGGCTATGATCTCCCGCGCGTCTTCGGGCTTCACCTCGACATAGAAGGACTCCTGGGGAAGCACCTTCACTATGGGGCCCTTCTCGCAGAACCCGAAGCATCCCGTCTTGACGATCTGGACCTCGTTCTTGACGCCCTGGGCCTCCGCCTGCTGATGGAGCGACTTGAATATTTCGTCGGACTTGTTCGCTTCGCAACCGGTCCCGCCGCAGACGAGTATGTAGTTCTTGTACGCCATCGCTTCCTCCGTCCCTACTTCTTGATTATGTCGACGGCCGGCCGGTCGTAGATGTGGCTGTCGAGGAGCTTGTGCTCGATCAGGTGCTTGCGCACGAGGTCCCTGGCCGTGTCGGAGGTCATCTTGCCGTAGATGACGGCGGGCATGCCGGGAGCCGCGACCTCGACGGTCGGCTCGACGTAGCAGAGACCCATGCAGCCGGTCTGCCTGATCACGACTTCCTCGCCCAGGCCGAACTCCTTCACGGCGTCGACGATGGCGTCGAAGGTCCGCTTCGCCCCCGCGGCTATGCCGCAGGTGCCCATGCCCACGATGACCTGTATCTCCTTGCCTTCCGCCTCGCGGTTGGACAATTCCTGTCGTTTCTCTTCCCGCAGCCCGCGCAGCTGCTCGAGCGTCATCTTTCCCATCTGCCTATCTCCTTCCTTCGTGCGGGGCGTTCGCGGGGAACGGCCACGCGGCGATCGAGTACGTAGTCCACTGCGGCCTCGCCGGCCGTCCGCGGGCGTCTCCGGCGGATCGATGGACCATCGCCCGCCCGAACCGCCTAGTTCGGGCGATACTTCGCTATGATCTCGGGCAGCTCTTCCTTCGTGACCTTGCCATACACCTCGTTGTCGATCATGAGCACCGGCGCGAGCCCGCAGCAGCCGAGGCAGCGGACGGCATCGATGCTGAACAGGCCGTCGTCGGTGATCTCCTCGCCCTTGATGTTGAGAATGGACTGCGTCTCGTCGATGAGGTCCTGCGAGCCCCGGAGATAGCAGGCGGTTCCGAGGCAAATCGAGATGCGGTGCTTGCCGGGCTTCGTCGTCTTGAAGAAGTGGTAGAAGGTGACGACACCGTAGATCTTGGCGAGCGGAAGCCCGACGATCCGCGACAGCTTCTCCGCTGCCTCGCGCGGTATATACCCGAACTCCTCCTGGATGCGGTGAAGCAGCATGATGAGGTTGCCGGGCTTTCCTTTCCATTCTTCGATGAAATCCATGAGTTCTCCCGAGAACTCGATTTGAGCGACAGGCATGGACATCCTCCATAGATAAAATTATATCGATATTTTGTTTTCGATAGTATAGCGAGGGGGCTCCCGAGTGACAAGTACGAGCTATGTCCCCCGAAAGAGAAGTATCGTATACTGGTGCCATGAATAGCAAAAAGTTATACCGCGCGATGTGCGATCGCGGCGGCCCCTCTCTCGCGATCCTGATTCTGCCCCTGTTCCTGCTCTCCGCCGCGGCCCTTTCCGGCCAGGGCGCTGCGCCCGTCTATCGAGCCGGGGAGGACCCGCTGCTTCTGACGGGCCGATGGATGCGCTATTCCGGCTACGTCGACGAAGCGGCGGCGGCCACGGCGGCCGGGCAGAGCGTCTACGTCGGGTTGCGGGGCAGGTTTCTGCCGAGCCCGGCCGTACCCGAGGGCGCCGTCAGCTACCGCTTCGTCGTCCAGATTCCCGGACCTCCCGAGACGAGGCTCTACGCCCTGAACTTTCCGGCGCTGAACGGCTACCGATCGATCGCCGTGAACGGCCAAACCCTGTACGATTCGACCGCGCGCCGAGGCGGCTCCTCCACGCTCTTCTTCCCCTCGTCGGCCGACCGCATGTCGATCATCGTGCAGAGCCCTCCCGGAGGGCCGCGGCTCGAGGTCCCGGGTCCCATCCCCGCCGAGCTGCAATTCGGCGAGGCCGTGGCCGTCGATGCGCGCAAGAACCTCCTCTCGGGCATCGTCTTCGTCGAGATCGCCTATTTCGTCCTCGGCGGATTCCTGATGCTCTTTCTGTTCCTATATTGGAGGAAGAACAGGGAATTCCGCTCCTTCGCGCTTTTCCTGGCGGCGAGCGCCGCCTTCTACTTCTTCAAGTTTTCCTCGCTCTTCCCCGCGTTGTCGGCGCTGCTCGGGCCGCGCGGCCTGGAGATCGCGTTCGCGGCGGCCTTCGCCTTGGTGCTGTCGTCCCTCGCGCTCTTTCTGCGGTCGGTCTTCGCCGGCGTATGGAGCCGCGCGCTCGGCGCACTCCTCGCGATCCTGCCGCTCGCCTTCGCCGCCGCGGCGATCGCCATGCCCGACTTCTTTCCCATCGTCTTCATCCTCGAGGCCGGATACGGCGGGCTGTTCGCGCTCTTCGTCGTCGTGTTCCTTTTCATCGCCCTATTCTCGGGCAATCGCCAGGCCCGGTGGCTGGCTCCGGCCGTCCTGGTCTGGGCGGCTTCCCTCGTCTGCTCCGTGCTCTTCCGCGAATCCCTCCTGTCCGTCTTCGTGCTCGAGCCGGCCGGGCAGTTCGTCTTTTCGTTCCTGACCTGGCTCATGCTCATCAAGAAAGTGGGCGACACCTTCGAATCGACGGAGACCCTGTCCGACTACGTCTCGACGGTGACGACGACCGTCGGCAAGTTCATCCCCAAGGAATTCCTCGAGGCCCTCGACAAGACCGATGTCATCGACCTCAAGCTCGGCGACCATGTCCGCCGCGAGATGACCATCTTCTTCTCCGACATCCGCGCCTTCACCGAGCTTTCGGAGAAACTCACGGTGGAAGAGAACTTCGCCTTCATCAACTCCTACCTCTCGCGCGTGGTGCCCATCGTGAAGGAGAACGGGGGCTTCGTCGACAAGTACATAGGCGACGCGATCATGGCCCTCTTCCCCGGCCCGAGGGGTCCCGACGAGGCCATCCGGTCGGCGATCGCGATGCAGGGCAAGATCGTCGAGTACAACGGACATCGCGCGAAGATGGGGTATAGGCCGATCTCGATGGGCGTCGGCGTCCACTCGGGCGACCTGATGCTCGGCGTCGTCGGCGTCTCCGACCGCATGGAAAACACGGTCATTTCCGACGCGGTCAACCTCGCTTCGCGGCTGCAGGCCATAACCAAGGCCTTCAACATCTCGCTGGCCATTTCGGAGCAGGCGTTCAAGGAGCTGGACGATCCCGGCACCTACAAGTACCGGTTCATCGGCAAGGTGAGGGTCAAGGGCAAGGCCGCCCCGGTCTCGGTCTTCGAGATCTTCGACGGCATCGCGCCCGATCTCTTCGAGCGGAAGATGAAGGCCAACATGTTCTTCGAGCAGGGTATGCTCTCCTACTACCAGAAGGACTTCGCCGGCGCCATGTACTATTTCAAGCGGGTGCTCGACATCATCCCCGAGGACGGGGCGGCCAGCTTCTATCTCGACAACTGCCTGAACAAGGCCGCGCTGTAAGGCGCCGCAGGGAGGCGAAGCGATGCGCGAGGGCTTGAGCTTCGGCGTGGACTGGTATCCCGAGCAGTGGGACGAATCCCGGTGGGAACGCGACGTCGACCGCATGCGCGGCTTCGGCGTCAACGTGGCGCGGATCATGGAGTTCGCCTGGCCCCTCGTGGAGCCCGAGCCGGGGCGCTTCGACTTCTCGCTCTTCGACCGGGCGATAGGGCTCCTCGCCTCGCGCTCGATCGGCGTCATCCTGGGCACGCCGACCGCGACCTTCCCCGTCTGGCTTCTCGAGCGCGGCGGCTCGGTGCTCCAGGTCTCGCCCGAGGGCCGCGTGCGCGACTTCGGCACGCGCAGGATGGGCTGCTTCAACAGCGCCGTGTACCGCGAGGCCTCCGCGCGCCTCGTCTCGGCCTGCGCGGAGCACTTCGCCGGCGATGCGCGCATCGTGGGCTGGCAGATAGACAACGAGCTCGGGCACGAGGGCTCGGACCGCTGCGTCTGCGACAATTGCCGGGCCGCCTGGCGGCTCTGGCTCGCGGCCCGCTACGGCGGCGTCGACGCCATGAACGAAAGCTGGGGCAACGTGTTCTGGGGCACGAGCTACGCCCGTTTCGACCAGGTTCCCGTGCCGCGGAAGCAGCCGGCCTCGACCTTCAACCCCTCGCTGCTGCTGGACTACGACCGTTTCATGTCGGACTCGGCGGTCGGATTCGCCGAAGCCCAGATCGACATCCTGCGGCCGCGCCTCGGCCCCGGATGCTTCGTGACGACGAATCTCTTCCCGCCGCCGCTCTCCCTCGCCATCGACATGGAACGCCTCACGCGGAAGATGGATTTCGCGAGCTGGGACAACTACCCGGTCTGGGGCGAGCAGGACGAGCCCTACCCCTACCAGTTCCAGAGCTTCGTCGAGTCGTACATCCGCGGCCTGCACGGCGGGCGGCCCTTCACCGTCATGGAAGAATTCTCCGGCATCCAGGGCAACGTCTGCCTGGGCCATCTGCCGCCCGAGCGCCAGGCCGCGCTGTGGACCAACCAGGCCATAGCCCGCGGCGCGAACCGGATCGTCTACTTCAGATGGCGCACCGCCCCCTACGGCCAGGAGCAGCTCTGCTACGGGCTGTTCGACACCGACGACGAAGAGACCGAGCGCTCGCGCGTTCTCGCGGAGAATCTGCGCGAGGCCTCCCCGGCCTTCGCGCCCTTCGCCTCTACCCCCTTCGAGAGCCGGGCATGCCTCCTGTACTCCAAGGACAACGCGCGGCTTTTGCGCGAGCAGTACCTCTCCGAAGGACTTTACTTCGCGGCGGCCGATTGGGCGCAGGCCGGCTACGACCTGGAGCTGGCGACCTGGTTCGCGCCCTTCGTCGCCTTCAACGTCAACGCCGACGTGAAGAGCGTCGACTCCGTCGATCTGGACGACTACGCTCTCCTGAGCCTGCCCCTGTACCAGATGGCCGATCCCGCCTTCGCCCTCAGGCTCGACGCCTGGGTGCGCTCGGGCGGCACCCTCGTCCTGGGCTACCGCTCCGGGACGCGCGATGTGCGAAACTGGAACATCGGCGAGCCCCTTCCCGGCGCCTTCGCCGAGATGGCCGGACTGCGGGTCCGCCGTTTCGAATCGCTCAACAAGGGCAAGGTGGGAATCAGGATCGGGCTCCTTCCCGCCAAGGGCGGAGTCTGGGCCGACATCCTGGAGCCGACCACCGCGAAGGCGGTCGCATTCTACCGCGATCGCGGCAAGTTCTACGACGGCTCGCCCTGCGCCGCGGTCAATGCCCACGGAAAGGGCCGGGTCTGGTACCTGGGCACGAGCCTGGACCCTGCCGGCATATTTCTGCTATACAGGCGCATACTCAAGGAGGCCGGCATGAAACCGCGATTTCTCGGAAACGGCGTCGAGATGGTCGAGCGGCGGACCGAAAGCGGCTCGCTCGTCCGGGTCGTGCTCAATCATACCCCGAGACCCCGCCGGGCGCTCGGCCGCAGGATACCCGCCTACGGGTGGACGGTGATCGAATGACGCCTCCCGACGGCGCCGCGCCCGCCTCTCCCGAATCGCTCAACGCGCGCGGGATGCGGCTCACCGCCGCCGAGCGCTACGACGAGGCCGTAGCGGCCTTCGGCGAGGCGCTCGCGCTCGAGCCGTCGAACACCGGCTTCCGATACAACCGCGGCGAGGCCCTGCGGAGGGCCGGCCGCTTCGCCGAAGCCTCGGCCGACCTGGAAGCCGTGCTCGCCGCCGAAGGCGAGGCCCCGGACCTCCTCCTCGCCCTCGGACTCGTGGCCTACGAGTCGGACGACTACCCCGCCGCAGTGGCGCGCTACGAGCGCGCCCTCGCCCTGCGCCCCGACTACCCCGAGGCCTGGAACGACCTGGGAGTCGTCCGCTTCCGGAGCGAGGACTATCCCGCTGCCAGGGCCTGTTTCGAGAAGGCGGTCGCTCTCCGCTCCGACTACGAGGAAGCCTGGTTCAACCTGGCCGACACCTACGACGAGCTGGGCCTGGCCGATGAACGCCGCCGGGCCCGCGCGCGGCTGCGCGAGCTGGAAGCCCGCGATGAGGAAGAGCACCTGGACTAGCCGGCGCCCTTCGGCGGCTCCCGAGACGACGACGCGCCCCGGAGCCGCCTAGGGCTCGCCCCGTCATTCGCGCCTGACACCGCTTTTCATTTCCCAAAAAACGCATCACGGTCTAGAATACTATCCTCACGTCCACTCTCATCACGAAACAGGAGGAATTTATGCGCACGACACACCGGGGCCGCCTCGCGGCCTTCGCCCTCGTCGTCTTGGCGGCCGCGCTGACGCTCGGCTGCGCAAGTTCGCCGAACGGCAGGATCGACGGAAAACCGATCACCCTGACCTTCATGGAGACCTCGGACATCCATGGCTCCATCTTCCCGTACAACTTCATCACGGCCAAGCCGGCCCCGACCTCGCTCGCCCAGGTCGCGACGCTCGTAGCCAAGGAAAGGGCCGCCGATGCCGAGGATTTCGTCCTCCTCGACAACGGCGACGTCCTCCAGGGACAGCCGGTCGTCTACTACTACAACTTCATCAAGACCGACGTCCCCCACATCTGGTCGGAAGCGGTGAACTATCTCCGCTACGACGTCGTCGGCGTCGGCAACCACGACATCGAAGCCGGGCATCCCGTCTACGACAGGCTCTACAAGGAGATCAAGGCGCCCGCGATCTGCGCCAACGCCGTCAAGAGCGACGGCACGACCTACTTCAAGCCCTACACGATCATCAGGCGCGAGGGGCTCAAGATCGCCGTGCTCGGCATGGTCGAGCCCAAGCTCACCGAGCAGCTTCCCCCGCAGTTCTGGAGCGGCATGACCTTCGCCGACATGATCCAGACCGCGAAGAAGTGGGTGCCGATCATCCAGCAGAAGGAGAAGCCCGACCTCCTCATCGGCCTCTTCCACTCCGGCGTCGACTACACCCAGGGAGGCCAGAACCGCGACACGCCCGAGAACGAGAACGCCTCGCAGCTGGTCGCCGAGCAGGTGCCCGGCTTCGACTTCATCTTCGTCGGCCACGACCACGCCGGCTGGGACGGCAGGGGCTGGGACCCGGTCACCAAGCAGAGGATCGAGGTGAAAAATCCCGAAGGCCGGGTCGTGCCGATCTTCGGGCCGGTCAACGCGGCGAAAAACGTCGCGGAAGTGAAGGTCACCCTCGCCTGGGACAAGGACACCAAGACCTGGAACAAGAGCATCTCCGGCGGCCTCGTCCCCATCGAGGGCGTAAGCGTAGACACCGCCTTCATGAGCGCCTTCCAGTCCCGCTTCGACGAGATCAAGGCCTGGGTCGACCAGCCGGTCGGCAAGCTCGCCGGCACCATCACGACGCGCGACTCGATGTTCGGCGACTCGGCCTTCGTCGACCTCATCCATCGCATCCAGCTCCAGCTCTGCTCCGATCCGACGATGGGCCTCAAGAAAGCCGACATCTCCTTCGCCGCTCCCCTCACCTTCGACGCGACCATCCCGACCAGCAAGGACGGGACCATGTACGTCCGCGACATGTTCAACCTCTACCAGTACGAGAACTTCCTCTACACGATGAATCTCACGGGCCGGCAGGTGAAGGACTTCCTGGAGTATTCCTACAAAGGCTGGTTCGAGACGATGCCGAACGACGGCAATCACCTCATCGCCTTCGTGAAGACTCCCGACGGCAAGCTCATCCAGGACGCGCGCACCGGCGCCTACAAGACCGTCACGCCGTCCTACAACTACGACTCGGCGGCCGGCATCGACTACACCGTCGACGTCTCGAAGCCCGCCGGCTCCCGCGTCACGATCACCTCGATGGCCGACGGCACGCCCTTCGACCTCGACAAGACCTACTCGGTGGCCATCAATTCCTACCGCGGCTCGGGCGGCGGCGGGCACCTCACGCTCGGCGCCGGACTGGACAAGGCTGCGGTCGCGAAGCTCAAGTTCGTCACCAGCTCCACGACCAAGGACCTCCGCTACTACCTCATGACCTGGTTCGAGAAGCAGAGCGGGCCGGTCACGGTGGCTCCGCTCGGCGACTGGAGCGTCATCCCGGCCGATCTGGCCTCCGAGGGGCGAGCGACCGACTATCCCCTGCTCTACCCGGCGAAGTAGGACTCCCGGGGCAGGGGCACGAAGATTGCCGGCCTATCCAGGAGCTCCGGTCCCGATCGGAGCTTCCCGGATAGGCTCGGTTTTTTCCTTGCAGGCGTGACCCCGCGGCGGTAATTTAGGTAGTGGAGATCGGAGGCCTGGCGGCTCCGATCGCAGGCCGCTCCGTATGGAGGGCCATTACCGGCCGCGACCCTGCATTTTCTCGGTCGCGGCTCCTCGCACACGTGGAGGAAGTCATGAAAAGCAACCGAATGTACGTCGACATCGGCGCCATCCTCGATGAGGTCTTCGAGGCGGCCAAGGATTTCGGCGAAAAGATGAAGGACATCGGTCCCGACATGGAAGGCGAGCCCTGGCAGCACAAGCCGCGCTTCGACGACGAAAACGCGGACTACTACCCCGCCTATTCCTTCCCTCCCATGAACATCTACCTCACCTCCGAGCGGAGCATCGTCTTCGAGTTCGCCTTGGCCGGCTTCGCCGAAAAAGACATCGTGCTCACCTTCCAGGGCGACTACATGGTGTTTTCCGCGAAGATCGATCTCGAGGAGGCGGCCGAGGAAGGTGTCCGCTATGTCAAACGGCGGCTCAAGCTGAAGGATGTCGAGAAGCAGAAGTACTACGTTCCCGCCGACAAGTTCGCCCAGGATCGGGTCAAGGCTGTCTTCAAGAACGGAATCCTCAAGGTCACCGTCCCTCCCAAGGATTTCGCCGAGGGCGTCGAGGGGATCAAGATCGAGATAGTCAAAGAGTCCGACTAAGTCTCCGCGCGCGGCCCGGCGGCCGTTCCGTCGGCCGCGCGCCTGCCTTCAACTCTCGTGGATGATCTTCCGGCGGACGAAGTCCATAGCCTCGTCCACGTGGGTGCCTATGAAAAGCGCTCCGTAGACGGTTATGCCGCCCCCCAGCACGAGCGCCATGGGCAGGGCGAAGCTCGTCCCGAAGACGGAGAACAGCCGTTCGAAATCGTGGCCGAAGGGCATGAGCGCGATGGACAGGAAGAGAATGGAGCCGGCGATCAGCCAATCGCGAACAGTGAACAGCTCCGGCCTGGGCCGCGGCGAAAGTCTGACCAGGGACATCACCCGTTCCTCTATCGAGGCCTCGGCGGGAGAGCAGGCGGGCTCGGTCCCCGAAAGCTCAGGCATCGCCTTCCGCATGAGCTCGACGCCCGCCCGGCACGAGTCGCAGGCGGCCAGGTGCCGCAGCATCGCGGAGTCCGGTCCCTCCCGGGCATCGAGACGGTCATATCGCTTCAGGAAAGTCTCACAGCGCACGATCAGCCTCCGATCCACCGCCGAGACGAAGACGCAGGAACCGCTTCGCCCTGAACACGTGGGACTTGATGGTATTCACCGGAAAACCGGTGATCTCGGAAATCTCCACGTACTTCAAATCGTAGTAGAAGAACAATTCGATGCAGAGCGCCTGCCGGGGGGGTAGATCGACGATGGCCTCCCTGACCGCCTGCAGCGCTTCGTCCCGCAGATGAGTCTCGTCCACGCCCGGGGCGCCGACAAGCTCCTCTCCGTCGAGGGGAAGCTGCTCCTTTCGGCGCTTCTTCGCGTTGATCGCGGTGTTGTAGGCGATGCGCAGGAGCCAGGTCGAGAACTGCGAGCGCCCCCTGAAACTTCCCAGGGCGGTGTAGGCCTTGATGAACACATCCTGCGCGAAATCGGCCGCATCGTCCTCGTCGTGGAAGAATCCCATGCCCAGACGGAAAACCCGCGAACGATGGCGTCGGACGAGGATGGCGTAGGCCTCGGTGTCGCCTCCGAGTACCCGGGAGATGACCTCCGCATCGCTCGGCTCCCCGCTCTCCGAAGCGACGACGACGCTCATTCCCCCGACCGCCGCCTGCGAAACCCGAAAAACGCCAGAAGGCTCGCCCCGACGGCGAGGGGAATAGCTCCGCCGAGGAGCGCGTAATCGAAGCCCTTCAGGATGATGAAAAACACACAGAGCATGACGCCCACGAAGGAAAGCATCAGCCCGGTGAGCAGGCTGAAGACCTCGATATCGATCCTCTTGGCTTGATAGGAGCCGCGTTCTATCTGAAGGACCTTCTCCTTGTGGCTCCAGAGAAGATAGAAGAAGGCGACTACTCCACCCATCACGATGCCCACGATGGGGATGATGGAGATGATCACCTGGGCCGCCAAAGACGGTACGGACATTGCGACTCCCTTCATCCGCGCGATAGGGACGCCTGCTCGGCATCCGATGCTGATGCACACTGTAAGGACACGCCACACCCGAAAAGGTTGCCCCCGTGAGGCATTCTAAGAGTCTGACGCCTTCGGGGGAAAACCGCCATGGACGCTCATCGCCGTTTCCCTCAGGCCCACCTCACGAGACCCGGCACGTAGGGGCTGGCCAGGGCCGAATGCTTCGGCAGGATGCGGGCCGAGTAACCGTGCTGTCCGGTGAGTTTGCAGGTCACGGTGATGCGATACTCCCAGAGCTCGCCCTTCTTGCCGACCGGCGTCATCTCGTTCCGCTCCCCGGCCACGATTTCGCCCTGGCTCGACAGCGCTCCGTGATAGAGCTCCACGCTCGCTTCGTCCGGCTCCATGCCGGCCAGATTCACCATCGCCGTGATATCGATGGTGTCGCCGCGTTCCATGATCGGCTTCGCGCCGACCTGGAGATCGGCGATGGCCATGTTCGGCCAGGCCTTGGTCGCCTTCTCGATATAGGCCGCAAGCTCCCGGGCCGGCTCGAAATCCGCCGCGTGGAGGCTGCGCCAATTTTCGAGGGCGGGGAAATAGAAGCGCTCGGAATATTCCTTGAGCATGCGATGGGTCGAGAACTCCTTGCCTATGGTGCGGATCGAGGCCTTCATGTGCCTGATCCAGTCGCGGGGAAGGCCGTCCCTTCCGCGCTGGTAGAACAGCGGAACGATTTCGTGCTCGAGCAGATCGTAGAGCGCCTCGCTCTCTATGCGGTCCTGGAGCTCATCGTCCTCGTAGACCTCGCCCGAGCCTATGGCCCAGCCGATGTCCGGCGAATAGCCCTCGGCCCACCAGCCGTCCAGGACCGAGCAGTTGAGCACGCCGTTGACCCCGGCCTTCATGCCGCTCGTCCCGGAAGCCTCCAGGGGCCGCCGCGGCGTATTCAGCCAGACGTCCGAGCCCGCGGTCATGTACCGCGACATCGTCATGTCGTAGTCCTCGAGGAAGACGATGCGGCTCTGGACCTCTTCCTTGCGCGAGAAGTGCACCAGCTCCTTGATGAGGTTCTTGCCGGGGATGTCGTGCGGATGCGCCTTGCCGGCGAAGATGATCTGCACGGGCCTTTCCTTGTCGGAGATGAGGCGGATGAGCCGGTCAGGATCGCGCAGGAGCAGGTTGCCCCGCTTGTAGGTCGCGAAGCGGCGGGCGAAGGAAATCGTCAGGGCGTAGGGCGAGAGCACGTCTTCGGCCCGGTGCAGGGCGCCCTCGGCCGCCCCGATGCGCTTCATCGCCCGCACCAGCCGCCCGCGCGCCAGGATGACGAGGCGCTCGCGGCGCCGCTCGTGGGACCTCCAGAGCTCCTCGTCCGAAATGCGCTCGATCCTGTCCCAGATGTCCAGATTGGCCGGCTCCTCGTAGAAGCGCGGACCGAAGTAGCGGTCGAGCAACTCGAGCAGGTTGTGCGAAGCCCAGGTGCGCGGATGGACGCCGTTGGTGATGTGGGAGATCGGGACCTCGGCCTCGGGCAGGCCCGGCCAGAGCCCGGCCCACATCGTGCGCGAGACCGCCCCGTGCAGCTCGGACACGCCGTTGTTGTAGGCCGACAGCCTGAGGGCGAGCACGGTCATGCAGAAGCTCTCGCCCTGGTCCTCGGGATGCTCCCGGCCCAGCGCCAGGAACTCCCCCCAGGACAGGCCGAGCTGCTGCGACACGCCCCGGAAGTATTTCTCCATGAGGTCGATGCCGAAGCGCTCGTTGCCCGCGGGCACGGGCGTGTGCGTCGTGAAGATGTTCGTGGGCCACACCGCCTGCGCGGCCTCGCGGAAGCCGAAGCCCCGCTCGACCATGATCTCCCTGACGCGCTCGAGGGCGAGGAAGGCCGAGTGCCCCTCGTTCATGTGCGTCACGGCGGGATTGATCCCGAGGGCCCGCAGAGCCCGTATGCCGCCGACGCCGAGCAGGATCTCCTGGCGGATCCTGGTCTCGCTGTCGCCGCCGTACAGGGCCGAGGTGATCGTGCGATCCTCGGGAGAGTTCTCGTCGATGTTCGTGTCGAGCAGGTACAGCGAGGCGCGGCCGACCTTGACCTCCCAGATCTGGGCGGCGACCGTCCTGCCGGCCATGTCCACCGAGATGAGAATCGGCTTGCCCGTCGCGTCGAAGCAGCGGTAGACCGGCATGTTGTACCAGTCGTTCTCGGGATACGACTCCTGCTGGAACCCGTCCGGGTTGAGGTACTGCTTGAAATAGCCCTCGCGGTAGAGGAGCCCCACCCCGACGAGGGGAAGGCCCATGTCGCTGGCGGTCTTCATGTGATCGCCCGAAAGGATGCCGAGGCCGCCGGAATAGGTCGGCAGCGACACATCCAGGCCGTATTCCATCGAGAAATAAGCGACGACGCCGTCTCGCTTGCCCTTGTACCAGGTCTCGCCCTTCTTGTAGCGCTCGAACTTGCCGGCCACCTCGGACAGGGCCGCCAGGTAGGAATCGTCCTGGGCCAGCTCGTCGTAGCGCGCCTGGCTCACCATGCCGAGCATCCTGGCCGGATTCTGATTGGATTGGAGCCAGACTTCGTAGTCGAGGCGGATGAACAGCATCACTGCCTCGAAATTCCAGGAAAGCCAGAGATTGTGCGCCATTTCTTCGAGCACGCTCAAGGGCTTGGGTATTTTCGGTTTTACGGTGTGGGAAACTATCTTCATGCTTGCCGCCTTTTTCCGGAGTTGCCGCACAAGTCGATTGTGCCGTCCCCGACGGATGGACTATGGACTTCAAAGCCTAGTCTAGCGCAGTGCCTTCGTCAATAGTAAACCGGTTTATCGCCATTTCGCCTCCGCCTTGCCTCGGCGGTCGCCGCCATGCTTCAATCCTCATCGCCGAGGAGGATCAGATTGAGGACATCGATTCGCATCGCCGCCTCGATCGCGGTCTCGATCGCGGTCTCGCTTCTCCTCGGCTCTCCCCTGGCCGCCCAGGACCTTCCGCGGATCGGCTGGTCGAACGGAGCCTTCAAAGCCGATTTCTACCCCTCGCTCGACGCAGGAACCCAGGTGAACCGGGTCGGATTCCTGCTCCGCGATGTCGGCCGCTTCGAGGCCCACGGCCTTTCCTGGGGCGCCGGCGGCTTCATTTCGGCCAAGGCGGCGGCCGGCAGCTTGGGCATCGCGGGGCCGGGACTCCAGGCCTCCTGCGGCCTCGACGGAATCCTGGGCTTCGGCGCGCCTTCCTCCGCCCCCGCCCCCTGGACCGACTTCGCCATCCGGCGGAGCCGCGAAATTCGCTACGAATGGATTTCCTACTGGGACAGCTGGGGAACCGCGCAATTCAACGGCCGCCTCGAGTACGTCTGGACGAGCGGCGATCATTCCTTCGGTTTCGCCATGCAGGACGACCTGTTCAGCCCGCCGTTTCGCGACGAGTACCGCACCGGCGCGGCCGAGCTCTCCTACGGCTTCGATTGGCGGGGGGTCGATTCCGCGCTCGGCCTCGGGACCAAGATCTGGACAGGCTCCACCTACGGAAGCGGCTACTTCCATCGCGGCGAGGTCATCGTCATGAACTCCGCGCTCCCCGGCGTGAACGATTCCGCCGGCGTGCTCTACCTCGCCGTGCGGCGGGGCGCGGTCAGGCTGGAACTGGGCTGGGACTCGGAGGCGATTCGCAACGTGCTGCAGAACGGGCTTCACTGGCTCATCGACGACGGCATCGTGCCGCTCGTCGATAGGCCGGACAGGCCCTATTTCCTCTTGACCCTCTACCCGGACGGCGATCTGTACTGAACCGCCCGGCCCGAGGAATCGGGCCAGTGTTACGAAGCTTGTCGGCGGATCAGGACGGCCCCCGCCGGCTGTAGCGTAAGCCGGGACGGGGTACGGTCCTTTGTGCCTTCCACAGGATTCGTGACACTACCTTCAAACACCGTTTCGCTTGCGGAAGGCGCCTCTGAGCTTCCCGAACAAGCCCGTGGGGGCAGGAGCTTCGGAGGGCGGCTCGGAAACGATCTTCGGCGAGGCCTTATCCGGCCGCTCGGGCCGAGAGGCCGGCTTGGGCGGCCGATTTCCCTGGGCCGCGCGCTCGCCCGGGTTCCGTTGGCCGCCCCCGCTCGCGGAGCGGCCGCCCGAGCCTTTCTTATCCCGGGCCGGAGGCGAGCCCGACGCGCCGCGGCCGGGGCCCTCGACCTTCCTTCCGTATTTTTCCCGATAGCGTTTCATGCGCTCTTCCATCGGAAGATCGTAGGGATTGCCGCTCTCCTCCCGCGCCGGAGGCCGCCGCTTCGATCCAGGGCGCTCGGCGGCGTTCCCGCCCCCCGATTCCCGGGGGCGCCTGGCCTCCATGCCCCGACTGCCGCGGGCCTTGCCGCGGGGGGCGCGGGAGTCGACGCGCTCGACTGCGGGCTTTTCCCCTCGCGATTTCATGTCCAAAGAGCCGCCGGTAGCCTCGGCGATGCTGCGCCGAATATCGGGGCTCCGATCGTCGCGCTGCGCCGCCGGACGGGACTGCCGGGAATTGGGTCCGCGCCGATCGCGCCCCCGGGAGTCATCCCGCCCCGTCGCGCCCTCTCGTCCGCGCGGTCCCGAGGCCCCGCGGCCATCGCGGCCATCGCGGCCGCGCGGACGATCCGGCTCGGACCGATCGGCGCGCGGCTCTTCTTCCGAATCCTTCGCTGCCAGGAGCGAGGCATCCACCGGTCGGGCCTCGAGTTTCGCATCGATGTAGTGCTCGACGGCGCTCAGGCCGTACACATAACGATCGCACACCATGCTCACGACCTTGGCCGCGGCGTCGCTGCGATCGAGCAGCTCCAGGCGTTTGACGAAATACTCGGGCTCGAGCGGAAAGTCAAAATTGACGACGAGGGGGAACAAGGACTCGAAGCCGCGCCCGGCGAGATTCCGCGCCCCGTCGTCCGTAAGCACCAAGGCGAGGCAATCTCCGGACTTGACCCGCTCGAGGACGAGCCCTGCGCGATCGGACGCGGAGTTCTCCGGCAGGTACTCCGAGCGCAGCCCTTTCGCCCGCAGGCGCCGAGCCGTCTCCTCGGCCGTGCTCGAGAGGTTGCAGAAAACGCAGAGCCGCCGCGGCCGCTCGCGCTCCATCAGACCGAGGAGGAATCTCGGCTTTTCCTCGGTCTCCAGCCGCCAGGTCTCCTTGGCTACACTCTGAGCCTTGGCCACTTCTTCGTCGATTCGCAGTTCGGAGGGATTGTCGGCCAGGTCGTAGGCCAGGTTCCTGGCTTTCGTCGTCAGCTTCTCGCAGGCCAGGATCGAGCGCCGTTCCCAGGGAGGAAGCAGGCTCGAGCCGAGACGCCGCATCGGCTCGCCGGGAAGCTCGGCCAGACGTTCGAGGCCGTCGGCCACCAACCAGCCGAAGTCCCGCAGACAGATCGCTCCGCTCTCCGCCGCGAGGAGCAGCGCCTCCGGTTCGCCTATGACGATATCGGCCGAGGTCTCTCCGTCGAAGGATGGAAGGGGTCCTCCTTCGGCGACGCTCGGACCGACGAGGCAAGCCCGGAGACCGAGCCGCTCTCCTGCGGCGCGGCAGAACTCCAGGCTGGAACGTCCCATCTCCCCGGCGGCCACGACGACAAGGGCCTTGACCGCCCTGTCGGGAAGCGCCGCGGCGAGCGACTGGAGAACCGGAAGGAGACAGACCTCCTCCCGTCCCTGGGACATGACTATCCTGGCGCAGACATTCTCCCCCTTTTCGAGGACATGGCTGAGCATCGTCTCGTGGGAAAATGCCTGGGAACGAAAGATGAATGACGCGTCGAGCAGACGCGCATCGATGCCGAAACGCTGAAAATCCATGGTAGCACTCGCTCGGGATTCGAGGATGAGATCCTGCGACATTCGCCTTTGACCTCGAGTACGAAGGCGGATAGTACTATGCGCCCACCTAAAAGTGAAGACCGCCCCTCCCTTTTGTATTTTATTTGCATTGTCGTCGATTACAGATAAGAAAATACAAGATTAGTCTCCATCCCCCACCTATCGTGACACAAGTCTCAAGTCTCGACGTTGTGCTATGAGGATAGGGCGATGATATACCGCTTCGAAGACTCGGTTCTGGATACATCGACATTCTCCGTGACCTGGGAGCTGGTTCCGGGTCGAGGCGCGCGGGAAAAGCCTCAGGCATCCGCCATGGCCTCGGCCGAGCAGGCCGCCAAGGGCGGCAAAATCCACGCCGTGACCGTCACGGACAATCCCGGCGGAACTCCGGCGATCCTGGCGGATTACCTGGGTGAGGAGATCCTAAAGCTGGGCATCGAACCGCTCGTGCATTTCACCTGCAAGGACAAGAACCGCAACCAGATGGAAAGCCAGCTCTACGCGATGGACCGGGCCGGGCTGCGCAATCTGCTCGTCATGACGGGAGACTACACGGTCTCCGGTTTCGGGGGCCGGCCCAAGCCGGTCTTCGATCTGGACCCGATCCAGGCCCTCGACCTCGTGAGAGATATGAACGAGGGCCTTCAGGTACCCGGGCCCAAAGGCCCGATCGTGCACCAGCGGAGCGATTTCTTCCCCGGCTGCGCCATAAGTCCCTTCAAGGCGACGGAAGCCGAGCAGATGGCCCAGTATTACAAGCTGAGGAAAAAGGTCGCCGCGGGGGCGCGGTTCGTCGTGACGCAGCTGGGCTACGATGCCCGCAAATTCCACGAAGTCCTGACCTACATGAGACTCAACAAGCTCGACCTGCCGCTCATCGGCAACATTTACTTCCTGCCCTACGGCGCCGCCAAGATGATGAATCGCAACGATCTCCCGGGATGCGTCGTCACCGACGAGCTGCTCGCGCAGATCGAGAAGGAGCGGAGCGCCGAGGATACGGGCCTCGGCGCGCGGCTCGACCGGGCGGCGAAGATGTATGCCGTCTTGAAGGGCATGGGCTACGCGGGGGTCCACCTAGGCGGCCAAAACGTCAAGTACGAGCAGATCGAGTATGTCATAGGGAAGGGAGAGGAGCTGACTCCGGCCTGGCCGGACCTCGTCCGGGAATTCGACTTCCCGATGCCAAAGGGATTCTATCTCTTCGAGAAGGATCCGGCGACGGGACTGAACAGCCCCGTGCCGGTCGACAGACGGAAGCTCCCCCGCGCCGTCTTCGTGGGTCCGGGATACCATGCATCCCGGCTCATGCACCGACTCGTATTCAGCCCCGGGAAGGCCTTCTTCCCCCTCCTGCGCAGGCTCTATTCCCTGAAGAGGAAACCTCGAAGACACGCCCTGGAACATATCGGGAAGGTGATCCTCTACGATTGCAAGGATTGCGGCGATTGCGCGCTTCTGGACATGGCCTACCTCTGTCCGATGTCCCAATGCCCCAAGAACCAGAGGAACGGCGCCTGCGGAGGCAGTCGGGACGGCTGGTGCGAGGTGTATCCCAACGAGAAGAAGTGTGTATGGGTCCGGGTCTACGGCCGTCTCAAGTCGAGCGGCGAGGAGGAGAGCCTAGGAGCCGCCCGCCTGCCTCCGGCGGACTGGGAGCTGTATCAGACCTCTTCATGGTACAACTTCTATACCGGTCGGGATCATTCCGCCGGGCCCCTGGGCATTCCGAAAATCGAGAAGGAATCCGGCCGGGGCGGAGCCCTTGCACGGAAGCGCTTCCTTCGGCGATAGTAACGTCTCCGCTCCCCGATCGCCCGGAACGCCGCCTTGAAGCCTGATCTGCGGCCGGGGAGCGCGAATCCCCCGGCCAGAAGCTCCGCCGGGACACAGCCTGGGAGACCGATCGAATGCTCACCTATATTCTCGTCGCCCTGGGGCTCTCGATGGACGCCTTCGCGGTCTCCGTTTCGAGCGGCATCTGCTACCCGCGGCTTCGCCTCTTCGACGCGCTGCGCGCGAGCCTCTTCTTCGGGATGTTCCAGTTCGCCATGCCCATAGCCGGATGGCTCCTCAGCGGCGTGTTCAGGGCGAAGGTGGAGAACTACTCCTCCTGGATAGCCTTCGGCCTCCTGGCATTCGTGGGCGGCAAGATGATCGTCGAGTCCTTTTCAGCGGGGAAGCCGCCCGCCTGCGACGATGACGACAAGCCGCGGAAAGGCATCCTCGCCCTCCACTCCCTCCTCGCCCTCTCGGTGGCGACAAGCCTCGACGCGTTCGCGGTGGGAATCGGCTATGGCATCCTGCGCGTGGCCATCATCGTCCCCGCGACGATCACGGGCCTCATCACCTTCAGCCTATCGATGATCGGCACGGAGTTCGGCAAGAGGCTGGGAGCCGTCTTCGAGCGTTGGGCCGAGCTGGCAGGGGGAGTCATACTGATCGGCATCGGGGCGAACCTGATCCTTCAGCATCTGCTTCGCTGAAAAGAGGCCCCGGGGAGCCGCCGGGCGGCTCCGCCCGGGGAGCCGCCCGGCGCCGCGGACGCCGCCTCAGCTCTTGATATCGGCGAGTTTCATCGGCTTGGGCTCGAGATCCTCCCCCTCCGACTCGCGCAGCTGCTCCATGATCTCGCGTCCGCGCCGCGATAGTTTCGCGGGGATCTGCACGAGGAGCTTCAGGTAGAGATCGCCGCGCCTGGCTCCCGAACTCGGGATCCCCTCTTCGCGGATGCGCAGCATCTTGCCGTTCTGGCTGCCGGCGGGAATGCTCACCTGGATCTTCTTGCCCTCGATCGTCGAGAAGCCGATCTCGCCCCCGAGCGCGGCCAGGGTGAGGGTTATGGGCAGGGCGCAGTAGAGGTCCGAGCCGTCGCGCTCGTAGTATTCGTGCGGCAGGACGCGGATGAAGACGTAGAGGTCTCCGGGCGGGCCGCCGTTCGGGCCCGTATCTCCCTGCCCGGGTATGACCACACGCTTGCCGTCCTCCACGCCGGGCGGGATCGTGACCTTGATTTTCTGCTTCTTCTTCGTGAGGCCCGTCCCGCCGCAGTCCCTGCAGGGCTTTTCGATTATCGAGCCCTCGCCGCGGCAGGTCGGGCAGGCCTGGGCTATGGAAAAGAAACCGGAGGAGCGGCGGACCTGCCCCGAACCCTGACAGGTGGGGCACACGCGCTTGCCGCTGCCGTCGGCCGAGCCCGTACCGCCGCAAACCTTGCAGGAATCGTTCTTCGTGTACGCTATGTCGATGGCCTCGCCGAAGACTGCCTTCTCGAAGGGCATCTCGAGATCGTAGCGCAGGTTGGCTCCCCGCGCGGTTCGCTCCCGCCCTTGGCGGCTTCGCCCGCCGCCTCCGCCGAAAAAGGAATCGAAGATGTTCGAAAAGTCCCCGAAGCCGCCGAAAATGTCTTCGAAATCCTTGAATACCGAGGAGAAGTCCTGAGCGGACCCGTTGGCGCCCATGCCCTCGACCCCGGCGAACCCGAATTGATCGTAGGCCTGCCGCCGCTGATCGTCCCCGAGCACCTCATAGGCCTCGGTCGCCTCCTTGAAGCGCTCTTCGGCCTGGTGGTCTCCGGGGTTTTTATCGGGATGGTTCTGGATCGCGAGCTTTCGGTACGCCTTTTTGATGTCGTCCTTCGCGGCGTTCTTAGGGACGCCGAGGACCTCGTAGTAGTCTCGCTTGGCCACCTTGATATCCTTAGGGGAAACGGATAAAAGCCCCGGCTAGCGCGTCCTTCGACACCTGCCGGGGCTTCATGCCGCAACCGTCGCTATTTCTTGTCCTCTTCGTCGACGACGCGATAGTCCACATCTTCCGCCGTTCCCGAGGCGCCCGAAGCTCCGGCCGGTCCCGCCGAGCCGGGGCCTTCGCCGCCCTCCGCGCCGCCCTGGCCGGCGGCGGGCTTGTAGATCTCTTCGGCGAACTTGTAGGAGGCCTGGCGGAGCGCTTCGGTCTTCTGCTTGATGCTCTCGACGTCGCTGCCCTCCATCTCCTTCTTCAGGTCCGCGACGGCGGCCTCGATGGCCGAGCGGTCGGCGGGGGGGACTTTGTCGCCGAAATCCTTGAGGGATTTCTCGGTAGTATAGATGAGCCCGTCGGCTTCGTTGTGGGCGTCGGCCCGCTCGCGCTCCCGCTTGTCCTCGGCAGCGTGAGCCTCGGCCTCCTTGACCATCTTGTCGATCTGATCGTCGTTCAGGCCGCTGGAAGCCTCGATGCGGATCTTCTGTTCCTTCCCGGTCCCGAGATCCTTCGCCGTGACATGCACGATGCCGTTGGCGTCTATGTCGAAGGTGACCTCTATCTGGGGCACCCCGCGCGGCGCGGGCGGAATGCTCATGAGGTCGAAGCGCCCGAGGGTGCGGTTCTGCGTGGCCATTTCGCGCTCGCCCTGGAGCACGTGGATGGACACCGCCGTCTGTCCGTCGGCCGCCGTCGAGAAGATCTGGCTCTTCCGGCAGGGGATGGTGGTGTTGCGCGGGATGAGCCTCGTGAACACGCCGCCGAGGGTTTCGATGCCCAGGGACAGCGGCGTGACGTCGAGGAGCAGCACGTCCTTCACGTCGCCGCCCAGGATGCCGCCCTGGATGGCGGCGCCCACGGCCACGGCCTCGTCGGGGTTGACCCCCTTGGACGGCTCTTTGCCGAACAGGTCGCGGACGATCGCCTGCACCTTGGGAATGCGCGTCGAGCCGCCGACGAGGATGACTTCGTCGATCTGGGATGCGGTGAGGCCGGCGTCGGCCATGGCCTTCGTGCACGGGGTCTTCGAGCGGTCGAGGAGGTCGTCGATCATCCGCTCGAAGGCCGAGCGCGTGAGCGTCTTCTGGAGATGCTTGGGCCCCGAGGCGTCGGCGGTGATGAAGGGAAGATTGATCTCGGCCTGCTGCACGTTCGAGAGTTCGATCTTGGCCTTCTCCGCGGCGTCCTTGAGGCGCTGGAGGGCCATGCGGTCCTTCGAGAGGTCGATCCCGGATTCCTTCTTGAACTCCTCGACGAGCCACTCCATGACGCGGCGGTCGAAGTCGTCGCCGCCGAGGTGCGTGTCGCCGTTCGTCGACTTGACCTCGAAGACGCCCTCGCCCAGCTCGAGGATGGATATGTCGAAGGTGCCGCCGCCCAGGTCGTAGACGGCGATGGTCTTCTCTTTCTTCTGGTCTTTGTTGTAGCCGTAGGCCAAGGAGGCGGCCGTGGGCTCGTTGATGATGCGCTTGACCTCGAGGCCGGCGATCTTGCCCGCGTCCTTCGTCGCCTGCCGCTGCGCGTCGTTGAAGTAGGCGGGCACGGTGATGACGGCCTCGGTCACGGCCTCGCCGAGGTAGTCCTCGGCGGTCTTCTTCATCTTCTGCAGGATGAAGGCGGATATTTCCTGCGGGCTGTAGCCCTTGCCGGAAATGTCCACCCGGACGTCGTTGGTATTGTCGATCACCCTATAGGGAACGAGCTTGGTCTCGTCGCCCACCTCGGCGTATCGTCTGCCCATGAAACGTTTTATGGAATAGACCGTGTTCTCGGGATTGGTGATCATCTGGTTCTTGGCCGGCTGACCGACCACGCGCTCGCCCTTCCCCGTGAAACCTACGATCGAAGGGGTCGTGCGCTGCCCTTCGGAATTGGCGATGACGATCGGCTCGCCGCCTTCCATGACTGCGACGCAGGAATTCGTGGTTCCCAGGTCGATTCCTATTATTCTTCCCATGTTTCCGCTCCTTCTTCCTCGCGGTGTTATTGTTCGATATCCGTCGGAGCCGTCGCGGTTCCGCTCGTATCTTCGCCGTCTTCCGTCCGAGCGACGGATTCTTCCTGCCTGACTCCGGGCATCATGACCTTGACCTTGGCGGTCCGGAGGATGCGCTCGTGCAAACCGTAGCCCGGCAGGAATTCCTCGGCTACGGTAGCCTCGTCCCCCTCGCCGGAGATCATGGCCACGGCCTCGTGATGATTCGGATCGAAAGGCTTGCCGAGCGACTCGAATCGCTTGAGTCCGTATTTATTCTCGAGCATCCCGCCGAGCTGGCGGCGGATGAGCACGATGCCGTCGTGGAGGATCGCGTAGTCCCGCGCCGTCTCGGCGCTGGCGATCGCGCGGTCGAAATCGTCCAAAATCGGAATCAGATCCCCGAGGAGGGTGACGACCGCGAAACGCAGCGTATCTTCCTTCTCGCGAGCCATGCGCTTGCGGAAATTGACGTCGTCGGCCAGCTTTCGGAGGTACTTGTCGTTTACCGAGGACAATTCCTCGCGGACCTTGGCCAATTCGGCGCTGAGCGCCTTGATCCGGGCTTCCGGCTCGGCCTCTTTCGGAACCGCCGTCTTCCCTTCCCCTACGGCGGGCTCGGTCGCCCCCGCCCCATCGCTCGAAGGCATGTCCACGACCGGCGACCGCGAAAGCTCTTCGTTCTCAGGAGCCTTAGCCTGAGCCTTGTCCGAGTTTTGCTCGTTGTGCGAATCGCGCGACTCATGGTGCTTGTTGGACATCATTCCACCTAAGAAACCGGCCTGACGGCCTTAGAAGTACCCATAAAGTAATAATGATGCGTCGAGCGGGTCAATACGCTCCCCTGGAAAAGCATGTAATACTTTGCAGCCGAAGGTCGCTGGACAAGAGATAGGCACGCTTTTTGCTGTAATTCCTCTCCGCTTTATGGCGGCTCATCGCTTGACAAGCCCGCATCTGGGCTTAAATTTGAGGTAGTCTTCTCGTGGAGGGAACGGTGCAGCTCCAGAAGCCCGTCTTGATCGCGGAACAACGCCAAAAACTCAGCCCGCAGATGATTCAGTCGATTCGACTCATGGCGTTGCCGCTTCAGGAGCTGAAGGACCAGATACAGGAGGAGATCGAGTCGAATCCGGCGCTCGAGGTCGTTTCCGACCCCACGACGCTGTCCCTCGAGACTCTTCCGGAAACCGACGATACGAGCGGCTCCGATGCCTCGGACCCCTTCGAGAACAGTTCCGACCCCGGCTACGCCTCGCGTTCCCAGGTTGACGACGACTCCAAACGGATGTTCATCGAGGGGGCGATCGCCCGCCCCGAAACGCTGCAGGAACATCTTCTCTGGCAGCTCCGGCTCCAGCCCCTGGGGGAGGAGCAGCGCGTCATCGGCGAAACCCTCATCCAGAATCTCAATGACGACGGCTTCCACAAGGAAGATCCCTTCGTCCTCTGCGCCACCTGTCCCCGCGGAACCGTCGAGGAGATCATGGCCCTGGTCCGCGGATTCGAGCCCGCGGGCACCTGCACCGCCGACTACCGGGAGAGCCTTTTCGTGCAGGCATCGCTGGATGCCGCCGCGCCCGCGTCGGCGCTATCCATCCTGAAAGACCATATCGAGCTCCTGGAAAAGGGCAAGCACGCCGAAATCCAGAAGCGGCTTCGGCTTTCCGACGAGGGCATGCGCGCTTCGCTCGCCTTCATCAAGAGCCTCGCTCCCTTCCCGGGCCGGGCCTACTCGACCGAGGAACCCCGCTATGTCGTGCCCGACATCATGGTCAAGCTCAAGGACGGCGATTTCGTCATCGTCCTGAACGACGAAGAGATACCCGTTCTCGGGATAGATCCCTTTTTCGACCGCCTGGCCGAGAAGCCCAACTCCGCGAGGGCCACGGATCGCGCGACCAATACCTATGTGCGCGACAACATCAAGCGCGCCAAGTTCTTCATCCGCAGCATCCATCAGCGCAACCAGACCCTCCTCAAGGTCACCAGGGCCATAGTCGAATACCAGCGCGGCTTCTTCGTCGAAGGCCCCAAGCGCCTGGCCCCCCTGACGCTCAAGGACGTCGCGGACGAGATCGGCGTGCACGAGACGACCGTGTCGCGCATCGCCAACCGCAAGTATCTGCAAACCGATTGGGGTATTTTCGAACTGCGCTATTTCTTCACCAATTCGATCTCCGGCGCGGGCTCGCGGGGATCGAAGTACTCGAAGGAGGGCGTCAAGCAGGTCATCAAGGAGATCATCCAGTCGGAGGATGCCATTCTGTCCGACCGCGATATCATGGAAGTCCTGTCCCGCAAGGGCATCAAGCTGGCGCGCCGCACCGTGGCAAAATATCGCGGCGAGCTCGATCTCGACTCGTCCTTCGGCAGGAAGCACGGCTGACCACGGCGGATCCCGCCGCGGCCGGCCGGAAGGCATAGCTCATTTCAAAAAAAACCGGAGGCCCCTAGGGCTGCCGAAAAAGGAAGGAGGTACGCATGACCGTCGATGTCCGTTCCGTGCACTTCGATCTCAGCGACAAGAGCAGGGCCTATCTGGATACGAAATTGGAGCGGATCGGGTACGCGAAGGACATGATCGTTGATCTCATCTTCATCTTCACGAAGGAAAAGGATTTCAAGCTCGAAGCGACCGTCAATTTCCGCTGGGGGGTCCAGGCCCACCTCGAAGAGCGGGACTATGAAGTGGTTCCCGTCATCGACAAGCTCATCGACCGGCTGGAGCAGAAGATCTCGAAAGAAAAGGAAAAAGTCCAAGAGAAGAAGTGAGCCCTGCCCCGGCAGGCCCTGAAGAGCCTGTCCGGGCGGCTCTCCGACCTGCGGAACGAGGCGAAAGGCGTCATTGCGCCTCGTCCGCGGACGTAGTAAACTTCGCCCCGTGCCCAAGACCGACGCCAAGCGATTCACGGTCCTCGACCTCCTGGACCTCAACCTGAACGAGCAAAACGCGCTCAACCTCCGCTGCATCGGCGGAAGGAAAGGCCTATCGCGCGAGATCACCGTGCCCGATCTCAATCGGCCCGGCCTCGCCCTCTCGGGCTTCTACGAATCCTTCGCCTGGCAGCGCCTGCAGATCTTCGGCCGCGGCGAGAACGCCTATCTGAAAATGCTCGCCGAGAGCAGCGATGTCGAAACCTACGAAAAGCTC
Source organism: Rectinemataceae bacterium (assembly GCA_035530095.1). Lineage (GTDB taxonomy): Bacteria > Spirochaetota > Spirochaetia > Treponematales > Rectinemataceae > JAJXZP01. The sequence continues at coordinate 37,114 of DATKVK010000006.1, read as the reverse complement.
TTTTCCTATCCCATTCCCTGCTGCATCTTCACGCACAACCTCGCGCCGTCGAAAGAGTTCTTCGACGCGGCGGAGCGCGGCGACTGTCCGATTCTGCAGACGGATCTGTCCTCGAGCGAGTTCTCCAGCCGCGTCCTGCGGGTCCTCCTGGATATCTTCGCCCCCCAGACCACGATCCACGGCGTGCTCGTGGAAGTGTACGGAATCGGCATCCTGCTCACCGGAGACTCGGGCGTCGGGAAGAGCGAGACCGCCTTGGAACTCATAGAGCGCGGGCACCGACTCGTGGCCGACGACGTCGTCGATATCCGCTGCGTCAACGGCTCGATTCTCATGGGCCAAGGCGCCAACAAGGTCATCGGGCACCACATGGAAATTCGGGGTCTGGGGATCATCAACATCACCCACCTCTTCGGCGTCGGCGCCATCAGGGACAAAAAGCAGATCCAGCTCGTCTGCGGGCTCGAGGAATGGGACTCCAACAAGGTGTACGACCGCATCGGCACCGAGGAGATGACGACCGAAATCCTCGGAGTCCGCATCCCCAAGCTCGAGATCCCCGTCAAGCCGGGACGGAACATACCCATCATCATCGAGACCGCCGCGATGAACGAGCGCCTCAAGAAGATGGGCTACCATTCGGCCAAGGAGTTCAATCAAAATGTCCTCCGGTGGCTCGAAAGCGAAAACGCTCGAGCCCTGTACTTCAACCGGGACGACTTTCTATAGTGACCGCAGCCCGAACGTACCGCAGGCATAGCTGCGGAGTCCGGAGACAGGACCGCCGGTGGCGGCAGAGACCGAGGAAGGCTACATGACCGAAGCGATCGTGACCATCTCCAACAGGGCGGGAATCCATGCGCGGCCCGCGGCTCTCATCGTTCAGACGGCGAGCAAGTTCGCTTCCAAGATATGGCTCGAGAAGGACTCCGACAGGATCAACGCGAAGTCGATAATGGGGATCATCACTCTGGGCGCCAGCTTCGGGACTCCCATCAGGATCATGGCCGAAGGAACCGACGAAGCCGATGCCGCCGCCGCCCTCGAAGCCCTTTTCGACAGCAAGTTCGAAGAAGACTAGGCTGACCGGCGGGGATATGCCAGATCGATCCGATCCGCCCATCCCTTCCCACCGCGTATCCCCGGACATACTGTCCGTTCTCGCCGTCTACGCTTTGGTCCTCCTGGGCACCTACATCATAGCTCGGCAGGTCCTCGGCCAGGCTCCGGACTTCCCCAACCTCGAAGGCCGACTGCCGATGGCCGTGCTCGCCGTCCTCCCCCTCACCTTGACCATCCTTTTCCTCGTGAGAGCCCGGAACCTGGCCTCCGATCTGCGGGCGCGCCGCTACGGGGCCCTCCTTCGCCTGCGGCTTTCCCTCCTTTTTCTGCTCGCCGTCGCGGCGGCCTCCGTGCCCCAGGGCCTCTTCCTCATCCGTCTGGCCGTTCGGGCCCAGTCTTCCTCCTCCTCGGAGGAAGTGCGGGCGGCCCTATCCTCGGGCACGGCGCTCGCCCTTTCCTGGTACGACGAGGAACTGGCCCGATTGCGGAGGCTCGCCGAGGCCGTCGTCTCGGGAAAGCCGGACGATGCGGCGAGGGCCGACGGCGGCGCGGCGCTTTCGGACGCGGAGCTCCTGCTCGACAGGCTCCGCTCGCGCGAACCTTCCATCGAAGCGGTCGAGGTCTTCGTGGGCGCGAAGAGCGTGGATTTCGCGGGAAACGAAGCCGCCCGGTTTTCCGGGACGATTCCCGCCCTGGCTCCGGGAATGAGCGGTCAGTTCCTCCCCGCGGCCTCCTCGGGCGGCGTGAATCGCCTCCGCTACGCCGCCGCATGGCGTCCGTCCGGAAGGAAGGAAGTGGCGGTCCTGACCCTCAGGCTCCCCGAGAATCTCGAACGCTCCGCGGAGCTCCTCGGCAGGGCCTCGGCCACGGCCGAACTTCTCGTGCCCTTCTCCAGGCGCTGGTCGGAGCTTCTCGCCCTTCTGTACGCCTTCCTCGTCGCGCCGCTCCTGCTCCTGGCCGTGCTTCTCGGGCTCGCCGCCGCCGATCTCGTGGCTGAGCCGCTCGCCAGCCTCCACGACGCGACCAGGCGGGTGGCCGAGGGCGACTTCGGCGTGCGGCTCATCGTGAAGAAGGGCGACGAAACCGGCCGCCTGGTCGCCTCCTTCAATCGGATGCTCGACGACATCCAGCGCTCCCGATCGGTGGAGCTTCGCAAGGAAAAGATCGACGCCTGGAAGGATATCGCCCAGCGCCTCGCCCACGAACTGAAGAATCCCCTTACGCCCATACGCCTCGCCGCGGAGCGCGTGCTCCGGCGCTGGAAGAGCGACCCCCGGCAGGCGCTCGAAATCCTCGAAACCTCCATGATAGCCATAGTGAAGGAGGTGGAGGGGATGGACGCTCTTCTCTCCGATTTTCGGGCCTTCGCCTCGCTGCCAGAGCCGCAGCCCGATTGGGTAGACCTGCGCCTTCTCGTCGAAGAGACGGTCGCGCTCTACTCCGCCTCATATCCGGACATACTGTTCTCCCTCGGAGGCGTGCCCCCCGGACTCTCCCTGCGGATCGATCGGGCGGCCATGAAACGGGCGCTCGGCAATCTCATCGCCAACTCGGTGGACGCGATGGAAGGCCGCGGCAAAGTCGAATTCGACGCCGACCTTGTTAAGGCCGCGGATTCACGGTATTGTAGGCTCCGAATCAAGGATTCGGGGAGAGGCATCCCCCCATCGATCGGCGACAGGATTTTCGTCCCTTATTTCACGACAAAAAGCTTCGGAACGGGCTTGGGACTCTCCATCGTGGAGCGCATCGTCGCCGACCACGGGGGCGAAATACGATTCGAGTCCGAAGAAGGCGCTGGCGCGACCTTCTTCATCGATCTGCCTCTCGATCGTTGACGCAGGAGCAAACGGGCAGGCCATGGCTAGAATTCTCGTGATCGACGACGAACCCGGAATCCGCACGACGGTCCGTGACATCCTCGAAGACGAAGGCCATGCCGTTTTCCTGGCCGAAGACGGGCTCGTCGGGCTCGAAATGCTCGACGCCGAGCGACCCGACCTGGCCATCCTGGACGTCTGGCTGCCCCGCATGGGCGGACTGGAAGCCCTGGCCGAAATGAAGCGCAGGCGACCCGAACTCGAAGTCGTGGTGGTCTCGGGTCACGGCACCATCGATATGGCGGTGCGGGCGCTCAAGCTCGGCGCCTTCGATTTCATCGAAAAGCCCCTGTCCATGGACCGCATTCTCACCGCCGTGCGGAACGCCCTGGAGATAGGCGAGCTCCGCAGGGAAAACCGCACGCTCAAGCGCGCCGCGGCCAGCTCGATCGGAGCGGAGCCCATCATCGGCAGCTCCACGGTCATGGCCGAGGTTCGCGCCATCGCCGAGCAGGCGGCGGCGAGCGACGCGAGGATTCTCATAACCGGCGAAAACGGAACGGGAAAGGAACTCGTCGCCAGGTCGATCCACCTCGGAGGGAAACGCTCGGGGCAGCCCTTCGTCGAGGTGAACTGTGCCGCCATACCGGAAGGCCTGCTCGAAAGCGAGCTCTTCGGGCATGAGCGCGGGGCCTTCACCGACGCGGTTTCCCGCCGGATCGGCCGCTTCGAGTCGGCCGACGGCGGCACCCTCTTCCTGGACGAGGTCGCCGATCTGTCCCCGGCCGCCCAAGCCAAGGTGCTTCGCGTGCTTCAGGAAATGCGCTTCGAGCGCCTCGGCTCCGAGAAAACCATCTCCGTCGACGTTCGCGTCATCGCGGCCACCAACAAGGACATACGCGCCGAGATATCCTCGGGCAGATTCCGGGAGGACCTCTACTTCCGCCTCGCGGTGATTCCCATCCACGTGCCGCCCCTGCGCGAGCGCGAAGGCGACATAGGCGAGCTGTGCCGCCATTTCCTCGCCCGCGCAGTCGCCGCGGGGGCTCCAGGCCGCGAAATATCCCCCGAAGGCTACGAACTTCTCGCCTCCCGCCCCTGGCCGGGGAATGTGCGCGAGCTGGCGAATTTCGTCGAGCGCCTGGCCGTTTTAAGCGACGAGCGCGTGGTATCGGCCGCCACGGTCAGGAAAATCCTCGACGACGGCATGCCCCGGCGCGCCGAGCCCCTTATCGGGGAGCGCTACGCCTCGCTCGCGCTGGCCGAGGCCAAGGAACTTTTCGAGCGCGATTATCTTGTGCAAAAACTGCGGGATTACGGATATAATATGGCCGAGGTCGCCGACGCGTCTGGCATAAGCCCCAGCGGGCTGCACGCGAAAGTCAAGAAGTACGACATAGAGCAAAAACGATGAAAATGCTGACCACGCGACAAAAAGAGGTGCTGGACTCGATCTCCCGCTATGTCGATCTGCACGACTATCCACCCACCATCCGCGAAATAGCCGATTCGTTCTCCATTTCGGTCAAAGGCGCCTACGACCACCTGAAGGCCCTCGAAAAGAAGGGCTTTCTCCGGCTGGGAGGAAACAGATCCAGGGCCATCGAACTCGTGCGCAAGGTCGACGCGGAGCTCTCCGTCGTCGACCTGCCGCTGCTCGGCGCGGTCTCGGCCGGCAGGCCCATCCTGGCCGACGAGAACTTTTCGGGCATCGTCCATGTCCCGGCGGACATCGTCCGAGCGGCAGTCTGCTTCGCCTTGGCGGTGCGGGGCGACAGCATGAAGGACGCGGGCATCTACCACGGCGACATAGCGGTCATCGAACAGCGGCAGAGCGCGGACAACGGCGAGATCGTCGTGGCGATGATCGACGACTCGGTCACCCTCAAGCGCTTCTTCCGCGAGAACAATCGCGTGAAACTCGTGGCCGAGAATCCGGCCTACGCGCCCATCTATACGCAGGATGTCAAGATTCTCGGCAGACTGCGCGGCCTCATCCGCAAATACTGAGATCTCCATGAAACTCGAATCGGTCTATCTGCTCGCGGGCCCGGAGACGGGGAAACGCGCCGCCTTCGTGGACGACCTGCGCACGGCGATCAAGGAAAAGGACGGCTCCCCGGCGGAAGGGCATCGCCTCTACGCCTCGGAAACCAGCCTCGGCGAGCTCCTCGCCATCCTGCGCAACGGTTCGCTCTTCTCCTCCCGCAGGCTCGTCGAGTTCCGGGGAGCCGAGCTCATCAAGGGCAAGGAGGAGGTCGGGGACCTCGCCCGCTACCTCGCCTCGCCCTCGCCCGACGCGATTCTCATCCTCGAAACCGATCAATACTACGTGGAAAAAGGCGTCGAAGAGGCCGTCGGCAAGCCGCGAAAGACGACCTTCTACGAGATGTTCGAGAACGAGAAGCCCCGCTGGATAGAGCGCAAGCTCGGCCAATTCGGCATCTCGATCGATGACGCCGGGACGAACGCCCTCCTCGAACTGGTCGAGAACGACAGCGCCGACCTGGACTCGGCCTGCACGCGGCTTTCGTTCCTGTTTCCCTCCGGGTCCCGACTCGGCGAGAGCGAGGTCGAGGCGGCCATCGCCCGCTCGCGGCGGGAGGACGCGTTCAGCCTCTTCGGACGCATGGCCACGGAGGGCCTCGCCGAGGCGCTCGAAGTCCTCGACACCGTGCTCGCCGACCGGCGCGGCGACGCCGTCCAGATCATCTCGGCCCTCATCTGGAGCTTCCGCCGACTCCTCCGGCTGCACCTGCTCATGGAAGCGGGCGAGGCCCTCGAATCGGCCTGCGCAAAACTGCAGATCCGCAGCAAGGCCGTGCAGCGGCAGAGCTCGGCGGCGCTCCGCCGCTACTCGCGGCCGGACTGCGAGCGGATCATCGCCACGGCCTCGGATTTCGACGGCCGGGCGCGCACGCTCGGATCGGCCTTCGAGCGCGACCTCTTGCAGCTTCTCGTCTTCGGGATCATGGAGAAGAAGGGCGATCTGAGACTGTCGGTACACTGACCGGCGGCCCCAGCCGCGGGCTATCGAGACAGCGAATACAGAAGAGCCTCGCAGGGACCTAGAATGACCGGCCCCGCCTGGATCGTCTCGCCCTCGGAACGATGCGTTCCGAGCAGCACCCGTCCTCCGGCATTCGTCGGCGCCTCGATCGACCGCGACGAAAAGTTCAGGAGCACGCGGACCGTCGCCGCCGGCGCGGCATCGGCAGCCGCGACATCGGCAGCCGCGACATCGGCAGCCGCGGCATCGGCAGCCGCGCCGGCAGCGGCGCCGGCGCCGCTCCCTCCCGCGATTCGCCGATCGTAGGCGAGCACGCCGCGCCGAAGGTCGAGGAACTCAATGGAGCCGCGCGAGAGCGGCTCCTCGGCCTTGCGGAGCCGTCCGAGAGCGCGGTACCAGGACAGAAGCGAGGCCGGCTCGCCTTCCTGCGCGGCGACGTTCCGGGAGCGCCAGTCGGGGTTGAGGGGCAGCCAGGGCTCGCCCGAGCTGAAGCCGGCTCCCGGCGAGGCGTCCCACTGCATCGGCGTGCGCTCCTGGTCCCGGCCGTTCCGCCAGAAGGGCCAGGTGCGGATTCCGAGCGGGTCCCGCAGACGGCGCCGCGGAATGCGGACGCAGGTCATGCCGATCTCCTCGCCGTAGTAGAGAAACGGCGTCCCCTTGAGCGTCAGCAGCATCGCCGCGGCCAGCTTCGCGCGCGCCTCGGTCTCCTCTTCCGTCCGGCCCCGGTAGCGCCAGGCATGGCGGTTCTGGTCGTGGTTCGAGAGGGTGAAGTTGGGCCAGGCCCCCTCGGGCAGGGCCGCGTACCAGCGCTCGGCCGATACGCGGAAGGCTTCCGCGCTCCAGGGTTGATTGAGGAAATCGAAATTGAAGGCCATGTGGAGTTCGTCGTTCGCTCCGCCGTGACAGGACGCGGCCAGCTCGTGGTCCTGGCCGTGGGTCTCCCCGATGAGGACCCGCTCGCCCGCCGCGTCGGCAGCTTTTCGCATGTCCCGGAAAATCTCGTGGACCTCCGGCCGGTTGCGATCGTACAGATGCCGCTGGAGGAGGTCGGGAACCAGGCGCGGCGAGAAGGGATTGGAGCGCAGCCGCTCGTCCTTGATGTAGGCGGTGGCCACGTCGAGGCGGAAGCCGTCCACGCCCAGCCCGTACCAGTAGCGCATGATGTCGTAGAACGCGCGCCGAACCTCGGGATTCCGCCAGTCGAACTCGGGCTGGTGCCGCGTGAAGGTGCCGAGGTAGCGTTCCCCCGTGGCCTCGTTCCTGTGCCAGGCGCTGCCCAGCTCGAAGATGGCTTTCCAGTTGTTGGGGGGCCGGCCCGTATCCTCCACCCAGAGATACCAGGGGTGCCGCGGGTTCGACCTGGACGAGCGCGCTTCGACGAACCAGGGATGCTCGTCCGAGCTGTGGTTGGCGACGAGGTCGAGCGCCACGCGGATGCCCCGCCGCTTCGCGGCGGCGATCAGGCTTGCGAAGTCCTCGAGGTTCCCGAACATCGGATCGATGCCGCGATAGTCGGACACGTCGTAGCCGAAGTCCTTCATCGGGCTCGGAAAGACGGGGGAGATCCAGAGCGCGTCCGCTCCGAGCGAGACGATATGATCGAGCCGCGACTCGATGCCGCGAAGATCGCCGATCCCGTCGCCGTCCGAATCCATGAAGCTTCGCGGGTAGATCTGGTAAAAGACCGCATCTTCCCACCAATGCCGCATACGCCCTCCTTCAGAGTCAGAGCGACAGTTCTATCTCGATGTCGCGGAAGGCGTGCGCCTGGCAGGCGAGCCTGAGAGCGCCGTCGGCAGTCTCTTCTCCGACGGCCGCCAGGCGCTCTTCCTCGCGCGGCAGGATCGGCGAGAGGGCCGAGGCGCCCTTCAGCACGCGGAACCGGCAGGTGCCGCAGAGGGCCTTGCCGCCGCAGTCGTGGCGCACGTCGACGCCAGCCCGCTGCAGGGCGCCGAGGATCGAAATGGCCGGACTCGCCCGGGCCGTCGCGGGCCCGCCCTCGGCCGCGGAGCGGTTGGCGACGAGTACCGTGGACAGGGTCAATCCGCCACCGACACGCGGTCGCGTCCCGTCTGCTTGGAGCGATAGAGCGCCCGGTCGGCCCGATCGATCAGCGACTTGCCCGACACGTCCCTGGCCGGATCGTACTGGGCCACTCCCAGCGAAATCGTCACGGTCAGCAGCTTGCCCTCGTACTCGGTGGGCGTGGAGGACACGCCCTCGCGGATCCGCTCGGCGATCTGGCGTCCCCGTTCCCTGTCGGCGTCGGGAAGGAGCACGCAGAACTCCTCGCCCCCATAGCGGGCGGCCAGGTCCAGGCCCCGCACGTTCGCCTGCAGCACCCGCGCCACCTGCCTGAGCACCGCGTCGCCGCAGGTATGGCCGTAGGTGTCGTTGAATTTCTTGAAGAAGTCTATGTCGATCATGACGACGGAGAGCGGCCGGCCGCCGATCGCGGCGCTCTCCATGCGCTCGAGGAGCACCGTATAGAAGTAGTGCTTCATCTTGAGGCGCGTCATCATGTCGGTCGTGGTCATCTCGAAGAGAAAGGCGTTGTTGATCGCGATGGCGGCGAGCGAGGCGAGGTTGAGGACGTACTCGCGCTCGCCGATATCGAAGTCGCCGTCGTCGATGCGGTCGCCCAGGACGAGAATGCCGTTGATGACCCCCTTGGCCTTGAGCGGCACCACGAGACTCGGCTCGAGCGCCGCGAGCCCCTCGATGCCGCGCAGCGAACCCAGGCGCTGACGGATATCCTCGATGGCGTAGCATCCGTACTGTCGGCTGAAGAGCTTGATCATCGGGTGGTCTTCCGCTATCGAGTAATCGATCGAATGATCGATCTCGAATCCCTTGTAATTCCGGTGAAAGCTGAAGTACGTCGCGTCCAGGCCCTTGCGGGCGAAGAGACCGGCCTTGAGCACCTTCATCTGCCCCATGATCGTGAAGAGGATCGAATCGATGAGTATGTGATAGTCCAAGGTCGAGTTGAGACTTTTGGAAACTTCGAGCAATTGGCGCAGATCGAAAATTTGCTTTTCGTATTCCTCGCGGATCATTTCGAAGTTCACGGTGTCGGACATCGAAGCGGCCCCCCCGCGATGCGCTTTATGCAATCAAGTTCCCGATAAATGCCGAAGCATTCAAGTGGAACGCCGATCAAATCGTTTCATTATATCAAACGGCGCGACCGGTGCCAGCCCTGGTCCGGCTCGGACAGCCGCGCTAGAGACGATCCCGGGCGGCTCGGACTCCGTTCTCGAACAGGTCGATGCCGACCTTCCCTACCTTCGCGCGCCGGCGCAGGGGATGGTTTTCCCGGACCAGGAAAGCCTCGGGGTGGGGCATGAGCCCGAACACGCGTCCGCTCGGATCGCAGATCCCGGCTATGTCGCGCGCCGAGCCGTTGGGATTGGAGCCGGCAGCGTAGCGCAGGGCGACGAGTCCCCCCGCCTCGAGGCCCTCCAGGACGGACTCGTCCCTGGCGACGAAACGGCCTTCGCCGTGGCGCACGGGCAGCATGCGGTCCTCGAGCCCCCTCGTCCACAGGCAGGCCGTCTTTTGCTCGAAATGGATGTCCACCCAGTCGTCGACGAAGATGCCCGACTCGTTCTGGATCAGCGTCACCTCCCGCGAGGGAGCCGATCCTCCTCCGCCCGGCAGAAGTCCCAGCTTCGTCAGCACCTGGAAGCCGTTGCAGATTCCGATGACGAGGCCGCCCGTGGATATGAAGCGCCGCAGGCTTTCGCCGAGATGGCGGCGGCAGAGCAGGGCGGCGACCTGTCCGGAGCCCAGGTGATCGCCGAAGGAAAAGCCGCCGGGAAAGGCCAGGATCTCCGCGCGTTCGAGGATTCTGGGATCGGCGAAAAGGTCGGAAAGCTGCAGCCGCTCCGCCTCGGCTCCGGCCAGGCCGAAGGCTTCGCAGAGTTCCGCGTCCGCATTGAAGCCGTAGCCGGCCAGGATAAGCGCCTTGGGTTTCACTCTTTCCTCCTCACGCTATCGGCGTCTTGTAGGCGCGCTCGACGCTCGCCAGATCGGTGTCCAGCACCCGAAGGCCGCCGAGACTCGCGCGAATCCCCGGCTCCTCGGTCACCTCTCCGATGAGAGCCGCGGGCAGATTCGCCATGCTCCGCTCGAAGCGCTCCCGGTCTTCGGGGCGGACCGAGACGAGGAAGCGTCCGGGATCCTCGGCGAAGAGGCAACGGGCGGCCCGAGGGAGGAGGTCGGGCGGAGCCGCCGCCGAGGGAGCCGCCGCCGAGGGAGCCGCCGCCGAGGGGGCGCCGGCCGCGGGATTCGGCATGCCGGGCAGGGCGTCGAGGCGCAGCCGCGCCCCCAGACGCCCGCCGAGGCAGGACTCGGCCAAGGCGACCGCGAGACCCCCGTCGGAGAGGTCGTGGCAGGAGCGCAGCGCGCGGCCGGAGATGGCCTTCGCGAGGGCGCGATACAGGAGGAGCTGCCGCTCGGGACGGGCCACGGGGCAGGACCCCAGCTCGGCATGGCCGCTCGGCTCGCCACGGCCGCCCGGCTCGCCCGGGATGGTCCGCTCCAGGATCGAGGCGCCGAGGAGGCCGCTCGTCTCGCCGAGAATGTAGATAAGGTCGCCCGGTTCGAGGAAATCCGTCGAGAGCGCCTTGCGGCAATCGTCGATCGCCCCGACCACGGTCACGAGCAGCGTAGGCTGCACCGAAATGCGTTTCCCTCCCGCGAAGGCGTCGTTCTTCATGGAATCCTTGCCGGAGACCAGGGGCAGGCCGAAGGCCAGGCAGGCCTCGCGCAGGCCTTCGCAGGCGCGCACGAGCTGGGCGAGCTTGAACGCGCCGTCGGGGTTGTCGGGCGCCGCTACGGGATCGGGCCAGCAGAAGTTGTCGAGGGCCACCGCCGAGTCGGGGTTCGCGCCCAGGGCGATCTGGGCCCGATAGGCCTCGTCGACGGCCGCAAGGGCCATGGCGTAGGTGTCGTGGGCCGAGAGCCGCGGATTGATGCCGTGGGTCACGCAGAGGCCGCGCCACGAGGAATACAGCGGCTTCAGGACGGCGCCGTCGCTCGGAGCGTCGCGCTCGAGGCCGGTGAAGGGCTTCTCGATTGAGATGCCTTTGACCTCGTGGTCGTACTGCCGCACGAGGCTCTCCTTGGATGCGACGTTCGGCTCGGCGAGCACGGCGAGCAGGGCGCCGGTCCAGTCGCCGCGATCGGCGAGGATCGCGGGCGCGGGGGCCGGGCGGGGCTTCCACTCGGCCTCGAGCCGCATTCTCGGCAGTCCCCGGTGGAGAAACTCCAGGTCGAGGAGCCCCACGGTCCTGCCGCCCGATCGGATCTCCACGAAGCCCGAAGCGGTGAACTCTCCGATGGCGGTCGCCTCGACGCCGCGGCGCCGCGCCAGCTCGAGCAGCTCCGGCAGGAACTCGCTCAGGACGGACAGGCTCATCCGCTCCTGGCTCTCCGAGACGAGTATCTCCCAGGGGGAGAGCCCCGGATACTTGAGGGGGCAGGCGTCGAGGTCGATGCGTATCCCCCCCGAGCTCTCGGCCATCTCGCCGAGGCTGGAGGACAGGCCGCCCGCCCCGTTGTCCGTGATGCCCTGGTAGAGCCCGAGGTCGCGCGCCTCGAGCAGGAAATCGGTCATGCGCTTCTGGATGATGGGGTCGCCGATCTGCACGGCCGAAGAGGGGCTCGTCTCGTCGAGGGCGAGGCTGGAAAAGGTGGCCCCGTGGATGCCGTCCTTGCCGATGCGCCCGCCCACCATGACGACGGCCATGCCGGCCTCGATCCGCTTTTCCCAGGACGGCGCGCCGCGCAGCTTGCGCGGCATGATGCCGCCCGTGCCGCAGAAGACGAGGGGCTTGCCCATGTAGCTCTCGTCGAAGAGGAAGGCCCCGGCGGCCACGGGAATGCCCGATTGGTTGCCGCCGTCGACGATGCCGCGGTGCACGCCGGCGAGCAGGTCGCGCGGCCGGAGCAGACCCTCCGGCACCTCCTCGTCGGGGGTCGAGGGCGGCGCGAAGCAGAGGACGTCGGTGTTGAAGAGCGGCATCGCGCCCATGCCCGTGCCGAGGATGTCGCGGTTGACCCCGACGATGCCGGTGATAGCCCCGCCGTAGGGATCGAGCGCCGAGGGCGAGTTGTGCGTCTCGGCCTTGACGCAGACGGCGTAGTTCTCGTCGAAGGCGAAGACCCCGGAGTTGTCGGTGAACACCGACAGGAGGTCGGGCCGCGAAGGCTCGAGCTTGTCCGTCGTGGCCTTGATATAGGTCTTGAACAGCGAATCGATCGTCCGGGCGCCCGACTCGTCCCGGTACTCTATCCGGGCGTTGAAGATCTTGTGCTTGCAGTGCTCGCTCCAGGTCTGGGCGATCATCTCGATCTCGACATCGGTGGCGGCGGGCGGCAAGCCGACGGCCGCCCGCTTCCCGGCGATGCCGGGGGATGCGTAATAGGCGCGGACGGCCTGCATCTCGCTCAGGCTCAGCGCCAGGAGCCGCTCGGCGGACAGCCGCACGAGGGCCGCATCGTCCATCGCGGCCAGATCGATGAGCTGCGGCTCCCGACTCTCGTGCAGCGACACCACGGGGTAGAGATCGGGAAGCCGCAGCCCCTCCGCCCACTGCGCGGCCGAGACGAAGCTCGCCGTCTGGATGAGCGGATTCCAGAAGGTGGCGAAGGCTCGGGAGACGGCTTCGCGGGAGAGGCCGGGGAACCTGAGCAGGTGGAGCCGGGCGGTCTGCACGACGCTGTCGCCCGACATCGGGAGTCCCGCGATCGACAGGGCTTCGCGGGCGGTCAGGGCGAGCGTGTCGGTGACGCCGGGGCGATAGGCTATCTCGACGAGCCAATCCCATCCGGCGAAAGCGCTCAGGCTCGGAGCCGCGGCCGAGGCGATGTACTGGACTACGGGATCGGCGAACAGTTCCTCGACCAGGGGGGAAGCCAGCGGCAGGTCGGTGAGAAGGACGTCGACCACGTCGAGGAGGGGGACGGAGCCCAGAAAAGGCGCAAGCCGTTTCGCGGCGCCGAGCGCCCTGCCGTCGAGCTCGCGCCGAAGGAAACAGGTCTCTATTCGCATGGGGCACTGTACAGAATGCCCCATGCCTGGTCAACCGGAGGGCGGGCTAGAACGTCAGCCGGATGTTCTCGACTTCCTTCTTATGCTTCATCTTCATATACAGGGCTTCGGTCGGCCGGTGATAGAGGAAGCCCGAGGCGTCGTAGGTTTCGAAGGCCGGGTCCGGACTGTAGTCGATGTCGTACAGCTTGATGTTCGTGAACGGCTTGATGCCGTACAGGACGAGATAGTGGGAGGCGCCCACGGGGAAGCGGACATGGAAAACTTCCTGACTGCCGCTCACCGTCACGGTCATCTCGGGCGAGCAGGTCCAGGCCCAGACGCCGGGCGCTATGTCCTTGCTGAACGAGACTTCGTGCGGATAGTAGGGATTACCCGCGACGATCGGATACAGGCTCTCCGGAGCGATCGAGCCGCTCATCTGGCCGGCCGCCCCGTCCTTCACGGCCAGGCGCGCGGGGCAGAAACCCTGGGCGTCCGAAAGCCCGAGCGCTCCTTCGACGAGACTCTGGCCGACCCCGACGAGCACATCCTTGCTTTCGAGCGTGCCGTAGCTGACCAGATAGCTGCCCGCGAGGAGGGAGAGCCGCAGGTCCGTTGATCCGTCGTCGTCCGTGGCCAGGAAGAAGCCCTGCGAGGATTTGCGCACCGCGCCTACGATGCGGTCGGCGACGGAGCCGAGCTTGAGAAAAGGATTCGCCGTGTCGTCGAGCAGGGACTTCGAGTCCACGATGCAGCCGAGCACCCCGATATCCTGTCGGATGCTGAGCTGGGAGGGATCGACCGTGGAGGCGAAACGGAAGGCGTCCTGGGCCATGGCGTAGGGGGCGCGATCGAGAAGGAAGCGGACGAGATGCTCCTTCGTGAAAAGGTCGAGCGACTTGGTCTGGATGAGCTGCCCGATCCGTTTCACCTCGGCGAGATCCGCCGTCTCCAAACCGGGCATCTTGGCCGCCAAGCCCCCGAGGAAGGGAGCGCTCAGGTAGCTGAGCATGCCGGGCCATCGTTCCTTGGCCGCCTTGACGTTCGCCAAGGCGTCCGCGTAGCCGCCGCGGGCCAGAGACTCCGCCAAGTAGACGTCGAGCGCCTGCTCGGAGAAGGCTTCGCTGCCGTCGGCGGCCTTCCAGGCCGTCTTGGCCGTATCGAAGCGGGACCCGGCCAGCGCCGACCAAACCTTGTCCCTCCACGCCGCGATTTCGCCGGCGAAGACGGCCGGATCCTTGGGCGCCTGGGCGACGAACTGGGTGGATCCGCCCGCGGAAACTATGGATGCGGGCGCGGCCATGGGTTCCAGCGCGATCGTGCTCGGCCCGGCGGGCTGGGAAGCCATGCTGACGAGCCCCTGGCCCTGCTTCAGGGAAACGCCGTCGAGCGCCACCGAAAAGGGCCCGCCCTGCGCGTCGAGCCGGATGTTGTCGCCGATGCTCACCAGCTTCGCTCCGCCGGAGAGGCGATAGCTCATGAGGAGGGCGGTGCCGGGATCCAGCCCCCGGGCCGCGAGGGAGAAGCCGTCCGCGCCGGAAGAGGAGCACAGGAGGCTGATCCCTCCATCCAATTGGACGAGAACGCCGGTCGTGGATCTTTGCAGGGAGACGATGCCGATCGGCTTGCTCGAACCGTCGGCGGCCAGGAATTGCAGGGGCGAAGACGCGGAAGCGGCGAGGATGAAGCCCGCGAAGGAAAGGCGGAAGGAGCTGGGCCGCGCGGGCGGGGATCCGGCTTGGGTCCTGGGTATCGTCGCGCTCACTTCGAGGCGGCCGATATGCTCGGAAAACCCCGGTCCGCGCGAGAACTGCACTACGACCAGCAATACGAAAACGCCGATATAGAGGAGGACAAGCCCGAGGGCCTTCCGAAGTGTGCCGCTTTTCATGGCGGCTATGGAATATAGCCGGTTACGGTGCCTTATGCAACCTTGCATAATGAAGGATTATCGGAGTAGCATCTTTCGCGCCGTGTACCGGCGCCGAGCACCGGCGCCGCGCGATGCACCGCATCGACGCTCGGCGTCCGCAACGGAGAGATCGACATGACGAAGCAGAGAGTCGCCGTATCGACGGCCCAGTTTATTGGATCGACGGCGCTTCTCGCGCTCGCGGTCTTCGCGACATCCTGCGCCGGCGCTCCGCGACCGCCGGCTAAGCCGGTTCCGGCTTCCACGACTCCCGCTGCGAGCATGACCCCGGCCGAACGCCGTCTTCAGGGCCTCGAGCAGGCCTCGGCGCTCCTCAAGAAAGGCCAGACCGACGCGGCCGCGGAGCTGATCGCCAAGCTCATCGCCGCCGAGCCAGGCTCGACCGAACTCAAGCTCATGCATGCCGCGGTGCTCGTCTCGGCCGGCAAGCTTCCCGCAGCGAGGGCCGAGGTCGACACGCTTCTCACCGCCGATCCGAACAATACGAAGGCGCTGGTCATGGCGATCCAGATGGCCCGCCTGGCCGGCGACGACGCTGCCAGGCGCAGCCTGCTCAACCGAGCGATCGCCGCATCGCCCCAGGACGCCCACGTGCTCACCGCCTGGGGGCAGTACCATCTCGATGCCAAGAACTGGAGCATGGCCGAGGATTTCTTCAGGCGGGCCCTCGCGAGCGAGCCCAAGAACCCCGACGCGAGCCTCGGCCTGGGGCGGGCCCTGTTCCGCGAATCCAAGTACGCCGAGGCCGAGGCCGAGTTGAGCGACGCCATAAGCCTCGACCCGACCTCGCCCCTGGCCTACGACGATCGAAGCCGCGTCCGCATCCAGCTCGGGAACGTGGCCGGAGCGCGCTCCGACCTCGACCAGGCGGTCGCCAAGGCTCCCGCCTCGGCCTGGATCCGCATCGACCGCGGCCGCTTCCTCCTCGACCAGGGAAGCCGCGACCTCGCTTTCCAGGACTTCACCAAGGCGATCGACCTCGAACCCGACTACTTCCTGCCCTACGTCTACCGCGCGGGCATCTGCGAGGAAACCGGGCGCGACGGCCAGGCCATCCTCGACTACCGCAAGATCATCGCGCTCTATCCCGACTACTGGTACGCCTTCGAGTCCGCGGGCGCAGTGGCCTTCCGCCTGGGCCTCTGGTCCGAATCCGCCGCGGATTTCGGCGTCGCGTTCACCAAGGATCCGAAACGCTACGAGTACGCCATCGCCTCGGCTCTGGCGCTCTGGCGCGGCGGGAAAGCCAAGGCGGCGTCGGCCTACGCCGGCGGCATCGCGCCGACCGTCGATCGGGAGAAGAACGGCATCTACTGGGCCATGTTCCGCCTCATCCAGGATCAGAACGACGAGTCTTCCGATCTCGAACTCAGGATCGAGGCGGAGAAAGGGCTCGACCTCAAGGCGGCCATGCTGTTCTACCTCGGCGAGTACTGGCTCTGCCGCCAGAAGCCCGCGATAGCCCGCGCCTGCTTCGACAAGTCGGGCGAGCTTCGGCGCAAGCAGACGCTCGAGTATCGCCTGATGCAGGCCGAACTTCACCGAATGGGAACCGCCCCGTCCAATGGTTGACGCACCCGGGGCCGCCGCCCGATCCGGCCGCTTCGCCTCCCTCCTCGGGCTCCTCGATCCGAGGCGGCCGACACTCGTCCAGACGCACGATTATCCGGACATCGACGCCGTGGCCTCGGCCTGGGCCCTGTCCGAGCTGCTCGGCCTGCACGGCATCGAATCGGTCTGCGTCCATCGCGGCGAAATTCGCAGCCGCAGCCTGTCGCGGCTCCTGGCCGAGCTGAATATGCGCATCCTTTCGGCGCCCCCGCCGGGATCGAAGGCGAACATCATCGTCGTCGACTGCAGCCCGACCAACGGCAACGTGGAACTCTTCCCCGGCGATCTGATCGCCGTCATCGACCATCACCGGATAGTGGCCGAGCCCTCGGCGCCCTTCGTCGACATCCGAACCGAGGTCGCCGCCTGCGCCACGATCGTGCGCTCGTACTGGGAGGAAACCGGCGCGGCCCTGTCCCGGGACACCGCGACCGCCCTGCTGGCCGGCATCCAGTCCGACACCGATTTCCTGAGCAGCCGCGCGTCGGCCGCGGATTTCGAAGCCTACATCGGGCTGTTCTGCGCCGGAGACTGGGATCTGGCGAGCAGGATCGTCAAGAGCGTCCTGAGCGTCGGCGAGCTCGGTTCCATCCAGAGGGCGATCAGGGATGCCGATATACGGGATCGCATTTTCTATGCTATCGTCGCGGATTCCTGCTCGCAGGAAGTTCTCGCAGTCCTCGCCGATTTCGCGCTGCGCGTCGAGGAAATCGACGTCGCCGTCACCGTCGCCGCCGAAAAGGACGGAGGGGCGCATGTTTCGGTTCGCTCCAAGAATCCCCAGATTTCCGCCTTCGAACTCGTCCGCGAAGCCCTCGCGGGCATAGGGTCCGGCGGCGGGCATTCGCATTCGGCGGGCGGCATCGTGGCCGCTCGGGCCAATCCCGGGTCGCCGGCCCTGAAGGAACGCTTTTTCTCGGTCGCCGCAGCGGCGGCGCAGACTTTACGATAAAAGGAACCCAGATGTCGCAGACGATTCGCCGAATCGAGCTCACCGGCCGGACCATCGTGCTCGCGGGCACCGCGCATATCTCGCAGGAGAGCATCGAGGAAGTCAAGAACATCATCGGAGAGGAGAAACCGGGGCGAGTCTGCGTGGAGATAGACGAAGGCCGCTGGCACTCGATGAGCGAGGGCCGGAGCTGGGAAAGCCTCGACATAGGAAAGGTGCTCCGCGGCGGCCGCGGCTTCCTCCTCATGGCCAACCTCGCCCTCTCCGGATTCCAGCGCCGCATGGGAACGGAGGTCGGCGTCAAACCCGGCGAGGAAATGATCGCCGCGGTCCGCGCCGCGGAGGAAGCCGGCATCCCCTACTCGTTCTGCGACCGCGACGTCCAGGTGACCCTCAAGCGCGCCTGGGCCAAGTCGGGCCTCTGGAACAAGGCCAAGCTCCTCGCCGCGCTTCTGGAATCCTCGTTCTTCGCCGAGAAGCTCAGCTCCGAGCAGATCGAGAAGCTCAAGGAGAAGAACGAGCTCGAGCAGATGATGGCCGAACTCGCCGAGTTCCTGCCCTCGGTCAAGGCGGTCCTCATCGACGAACGCGACCGCTTCATCGCCTCGCGCATCTTCGAGGTCGCGGAAGACCGGGTCGTCGCCGTGGTCGGCGCCGGACACCTGGACGGCATCGAATCCTGGCTGCGCAGGCTCGACTCCGGCGAGGTCGGCGCCGGCACCTCGGACATCGAGACGAGCCCTCCCCGCGGCATCTGGGGCAAGGTGGCCGTCTGGATAATCCCGGTCCTGATCGTCGGCCTCATCGCCCTGGGCTTCTTCCACTCGGGAAGCCGGGCGAGCCTCCATCTCCTCGTGCGCTGGATCATCCTCAACGGCTCGCTGGCGGCCCTCGGCTCGGCGCTCTGCCTGGCCCATCCCCTCACCATCCTCGTCTCCTTCGTGATGGCTCCCTTCGCGACCCTCAATCCGGCCGTGGGCGTGGGGCTCTTCGCCGGACTGACCGAGGCCTTTTTCCGGAAGCCCCGCGTGTCCGACCTCGAGCGCCTCGCCGAGGACGTGACCTCCTTCAAGGGCTTCTACCGCAACCGCGTGACGCACATACTCCTCGTCTTCTTCCTTTCGAGCCTCGGCGGCGCGATCGGCAACTTCACTACCCTGCCCGTCCTGGCCACGGGCGCATTCCACCGCTAGGAGCGCCGCATGGGACTCAACCTAGGCCGGATGCTGCTCACGCTTCCCGGAATCCTCATCGGCCTCGTCGTCCACGAGTACGCGCACGCCAGGACCGCCTGGGCCCTCGGAGATCCGACCCCCCGCGCCGAAGGCCGCCTGAGCCTCAACCCCCTGCGCCACATCGACCCGCTCGGCTTCCTCCTGATCCTCGTGGCCGGCTTCGGCTGGGCCAAGCCGGTCAGCTTCTCGCGGCGCAACCTCGCGCATCCGCGCCGCGACGAGATGCTCATTGCCCTGGCAGGCCCCTTCGCCAACTTCGTCCTCGGGGTCGCCTTCGCCCTCCTTCTGAAGCTCGCGGACGGCTCGGGGCTCGGATCCGCCGGAGCGGCAGGAGCGGCCCTCGTCAACCTCCTGCTCTACGCGCTGTTCGTCAACTTCGGTCTCTTCGTGTTCAACCTCATCCCGATACCGCCCCTCGACGGATCCCACGTGCTCTTCCAGTCGCTGCGCATCGACGCGGCCCTCGAGGCGCGGCTCTACCGCATCGGCAGCGGCGCGCTGCTCGCGGTCATCCTGGCCCAGCAGTTCCTGCGCGTCGACATCCTGCACATCGGCACCGCGGTCAACTATCTCGCGATGACCAGCCTGCGTCTCCTGGGCCTGATTCCCTGAGTGCTCTCTGCCTGCATGGCGCCGAGCGGCGCCGCAAACATATCGGAGGTTCATCGTGGATACCTGTCCCTGCGGCTCCGGCCGCTCCTATGAAACGTGCTGCCAGCCCATAATCTCGGGGAAAGCCCCGGCGCCGACCGCCGTGGCTCTCATGAGAAGCCGATACAGCGCCTACGTGAAAGGCGCGGTCGACTATATCGTTTCCAGCTGCCTCCAGGGCGAAGACGAGGCCCAGGGCATCGACATCGAGGCGACGCGGCGCTGGAGCGAGCAATCCACCTGGCTCGGCCTGCGGATCGTTTCGACGGACAAGGGCGGGACTGAAGACAGCGAGGGCACCGTCGAGTTCGTCGCCACCTACGTGCTCGACGGTCTTCGGGATTCGCACCACGAAATCTCGCGCTTCGTGAAGAAGGACGGGATATGGCTGTACGAGTCGGGAGAGATGATTCCGGAGACTATCGTCCGGGAAGGCCCCAAGGTTGGCCGCAACGATCCCTGCCCCTGCGGGAGCGGCAAGAAGTACAAGAAGTGCCACGGAGCGCCGAACGCCGTCTAGGCGGGCGCGGATACCCTTTCGGTCTTCACTTCTCCATGGCTTTTTCGACGAGCTCGAGAATCGTCGGCATGAGCTGTTTCTTGCGCGACAGCACGTCCTTGAGCACGAACACTCCGCCGTCGAGGCGCGGGTAGCCGACGAGATCGATGAAATCCTGGTCGCCGTCGACCAGGAGAAGGCTCGTCAGCTTCGTGATGTCCGTCACCATGAGGGCCGAAAGGAAATAGCCGTGTTCGGCGCGGAGCGCCTTGAGCGCGGCCAGGATCTCGGTCTCGTGTTCCATGATCTCGTCGGGACTCGCCACCTCGATCTGACTCACCGAAATCTTCTTCCCCGATGCCGAGTACTCCTTCATGTCGAGGCGGATGATGTCGGGCGCGGGCATGCGCGCGGCCGCCGACGCCGAGTTCTGGATGTCCTTCCCGAGCTCGGCGATGTCCAGGTCGGTGATGTCGGCCAGGTATTCCGCGGTCTCGCGGTCGACCTCGGTCGTCGTGGCCGACTTGAGCACCACCGTATCCGACAGGATGCCGCAGAGGAGGATGGAGGCGATCTTGCGCGACAGGGGCACGCGCAGCTCGCGGTACATGCCGGCGATGATGGTGCTGGTCGATCCCACGACGCGGTTGATGAAGGTGATCGGGTACTTCGTCGAGAAGGACCCGAGCCGGTGGTGGTCGATCACCTCGAGGATCCGGTAGTTTTCGACGCCTTCGACCGCCTGCGAAAGCTCGTTGTGGTCGACCAGGATCACCTGCACGTTGGGCTCGCGGATGAGATCCCCCTCCGTGAGTATGCCTATCACCCGCCTCTCGCCGTCCATCACGGGGACCGACCTGCTCGGCGAGGCGGCTATCGCGGCGCGCGCGGAGCGGAGGGTGTCGCCCTTGTGGATGGCCGCGATCGTCGTATCGCCCATCGTCCAGACGGGCGTCGAATAGATGACCAGGAGCGAGGTGCTCGAGGTATCGTAGGGCGAGACGAGGAGCGACACCTGGCGCTCCTCGGCCAGCTCGCGCAGGTCGCGGGAGACGACGTTCCCATTGGTCACGATGATCGCGCGCACGCCGGCCTCGATCGCGATCCTCTGGATATCCGTCCGGTCCCCCACGAGGACGACCGTGTTCTCGACGGGCTCGCCGTGCAGATGCTCCCGGAACGACTCGGTCTCCAGCGCGGCCACGACGATCCGCGCCTTGAAAAAGGCATGCTCGCCGAAGGTGACGAGGGGCTGGGCCTTGATGGTCTTCACGAGGTGGGCGACGCTCGTCGCGATGATGGCCTTCTTGTGCGGATTGACCTTGGTCAGGATGTTCTGGGCGAAGGCGCTGTAATGGAGGAGGGAATGGTAGCGGCCGTCGGCGTCGACGATCGGCAGCACCTTGCTCTCGGCCCGGCTCATGAGGGAAAGCGCCTCCCACAGAGGCGCGATGTCGCGCACCACGGTCCCGCCGCCCTGCATGTAGTACTCGACCTTCGGCACGAGATCGGGCAGGAACTCCGGCAGCTCCAGGGCGAAGCGATCGAAGATGTACTCCGTCTGGGGATTCGCGGCCCCGGCGCGCGCCGCTCGGCACTCCGGCATCCCCGTCGCCCGCTTGAGCTCGGCGTAGGCCGCGGCCGCGACCACGGAGTCGGTGTCGGGGTTCTTGTGCCCGATGACATAGACGGTCTGTTCCACGTTCATTCCTCGTAGAGAGAGATCGTATGCGGCTCGAAATAGAGGCCGCGGCCGGTCCTGAAGGCATGGCTCACGATGGGCCTGCGCCGGTCCAGGTCGGGCCCCGGTCGGGCCCGGTTCGAAAGATTCGCCATTCCGGACACCGCCCCGTCCTCGCTGAACAGCGAGTAGAGTCCGCGCCCGATGCGCTGCGCGCCGTAGCGCCGCCCCGCCAGGCGATCGAACAGCGCGATGATTCTCGCCGTGAAGCTCGCCGCGGCGGCCGACGCACGGGCGTCTCCGGCATCCTCGGCTCCGTCGGAGACCATGAGCTGCGAGGCGAGCAGGAAGTCCACGAGGGCTATGAGCTCCTTCTCGTTCTCCGAGAGCCGCATCCGGCTTCGGCGGAAGAAGAGGACGTCGGGGTCGTTCACGAACACCGTCCCGTCGAAGAGGCTCCGGCCCAGCGTATGCGAAAGATTCACGCCGGCTGCGGGTCGCCCGGGGTAGCCCAGGAGCCGGAGCGCCGGCCGTTCCCAGCTCTCCCGCGTATCCGCGCCGATTCGCATGAGGGGGAAATGGCGCAGCGAGGGCTCGAAGGGGGCGCAGCAGCCGAGATAGGCCACGCCCCTGCCCCGGGAGTCCTTCGTCACGGCGGTCAGGCGACCCATGACGCGGTCGTAGTGCTCATAGGCCGCCCCGCCGCGGCTCCGCGTGCCGCGCAGGAAGCCCGCGTACAGGAAATCGAGCTTGATGTAGCGGTAGCCCCAGTCTTCCACGATGCGATGGAACAGGTCGGCGAGATACTCCTCCACCGCCTCCAGCGACAGATCCAGGCAATGGATCTTCCCCTTCCAGCCGGGATTCCAGCCCGCGATCAGGGGCCGCCCCCTCTCGTCGCCCAGGAGCCAGTCGGGATGCTCGAGGGCCAGGGTCGAGAACTCCGTGGCCAGGAGGGGGGCGAGCCACAGACCGGGGATCAGGCCGCGCTCCTCGATGGCCTCGGCCAGAGCCCGCATCCCGCCGGGA
Source organism: Rectinemataceae bacterium (assembly GCA_035530095.1). GTDB lineage: Bacteria > Spirochaetota > Spirochaetia > Treponematales > Rectinemataceae > JAJXZP01. The sequence continues at coordinate 14,589 of DATKVK010000006.1, read as the reverse complement.
AATTTGAGCGGCTCGGGCTCCCAGCCGCCCACGGAGCGCTCCCAGCCGTCGTCGATCTGGAAGACCGTGGGTTTGCCGCGCCGGCGGTAATACTCGTTCACGAGGCCGTCCCCGGCGGCGACGGCCTCGAGGTCGCGCAGGATCACCGTCTCGGAGATCTTCGTGTAGTGGCCGTACCAGGACTCGTAGCCGCCGGGGACGAGGGTCTCGCCGCGACCGAGAAAGCCCAGGCGCTCGAAGCGCTCGCGGGGCGAGAAGAGCTCGCGCAGCCGGTTCTCGGCCGCGAAGTATCCTTCGGCGAAGAAGACTTCGATTTCAGCGATCGGCTTCCCGGCCGAGATCCGCGCGCCCTCGGCGAGGACTTCGACGCCGACCGTCTCGCGCCGTCGGTCGAATCGGAAGGAGAGAGGCGGCGCCGCGCGCTCGGAGGAGCCGAGCGAGACGAGGACCAGGTATCCTTGGCCCACGCGAAGATAGGCGATGAAGTTCGAGAGAGCCTCGCCCCGCCGGGGAAGCGGACCGGGCCGGTCGGTGTAGAGGTTGAGGAGCGCCAGGATGCGGGCCCGGCCTATGCGCTCGCGCCCGAAAAGCTCGCCGCCGAAGGACCAGGACTGCCAGCCGTTGACGAAGAGGTATCCGCCGCGGAGAGCTCCGCTGAAGCGCGGCGGCGCATGGGCGAGCTCGCAGAGCGCCCCGTAGCTCACCGTGGCGAGCGTGGTGGCCGGTTCCGCGGCATCGGCGTCCGCGACCGGGACGAACCGCAGGCGCGCCCGAGCCTCGCCCTGTTCGATGTCGAGCCGGAAGCGGGGATCGACCTTCACGCGCGCCTCCTCGGACGGAACGATATGCAGGATCGCCCGCCTAGTGTACTATCCGGCATCTGAACCGTCAAACCGACTCGGGAGAGACAGCTGTGATCCGCCTGTATGCCTTCCTCGGAAACCATGGACGCGAGTATCGCGGGAACCGACACAATGTCGCGTGGCAATTCCTCGAAAGCCTGAGCTTCTACGGCGAGCTGCGCTGGGAGCGCAAGTTCAAGGGCCGCTTCGCGGTGCGCGACACCGAAGCGGGGCGCTCGTGGTTCCTCATGCCCGAGACCTACATGAACCTCTCCGGCGATTCGGCGGCCGAGCTCATGCGGTTCTTCCAGATCGAGGCCGGCGAGCTGCTCGCCGTCCACGACGAGCTCGAGATGCCGCTGGGCAGCTTCGGCTTCAAGATGGGAGGCGGGCTCGGCGGCCACAACGGCCTCCGCTCGCTCGAGGCGCGGCTCGGCACGCGCGATTTCGCGCGCTTCCGCTTCGGCATCGGCAGACCCGAGCATCCCGACATCGCGGGCTACGTGCTTTCGGATTTCTCCCGCGACGAGCGGGACTTCCTCGACGCGTCCGTCTTTCCCCGAGCCGCCGAAGCCCTCGCAGTCTGCCTGATCGAAGGCTTCCCGGAAGCCCTGAAGCGATTCCCCAAGGTCAGGGTAGAGCCCTAGCGGACTGCCGAAATGCCTCGCCCGGCTCGCCGGCCCGCCCAGGGCTAGAATATCAGATTCCGCAGCCGCTTCTCGTCCTTCCTCCAGTTGGCATCCACGCGGACGGAGAGCCTGAGGTGCACGGCGTAGTCGAAAATCGCGGCCAGGTCGGCCTCGGACTCCTCGCGCAGCCGCTTGATCATCGCGCCGCCCGAGCCGATGAGTATGCCCTTCTGGGAGTCCCGCTCGACCACCAGGTCGTACGAGGCTATGAGACTGCCGTCTTCGGCGCGGGAGCTGTCCTTGTACGATACGTAGACGGCGTGGGGCAGCTCGTCCCGGGTATGCAACAGGACCTTTTCGCGGATTATCTCGGCTATGCGGAAGACCGGCTCCTGGTCGGTGTAGTATTCCTCGGGGTACCAGGCGGGGCCTTCCGGCGAGCGCCGGTACAGCTCGGCTACGAGGGCCTCGAGCCCGGTGCCCTGGAGGGCCGAGAGCTCGAACACGGGAGCCGCGGGGAAGCGCTCCGAGACCAGAAGCCGCGCCGCCGCGGCGTCGGCCGCGGGCAGATCGATCTTGTTGATGGCGACCACCAGGCGCGACGCGGCCGAAGCGAGGGCCTTCGCCAGCTCCGCTTCCTCCGCCCCGCTGGCCCTCGTCGCGTCGATCAGGTAGAGCACGATATCCGCGTCGGCGTAGGCCTCGGTGCTCACGTCGCGGAGGCGCTGGTTGAAGCGCTTGTCCGACAGATGGAAGCCCGGCGTATCCAGGAGGACGAGCTGCCCCTCGGCCCGGTTCACGATGCCGCGGACGGCATTTCTGGTCGTCTGGGGCACGGGCGAGACTATCGACACCTTGGCCCCGCAAAGGGCGTTGACGAGAGTCGACTTTCCGGCGGAAGGCCGGCCGGCTAGAGCCACGAAGGCTGATTTGGACATCGATCCACCTCACTCAAAATAGAGCCTGGGCGGCTCTCGGCCGGTCCAGATGCGGAACTGAGCCGCAGCCTGATAGCGAAGCATGCTCCAGCCGTTGCAGACGCGACAGCCGGCCGCCGCCGCTCGCTCCAGGAGCAGCGTGCGCTCGGGGCGGTAGATGAGGTCGAACACCGCTTCCCTGCCCCGGAAGTCGTACCAGTCGAGGGGGTCGCCGGCGACGGATCCCTCCATGCCGACCGAACTCGCCTGGATGATGAGATCGGCGTGGTCCGCGATGAGATCGCTCGAACGTTCGTCGCAGCCCCCCCAGGCGAAGCCGTAGCGCCGGGCGAGATTCTTCGCCGTGATGGGCGTTCGATTGAGGATGAGACCGGAGGCTCCGAGCCGCGCGGCGACGTGGGCCACCGACTTCGCCGCCCCGCCCGCTCCGATTATCGTAGCCTGAAGGCCCTTGAGGTCGCTTCTCCCCATGAATTCGAGCAGGCTCCTCTCGAAGGCCTGGGCGTCGGTGTTGTAGCCTGCCCAATCCCCTTGCGGCCGGCGCACTATCGTGTTGCAGGCGCCGATATCCTCGACCTCGGGCGAGCGCCATGCGAGCTTCTGGAGAATATCTTCCTTGAGGGGCACGGTGACCGCGGCCCCCTGGAGATCGAGCGCTTCCGCGCAGGTCATGAAGTCGTCGATGCTCTCGGCGGGGAGCGGAACGTAGACCGCATCGATGCCGGCGGCGCGGAAGGCTCCGTTGTGCAGCTGCGGCGAGCGGGAATGCACGACCATCTTCCCGCCGGCGAGTCCGTATACCTGCGTCGCCGTTCCGATCTCCCGGAAGCGATAGGAGGCCTGCATCGCCTCGGGATCGAGGTGGCCCGGCGCGCCTCCCGCCTGGCCTGCGGCCAGCGCGCTCGTGTAGGTGATGCTGCTGCCGAAACGGGCGGCGAGAATGCGGCTCGGCACGCCGAAATCGCCCATGCCGACGATGATCCGCTCGCCGCCGCCGAGCCCTGCCGACCACGTGTACAGCCGCGCCAGATCGGCGGCATTCCTGATCGCCACGGCCAGCTTGGGGATCTCCTCGCTGTTGTCCGTGAGTTCGCGCCAAACCGCGTCCAGGTCCTCGGGCATCTGCGACAGGAAATGGCGCGAACGGATGATTCGCGTTCCGAAGGTCCGGCACGCTTCCTCGACCGCCGGGACGTGAAAATCCTGCTCGAGGTCCACATAGGCGTAATTCGCCAGCCGATCCGGGCTGGCGTAGGCCAGGGCCTTGGCTATGAGCACGAGCCTGACGCCTTCGCCGTCTTCGAAGGCTCCCCCGTCCACTCGGCGTCGCAGGGTAAGCACGCAGGGCAAGCCGGCGAGCCCGGGGAAATCCCTGATGAGGAAAATCTCGCCCGGGTCGAGCAGGTCCACGCGAAGCTCGGCGATATCGATCATCCCGCGATATCGCTGGAGGACGGCGAGATCCTCCGCTATCGTGCGTCCCGTCAGGGTCAGGCAGACGAGAGGCATAGATCCTCCAATGGCAGCCTCGGCCGCCCGGAAATCGACGAAGCCCGGCCGCGAAGTAAGCGGTCAGGCGGTCGCTTCGGCATCATGCTAGAAGTCCGCTCTATACAGATAGACATCGACGAGCCTGTCCTGGTCGAACACGAGCTTGAGTTCCACCGGATAGCCCTTGTAGGGCATCCGGTAGACGAGGGCGTCAGCCTGGCGCTCGTAGGGCTGGCCGAGGGAGGAAAGAACCTTGTCCGAGGCGTCGCCGAGGAAAAGGCCGTAGATGGAGCCGGCGTAGGGCGGGGTGAGGCGAAGCTGCCAGAGGCGATCGCCGTACAGGAAAAAAGTGAAGCCGGAGTCATAGGCGAAGGCGACATCGTCCTGCCAGCTTTCAGGACCTCGTACGGCGTAGACCGAATCGGGCGCCCCGAAGCGGGAGATGGTATCGGCGACCGTGCAGCCCAGGAGCGGCGCGGGATCGTCGGCAAGAAGCGCCGGTTCCGAGGCGGTTTTCGCCCCTCCCCCCGGCGCGGCCTGACCCGTAGCGGTCTGACCCGTCGCGGCCGGGTCGGGCGTCGCCCCGCTCCCGCCTTGCGCGACCAGCGCCTCGGTGGCGAACAGCAGAAGGACCGCCGCGAGTTTCATCCAACGCATACTCCGGCGAATGTACATGATGAGGGGCCGCATGTCCATCCGAAGGCGCCTGATCCAGTATTGCGATATTCCCCCGTTTCGTTCAGAATGTTCCGTAACTCGACTCTCCAAGGAGCCTTTCGTGGCTAACGATTCGAACGCGCCCAAACTCCCGAGCGAAGCGCTCGATCTATTCCTCGACGGTATACTCGCCGAAGTCCGCGAACCGTCGGATCTAGCGGCGCTCAAAGAAGCCCGGGCGGCCTTTCGCCGGCGTATTCCCTTCCCCCTTCGCTCCTACGCGGCGGCCATACTCATTCTCCGTGCGGCCGGCGTTTCCCGAGGCGGAGCCAAGGCGCCGGCCAAGGACGGCGCGGTTTCCGACCGCCCGGCGCGCGACAGCCTCAGGAAGAAAGACAAAGAGCCGCGGGCGCCGCGGCCTGGAAAGAGCCCGGCCCCGGCGGCCGAAGAAAGCCTCCGCGAGACGAAGACCCCCCGCGCCGACTCGCCCCAGCGCCCCAGATTCAAGGGAGAGGGAACGACGATTTTCTTCTCCATGGGCAAGCGCCAGCGCTTCCATCCGCGCGCCCTCATCGACCTCATCGTCGACGTGGCCGGCGTCGGTTCCGAATACATCGGAGAAGTCCGCACGTTCGACAACTATTCCTTCGCCGATGTCGATCCCGAAAAGGCCCAGACCGTCGTATCGACCCTCAACGGCGTCGAGCTGCGCGGGCGTCGCCTTTCCGTCAACCTCGCCAGGAAGCGGGACGAAAGCGCGGAGTGAAGCGCGCCTTCCGCTCAGTCAGAACACGCTCCGCCACAGAAGAAAGGCGAGGATGTAATTCACCATGACCGCGAGGACGCAGAGGGCCAGAGCCGCGAGAGCGACGATCGCCGCATTCCTTTGGGCGGATCTGGAGTGCCCGACCCTGTCCTCCGATGCCGAGAGATACCTGAACAGGTCCCTCTCGACCCTGAAACGCAGGGCACGCCGCCACAGGCTGCGATACAGGAGAAACAATCCCAGGCCGGGCGGAAGCAGCGGCAGGACGGGGATCATGGCGGTCAGGAACGACAGCGCCCGAATCGAGGAAAAAGCCGTGCGGCTTCCGAGCAGGAGCAGGAGGCCGCTCGAGAGCGCCATGCCGATGGCCACGGAAACCGGCCCCAGCGCCGTCCAATACTCGTTGGGGTTCCTGCCCCCGACGACGAGGCGCCGGATCACGTTCGCATCGCTTCCGTCGTAGGTCGCCACGACGAGGCGCTCCTCCGGATCATCGACGAATAGCGCCGCCCCTCGCTCTTTTCGCACTTTCCCGCCGACGAAAACGCTGGTTCCGGCGGCGAGAGTGGAAATGGATTTCCACGCATAGCGCCTGACGGAGCCCGGCTGCGGTTTGCCGGGCAGCAGGACATACAGGGGCGACCCGGACATGTCGACGAGCGCGGAGACCTTCTCGCCGCGCACCCAGATGCGCTGCTCTTCTTCCATCGCCTCTATCTTCCCGTACAGCCTGAACGACCCGATCTCGGAGGGGCCGGCCCGATGCAGCTCGCCGTAGCCGAGCGGCGGCCGGCGGCCCAAGTCGGCTACGCGGCGCCTGAACGAGCGCCAGGTACGGGCGACGCCAACGGCTCCCGCCACCGGCACGATCAGGTAAAAGAGGAGGGCGGCGGCGAGGGTCGCGTACAAGGGAACGAGCACGTCTTGTCCTGCCTCCGATCGCGAGTATACAGTCACCGTATCATGGTAGACCGCATCGGAGTAGGCCCCATCGGCGAGAACGCCTATGTCGTATCCTACGAACAAGGCTGCGTCCTCGTGGATCCTGGCGACGAATCGGAGCGCCTGCTTTCCTTCATCGATTCGCGTCGCTGCAAGCCCCTGTACGTGGCGATCACCCACGGGCACCTGGATCACACGGCGGCGCTCCCCGAACTTCGCGCCGCCTGGGCCGCCCGCGGTCTTACGGTCCCGATCGCGGTCCACGCCGCCGATGCCGACTACTTCGGACCGAAGGGAGAAGCGACCAACCACCAGCTCTTCACCGCCATCAGGGCTCTGGGCTATTTCACGAACTACTGGCGCCCCATGCCGAGCGCGGACATCCTGCTCGGCGACGGCGACATCCTTCCCGGCACGGCCCTCCGCGTCATCCACACGCCCGGCCACACGAAGGGCTCCATCTGTCTCTACGACGAGACGGGCGGCTTCCTTCTTTCGGGCGACACGCTCTTCCGCGACGGAGTCGGGCGCACCGACGGCCCCGATTCGGACCCGGACGAGCTCGCCGCCAGCCTCGAGCGCCTCTTCGCGCTGCCGCCCTCCACCCACGTGTTTCCCGGCCACGGCGAGCCGACGACCATCTCGCGCGAGCGCGGCCGCTTCCCCGCCTGAAGCGCGGCTTCCCGCTCAGCCGGAGATGCACAAAGCCGAGCGGCTCGCCGGCTGGAAGGACATGGCGCTCGACGAGAAGGCGTCGGCGTGATCAGGATCGACGACAGGCAGCGCGTGTATTCGAGTCCCGGCCCTATTCAGTTCCCGGGGGCCGCGGCGACGGCGCTCTCGTCCTCGGCCAAAGCGAGCCTGATGAAGAGCCAGGGAGCCCCGAGCGCCACCCAGAATCCGACGATCGCGAGGCGGACGAATACCACCAGGGCCGCGTCTGAGGGCTCGATCGTCGCCGTGAGGAGTTTCGGCCCGAAGTAGAGGACCACGGTCCCGGCCGACCCGACGATGAGGCGCAGGACCTTCTGGCCGAAGGATCCGGCGGTCGAATACGGCGCCGCGCGCCGCGCGAGGACCAGTCCCGCGCCGAAGCCAAAGAACAAGCCCGAGACGGTCGTATCCCGCATGTCGAGAGCGTTCATCGCGAGCGCGACGGCGGCCACGGCGGCCAGACGAAGCTGGTCGCGCTGAGCGCCTATGAGCCGTTCCAGGCGATCGCCGAACCGCCGTTCGACGAATACGGCTGCCGCGCCGATCGCCCAGCCCGCGGCGACGTCGGTCGGGAAGTGCACCCCGAGATAGACGCGCGACAAGCCGATGAGCAGCGGCAGGCCGAGGGCGAGTACCGTCCCCCAGGGCGCGCCGAAAAGCGGCGAGGCGCTCCCCCAGAAGGTGGCCGAAGCCTGGGCATGGCCGGAGGGGAACGCGTAGCTCGACTCCTTCGCCATGGCCAGGGAGGGATCGAATGTGTAGGGTCGAGGCTCCATGGTCGCATGCTTGAGCCAGCCGTTCACGAAGACCGAAAAGAAGAAAAGCAGCCCGAGCCGCATGCCCCGGCGCTTGTCGACGCACCAATACACGAAGGGCAGGGCGAGAAGGTAGAAGTACGCCGTGCCGAGGGCGGTGAAGCCTCTCATGACCAGGGTCAGGGGCGGGTTGGAGAATTTCTGCACGAAGCGAATGGCTTCCAGACCCCAGGCGAGAATGTCGTTCATGTTCGGCCGCCCCCGGACTCACTGTACAATCGCCGGCAGTCCTCTCGCAAGCAGGTTTTCGAATTCTCGCGGAGATACCGGCGGCGAGAAGAGATAGCCTTGGTAATGATCGCAGCGGGCGCGATCCAGCCAGGAAAACTGGTCGATGGTCTCCACTCCCTCGGCGACGACCGAGAAATGGAGATTGTGCGCGAGATCGATGACCGCCTCGGCCACCATCGACGCGCGGATATCCCCCGGCAGGGGCTCGACGAAGGACTTCGGTATCTTGACCGTATCGACCGGAAAATCCTTGAGCATCGAGAACGAGGAGTAGCCCGTCCCGAAGTCATCGATGGACACGTGGATGCCGATCGCCTTGAGTTCGGCCAATTTCTCGATCGTGTCGTGCTCGTCGCCCATGAGCCCGCTCTCGGTCAGCTCGAGATCCAGCCGCGAAGGCTCGAGCCCGGTATCGAGGATTATCTCGCGGATCTCCCGCACGAGGCCGTCGCTCCGGAATTGAATGGGCGAGAGATTCACCGAAACGGGAATCGGGATCAGGCCGGCCTTCCCCCAGTCGACGGCGCGGATGCAGGCCTTATGCAGGACCATCCTGCCCAGTTCCATGATTCTCCCCGACCGCTCGGCTATGTCTATGAAGTCCGCGGGAAGGCGCAGCCCCCCGCCGGAAAGGTTCCACCGCGCCAGCGCCTCGACCCCGACTATTCGGCCGAGACAATCGACCTTGGGCTGGTACCAAGGCTCGAAGGCGCTCAGGCGAACCCCCTCCTCGATCTCATGCTCGACGCTCAGGCGATCGAGGAGCCGGGTGTACAGATCGGCGTCGAAGAATCGACAGGAGCCCGATCCGTCCTCCTTGGCGATATGCAGGGCCGACTCCGCGGCCCGCACGAGGTCCTCGGCCCTGCGGCCGTCATTGGGATAGAGCGCCATCCCGAAAGAGGCCGAGACGGCGAGATCGACACCGGCCGCCGGGAAGGAGCGATCGAAGGCTCGGCGAGCTTTCTGGATTATGGTCGAGACGTCATTCTGGTTTTGAATGTCGGGAAAGAAAATGATGAAGGTGTCGTCGCCGACCCTCCCCACCACGTCGTCCAGGCGAAAACAGCGCGAAAGCCGCGCCGCGGCCTCGGTTGCTATCGCATCCCCGGTCGCTGAACCGCGCACTTCGGTGATGCGCCTGAAGCGATCCAGGCCGAGCGCCATGACGGCCAAGATCTGGCCCCGACGTTCCGACGAGGCGAGGGCGCGTTCGAGTTCCTGGAGAAAGCTGGAACGGTTCGGCAGCCGAGTGAGCCGATCGTGATTTTCGAGATATTCCGCTCTTTTCTCGGCTATCGTCCGCTCCTGATCGGCCCGTTCAAGCTCCAGCTGCCGATAGCGAAGCTGCCGCGATAGACTCCCTTGCTTTTGCATGGAGCCCCGAAGCCAGTCGAACAGCTTCCCGATCGCGAAGCAGCTCAGGGCGGCGAGGCCGATTACATTCACGGCGTGCAGCGCGTACGAAGAAATTCCCTGCTGCCAGGCGAGGAGTCCCAGGCTCCCGGCGAAAAGCCTGACGCCATAGACGAGACTCATGGCGAGGCAGGCGACGATCCCCCCCCTGCTTCCGAAAAACAAGGTGGCGAGAATCGTCGCCGTGATCATCCAGGCGTCGCCCACCCCGCCGTGCCTGTAGTGGAAGACGAGGAAAGCGCCGAGCAAGCCGCCCAAGCCGACGAGCGAAATAGTGAGCAGGCGCGGCGACAGGCCTCGCAGAATGCCGATTGCCACGAAGGCGAGGTAGATGGAACTGTCGAAGAAGACGATAGGGAGGTCGCCGTCCCGAAAGGCGATGAGGACAGTCGGGACGATGAGGGCCGTCCCGAACACCAGTCCGCCGATGAGGATGCGTTTGGCGATCGTCGCCCGATACGCCGCTTCATCGCTGTCGCCTGCGCTATGCTTGCCGCCGTCGAAATCCAAATGCTTCTCCCCGAAGAATGTCCACAATGTCAATATATACTATTCTTATCAGGCTCTCTTATGGAAGCAGGCAAGCCCCGCGGTTCCACAGGGCCGCTGCACGCCAGCTTGACTCGACCGGCCGACCATAGTAGAAAGTTTCGATGCCGCCGGCATGGTGAAATGGCATACACGGCAGACTCAAAATCTGCTGCTCGCGAGGGCTTGTGGGTTCAAGTCCCACTGCCGGCACAAAATAGGGCCATCCGGGTTTCACGGATGGCCTTTTTCGCATTCACCGTCCGTTTTTCGGTGGCCGAAGACGCGCGGACCGGCATAGTATCGAATCCTAGAGAGGAGCGAAATATGCCAAGTCTCCCTTCGGTCGATGAAATGGACACCGCCTTCCGAAATCGCGACGCCTCCTACGACGGTATTTTCTACGCGGCGGTGGCGACGACCGGCATTTTCTGCAGGCCTTCGTGCCCGGCCCGCAAACCCAAGCCCGAGAACGTCGTGTTCTACGCATCCGCGAGCGAGGCCCTCTTCGCGGGGTATAGACCCTGCGCGCGCTGCCGCCCGCTCACCTCGAGCGCCGATCCCGCATGGGTGGCCGAGCTCGTGGAACGAGTGGAGGACGATCCCCGCCGGCGGATCCGGGACGCGGATCTTCGCTCCGAGGGCTTGGAGCCCGCCACGGTGCGCCGCCGTTTCCAGGCGCGCTTCGGCCTGAGCTTCCAGGCCTACCAGCGCGCCCGGCGATTGGCCGCGGCTTTCGAGGCCATAAAGTCCGGCGCCCGGCTCGACGACGCCGTGTTCGACCATGGATACGAGTCCCACTCCGGATTCCGGGACGCCTTTGCGAGGCTTTTCGGCTCAGCGCCGGGCGCCGCGGCCAAGGCCGCCGAGAGCGGCGGGGACTTCGTCAGGATATCCTGGCTGGAAAGCCCGATCGGCCCCCTCATAGCCGCCGCGACGGACAGAGGAGTCTGCCTTCTCGAGTTCTCGGATCGCCGCATGCTCGAAGCCCAGGCCCGCACCCTTCGATCCCGGCTCGGTCTTCCCGTGGCTCCGGGATCCAGCCCGCATCTCACCCGCTTGAGCGAGGAACTCGCCGAATACTTCGCCGGGACGCGCCGCTCCTTCGACGTGCCCATTTTCGAGCCGGGCACGCCCTTCCAGGAACGCGTCTGGGAAGAGCTGCGGCGCATACCCTTCGGGGAGACGCGCTCCTACAAGGAACTCGCGACGGCGATCGGGGAACCGAGCGCCATGCGCGCCGTCGCGCGCGCCAACGGCTTCAACCGGATCGCGATCGTCGTGCCCTGTCACCGCGTGATCGGCGCCGACGGCGGACTCGGCGGCTACGGAGGAGGGATCTGGCGCAAGCAAAGGCTCTTGGAGCTCGAAGGGGCGCGGCCGCACACTCATGGAAGCAGCCTGAGCTGAGCCCGGCTGCTACGGCGGCGCGGTCGCCGCAGCGACAGACGCGAGCGCCACGGCTGCAGCGGCCCTGTTTCGGAGCGCGAGCTTCTGCTACAGTCCTCCCTATGGGAGGATTCGCCTGCAGGCCGGGCTGCGCCGCCTGCTGCATCGCTCCATCGATATCGTCGCCCATTCCCGGCATGCCGCGGGGCAAGGCCGCAGGCTTCCCCTGCGTCCAGCTCGACGAAAACGGCCTGTGCCGCCTCTTCGGCCGCCCCGAGCGGCCCGCGGTCTGCGCGCATCTGCGTCCCGAACCGGAGATGTGCGGCTCCTCGCGCGAAGAGGCCGTGGCCTATCTCGCCCGGCTCGAGCTCGCCACGCGGCCGGCCTGCGGCCCTCCAGGCGCCGCCGAATCTTCATCCGCATCGCAGGAGGCCCCATGAACATCGACGAACGCCACACAGAGCTCGCCGTCCGGCGGACGCTCGAGCTTTGCCGCATCCCCAGCCCGACGGGATTCACCCGCGACGCTGCCGAGCTGGTCGAGAAGGCCCTGCGCGCCGACGGGATCGCGCCCCGGCGGACGAACAAGGGCTCGGTCTTCTGCGACCTGGGCGGCAGCGGACGGCCCCTCGTCCTCGCGGCGCATCTCGACACCCTGGGCGCCATCGTCAGATCCGTCAAGCCGAACGGCCGCCTCCGCTTTTCCCATCTCGGGTCCTTCCCCGATCTCTCCATTCTCACGGAGACCTGCATCGTCCACGCGCGGGACGGGCGGCGCTTCACCGGAACCTTCCAGCCCGTAGACGCCTCGCTCCACGTCAACACCAAGCTCAGGGAGATGAAGTTCGACGACCAGACCGTCGAGATTCTCCTCGACGAGCGGGTCGCCAAGCGCGAAGACGTGACCGCCCTCGGCATATCGGCCGGGGATATCGTCTCCATCGACGCCCGCCCCCTGCTCACCGAAACGGGCTTCATTAAGAGCCGGCATCTCGACGACAAGGCCTCGGCGGGCATCCTCCTCTCGATCGCCGCGGCCGCCGCCTCCGGCGCCCTGAGCCTGGGCCGCAAGACCTGGCTCCTTTTCACCACCTACGAGGAGGTCGGCCACGGCGGGGCCGTGATTCCCGAGGGGGTCGAGGAGTTCCTGAGCGTGGACATGGGTGCGGTCGGGGACGACCTCGGCTGCGACGAGTACAAGGTATCCATCTGCGCGAAGGACTCCAACGGCCCCTACGACTGGGACGTGACGAACGCCCTGATCGAGGCGGCCAAACGCGCCCTCTGCGACTACGCGGTCGACATCTATCCCAGCTACGGCTCGGACGCGGACGTCGCTCTCTTCGCCGGGCACGACGTCCGCCACGGTCTCATCGGACCGGGCGTCTACGCGAGCCACGGCTACGAGCGCACGCACCGCGACGCGCTGGCGAATACCCTCGCGCTCATTTTCGCGTATCTCTCCCCGTGAGTCCGCGCGCTTTCCTCGCGGCCCGCTCGCGTTCGAAGGATTGTCACGTTCCGAGGCCCTGGCTAGAATCGCCTCGGCCGTACTCACGCGCGACCGAAGGGAAAACGATGAGCGATTCGAGCGACGGAAAGCGCATTCTGGTCCTCAACAGCGGCAGCTCCTCCTTGAAGTACGAGGTCTTCCTCATGCCGCATCGCAAGAGCCTCGGCAAAGGATCCGTGGAGCGGATCGGCGAGGAGAAGGGCATTCTCACGCAGACTTCCGAGCGCGGCACGCTCAAGGTGGAGGAGAAGTTCTCCGACCACGGCCAGGCCATGGCCCGGGTCGGCCGCGCCCTCACGGACTCCGCGGCCGGCATTCTCGCCGACATGGCCGAGATCGCCGCCGTCGGGCACCGGGTGGTGCACGGAGGCGAGAAGTTCAGCAACTCCGTGAAGATAGACGACGAAGTCCTGGCGGCCATCGAGCAGAACATCGAGCTGGCCCCGCTTCACAACCCCGCGAACCTCCTCGGCATCCGCGAGACCGAGCGGCTCCTGCCGGGCGTGGCCCAGGTGGCGGTCTTCGACACCGCCTTCCACCAGACCATGCCCCCGGCCGCCTATCTCTACGGCCTGCCCCGGGAGCTCTACGACAAGTACCGGATACGCCGCTACGGCTTCCACGGAACGAGCCACCGCTACGTGGCCGGCCGGGCCCTGGAACTGCTCAAGCGGCACCACGAGAACACGAATCTCATCACCTGCCACCTCGGCAACGGCGCCTCGATCACCGCCATCGAGACCGGCCGCTCCATCGACACCTCGATGGGCTTCACCCCCCTCGAAGGCCTCATGATGGGCACCCGATCCGGCGACTTCGATCCAGCCATCCTGTCCTTCCTGGAGGAGCGCGGGTATTCCTCCAAGGACCTGAACGCGATGCTCAACAAGAAGAGCGGCCTCTTGGGCCTCTCCGGCATATCCAACGACCTCCGCGACCTCGAGGCCGCCGTGGACAAGGGTATCCGCAACGCCATAGAGGCGCTCGAAGTCTATGCGCACCGGGTCCGCAAGTACATCGGCGCCTACGCCGCCGAGCTCGTCAAGGTCGACGCCCTCGTCTTCACGGGAGGTGTCGGCCAGCACGGCATCAGGATGCGCGAGCGCATCTGCCATCGGCTCGAGCACATCGGCATCGTCATGGACTACACGGCCAACATGGCCAACGGCAGCAAGGAGGGGGCGGTTTCGCAGCCCTATTCCCCGACCGCGATCCTGGTGATACCCACGAACGAAGAACTCCAGATCGCCTCCGACGCCTACGAGCTGCTCTTTTCCGCGAGTCTCGGCGATCGAAGGCGCGCTTCCGACGTCACGCTCTGACGCGCCCTGCGCCGATCACCGCGCCTCCGGCTCGGAGGCGCAGGCGGGGCAGAGCCCCTCGGCGAAGAACTGCGAGGACTCGACCCGATAGCCCGCCGGAGCGGGAGGCGGCAGGGGCGCGGACACCCCCGGCAGGTCCGAGACCGCCCCGCAGGCTCGGCAGCGAAAGTGGACGTGCCGGGAGGTGTCCGCATCGAAGCGCAGCTCCGAGCCCGTCAGAGCCAGGCGCTGGGCGATGCCCTTTTCCACGAATAGTTCGAGCGTGCCGTAGACGGTGGTCCGGGACAGGGTCGGGATCTCGGGCTGGAGCTGGCGATGGAGCGTGTCGGCCGAGGGATGGGCCGTGGTCGCGGCGAGCGACTCGTAGATCCTGATCCTCTGCTGCGAAGGCTGGAT
>DATKVK010000005.1:0-22545 GCA_035530095.1 Rectinemataceae bacterium | reverse complement strand
CGGCCGCCCCGAGGCCGATGGCCGCCGCGACCGTCGCCGGGAACTTGAAGGGGCTGGCCGTCGCGGCCACGACGAGCGGAACCTCGCCGTCGGAGCCGCCGCGAAGGCGATCGGCTACGGCCACGGCCACGGCCGTGTGCGGATCGATCAGGTAGCCCGAGTCGTCGTAGAGTTCGCGGATCGCTGCCGCTGCCGCCGCCTCGTCCGCCCAGCCCGAGCGGAAGTCGGAGAAGCCGGCGCGTTCGGCCTCGGAGAGCGAAAAGCTGCCTTCGGCAGCCAGCCGGCCCATGAGCTGGGCCGTCCGCGCCGGATCCCGGCCCGCGGTCTCGAAAATGAGGCGTTCGAGATTGCTCGAGACGAGGATGTCCATCGAAGGACTTGAGGTCGTGTAGAACTCTCGCCTTCGGTCGTAGCGGCCGGTTTCGAAAAAATCGCTCAGGACGTGATTCCTGTTCGAGGCGCAGATGAGATTCCGGATGGGAAGACCCATCGCCTTCGCATAGCTCGCCGCGAGGATATTGCCGAAGTTGCCCGTGGGCACGGCGACGTCCATCTCGCCGTCCGGCCCGAGCTTGCCCGAATCCGCCAGATCCCGCCAGGCCTTGACGTAGTAGACGATCTGCGGGAGAAGCCGCGCGATATTGATGGAATTGGCCGAGGAGAGCCGCAGCCCGCGCTTTTCCAGGCTTCCGGCGAGCTCGGCATCGGCGAAAAGCGCCTTGACGCCGCGCTGGGCGTCGTCGAAGCTCCCCTCTATGCCGACGACCGCCGCGTTGTCCGCCCGGTGACTCACCATCTGGAGCCGCTGCACGGCGCTGACGCCGCGGGCCGGGTAGAATACGACGATGCGTATCCCCGGCATGTCCGAAAAGCCGGCCAGGGCCGCCTTGCCCGTGTCGCCCGAGGTGGCGACGAGGATCACTATCTCGTCCCGCACGCCCAAACGATCGCGCGCCAGGCGCGTGAGGGCGCCCATGAGCGTGAGGGCGAGATCCTTGAAGGCCAGCGTGGGCCCGTGGAACAGCTCAAGGAAATGATAGCGGCCGTGCCGCGTCAGCGGAGCGACGTCCGGCGAGTCGAACCTGGCCGAAGACGCTTCCAGCGCCGCCGCGAGCCGCCCGCCCTCGAACTCGGGGAAAAAGGGCGAAAGCACACGGAAGGCGAGCTCCGCATAGGAGAGACGGGTCGCGCGCAGGGCGTCAAGATCGAGCGCAGGCATCCGGCGGGGAACGTAGAGCCCGCCGTCGGAGGCTATGCCGGCGAGGATGGCTTGGGCTGCGGAGACCGGGGCGGCCTCGGATCTGGTGCTGATGTACACACGGTCCTCCGGCGGCAGGATAGCAAAAGAGCCGGCTTCCCGAAAGGGGAGGGGAACCGGCTCTCTGCACGGACTTTCGCGGCGCTATCCGAAGGCCCGCCGCGGAGAGGCCGCTCGAAGGACGATCAGGCGCCGCCGCCCAGCTTGGTGAAGTCGCTCGGGACGCTCAAGGAGCGCTTCCCGAGTTCGATGTTCAGCATGAAGATTCCCTGCGGGGAATTGCCCATGAGATCGACGGTCTGGAGAATCTCGCTCGCGTTTTTCTCTTCCTCGACCTGCTCGGTGACGAACCATTGGGCGAGGGTCTGCGTGGCGTAGTCCTTTTCCTCGCCGGCGAGGGCCATGATTTCGGCGATGCTCTTCGTGACGCCCTTTTCATGTTCGAGGGCGCGCTGGAATAGTT
Source organism: Rectinemataceae bacterium (assembly GCA_035530095.1). GTDB lineage: Bacteria > Spirochaetota > Spirochaetia > Treponematales > Rectinemataceae > JAJXZP01. The sequence continues at coordinate 20,824 of DATKVK010000005.1, read as the reverse complement.
CCTTTACGCCGCTTTCCTTGAACTCGGGCTTGGCGATCGCCTTGAGCTCGACCGCCGCGCCCTGGTCCTGAAGGTAATTTGCGAACTTCATGGCGTGGAACATTTCCTCGTGGTACTGGATCGTGAACCAGTGTCCGACGCCCTTGTAGCCGGCCTCGCTCATGCGGGCCGCCATGGCCAGATACAGATACGCGGAATACATTTCCCTGTTGATCTGCTCGTTGATGCGTTCGGCCATTCTTTTGGAGATCATGCTGGCTCCTTAGGTTAATCTTACTTTAACGATAAGATACGGCCGCGCTGCCCGGCGGGCAAGTCGCTTCGTCGATTCAGGCGAACTCCCACGCGGCGATATAGTGCAGCCGCTCTTCGGGAGGATGCGGCCCTTCTCCGGCTAGGGACCAGGAACCGCGAAGCCCCAGCGCCGTCGCCGCGCTTTCGATGTGCCGCATGGCTATGCCCATGTCGAGGTTCTGAAGTCTGATCTCGCCCAGGGCCGCATTGTAGAGCCGGTCTTCCCGGAGGAAGAGGCAGAGGCGATCGGCCGATCGGTCGAAGAGCAGGCGCCAGGGTTGCTTGTTCGAGGCCGAAGGCCCGATTCGGACCGCCTCGAGGAGCTCGGCGAGCTTACCTTCCGCCCGGAGCGGTCGCCATGAGCCGTCGGCGCCATTTTCGAAAAAGAGCTCGGCTGGATCCTTGCGCCGCCTCGAGCCTGCGCCGAGGCGGATGATCCTATCCTGCACGCCGACGCGGCTCGCCGGAGCGCCGACGGGGCTGCAGGCAGGAATCAGCTCCGCGTCGTCGGCGGCGAGCGCGCGGGCGATGAAGGTCCTGTCGAAGAGTCCGCCGAGCCAGCAGCTGCCGAGCCCGAGCTCGGTGGCCCTGAGGACGATCCCCTCGAGCGCATAGCCGTAATCTTCCATGGCGCGGGGGCCGCGCTCGACGGCCCCGACGATAAACGCCGGGGCGCCGCGGATTTGCCCGTAGGTCCCGAGGCGTCTCCCCTCGGCCCCGGCCTCGCCGCGTTCGAGGAGGAGGAAGCGCGGCCGGCCGCCGAAGGGCCCGGGCACCGCTTCGAGGAAGGAGGCCCGCAGGGCCGCGGCGGCCTCGGACTCGAGCGGGACGCCATCGTAGGTCCTCACCGAAATCCTGCGCCGGATGGCGTCGAGGCTCGCCTTCACGGCCTAGGCCTTCGGGGGCTTCCGCCGAGTTCGGCCCAGCGGAAGCACGACACGAGATGGTCGTTGACGAGTCCGATCGCCTGCATGTGGGCGTAGATCGTCGTGGAGCCGACGAAACCGAAGCCTCGCCGCTTGAGGTCGGCGGCGAGGCGGTCGGATTCCGCGCTGGTGGCGGGCACGTCGGAAGGGCAACGCCAGGCATTGACGATGGGCTTGCCGTCGACGAAGTCCCAGATGTAGGCGTCGAAAGAGCCGCGCTCTTCCGCCACCTCGAGAAAGGCGGCAGCGTTGCGCACGGTCGCTTCAAGCTTCCTGCGGTTGCGGATGATCCCCGGATCGGTCATGAGCTTGTCGATGCGCGCGGCGGAGAACGCCGCCACCTTTTCCGGGTCGAAGCCGGCGAAGGCCCGGCGATACCCCTCCCTTTTGCGGAGAATCGTGCTCCACGAAAGTCCGGCCTGCTGCGTTTCGAGAAGGAGAAACTCGAAGTGACGCCGCTCGTCGTGCACGGGCGCTCCCCACTCCTCGTCGTGATAGGCGACATACTGCGGCTCGGATCCGCACCAAGGGCAACGTTCCATGCGGAACAGGATAGCGGCATCGACCCTTGGGGACAAGGCCGCCCGCACTCCCGCCGCCCGCACTCCCTCGCCGCGCGCTTCCGGGCGGCTTTCGCGCATTTCGCGCCGCGCATCTCGTTCCGCGCATCTCGACGGAGATCGCGTATCGATGTATTTTCGTACAATGGGTCTCGAGATTGCGATCATCCTGGCGCTCATTCTCCTCAACGGCTTTTTCTCGCTCTCCGAGATGGCGATCGTGTCTTCCCGCAAGGCCAGACTGCGCCACGAGGCCGAGAAGGGCCGAAAGGGCTATCGACTGGCTCTCGAAACCGCGGAGAACCCCTCGCGTTTTCTTTCGACCATTCAAGTCGTGGTCTCGTTCGTGGGCATCCTCGCCGGAGCCTACGGCGGAGCCACCGTCGCGCAGACGCTGGCTCGGACTCTCAAGCAAGTTCCGTTTCTGTCCGCGTCGGCCGGCACGGTGTCGGTCATCATCGTCGTCGTGGTGACGACACTGGTTTCGGTCGTGCTCGGCGAGCTGGTGCCCAAGAATCTCGCCCTGGCCCGCCCCGAGCCCATCGCGGCGGCGGTCATACGCCCGCTGCGCGTGTTTGCGGTGGTATTCGCGCCCCTTGCCCGGCTGCTTTCCGGGGCCACGGAACTCGTCATCGTACTGCTCGGCGCGAAGGGCGCGCGCGAGCCGGCGGTGACCGAGGAGGAGATCCGGGTGCTGATAGCGCAGGGGGCCGAGACGGGCGTATTCGAGGCGAGGGAGCGGGAGATGGTGGAGGGCGTGCTGTCCCTGGGCGATCGCCGCGTCAAATCGCTCATGACCCCGCGCACCGACGTGGTCTATGTCGACATGCGGGCCGGGCTCGAGGCGGCGCGGGACCTGCTTCTCGGCAACTCCCGCTATGGCTACCTGCCGGCGGTGGACGAGAATCTGGATCGCGTGATCGGCATGCTGCCCGTCAAGGACTGCCTGGCAGCCATCGCGATCGGTCAGTTCGACGATCTGTGGCGATTCCTGCGCAAGCCCGTGCTCGTGCCTGAGTCCATTTCCGCCCTGAAGGCCTTCTCGGCGCTCAAGGAAGGCGGCGTGAAGACCGCCCTCATCCTCGACGAATACGGCGGGGTCGCCGGGCTCGTCTCGCTTTCGGATCTCATGGAATCGATCGTGGGCAATCTTCCCTTCACGGGAAACGAAGACGAGCCGGAAATCATCCGGCGGGACGACGGCTCCTACCTGGTCGACGGCAATCTGCCCATAGACCGCTTCATCGAAGGGCTGGGGCTCGAGGCTGAGCCCGGGGGCGGCGACTACGACACCGTGGCGGGCCTGGTGCTCGACCGGATGGGTACCATCCCCCACGCGGGAGAAAAATGCCGCTGGGGCGACTGCCTCCTCGAGATCGTGGACATGGACGGCAACCGCATCGACAAGATACTCGTCAGCCTGAAGCCGTCCAGGGAATCCACGCCCGAAGATGCCGCGGGCGTGGACTAGAATCCGATGAGGTAGCGGTGAATCACGGCGCCGTCCACCAGCTCGGGGTGGAAGGTGGCGCCGAGGATGTTCCCCTGACGGACGAGGATGGGGCTGCCCTCGTATTCGGCCAGCACCTCGACCTTGGGCCCGCAGGCCGTGATCCTGGGAGCGCGGATGAACACCGCTTCCAGGTTTTCGGCCCCGGGCACCGTGGTGCGGATCGGGGTGCGGAAGCTGAACACCTGTCGGCCGTAGGCGTTGCGCCGCACCGTCACGTCCAGGAGGCCGATGCCCGGCTGCGAGTATCCCTCGACGCGGGAGGCCAGGAGGATGAGGCCCGCGCAGGTGCCGAACACGGGCAAGCCTGCCGCTATCCTTTCCACGAGGCGGTCGAGGAGGCCGAAGCGGACGAGGAGGTTGCCCATGACCGTGCTCTCGCCTCCCGGAAGCACGAGCGCCTCCGCGGCGTCGATGTCCGCGAGGCTGCGTACCTCGAAGGGCTCCGCTCCGGCGCGCTCGATCGCCCGCTCGTGGGCGGCGTAGTCTCCCTGGAGAGCGAGAACGCCGACTCTCTTCACCTCACCAGCCCCGTTTGGCCATGCGCTGATCGTCCTGGAGCTCGCCGAGGCCGATGCCGACCATGGGCTCGCCGAGATCGGCGGAGAGCTCTGCCAGCTTCTTCGGATCCTTGTAGTAGGCGACGGCCCCGACGATGGCGGCGGCGCGGCGCGCGGGATCTCCCGACTTGAAGATGCCGGAGCCGACGAAGACGGTCTCGGCGCCGAGCTCCATCATGAGGGCCGCGTCCGCGGGCGTGGCTATGCCGCCGGCCGAGAAATTGGGCACGGGAAGCTTTCCGGTCTTGGCTACTTCGACCACGAGCTCGTAAGGCGCACCCAGCTCCTTCGCGGCCGACATGAGCTCCTCGTCGCGCAGCCGGGTGAGGCGGGCGATCTCGTCGGTCACGTTGCGCATGTGTCTGACCGCCTCGACGACGTCGCCGGTGCCCGGCTCGCCCTTGGTGCGGATCATGGCCGCGCCTTCGCCGATGCGGCGGAGCGCCTCGCCGAGGTCGCGGCAGCCGCAGACGAAGGGAACCTTGAAATCCCGCTTGTTGACGTGGAACCGCTCATCGGCGGGGGTGAGCACCTCGGACTCGTCGATGAAATCGACTTCCAGGGCCTCGAGTATCCTCGCCTCCATGAAATGACCGATGCGGCACTTGGCCATGACGGGAATGGAGACCGCGTCCTGGATCGATTTGATCATCTTGGGATCGGACATGCGCGCCACGCCGCCCGTCGCCCTGATGTCGGCGGGAACCCGTTCCAGCGCCATGACGGCCACGGCCCCCGCGCGCTCGGCTATCTTCGCCTGCTCGACATTGGTCACGTCCATGATGACGCCGCCCTTGAGCATCTCGGCCAAACCTATCTTGGTGCGCCACTCGGCGCTCTGACGCCCCGACCACATGATCTCGTCCATATCTTCATCCTCCTGGGTTCCGCACTCCGTATGGGCCAAAAATACAGAATTATCTTCATTATCTCAAGACAGTTTCAGACGAATACCCCGGCAAAACGTATACGATCCGCGTACGAGCTACAAGCGGTTCACCTGGGCGCGGCGGATCGATAACAGATGTTCGCCGGAAAGCCGGGCCGGGTAGCCTCGTCGTGCGCACCGTAGATATCCGAAGCCCCCCTTGCACGGAGCTCCGCCATTCTGTAGATTGGACTTTACCGAATGGAGGAGCGATCCCCATGAGTAATCCGGTCGAGGGCGGAAGGCCCTGCGACGCCGGACGAAAGGGGAGGATCGCCGAAGGAACCTGCGGAGCTTTCCCGCCGCGGTTCTTGGACGACCAGGCTAACACCTGGCGGCTGTCGCGGGACAGACCCCGCGGAGTGCCATCGGAATCGTCACCCCAGAGCAGCGCCCGTCGGGCCGGGGGGATGGTTCATGGGATCTCCATCGGATAGGGAGGTCCCGCATGCCGATTTTCCGTCTTCACGCCTTTTTCCCCTCCCTCCGCATTTTCCATATCATCCCGAGGAGCATCTAATGTCCCGTATACCCGTCACCATTCTCGGCGCCACCGGCGTCGTCGGGCAGCGTTTCGTCAGGCGACTCGCCGAGCACCCCTCTTTCGCGATCCAGCACCTCGCGGCCAGCGAGCGCAGCGTGGGCAAGGCCTATGCCGAGGCCTGCGACTGGCGCCTTCCCGGCGAGATCCCCTCCGGCCTGGGCTCCCTGCGCGTCCTTCCCTGCGACCCGGCCAAGGCTTTCGCCCCCGTGGTCTTCTCGGCCCTGGACGCCGCCGTCGCCCTGGAGATCGAGCCGCTCTTCGCGGCCGCCGGCGCCATGGTCTTCAGCAACGCCTCGCCCTTCAGGATGGAGGAGGACGTGCCGCTGCTCATCCCCGAGCTCAACGCCGCCCACCTCGCTCTGGTGGAGCTGCAGCGCAGGCGCCGCGGATGGAAGGGCGCCATTCTCTGCAATCCCAATTGCACGACCGCCGTCCTCTGCGGGGCGCTCGGGCCCCTGCACCGCAGTTTCGGGCTCGAGTCCGCCCTCGTCGTCAGCATGCAGGCCTTAAGCGGCGCCGGATACCCCGGGGTGCCCTCGCTCGACGCGGTGGCGAACGTCATCCCCTACATCGGGGGCGAGGAGGAGAAGGTCGAGACCGAGGCGCGCAAGATCCTCGGGACCTTCGACGGCCGGCAGGTGGTCATGGCCCCCTTCACCGTCTCGGCTTCGTGCAACAGGGTGCCCGTCGTCGACGGCCACACGATCTCGGCGAGCCTGCGCCTCTCCGGCTCTCCGGACCCCGAGGCCGTCTCGCGGGCCATCGAGGGCTTCAAGCCCGACACCGAGGGCATGTCCCTGCCCACGGCTCCCCGCCGCTTCGTCCAGGTGCGTACCGAGAAGGACAGGCCGCAGCCGAGGCGCGACGCGGATGAGGACGGCGGCATGCGCATCCAGGTCGGACGCGTCAGGTCCTGCCCGATCATGGGGGTCAAGATGACGATCCTCGGACACAACACCGAACGCGGGGCCGCAGGAGCCTCGGTCCTCAATGCGGAACTCGCGCTCGCTTCGGGCCTGCTGCCATGAGCCGGCCGGTCGTGATGAAGTTCGGCGGCAGCTCGGTGGCCAACGCCGAGCGCCTGCGGAATGTCGCCGACATAGTCCGCTCCGAGGGAGCCGAGGGGATCGTCGTCGTGCTGTCCGCGCTCGGGGGCGTCACGGACGCGCTGTTCTCCTGCGGGAAGACCGCAGCCGCCCGGAACGAGGGCGGCGCCCTCGAGGGCTTGGGCCGCGTCATGGAGCGCCATCGCGCGGTGGCAGCCGAGCTCTTCGGCGAAGCCGTGCCCGGCGAGCTCGCCGACTTCATCGCCGCCGCCGAGAAGGAACTGTCGCTCCTGCTGCGCGGCTCGGCCATGCTCGGCGCCCTGCCCGACAAGAGCCTCGACGCCCTCGTCGGCTACGGCGAGCTGCTTTCGTCCCGGCTGCTGGCGGCCTTCATGCGGGTCCCCTGGCTTGACGCCCGCCTCGTCATGCGCACCGATTCGCGCTTCGGGCAGGCGCGGCCCCTTCCGGCGGAGATCCGCGTCCTGGCGGAGAAGGAGCTGCTTCCGGCGCTCGATCGCGGCGGCACGGTAGTCACCCAGGGCTACATCGGCTCCGACGCCTCAGGCGCCCCGACGACTCTGGGCCGCGGCGGCTCGGATTTCAGCGCCAGCCTTTTCGGCGCCGCCATCCGGGCGGCTGAAATCCAAATCTGGACGGATGTCGAGGGAGTCCTGACCTGCGACCCCCGCATCGTGCCCGACGCCCGTCCCGTCGAGCACCTCGGCTACGACGAGGCGGCCGAGCTCGCCGCCTTCGGCGCCAAGGTCCTCCATCCGGCGACCATCCTCCCGGCGGTCGAGCTCGGCATCCCCGTGACCGTCCGCAACAGCCTGGTCCGGAATGGCCGCTTTACCAGCATTTCGCGGGACGCGGCGAGCGGACTGCCGGTGACCGCGCTGGCCTCGCGCGCTCCGGTTTCGGTGCTGACCGTGCGCTCGCCCGGGATGCTGGGCGGCGCCGGTTTCCTGGCCCGCATTTTCGAGGCCTTCGGACGGCGCGGCGTGAGCGTCGATCTCGTCTCCACCTCCGAGGTGAGCGTCTCGATGACGGTCGAGGCGAGCGCTCCGCTCGAGGGCTTGGCCGAGGAATTGTCGAGCTTCGCCGAGGTGCGGATTGAGCGCGACCGGGCCATCGTGGCGCTGGTCGGCGAGCAGCTGCGGCGCACGCCGGGCGTGGCAGGCATGGCCTTCAACGCCCTGCGCGACATGAATGTCGAGATGATCAGCCTGGGCGCGAACGAGATCAACCTGAGTCTCGTCGTCGCCCAGGCCGACGCGCCCGAGTCTCTCCGCAGACTCCATGCCGCGTTTTTCGGCGCGGGGAGCTCGGGCTCCGTATCGAAGGGGGCAGCATGAGAATCGGCATCTTCGGCAACGGCCGCCTCGGTTCCGCGGTGGCGCGTCTGCTCGCGAGCGAGCGCGATATGGAACTCGTCTGGGCCCTGGACAAGGGCGAGAGTCCGAGAGGCCCCGTGGATGTCGCTCTCGACGCGAGCGTGGGCCAGGCGGTCGCGGGGCATCTGGCCTGGGCCAGGGATTCGCATGTCGACCTGGTGGTCGGCGCGACCGGCTGGGATGCTTCAGCCCTCGATCCCGCGGAGTACTCCTCGATCGGGCTGCTCGTGGCGCCCAACTTCAGCCTGGCGGTGGCCTATTTGAAGCGTGTGGCGCTGTCCCTCGGCCGCCTCGCCGCCCTGGATCCCCGCGCGGACCTCTCCGTGCTCGAGCGGCATCACCGCGCCAAGATCGACGCCCCGAGCGGCACGGCCAAGCTCCTCGCCGCCGCGCTCCGCGAGGGCTGTCCGCGCTATGCCGAAGCGGTCTCGGCAGCTCCGGACGCCTCCGCGCCGCTCTCGCCCGAGACTCGTCTGCAGCTCGTCTCGGTGAGGGGCGGGACCGAGGTCGGCTATCACGAACTCCGCCTGGAGGCGGATGCGGAGGCGCTCGTGATCTCGCACGAGGCCACGTCGCGGGACATCTTCGCGCAGGGGGCGCTGCGGGCCCTCCGCTGGATCCATGGCAGGAAGGGATTCTACACCTTCGACGACATGGCCGACGAAATCATCTCTCCGCTTTTCCTGGCCCCGGGGCCGGGTGGAACGCGCTGACGACAGAGACTGAGACGGGGCCGGCGCCGACGGCGTTCGGGCCCCATAGGAGGCGATCATGACGATTGCAGACAGGATTCGCGGCCTCGGCGTCGCGATAGCGACTCCCTTTCTCGAGGGAGATTCCCCTTCGGGCACCGGCGGCGTGGATCTGCCGGCTTTCAGGAAGCTGGTCCGTTACCTGCGCGACGGAGGCGCGGACTTCCTCGTCGTGCTCGGCTCGACGGGCGAAGCGGCGACGATGAGCCAGGAGGAGCGGGATCGGCTCGTCGCGGCCGCGCGCGAAGAGCGCGGGAACATGCCGCTCGTCGTAGGCACGGGGCACAATTCGACCGAGGCTGCCGTCGATCTCGCGCGGCGGGCGGCGGCGGCAGGAGCCGAGGCCCTGCTCGTCGTCGTGCCCTACTACAACAAACCCCAGCCGGGGGGCATCGAGGCGCACTTCCGCGCCATAGCCGCGGCCGTGCCCGATCTGCCCATCGTGGCCTACAACGTGCCCGGGCGCACGGGGCTCAACCTTCTTCCCAAGGACCTCGCCCGCCTCTGGACCATTCCGCAGGTCGTGGCCGTGAAGGAATCCTCCGGCAATCTCGCTCAGATAGGCGAAATCGCCAGGACCCTCCCGCCGGGCAAGACCCTCCTGTCCGGTGACGACGGACTCGCCCTGGCCGCCATCGCCGTCGGGGCCAAGGGCCTCATCTCCGTCATGGCGAACGTGCTGCCGACCGAGACGAAGGCCCTGGTCGACGCGGCGATGGAGGGCCGCATGGACGAGGCGCGCGCGCTGCACTACCGCCTCCTGCCCGTGATGGACGCGCTCTTCCTCGAAACCAATCCCGCGCCGCTCAAGGCCGCGCTCAGCCTCCTCGGCATGGGCTCCGACATTCCTCGCCTTCCCCTCGTCCGGGCATCGGAGGCCACTCGCGCGAGACTCGTCGAGCTCTTGTCCGCCTTCGGACTCCCGGTCGGCTCGGGCGGACCGTCCTCTTCCGGAAGCGCGAAGGGGCTTTCATGAGCCGAGACCTGGCATCGCTCGAGGCCTTCTACGGGCGCGAACTCGATCTGATCCTGGCCGATCCGGGCTTCGCCGAGGCGCACGAAGCTCTTCTGCGAAACCTGGAATCGGGCGAGCTGCGCTCGGCGCGGCGAGAGCCCGACGGATCCTGGAACGCCGTGACCTGGGTCAAGCGCGGCATCCTGGCGGGCTTTCGCGCCACCGAGACGGTGAGCTTCGAGGAGTGGCCGTGCGGCGCCTTCGACAGGTCCGCTTTTCCTCCGCGCCGCTTCGCGGCCGAGGACCGGATCCGCCTGGTGCCGGGCGGCAGCGCCGTGAGGCGCGGCGCCTGCCTTAAGCCGGGCGTGGTCGTGATGCCGCCGGCCTACGTCAACGTCGGGGCCTTCGTCGGAAGCGGCAGCATGATCGACAGCCACGCCCTCGTCGGCTCCTGCGCCCAGGTGGGCGAGAACACGCATCTCTCGGCCGGCGTCCAGGTAGGCGGGGTGCTCGAGCCTGCCGGAGCCCGGCCGGTGGTCGTGGAGGACGAGTGTCTCGTCGGGGCGCTCTGCGGGCTTTTCGAGGGCGTCCTCGTGCGGCGCAGGGCCGTCCTCGCGCCCGGGGTCATCCTGACGGCCTCGACGGCCATCTACGATCTCGTCGAGGCGCGCATGATCCGCGGGGAAGTGCCCGAGGCCGCGGTCGTGGTGCCCGGCTCGCGGCCGGCCGGCGGGGAGTTCGCCGAGAAGCAGGGGATATCGCTCTACGCCCCCTGCATCGTCAAATACCGGGATGCCAAGACCGACGCTGCGACCGCCTTGGAGGCGGCGCTGCGATGAGGCTGGCCTTCGGCAAGCGAGGTCGGGAATCATGAGCCTGTTCGCCCTGACGGAAAAAGACGCGCTCGAGTTCGCGGGCGGCCACGCGACGCCCTGTTTCGTCTATCGGCTCGACGCCGCCGAGGAGAGGTTCCGCGCCCTGCGCGCCGTCTTGCCCGGCAGGGTTCGGCTCGCGTACGCCGTGAAGGCCAATCCCCACCCCGGCATCGTCGCGCGCTTCGCCTCGCTCGGCTCCGACTTCGACGTCGCCTCCATCGGCGAACTCGAACTGCTGAGGCGGACCGGCGTTCCCGGCGGACGCATCCTGTTCGCCGGTCCCGGCAAGTCCTCGGAGGAGATCGAGCTCGCCCTTTCGATGGGTGCCCGGATCGAGATCGACGGCCTCGAGGACGCCGAGCGGATCGAAGGCCACCTTTCGGCCGCCGCGCCCGCGGGTCGGCCGGCTTCGCCCCTGCCCTTGAGCCTCCGCGTCCACCCGGCCGACGGAATCAGCGAAAGCTCCCGGATCATCGGCGGCGCCGGACCCTCGGCCTTCGGCGTCGACGAGGAGGACCTGCCGCGGTTCCTGGAGAGCATGCGGAATTTTCGCCGGGTCGCGGTGACGGGGCTGCAGGTCTTCGCGGCGAGCAACGAGCGAGACGCGGATCGGCTCATCGCCAATTACCGGGTCGCGCTGTCCATCGCCGAGCGCATGGCCAAGGACGTGAAACTGGATATGGAGCTCGTCGATCTCGGCGGCGGACTGGGGATCCCCTACGCCGAGGGAGAAAGAGAACTCGACCTCGAGGCACTGGGGAAGGGCCTGGATGCCCTGCTGCGGGAGAATGCCTGGTTCGGCGGAAAGCTCCTCGTCGAGCCGGGCAGGTGGCTGGTCGGTCCTTGCGGGGTGTACCTGAGTCGCGTCATCCGCGTCAAGGAAAGCCGCGGTACGCGCTTCGCCGTGCTCGAAGGCGGCATCAACCACCTCCTGCGCCCGCTGCTCACGGGACAGAGCTTCCCGGTCCGCGCGCCGGGGCTCTCCGGCGGGAAGCTGATCCATACCCTCACGGGCCCGCTGTGCACCTCGCTGGACCGGCTGGGCTCTGTCGCCCTGCCGCCGCTCGGGCCGGAGAACCTTCTCATGTTCGGCCAAGCCGGCGCTTATGGCTATACCGAGGCCATGGGTGCCTTCCTTAGCCATCCGCTGCCCGCCGAGCACTGTCTCGAAGGCTAGCTCCCGCGGCCGTCCTGCGACGGAGGCGTTCCGGAGAATGGCGATGCTGTCGGTGAAAATGGGCCCAGCTGGACTTGAACCAGCGACCTACGGATTATGAGTCCGCAGCTCTAACCAACTGAGCTATGGGCCCGAGAGCTCGCAAAGCTCCACCATAGATACATACGGGCCGAAAAAAGTCAATCCGACGAGTGTTCCCGCCGAAACCATAGAGGGGACTTTGCGATGCGAAAAATACCGGTAGTGTCGAGTGACGAAAAGCTCAATGAGGCGATCCGGCTGGAATGCGAGCGTTCGGGCGGCGAGTTCGCCCCCGTGTTTTTCTCCGACCAAGCGCAGGTGATCGAATTCCTGAAGTACGAGTTGCCGGAAATGAAGATTTTCTATTTCTCCGATACGGCCCTCGATTGCAGGGAAATCCTGAACGAGATCCGGGAGGATCCCTGGCTCCACTACGGCGGGATCATCGGAATCCACGACGAGGAGAACGAGAAGGATCTGATCGAGGCGATGCGCGACGTCAACGTGATCGCCGTGCTCAGGAAGCGCGAATTCGTTTCGAACCTTCCGCGCCTTCTGCGGATCGTGCGGCAGAACAAGCAGATCCTCTTCCAGCGAGGCATTCAGCAGCACCTTCTCAAGACGATATCCGGCGCCTTCGTGATCGACAACGATCCCCTCGACATCACCACCTATACCAACCTCATAACCAATTACCTGTACAACGCGAACCTCATCGGGAGGGACGAGCGGGAGAAACTGCACGTCGCCCTTCTCGAATTGCTCATCAACGCGATCGAGCACGGCAACTGCAAGATCAGTTTCGAGGAAAAGACCGCCTGGCTCGAGCGCAACCGGGACATCATGGACCTGATACGCGAGAAGAACCGCAATCCCGCCGTAAAAGAGAAGAAAGTCTATTTTTCGTACACCATCACCCCGGAGGGATCGCGCTTCATGGTCCGCGACGAGGGAGACGGCTTCGACTGGAAGCGCCGATTGACCTCCGGGGCGGTCAGTCCCGAGCTGCATGGAATGGGCGTGAGGATGGCGAATGTCTACGTGCGGAAGTTGCACTACAACGAAAAGGGCAACGAAGTAAGCTTCGAGATAGACCATCGCCACGCCGAGTCCAACATCATCCCGAAGATCTTCGAGCGTGCCGAGGAGGCCCGCTTCGCCGACGGCCAGTACATCTGCTCGGAAGGCGAGGAATCGGATTACCTGTACTACATCGTTTCGGGCACCCTCTACGTCTATTCGAAGGGCAAGCTCATTTCCTCGCTGAGCCCGGACGACATGTTCATGGGGGAGATGGCCTTCCTGCTGTCGAATCGCCGCTCCGCGACCGTGGTGGCCAAAGGCGCCTGCGTGCTCATACGCATTTCGAAGCAGGACTTCGTCAACCTGATCAAGGAGAATCCGCACTACGGCATCTTCCTCGCCCGCCTGCTCGCCCAGCGGCTCGCGAGGCTCAACGCTCGTACCGCGAGACTCAATACCGAGTACCTCAGGATCAAGGCCTTGGCCAGGGAGCACGGCCTGATCGCCCCCGCCTGATTCTATCTAGTCGTTTCGCGCCGCCCAGGCTTCCCTGTTGCGCTTGATGAGCGTGGCGTGGAAGGCGACGTGATCGCGGTAGGTGGCGAGAATGTCGGCCAGCTCCATCCTGCCGCGGGTCGAGTGCAGGATGAAGAACTTCGACCAGTCTTCGTCGACGAGCGCTCGGAGCGTCTGGCCAAAGAAGGCCCGCAGCCCCTTCGCCAGCTCGAGGCAGCGCTTGCCGTCCGTCTCGCCGTAGCGCAGGCTCGCATGCCACGCTTCCTCCTCCCAGGCGGGGGCGGCCACGCCCGGCTCCGCTACGGCGCCTCGGATACGGAAGCTCAGATTCGCGTCCGCGTCGAGGAAGTGCACCAGGAAATCGTTGATCGACCAGGCGTCCTCGATCGGCGGCACGAAGCGGAGCGCCTCGTCCGGGAGCTTCGAGATCATGTCGTCGACTGCTGAATACGCGGACTCGAACTTCTTGATCAGATCCAGTTTCTCTTCGCGAGTCATCGGCTTTCCTCCTCGATCGGGCCTTGAAGGGCCGAGTCGAGTCTAGTCCAAGGGCCGGCCGATTGCCAGGCCGGCCGCGCGCCTGGGCCGCGCGCCTCGGCCGCTCGCGGATCGGAGCGCGAAGCGCTATACTCCCTGAGGTGCAGTCCACCATGTACGCAGTGAGGCCGGGCAGTCCCCTCCCGCTCGGCGCCAAGGTCCAGGCCGAGGGGGTCAATTTCGCCATTTTTTCCCGCAACGCCGAATCTCTGGCCCTGTGCATCTACGCTTCGCCGCAGGATGCGACCTGCGTGTTCCATTACCGCCTCGACCCGCGGCTCAATCGCACCGGCGATATCTGGCATGTCCTCGTCATCGGCCTGAAGCCCGGAGCCCTCTACCTCTGGCGGGCCGCCGGGCCCTATCTGCCCAGGAAGGGCTACCGCTTCAACGCCAACAAGGCCCTCATCGACCCGTACGCGAAGGCGCTCACCGGAGACTTCATCTGGGAGCTCCCCACCGCCCGCGCCTACCGCGCCGACTCGCCCGAGGCCGACCTCTCCTTCTCGGAGGAGGACGACGCGGCCTTCGTGCCGAAGTGCGTGATCGTTTCGGACGAGTTCGACTGGAAGGGCGATCGGCCGCTCAACTATCCGCTCAGGCATTGCCTCATCTACGAGACCCATGTGCGCGGACTGTCGCTCCATCCGAGCTCGGGGGCGGGGCACCCCGGCACCTTTCGCGGCGTGGTCGAGATGGCGGGGAGGCTCAAGGAGCTCGGCGTCACCAGCGTCGAGCTGCTTCCCGTCCAGGAGTTCGACGAGTTCGAGAATCCCCGCCGCAACCCCCTCACCGGCGAGCGGCTCTCCAACTACTGGGGCTATTCCACCATCGCGTTCTTCGCGCCCAAGGGCAGCTACTCGTCCTCGGGCTCGCGGGGCGAGCAGGTCGCCGAGTTCAAGTACATGGTCCGCGAGCTGCACGCGAAGGGCATCGAGGTGATCCTCGACATAGTCTTCAACCATTCGGCGGAGGGGAACGAGCTGGGGCCTACCCTGAGCTTCCGCGGCCTGGACAACCGCATCTACTATATGCTCGACGAGGACCGGCGCTACTACAAGAACTACTCGGGCTGCGGCAACACCTTGAACTGCAACCATCCGGTGGTGCGATCGTTCATCATCGACTGCCTGCACTACTGGGTGGCCGAGATGCACGTCGACGGCTTCCGCTTCGACCTGGGCTCGATCCTGGGCCGCGATCAGAAAGGCAGGCTTCTCGAGAATCCGCCGATGATCGAGCAGATCGCCGAGGATCCCCTCCTGCGCAACACGAAGATCATCGCGGAGGCCTGGGACGCCGGCGGCGCCTACCAGGTCGGGGGCTTCCCCGGCGGGCGCTGGGCCGAATGGAACGACCGCTACCGCGACGACGTCCGCCGCTTCTGGCGGGGCGACGCCGGAGCGATCCGCAACTTCGCCACGCGCATCACCGGCTCGAGCGACCTCTATCTGCGCGACGGGCGCAAGCCCTTCCATTCCATCAACTTCATCACCGCCCACGACGGCTTCACCCTGAACGATCTGGTCAGCTATGAACACAAGCACAACGAGGTCAACGGCGAAGGCAGCAGCGACGGACACGACGCAAACTTCTCCTGCAATTACGGCGAGGAGGGACCCTCGCACAATGCCGAGATCGAGGCGGTGCGCAACCGGCAGGCGAAGAATTTCCTGGCGACGCTCCTTCTGTCCATCGGCACTCCCATGCTCCTGGGGGGAGACGAGTTCCGCCGCACCCAGCGGGGCAACAACAACGCCTTCTGCCAGAACAACGAGATCAGCTGGTACGACTGGAGCACCCTCGAAACCCACGGGGCCCTGCGGCGCTTCGTCGCGGAACTCGCGGCCTTCCGCATGCGGCATCCCGCCTTCAGGCGCCCGGAGTTCTTCACGGGCGAGGACTCCGATTTCAACGCCATCCCCGACATCGCCTGGTTCGACGAAAACGGCAAGAGTCCGGACTGGGCCCGCATCGAGCGACGCATAGCGGCGCGAATCGACGGCTCGAAGGCCGACATACTCGCGGACAGGGACGACAACGATTTCTTCCTGATCTACAACGCCGCCGAGGAATCGGCCGTGTTCAGGCTCTGTCCCGCCCCGCTCGCGCGGCGATGGCACCGCGTCGTGGATACCTCGCTCCCCGAGGACGAGGACATCCTCGCTCCCGGCAAGGAAATCATCGTAGCTCCGCAGGACGAATATGCGGTCGCTCCGCGGTCGATGGTGCTCCTCATCTCCAAGCCGGATTGAGGCGGCGGACCTTGCCTCGACGCGAATACCGAATTACCTTATTTGTATGCGGAAGGAAGGACAGGACAAAGGCGAGGCCGACTTCAGGGAAGGCCTGAGGTTCCTCAAACGGCATAGGCCGGATCTCGCCGTCAGGAGCCTGCGCGCTTCCGCCGCCGCCTGCCCGGCTTCCCGTTCCGCCGAGCTGTCGGCGAGGCTGTACTGGCTCACCCTGGCCCTGCTTCGACTGGGCCAGTGCGACCTGGCATTGAAGAGTCTGGCTTCCGCGCAGAAACTGCGGCCCCGCGGCCGGATGCGGGATATATATCGGCGATGGATCAACGACTACGGCATGCCGCGGCGTGCCACGCCGGAGTTGAATGATTTCTACGCGTTTTACTCGATCCATATCGGCGCGTATCTCGGCCGGAAGGAAAGGCCGCGCTTCGATTCGGTCGTCGAGAAAGATGCGGTGCTACGGATAGTTCTCGACTCCTGGCTTGCCCTTTCGCGGTCCGGGCGCCTGGCTGGCCTGGGGATAGGCGAAAAGCTCAGGCTGCTGAAGGATTGGCGAGTGCCCTTCCCCGCCTTCGGTCTCGGCGTAGGCGATTGTCCGCAGATCCTGCAGGTGGATTTTCGCGCTCAGAAGAAGCTCGAGGGGGATGATCGCTGCAAATGCGGCTCCGGTTTGCCGTATAGGCAGTGCTGTGGGCGTACCAGCAGCCTTCGCGAACTCTCGTGTGAGTAGAATCCACACAGAGTCGATTTTTTTGCCGGCAATTGTTTCAAAAAGAAACGGCTCTTAAGGATGCCGAAAGAATCTCGTAGCGCTGCTCTCCAAAATCCCGAGTAATTCTCTCTTGATATTCGTTTTTCGGGTTTTCTTTGCGGAGAAGCGCCTGCGGTCGACCTTCGATCATGTTGTAATAAGTACTGGTGGTGCATATAATTAAGAAATGATGTAATTGATTCGGCCGTGATCCTGGGTGTTGGCACGCTACTTGCTTAATTGTAGGTGCACCAGGAGGTAGCCAATGGCCCGTAAGAATAGTTGCCTGAACGATAGTGCAAGCTGCGACGAGAATGTGCTTTCGATGTATCTCAAAGAAATAAACAGAATCCCGCTCCTTTCGCGGCAGGATGAAGACAAGTATGCTCGGGCCGCGGCACAGGGCGAGAAGTTCGCCAAGGACATGCTCGTCAAGTCGAACCTCCGTTTCGTCGTCAATGTCGCCAAGAAATACCAGAACCAGGGGCTCCCCCTCGCCGATCTCATCTCCGAAGGCAACATCGGACTCATCAATGCCATCGAGAGATACGATGTGGACAAAGGCTACCATTTCATTTCCTACGCCGTATGGTGGATTCGCCAGGCGATTCTCAAGGCTATCTGCGAAAAGTCGAGGATGATCCGTCTTCCCCTCAATCGCGCCAACGAGCTCGTCCAGATCGAAAAGGCCCGGAAGATGCTCGAAGGGGCCATGACCGAAGACGAGGAGATACGCGAGATCGCCCGGCTGCTCGAGATGGAACCCGAGCATGTGGCCGATCTGGTCGCGGTCAGCCGCGAGCTGGTCTCGCTCGAGACGCCGGTGTTCGACGAGCGCGATTCCTCGGTCGTCGGCGATTTCGTGGAGAACTCGGCCTACACCACTCCGGAGGACTATGTCGTCGAGCAGGGGCTGAAGTCGGATATAGACGATGTCCTGCACACGCTGTCCGACAAGGAGCGCGAGGTGGTCGAGTACCGCTTCGGCCTCAACGGCCGGCGCGCCATGAGCCTCAAGGAAATCGGCGATCGCTTCAAGCTCACCAAGGAGCGCATTCGGCAGATCGAGAAGAACGCGCTGAAGCGGCTCTCCCACCCGAGCCGCTCCGAGCTCCTGCAGAGCTATGTCGCCTAGGCTCGCTTGACGCCCGGGGAGGCGAAAAGCTATAGTACGCCCTGGCCTTCGTGCGGCGGAACGCCGCACACGATACTAGCGACCGTCGTATGGCGCCATGCGACAAACGACGGTTACCTTGACCTTCGTGCGGCGGAACGCCGCACACGACACTAGCGACCGTCGTATACCGGTATTACCCGAGCTTCCCAAGCTCGAGAAGCGGGTTCGACTCCCGTCGGTCGCTCCGAAAGCGGAAACCCCGGCATAAGCCCGGGGTTTTCATTTTGTATGAGCCTCGATCGGCAAGTGCGAGCGGACAGTGCTCGGTCAAGGAGAGGGAACTGGATATCTCCTTCGCGTCGGGCCTCGGCGCCCGCTACGAGCTCCGTTCGCTGAAGCCCGGCGAGCTCCAGGTCGTCGACATCCCGACGGGCAATCGCTTCGTGCCGACCCGGGTGCCACAGCCGGGCGGCCCTGGACGATGACGGTTCCGCCGCGGCATCCGATTCAGCGCTCGAGGAGCGGGTAGTACCAGCTGCGCTGGGGGTAGGCCCGGTCCCGGGGCAGCGGGTATTCGAGAGGCTGTTTGACTGCGTCGTAGATGGCGTTGAGCAGGGAATCTCCGCCCGGGGCGTCCTGGGCGATCTGCCAGATCATGATGCCGCCCGCGCGCTCGCGGGCGAGGCGCATGGTCTTGGCGCGGATGGTGGCGAAGCCGTTGTAGGCATAGCCCCGCGAGAGATCCTTCGCCGGTGCGTTGGGATCTTCGGCCACGATGCTTTTGAAGGTGCGAGCGTGGTAGTTCTTGAGGCTGCGGCCATAGAAGGGAACGCCGAGCACGGCCTTGTGCGCGGGGACATCGCGCGAAACGAGCCAGTAGTTCAGGGCCTTTTCCGCGAAGGCGTAGCTCGAGTGCGGCACGCCGGGCGGCCCGCCGACCCCGTCGTCGTAGGCCATGATATCGAGGAAATCCACATTCGCTATTACGCTGTCCTCGACGCTGTCGCCATGCCGATACGTGGCGCTGACCGCGATGGTGAGGAGCTTTCCGGCGGCGTGCAGGTCATCGGCGAGAGCGCGGATCAGGGCGGCGAAGCGATCCGCCGCCTCGCGCGAGGGGAACTCCCAGTCGATGTCGAGGCCGTCGAGATCGTATTCGTCCACGAGGGCGAGCGTGTTCAGGACGAAGCGCAGGGTGAGCTGCGGGTCGGAGGAGATCGTGTCGAAGGGGCTCGGGCCGTAGCCCGTCCAGCCGCCGACGGAGGCCAGAACCTTCACTCCCCGCGCGTGAGCGAGCGCGACGAGCCTCGCGAGCTTGGCGGGATGGCTCACCGGCTCGTATCCGCCTTCAGGCGTCGAGGCCAGGAATGCGTAGTCGATCTGCGTCAGAGCGTCGAACTGCAGACCCTCCGGGTCGCCGGACCATGAGGGGAAATAGCCGACCACGCGAAAGTCGGGCGGTAAGCGGTAGCCGGGGCCGACCGGGGGAATCGGCCTGAAGCTCGGTACGGTAGCGCAGCCCGTCGCCGCCAGCGCGACGAGGGCCAGTGTCGGGAGCAGGCGGAGGGAAGAGCTTCTACGCACGAAGCGGTCCTCGTTCCGGACTATGGGACGACGTCGCGGATCGCATGCCCGTATCGGTCGTTTCAGAACATCTTGGCCGCGGCTTCCTGGCACATATCCAGGAAGCCGTCGGGCGAATCGGCGGAAGCTATGCTTGAGGCCAGCACTTCTCCGGTCTCGACCGAAATGAGCCGTACGTTCAGGTAATACTTCTTGCCCACGAGACTCACGGTCCCGGTGACGATGATGTCTGCGCCGGAGAGCTTGCCCACCTTGACCGCCGCGGTGTCGCTCGAGGCGAAGGCGTCGCTCGACTGCAGCTCGAGTTCCTTCATGATCTTGTCGATGTCGCTGCGGTCCACGATGGACACGGAGCCCACATTGACGAAGGCGTTTTCGAGGAAGGTCGTCATGCCGTCGAGGACGTCCTGGCTGAGGTTCTTCGTGGCGCTGGTGAGTCCCACGACGGCCAGCTTCTTGCCGCTGATATCGATGCGCCGCTGCGTGAAGTACGAAGCCTGGCTCGATGCGCCGGCCGGCGCTTCCGGAGAGGCCGCGGCGCCGCCCGGCCCTGTTTCGGAGCCGTTCGAGGCAGCCTGGGCGCCCCGGGCCTTCCATGCGGCGAGACGGAGCGCTCGAACGCGTTCGTCCAGGCTCAGCGTGCGCCCCTTGGCGGTCTGCCCCGCGCCGATTCCGATTTCGTCGGGAGAGACGAATCCCCGGCCCTGGGTATCGAGGGCCGCGTCGAGCGGATTGGAGGGATTGACGGGGTGGGGCCTGAAGAATTCGAGCGCCCGGCGCAGCTCATCGCCCTCCAGCTTGCCGTCGCCGTTCAGATCGAAGGTCGCGAGCAGCTTGGGCGGGACCGTAGGGGCGGCGCCGCCCCAGGCGAGGCCGCGCGCGTCGGCCTGGAGTTCGGCCTCGGTGACGATGCCGTCGCCGTCGATGTCGAGCAGCGCGTCGGCCTTGGTCACGACGGAGAAGGGCCCCTTGACGTAGGAGAAGGCGCTGACGGCCGGAACGAAGGCGGCGCGCCGCGCTTCCTCGATATCCGCGTAGGTAATAGTGCCGCTGCCTTCGAAATCGATGGCTCTGTCGAAGGCCGTCTTGACCGGATGCGGGCCCTTGAGCGACTCGTCGGCGATGAGCGCCTCTTCCTCCGACACGACTCCGCTGCCGCTCGTGTTCGCATAGGCCTGGAGCTGGTTTTTGACGGGGCCTCGGATCACCAGCGGAATTTCGGTTCCCTTGTCGGCCATGAGCGGTCGGGTTCCGAGAAAAGCCTCGGCCGCAGCGCGGGAAACGAGACCGATCGCCGTCTTGATGGCCCGTTCGTCGAATGCCCGCGCCCCTTCGCCCGCGAGTTTGCGTTCAAAGTCGTTGGCGAAGAAGTGCGGGACGAGGAGCTGGCGGGGGCGAACGAAGAGGTATTCCCGCCAGATGCCGAGGTCTTCCCGAGAGAGGCGGACGCGGGGAGGGGCGGCGAGCCGCCGGGCGAGAGCGGGATCTATTTCGTTCAGCCT
>DATKVK010000004.1:0-183089 GCA_035530095.1 Rectinemataceae bacterium | reverse complement strand
GCTTCCCACGGAAAACTCCCCTTTTGCTCCTGACAACCGGCTCCTCAGGCACTACCATTACTCCCATGGAAGGAGGCGGCTATGTCCCTTTCGAGATTCTGCGCGGTGGCCCTGCTCGTCCTGTCCTCGGCGGTCGTCCAGGCGGCCGCCCCCAAGCAGATGAGCGTCGTCGTCAAGGTCACTCAGGTCCGTTCAAGTCCGAGCTACCTCGGCAAGGTGCTCGGCGACATCGCGTACGGGGAGCGGGTGAGCGTGCTCGAGCTCCGGAAGGACTGGGCGCGCATCGACGTCCCCTCCAGGAAGCTCTCGGGCTGGACCAACCTATCGGCGCTCACCGAAAAGAGAATCGTGCTGAGCTCGGGATCGGGCAACGTCGATCAAAGCGCGTCCTCGGGCGAAGTGGCCCTGGCCGGCAAGGGCTTCAACAGCCAGATCGAGGCGGAGTACCGTCAGGACGGGAAGCTCGACTACAGCTGGGTCGACAAGATGGGCAAGATCACCGAGACGCCCGAGGCGGTCTCGGCCTTCCTTCAGACGGGCGGCCTCGATGCCGGAGGCCTGAGATGAAGGCCGCGCGCTTCACCCGCGGCGCCCTGCCGATCTTCGCGCTGGCCGCGGTCTTCGCCGCCCAGGTCCAGGCCCAGGGTCTCTTCGGCGATCTCGGCAAGGCGGCCACAGGAGCCCTCCAGGGGGCGGGCGTCATCAACCAGAACCAGAAAGAGGCCATAGACCAGGGCGCCCAGGCGGTGGCGAAAAGTTTCGAGGACATCACGCCCGAGCAGGAATACTACATCGGCCGCGCGGTCGCCGCTTCGCTTCTGTCCACCCGCAAGGTCTACGACGTCCAGGCCGTGACCGACTACCTCAATCTCCTGGGCCAGAGCCTGGCCCTCGCCTCGGACAGGCCCGAAACCTTCGGCGGCTATCACTTCCTCGCCGTCGACTCCGACGAGATCAACGCCTTCGCCGCTCCTGGCGGGCTCATCTTAGTCACGCGGGGGCTCCTGCGCTGCGCGCGGAACGAGGACGAGGTAGCCGCCATCCTGGCCCACGAGGTCTCCCATGTCGTCAAGCAGCACGGGCTCAAGGCGATCAAGAAGGATCGGCTGACCAAGGCGGTCATAGGCGTCGGCACCGCGGCGGCCCAGGTCCTCGGCCCCAAGGAACTGCAGGAGCAGACCGCGATCTTCAAGGATTCGGTGGGCGACATCACTTCCACCCTCGTCAACTCCGGCTACTCGCGCGAGACCGAGTACGAGGCCGACGCCACGGCGGCTTCGATACTCGAGCGGGTCGGCTACGATCCCCGCGCCCTCGAGGCCATGCTCAGGGTCATGAAAGGGAAGCTCAAGCCCGGCGGAAACGACTTCGCGAAGACGCACCCCGACCCCGACGACCGCATCGCCCGCATCGAGAAGGCGCTGGCAGGCTACTCCTCGCCAGTCCCCTCGGCCTCAGTCCTGGCCGCGCGCGAAAAGCGCTATCGTGCGGCGCTGTCGGGAGTCTAGCGTGGGCGCGAAATCAGCGGGCATTCCGCGGCCGCTCCAGGCCGCCATGGCCGCTCTCGTCGGGATCGGACTTGCGGCGGCGCTGTGGCTCTCGGGCGCCCTCGACCCTTTCGAGGCCAGGACCTGGGACATGCGCGAAAGGCTGTTCGCGCGGCCCGGCGCCGCGACGCCCAAGGTCGTCACGATCCTGCTCGATCAGGCCAGCCTGGAATGGGTCCAGGACACGGACGGCCTGGGATGGCCTTGGCCGCGCGAGCTGTACGCGGCCATCGTGGACTTCTGCCGGCGCGGCGGAGCCAAGGCCCTGGCCTTCGATGTGCTGCTCACCGAACCTTCGACCTATGGAGTGTCGGACGATCAACGCTTTGCGGATTCGGTCCGTTCCTACGGCAAGGTCGCCGGCGCGATGCTCCTGGGCTCGAAAATGGCCAATGCGGAAACCTGGCCTAAGGAGATCCCCTCTCCGGACCTCCGCATCGACGGCTTCGACGCCTGGATGGCGGCCGAACATCCCCGCGAGATAGGTTTCCCCCGCGCTCAATTCCCCATACCGGAGGCTGCTTCGGCCTATGCCATGCTGGCCAACACGAATCTCCCGCCCGACGCCTCGGACGGTGTGTACCGGCGCGAACCCCTCTTCGGCCGCTTCGACGGGCGATTCCTGCCCTCGGAGGCCCTCGCCGCCTACCTCCTCGGCGAAGGCGGCGAGCATCGCCTGGCCATACGGCCGGGGACTCTGGCCATCGACGGAAGGCGGGTGCCGATAGACTCGGACGGCCGCGCCGTACTGCGCTTCCGCGGGCCGAGCCTCACCTACAAGCACCTCAGCGCCAGGGCGGTGCTTCAGTCGGAGCAGCAGATACTCGAAGGCAAGAGCGTCAACCTCGACCCCGCCGTCCTGAAAGACGCCTACGTGTTCTTCGGCTTCACCGCCTCGGGCCTCCTGGACCTCAAGCCCACGCCGATGTCGGGCTCGTATCCCGGGGTCGAGATCAACGCGACGATGCTCGACAACCTCCTGTCCTCCGATTTCGAGCGGCCTCTTTCGGTGCCGATCGCCTTGCTCATCATAGCTCTGTTGGGAGCCGCGGCCTCCTTCGCCGTCATGTCGGTCTCGGGCGCCCTCGGCAACGCGATCGTCTACCTCGTCCTCGTTCCCGTGGCTCCCGCCTTGGGCGTCGGAGCCTACGCCCTGGGCTACTGGCTGCCCGTGGTCGCCCCGGAGCTGGCCGTCCTCGTCAGCCTCGTGGCATCGAGCCTCCTCAACTACGCGACCGAGGGCCGCCAGAAGCGGTATATCAAGGGCGCGTTCCGCCAGTACCTCAGCCCCGCCGTCATCGACGAACTCATAGCCCATCCCGAGCGCCTGGAGCTGGGCGGCGAGAAACGAGAGCTGACGATTTTCTTCTCGGACATCCAGGGCTTCACCTCGATCTCCGAGACCCTCGGCCCCGAGGAGCTCACCGCCCTCCTGAACGACTACCTCACCGCGATGGTCGACATCATCCAGGAGGAGGGAGGGACCATAGACAAGTTCGAGGGCGACGCCATCATCGCCTTCTGGAACGCGCCGCTGGACTTCCCCGACCACGCTCTGCGCGGGGTGCGGGCATCGCTCCGATGCCAGAAGGCCCTCGCCGAGCTGCGGCCGGCCTTCAGGGCGCGGGTCGGCAAGGACATGTACATGCGCATCGGGATGAACTCGGGCCCAGCCGTCGTGGGCAACATGGGCTCACGCACGCGCTTCGACTACACCATGCTCGGCGACGCCGTCAACCTCGCCTCGCGCCTGGAGGGGGTCAACAAGCAGTTCGGCACCTACACTATGATCTCGGAGGCGACCCTCGAACTCCTCGGCGACCGTATCCTCGGCGACCGTATCCTCGGCGGCGCCTTCCCGATGCGCGAGCTGTCGCGCATCGCGGTAGTCGGCCGCACGGAGCCGGTCACGGTGTTCGAGCCCATGTATCCCGAGGAGTTCGAGGAGCGCCGGCCGATTCTCGAAGCTTTCGGCCGGGCTCTCGCGCTCTACTACGAGGGCGCCTTCGCCGAGGCCCGGTCGGTCTTCGAGTCGACGGCCGACCGCGACCCGCCGGCGGCGCGTTATGCGCAGCGGTGCCGGGAGCTGGAAGCCGCCCCGCCCGAGGGTACGTGGAGCGGCGTCTGGGTCATGACGTCGAAGTAGGCGGCCGCGGGGCGTCGTGATACAGACTCTCGGCCATCCTCAGGGCGGCGGCGTACAGAAGCGCCGCGCCCAGGGGCAGGGCGTCCTCGTCGAGATCGAAGTCGGGCGAATGCAGGAGCCGCGGACGGCCGTCCTTGGGCATGGCGCCCAGGCGGAACTGCATGCCCGGCACGAGCTCGGTCACGAAGGCGAAATCCTCGGCGCCCAGGGAGCGGCGCAGCTCAGATCGCGCGTCGGGGCCGAGCATCTCGTCGACGAGGCCGCCCACGAGCGCGGCGACCCGCTCGTCGTTGCGCATGGGCGGACAGCCGCGCAGTATCCCAAGCTCGAAATCTCCGCCCATGAGGCGGGCTATCCCGAGGCAGCGCTCCAGCTCGGATTCGAGGATCGAGCGCGTCTTTTCGTCGACCGCGCGGATCGTGCCCTCGATGAGGAAGACGGCCGGTATGACGTTGTGCGCCTCTCCCGCCTGGACTCTTCCGATCGAGAGGACGCAGGGGGAGAGAGGATCCACCTTCCTCGAAGGCAGGGCGTAGAGCGCGGCGAGGACCTGGCTGCCTATCCACACGGGATCGATCGTCTCGTCGGGGTGGGCCCCATGCCCGCCGCGGCCGCGGATCAGGGCGTGGAAACTGTCCTCGGCGCCGCTCACGTAGCCGCTCTCGACGCCGATCTTCCCGGCGGGAATGCTTCCGTCCACATGCAGAGAGATGGCGCCGGCCACCCCCTCGAGGGCTCCGTCCTCGATCATGCGCTGCGCGCCGGTCTTGCCCGCCTCGTCCACCGTCTCCTCGGCGGGCTGGAAGAGAAAGCGCAGCCGCGGCGCCCCTTTCCTCGGCGCGCCGCCGCCGGGACCGGCGGCCGTATCCTCGGCGGCCGTATCCTCGGCGGCGAGCATGGCCGCCCCGAGGAGGCAGGCGACATGGGCATCGTGGCCGCAGGCGTGCATCATACCCTCCACCAGGGAGGCGTAGGGCGCGCCGCTTTCCTCGCGAAGAGGCAGGGCGTCCATGTCCGCCCGCAGGACTATGGCAAGACCGGACTCGGGGCCGAACTCGCCCACGACGCCCGTGCCGCCGACCCCGGTGAGCACGCGCGCGCCGAGTTCGCGCAACGCGGCCTCGACGAGCGCGGCGGTGGCGCTCTCGTGGAAGCCGATCTCGGGTCGCGCGTGCACAGCCCGGCGCAGCTCGACGAGGCGCGGCGCGAGAGCGTGGGCGCGCTCGAGGATGGCGGCGGCGCTCCGGCCGCCGGCGGGCAGATCGCTCATAAAGACTCCTTGTCGCGGCTCGCGGAGCGCGGCGGGGCGGCGAAGGCCTCGCGGTACTCGAGTGTTCCCTCGCGCAGGAGCACGCGGCCTCGCGCGATGACCGAACTCGGCCTGAGCTCGGCGTCGAGGATCACGGCGTCGGCGTCGAAACCGGGCTCGAGGCGACCCTTCCGCGCCAGGCCGAGGGCTCGGGCGGGCGTGGACGTGAGGGGCAGGAGGGCTTCCTCCAGGGGAATGCCCAGCTCCGCGACCATTTCCCGCAGAACGCGGGCGAGGCTCTCGCAGCTTCCGACGGCCAGGGCGGCCAAGGCGCCCGATTCGTCGAAGATCGGCAGACTTCCCTGGCCGTCGGAGCTGATGGTCGCGCGATCGCGGCAGCCATTCTCGCGCGCCGAGGCGAAGGCGCGGGCCGCGGACAGACCGCCGTCCTTCGCGCCCGAGTCCCATGCGCCGGCCGTGAAATCGATCCATCCGCCCGAGAGCGCCCAGGCCAGGGCTTGGGAGAAAACGCGCGGATTGCGGTTGCAGTGCGTAGGCATGAACTGCCGGAGCGGAAGATCGCCCGCGGCCACGGCAGCCTCGAGGGGCTCCAGGCCGGCGGGGGCATCTCCCAGGTGCATGACGACGATCCCCGCCTTGCCCGCGAGCATGCCCGCTACCCGCGCCTCGGAGGCGAGGCGGGCGAGCTCAGAGACGCCGGGCTTGGAGGAACGGTGGTCCGAGACGGCGACCTCGCCGATGCCGATGACGGGCTCGATCATCATTATGTCCTTGGCGGCGTCGCCCGTGACCGTGGTCAGCGGCAGCCGATACGAGCCGGTGAGGCACCAGGCCGAGAGCCCCGCCTCGCGGATGCCGTAGGTAGTGGCGACGAGATTCTCGACGCTGCGCGTCAGGCCGTCGGTGCCGAGGAGGCCGAGGACCGTGGTCACCCCGGCGGCGATGGTATCGGCTATGGACAGCCCGGGTGTACGCGTGCGGAATCCGCCCTCGCCGCCCCCTCCGGTCACGTGCACGTGGCCGTCGATGAAGCCTGGAACCAGTGGCCGCCCGCCGGCGTCGAGCGTATCGCAGGGAAAGGGCAGATCGGCCGCCTCCAATCGCTCGGCGATGGCGGCTATCCTGCCCGAGCAGAAAAGAAGATCCCGCCTGCCGAGCCGCTCGGGAGCGTAGAGCTCCGCATTCTTCACGATGAGATTCATTCCGGCGATATCCTTTCCTCCCCAGTAGTGTTACGAATCTTATGGACGGTACATTGGACAGTAGATCGGCTCATGCTTCGACCACCATGAGCGGGGTAAATCCTGAGCTATCGCCAATTTTCGTACCGCTATACAGGCCTTCGCCCGGGAGCGGCTCATGTTCGAAGAGGAAAAGCGGCCTCGAGGGCCCGAATGATGAGAAGGAGCGCCTCATTGAGCGGCACGTCCACTCCCGAGCGGCGGCCGAGTTCGACCACGGTGCCGGCGAAGGATTCCACCTCGGTTTTCCGCCCGGCTTCGATGTCCTGGAGCATGGAGGTCATGCCCTCGGGACCGAGGCGCATGAGCGTCCCGTACCACTCGGCTATATCCGCCTCGACGAGGCCGGTGCCCAAGGCGGCGGAGAGGGCGATCACCTCGCGCATGACGGCTTCCATGAGGGCGCGGGCCTCACTCGCGCTTTGGAAAAGCCGGTACCGGGCGCGCAGCACGGCCGAGCACTGATTGATGCCGACATTGATCATGAACTTGTACCAGAGGCTGCGCTTCATGTCCTCGGGCACGGAATAGGATACGCCGGAGCGTCCGAAGAACTCCGCGATGCGCTCGACCCTCGGGCTCCAGGCTGCCTTCGCGTTCACTGCCTCGCCGAAATG
This sequence comes from Rectinemataceae bacterium, assembly GCA_035530095.1. Classification (GTDB taxonomy): domain Bacteria; phylum Spirochaetota; class Spirochaetia; order Treponematales; family Rectinemataceae; genus JAJXZP01. The sequence continues at coordinate 176,268 of DATKVK010000004.1, read as the reverse complement.
GACGGTGCCGCCGGCCGAATAGCTCGTCGTCGTACCCTCGCGCACGGCATCGATGCCCAGGATCATCGCGTATAGAACCTTATTCCAGCCGAAGTCGGCGGCGAGCTCGTCCTCGCTCGTAATGCCGTTCATGAGCGAGAGGATGAGGGTATCGGGGCCGACGTGCCGGGTCATCTGCGTTATGGCTCCGGGAAGCTGGGCATTTTTCACGGCGACGAGGATTAGGTCCGGCTCGCTCCGCTCCTCGGGAGAGACGAGCCGGAAGTCGAAGCGCCGTCCGTTGAGGATGAACCCCTCGCGGCGGTAGCGCTCCTGCCGGGCAGCGTCGGCGAGCACCGAGACCGAACCCGGAAGCCGGCTCTCGATGATGGCGCCCAGGGCGGAGCCGACCGCTCCGGCTCCTACGATCAAGACAGTGCGGATTGGATCCACGGTGCGAAACCTCCTCACCCTCGCCCGGAACCGCCGGGGCCGATCCGGATCCGAGGGCAGGCAAGACTACGACCGGAGAGTAAGTCTGGTCAACCGCAGGACTGCGCAATCCGTATTGCCGTACCGCGTCCGCCTCGGTACACTCCCTCCTTGCATGGACGACAGCATCGACATTCTCGGCATGAGCTCGGACGATTTCGCGGCCGCAGCCACAGGGCTTCTCGAATCGGGGGCCGGCCTGGCCGGCGCGCTTTATTCTCGGGCTTTCGCGACGGGGAAGCTGGAGCCCGAGGCTCTCGGAGCAGCCGGGCGCTCGGCTCAGGCCTGGCGACGCCGCTTCCGCGTCGGTCTCCTCGAAGTCCTGAAAGTCGTCGACGAAGAGGGCGAGTTCGGCATCACGAGCAAGGCGGTCATGGCCGCCGACGATGGCAGCCGGATCGAGTGTGTTCGCATTCCGATGCCCTCCCGGCCCGGGATGCCCGCGAGGAGCAGCCTCTGCGTCTCCTCCCAGGTCGGCTGCCGCATGGGCTGCGCCTTCTGCGAGACGGGTCGGGCCGGGCTAAAACGAAACCTGAACGCAGCGGAGATAGTGGCGCAATGCCTCACTGCCCGAGTCAAGCTCGGCTGGGAGGTCGGCAACATCGTATTCATGGGCATGGGCGAGCCGCTCGACAACGTCGAGAACCTGGCCGCGGCCCTCCGCGTCCTGGGCGACCGAAGGGGATTCGCTTTTTCGATGGAACGCATCACCGTGTGCAGCTCCTGTCCTCCCGGCGGCCTCGAAGCCCTGCGCAGCCTCGGCCTGAAGCGGCTCAACCTTTCGATCAGCCTAAACGCGGGGCTGGAAAAAACAAGAAACTCGATCATGCCGATCGGACGCGCGAACGGCCTCGACGCCCTCGCGGCCTCGGCGGCGGTTTATCCACAGAGGCGCAATTTCGTCCTCGGCGTGAACTACTGCCTCATCCCCGGCGTCAACGATGGCCGCGAAGAAGCCCGGGGCGTCGCACGGTTCTGCGCCGAGATCGGCCGTTCCCTCGTCAACCTCATCCCCTACAATCCCGGCTCGGCTCCCCTGTCCAGGCCGCCGACGGAAGAGGAGATAGAGCGCTTCGAGGCCGCACTGCGCGAGGATGGCTGCCAGCTGCGCCGCCGGGCGAAAAAAGGCGGGGCGATCATGGCCGGCTGCGGCCAGCTCGGCAGCGCCGCGAAAAGCGAGGCCATTTCAATCAGTCCAGACTGAGCCGGGCGTAGACTGTCCTCAAGACCCGATGAGCGCTTCGATCTTCGAGACGATGTCCACGGCGAAGCGCTCGAGATCCTCCACCTCGGAGGAATGGAAGCGGAAGCCAATGGCTCCGGGATGCCCGCCCCCGTTCTCTATGGCCAGCCGCGAGAGGACCTCGCGCAGGTCGAAGGAGGTGAAACTCTGGCTCCGACGGAGGCGAAACTGGACGAAGTCGGAGACTCCGGGGTCATCGGGATAGGCCACGAGCCCGAGGTACCCGCCTTCTTCGGCGAGTCCGTCGGCTGCGGCCTTGGCCGCCGAGGTCAGCGTATCCTCGCCGTAGAGCGCGCGCAGGGCCGCTGCCTCCTCGGCAGGCAGCACGACATAGCGCACGAGATGCGAGACGATGCGCCGCTCCATCACGCGGCGATAGCAGTCCTCCTCGTCGGTCGAGAGCGAGGCCAGGGCGGCGAAGACCTCTTCCTTCGAGGCAAAGTTATGCGATCCCAGCTTGGTCTTCTGCGCGAGCATGCGGTCGAACACCGAACTGAAACGCTCGAAGAACCAGCGCTCTCGCCGGGTCTTGATGTACTTCCCCATCTGGGAGTCGGCGATGATGCCGGTGAGGATGGCCAGGACGAGATTGCGCGACAGCAGCTCGTCGATGCCCCGGCGCCGCATGAGCTCGCCGTCGGACTCCAGCTTGAGGGCCAGGTAGCCGACGAGCTCGCAGGCCGAGGAAGCTTCAGCCACGAGAGCGTAGCCTTCGTCGCCGAAATAGCTCGCGTCCGCCCCGAGGTGATGGTCGACCTCGATCCGCAGCACTGCCGGGTCGTCGACGATGGCGCGGATGGCCGCCCCTGCGTCGATCATGTCGGGCTTGGGCGTGTCGAGGACGACGACCGCGCCCACGGGGCCTTCCGGGATCTCGCTGCCGCAGAGCACGCGTATGGCGTTGTAGGTCGCTATGTTGACGAGGTAGGCGAACTGCTCGTGGGCGACGTCGCAGGCGTAGATGTTCACGGTCTTGTTGAACTTCGCGGCGATGAGTCCGAAGGCTACCATCGAGGCCAGGCAATCCTCGTCGGGACTCTTGTGGCCGAGGAGGAGGAAGCCGTCGCGTTCCTCCAGGGCGCGCGCGATGTTCCTGACGATCGCGTTTTTCTCGGCGAGCGAGCGGATGTCGCGCTTCTCGACCGGGCGGTCCTCTCTCATGGCTTCCTCGATTCGCGGCCTTCCTGGGCCGCTCCGGCAGCGGCTCCGCTGGGCGCGGCTCCGCTGGGCGCGGCTCCGCTCGGCGCGGCTCCGTTGGGCGCGGCTCCGTTGGGCGCGGCTCCGCTCGACAGGTCGCGGTCCGGAGCGTTCTCGGTTTCGGCGCTTGCGCCGGAGCCTTCGGCGCGGTCCCGGCCGAGCTCCTTGGCCCGATAGAGCGCGGAATCCGCCGCCGACAGCAGCCCTTCGAGCGAGGATGCCGCCTCGGGAAAGGAAGCGTAGCCTATGCTCGCGCTGAGGCGCAGCTCGGGGGCCGTCTCGAGTCTCAGCTCGCGCACGAGCCCGCAGGCTTCGCCGCAGAGCCTTCCCGCCTGCGCGCTCCCCGCACCGGGCAGCACGAAGGTGAACTCGTCGCCGCCGTAGCGGACGAGGATGTCGCCCTCGCGGAAGGCCTTTCTGATGGCCCGCGCGACCTCGACGATCACGAGGTCGCCGAACTCCTGGCCCTTGGCTTTGTTCAGATCGCCGAAATGGTCGAGGTCGAACATGCCGATCGAGAGGCTCTTGGCCTCGAGTCGGGCGCGCGAGAACAGGCCTTCGAGGGAATCGTCGAGGAATCGCCGGTTGAAGAGCCCCGTGGCCTCGTCGGTGACGGCGCGCCGCCGCGCGGCCTCGCCCCACTGCACCATCTGGGACACGAGCGAGCCGGTGGCGAAAAGCCTCTCCGTCTGGACCGCCAGCATTTTCTGCATGAGGCGGGCGGCCGCCCGGGGGCTTTCGCGGGCGAAGGTTTCGAAACCCTCCGCGCTCAGGGAAAGGAGGACCGAAGGCTCCGTGCAGCGGCAGGTGGCCGAGCGCGGCGAGCGGTCGAAGATCGCCATCTCCCCGAAAAAGCCGCCGCTCTGGATTTCTGAGACGACTATTTCCTCGCCGTCGGCCAGCTTCAGCCCCACGGCCACCTTCCCCTCGGCCAGGACGAAGAGCTCGTCGCCCGCGTCGCCTTCGGCGAAGATCTCGCCGCCGGAAGGATAGCGCATAACGCGCATGCGCGAGCGCAGCGAGGCCAGCTCGCTCCCGTCGAGATACGAGAAAATGCCGAGTTTTTCCGGCCCGAAGGCGGTCGTATCGGGAAGCTCGCGCTTCGACGGCATCATCTGGCATCCTCCGGGAACAGGATCGCGTCGCCGCCGCGTTCGCGGCCGACGAGGGGAAGGCCCCGCACGGCTTCGATGAGGGACTCGGCCCTCGTTCCGTGCTCGGGGCAGAGGGCCGCGCCGAAGGATACCCCGAGCCTGAGCCGGGCGTCGCCGATCGCCTCGCCTAGGTCGAGACCGCGCAGGAGGGCGGCCAGGCGCTCGGCTTCGGCGCGGGCGGAGCCGCGGTCGCGGCCGGGCAGAACGGCCGCGAGCTCGTTGCCCTGGAATCGGACGGCCTCGTCGCCCGGGCCGAGGGAACGGGCCAGGGCCGCGGCCAGGAGCCGCAGCACGGCGTCGCCGGCCTCGTGGCCGTAGCTGTCGTTGATCTCCTTGAAGTTGTCGGGCTTGAGCATGAGCAGGGCGAAGCGACGGGAAGGGCCGGAGCACAGCTCGCCCAGGCGCTCCTGGAGGAAGCTCTGGTTGTAGAGGCCGGTCAACTTGTCGGAATGGGCCTGGCGGCGCAGCTCGCTCACCCAGGGGGAGTTTTCCTTGACGAGGGCGTTGGCCTGCCTGATCCGACGGGCGACCGCGACGAGGCAGGATTCGAGTATCCTCGCCGAGAGCTCGGGACTGGCTTCGATGATTTCGGGAAACAGCGTACCCCTGACGGGGAACCTGAGGAGAAGCGAATCCCGGCCGGCTGTCGCAGCCTCGTTGCGCGGCCGGCCGGAAAGGAGCTCGAGTTCGCCGAAGGTGTCGCCCGCGACCAGCTCGGCGATGAGGGGAGAGCCGGGATCTCCGATCGAGACGCTGCCCTCGACGACGACGAACAGGGCGTCCCCGCCGTCGCCTCGCTCGAAGACGCGGCTGCCCGCCTCGTAGGGATACAGGCCGCATCGGGAAGCCAGCTCGTCGATGGCAGCGTCGTCGAAGGAGGAGAAGAGCTCCGCATCGCGCAGCCGTCGTCGATAATCGACTTCCGGGAGTTCATGTACCGACCGCGCCGTACGTTTCATCTAGCACGTATTCTAGGTGAGCTTGGCCTCGCCCGCAAGTTCCTCGCCGACGACTCGCGCCTGGTCTCGCAGATCCTCGACTTCGCGGATCCAGAAGGCCTCGCTTCCCCACTCTGGGAACTCCCGGGCGAACCAGGCATCGCCCCGCTGACGGGAGCGCCAGGCGAGGAAATAGACCATGCGCATGAAGCGAAGGCTCTCGATCAGCTCGAGCTCCCGTCGATCGAAGCGCGAGAAGGGCTCGTAGCCCTCGATCAGGAGCTCGAGCTCGCGAGCGCAGAGCCCCGCCCGGTCGGGCAGGAGGAGCCAGAGGTCCTGGACCGCGGGTCCGGTCATCATGTCGTCGAAATCGATGAGCATGAGCCCCTCGCCGGGCCGATCCAGGATATTCCCCCGGTGGCAATCGCCGTGGATCCGTCCATAGGAGACGGATCGAAAGAGGGGGATGATCGATTCGAGGGTCTCGGAGCAGATATCGGCGAACTCGTCTTCGAGTTTCGGGTGCACCAGGTCCTGGTCGAGAAGACCCTGGGCGAGAGGGACCGTGAGCCGGACGGGATCGCAGATCGGTCGATGCTCGGCCTGCTTGAGCGCCCCGACGGCGTGGCAGCGGCCGACGAGGGAGCCCAGGCGGAGCCAGTCCTCGTCCCGCTCGGCGTCGAAATTGCGCCCGCCCATCTTGGGGTAGAGGGCGAAGCGAATCGCCGTCTCGCCGCCTGTTTCGGCTTCGAGCCTGAGCTCGCCGAGGCTGCCGCCGCCGGCGAGCTCCAGCGGCGGCGCCACCGGCAGCTCGGCCTCCGCGCAATCGCGCACGAAGCGATGCTCCTCGGCGAGGGCCTCGGGGCTCCAGCGGCCGGGACGGTAGAATTTCGCCACGAGCTCGCCCCCGTCCTCGCGGCGCAGGCCGTAGACGCGGTTGATATAGCTCGGATAGGCGCTCACGGTGCCGTCCAGGCGCAGGCCGAGGGCGGTCTCGGCGGCGCGGACTATCTCAGCCGGACCCAGAAGGTCGAAGGCGGCGGGCGAGGGCCCAAAACCGGCGCGCCGCGGCCCCGATTCGTCAGGTGCGTTAGGCGGCATCGTTAGGCCTGGTCCCCGTCCCGCGAGGCCAGCTCTTCCCAGCGCGCCGTCTTCTCTTCGATCAGGTTCCCCAGCTCGGCGTAGCGGCGATTGGTCGCCTTGAAAACTTCCGGATCCGGCGCGGGGGCGGAGAAAAGGCTCTCCAGCTCGGCCTTCTCTCCTTCGAGCGCGGAGATCAGGTCCAGGAGTCCCTCGTATTCCCGGCGTTCGGCGTAGCCGAGCCTAGGCCTGTCGGAGCTTCGGCGGCGGGAATCGGCCCGGCCCGCGGGCCTGTCGGCGGCGCTCCCCTCGGCCGTCGCGGCCGGATCGGTCTTCGCGGCGCCGGCTCGGCCGGAGGCGGGGCGCGGCCCCGCGAGGGCGCGATAGTCGGAATAGCCGCCCACGCTCTCGGCGAGGCCCCCGGAGCCGTCCAGGGCTATGATGAAGTCGGCCATGCCGTCGAGGAAGGCCCGGTCGTGCGACACGGCGAGGACACAGCCCTCGAAGTCCGCGACGAAGTCCTCCAGGAGCTCGATGGTCTCGATGTCCAGATCGTTGGTCGGCTCGTCCAGGAGGAGGAAGTTGGGCGACTCGGCGAGCAGGCGCACGAGCTGGAGCCGGCGCAGCTCCCCTCCCGAGAGGCGCGAGAGCGGAAGGCCTTGCACGGCCCGGGGAAAGAGGAAGCGCTCGAGGAGGTCGGGGGCGGTGAGGGTCGAGCCGTCGGCCATGCGGACGCGCTCCGCGTGCTCCTCGACGTAGGAGAGGAGGCTCATTCCTCCGTCCAGATCCGCGGCGGTCTGGTCGAAGTAGGCGAAGTGGACCGTCTCGCCCCTCTCGATCGAGCCCGTATCCGGCGCGGTTCTCTGGGCGACGAGGTCGAGGAAGGTCGTCTTGCCCGAGCCGTTCGGCCCGACGAGCCCGATCCGCTCCCCCGCCTTGAACTCCCGGGAAAACGGCGCGAGCACGATCCTCTCCCCGTAGCGCTTGGACGCGCCGCGAATCGAGAGGATCTTCTTTCCGAGACGCCGGCGGCCTGAGCTGAAGCCCTCCATGCGCCGCTCGCGCGAGAGGCCCGAAGCCTGCATATCCTTGATCTCGCCCTTCCGGCGCTCGCTCTTCGTGGCGCGCGCCCTCGCGCCGCGCATGAGCCAGGCCATTTCGCGCTTGAGGATCGTCAGCCGCCGCGACTCGGCCTTCTCGAGCGAGGCTTCCCGCTCCAGGCGGCGCCGGATGAAATCGGCGTAGCCACCGGGGTAGAGGTAGATCCTGCCGCGGTCGATTTCCATGATCGAGGAGCAGACTGCGTCGAGAAAGGCCCGGTCGTGGGTCACGAGGACGAAGGCCGAGCCTCCCGCGAGGAGACGGCGCTCGAGCCACTCGATGGTCTCGATGTCGAGGTGGTTGGTTGGTTCGTCCAGCAGGAGAAGCTCGGCTCCCGGGGCGAGGGCGCGGGCCATGGCCGCCTTCTTCACCATGCCTCCCGAGAAGGTCGAGAGCGGGGTGTCCCGGGAAGGAAGGCCGAGCTCGGTGCAGAGCGAGGCGTAGGCCAGCTCGGTGGCCGAGGCGCCGAGAGCCTCCAGCTCGGCGTCGAGCCGCGCCAGCGCGGCGTGATCGTGGCTATCCGAGCCCGAGAGAGCGCGGCGGGAGGCGAGTGGTCCGGCCGCCGAGGAATGTCCCCGATAGAGGAAATCGCCCAAGGTCTCGCCCGCGGCGAAATCGTGGCGCTGTTCGAGGAAGCTGAAGCTCAAGCCGCGCTTTCGGGCCACGGTGCCCGCATCGGGCTCGAGGCCGCCCGAGAGGACGCGCAGGAAGCTGGACTTGCCGCAGCCGTTGCGTCCCACAAAGCCTATCCGGTCGCCGGAATCGATGCCGAGGCTCACGCCTTCGAAGAGGGGAGATTCGCCGAGGGACTTGGACAGGCCGTCGAGAGAGAGGAGATTCATCGGAACGCGACTGTACTCCGCGGGATATCGCTTGGACAAGGGTTCGCCGCCGCCGCTCCGGCGGCGTAGACAGGCGCCGCGATTTCCTATACATAGGCCTCGTGAGACAAGGCGATCTCTTTAGGACGCAGGACGAGCGCGGCATCCTCGTCGTCGGCGCCGGCCCGGCCGGACTCTTCGCCGCCCTGGCGGCGGCCGAATCCGGCGCCAGGGTCCTCGTATGCGAAAAAATGCCCTCTCCCGGCATCAAACTCCTCGCAAGCGGCTCCGGTCGCTGCAATCTCACCCACGGTGGCGCGATTGAGGACTTTCTCCCGCACTACGGCTCAGGTCAGGGACGCTTTCTCAAGCCTGCCCTCTTCTCTTTCGACAATGCGGCGCTCGAGGCCTGGTTCTCCCGGCGCGGCCTGCCGCTTGAGGCCGACGAGCGCGGCAAGCTCTTCCCCGCGACGAACCGCGCCCGCGACGTCCTCTCGGTCCTTCTGGCCGAGGCGGAAGGCGCCGGGGTCGAGCTCGCCACCGGCGTGCGGGTACTTTCGGCGCGGCGTCTGGACGGCGGCTTCGAGGTCGAAACCTCGGCCGGCCCCCGTGCGGCCGCGAGGCTTCTGCTGTCCACCGGCGGAAAGTCCTATCCCGGCACGGGCTCCTCGGGCGAGGGCTACGCCCTCGCGGAATCGTTGGGACACCGTGTCGTGGCCCCCCGGCCCTGTCTCGCTCCCCTCGTCACGGCCGGCGGCCTGCCCGCCGCCTGCGCCGGCATCGCCATCCCTGAGGCCGAGATCGTCGTGCGGCGAGGGCAGAGGCGCGTGCTGCGCGCACGGGGGGATCTCCTGTTCACGCACCGCGGCATCTCAGGCCCGGTGGTGCTCGACGCCTCCCGCTCGATAGAAAGCGGCGACGTCGTGCTCATTTCCCTGCTACCCGGCATGGACCGCGAAAAGATCGAAGAGGAGCTCCTGCGGGAGACCGCGCTCCACGGCCGCCGCGGCATGGCCTCCTGCCTGCAGGCCGTGGGTTTGCCGGAACGCCTCGCCGAGGCCGTCCTCGAGTGGTCGGGCGTGGATCGCGGCCTCGGCGCGGCCTCGCTCGACCGCTCCCGCCGCGCGCGCCTCGTCGAGGCCGTGGCGGCCCTGCCTTTGGTCGTGGAGCGGGTCGGGGGATTCGAAGAGGCCATGGCCACCTGCGGGGGAGTGGACCTGTCCGAGGTGGAGCCGCGGACCCTCGCATCGCGCCTCGTGCCGGGGCTCTACTTCGCCGGGGAGATTCTCGACCTGGACGGCGACACCGGCGGCTACAATCTCCAGGCCGCCTTCTCGACCGGCCGCCTGGCCGGAATCTCGGCGGCCTCGTGAGCGCGGCGACGGAGCTCATCGCCCTCGAGGGCGCCTTTCTCGTCGAGCGGGCTCTGCGCGCCGGCGTGGAGCTGGTCCAGGTAGCCTGCGTCGGAGCGAGAGAGAGCTGGGTTCGCGGCCTGCTCGGCGACTGCGGCGGAATGCCGCCCGAGATCAAGGTCCTGCCCGAGCGCGAACTCGCGGCGATCGCCGGCTATCCCTTCCACCGCGGCGTGCTCGCCCTGGCCCGCCGGCCCGCCGAAACCACGCTCGCCGCCTTGGCGGAGCGGTTTCAGCCCGAGGCCGTGAACGGACTCGCGGGGGAAACGCCGGCCCGGGCGACGCTGCTGGCCGTACCCGAACTCAGGGACCCGGAGAATCTCGGCTCGGTATTCCGCAGCGCGGCCGCCCTCGGCTGCGACGCCCTGCTCCTGGGGCCCGGGGGCCCCGATCCTCTGTCGCGCCGCGTGCTCAGGGTCGGCATGGGCGCCTCCCTCGCTTTTCCCTGGGCGAGGCTGGGCCGCCCGAGCGAGCTCGAAATCTTCGGTCGGCTCGGCTTCACGTCGGCAGCCTGCGTCCTCGACCCCGAAGCCCTGGACCTGCGCAGGTATTCGCGGCCGCCTCGGCTCATCCTGGCCATGGGCGACGAGGCCTCCGGCCTCTCGGCCGGCTGGATGAATGCCTGCGAGGACAGGCTTACCCTTCCCATGCGCGGGGGGACGGATTCGCTCAATGTGGCCGTGGCCGCGGCGCTTTTCGCCTTCTCGCTTAATTGCTGATCGGAATTGGATGAAATTAGCGGAAAAGCATTGCAAAGAACATAGGCTGTAATTACACTTTCGGCAGATCATGAATCCTTTATCGTCGGTCCTAGGACCAAAGGTGGCGGGCGCGCGGGTCGTGCCCGTCGTCACCAAAGTGGTTGTGCTCTTTACCGTGTTCCTCCTGGCCTCGAACTTCGCGTCCAATTACATCAACCTCATGCTCAATCAGGGAGAACAGCTCTCGCTGGCCAACCGGCTTCTCGTGAAGGACCTCGCCGAGCTCTACGGCTTCGCCTCGAACCAGCACGAGATCTACCAGTTCAACGGCAGTCTGCCCGACGCGGTCAAGGCCATGAGGGAGAGCGCGCTCAAGAACCTTTCGGGCCGGAAATCTGCCGCCTTCGCCGTGCAGAAGGACGGGTCCTTCCTGTTCTGGGCCTCGAAGCTCCCGCCCCCCGCCGACTTCGCCGACCGGAGCGCGCTCGCGCGCATGGAGGCCCTGAGCTCGGGCGAGGGCAAGATCGAGTTCGGCCTCAGCGGCTATTCGTACTTCGGCGTGTTCAAGTACAACGAGAAATGGGACGCCTACTTCGTGCGCGCCGACGAGAAGACCGAGTTCGGAGCCGACTCGCGCGCCATCTTCACCCGCGTCGCCGTCATCATCGTCGTCCTCACGCTCATCTGCATCTTCGTCGGCGCCTTCCTCGTGCGGCGCATCCTGCGCTTCCTGGGCGGCATGACCCAGAGCCTCATGCGCATGCAGGCCCAGCAGCGCATGGAGCTCCTCGACCTCTCGGGCGCGCCGAACGACGAGGTGAGCTACCTGGGGGCCTCCTTCAACTCGCTCTCATCGACGATAGACAACCTCATGCGCATCTTCCGGCGCTTCGTCACCGAGGATATCGCGCAGCGCGCCTACAAGGAGCGCGAGGTGCGCCTCGAGGGCACGACCCGCCAGCTCACCATGCTCTTCTCGGACATCAAGGGCTTCACCTTCATGACCGAGACCCTCGGCAACGACATCATCGACGTGCTCAATCTCCACTACCAGCGGGCCATCAAGCGCATCCACGACGAGCACGGCATCGTCGGATCGATCATCGGCGACGCGCTCCTCGCCGTATTCGGGACGATGGAGACGGGCTCGAACAAGTCCCTCGACTCGCTGAACGCGGCCTACGCCATCCAGGACGTGGCGGCGGCGCTGCGCACCGACATCGCCGCCCAGCGCGAGGAGATAGTCCGCAGGCGCGGCGCCCTCACCGAGGCCGAGGAGCGGGTCTATCGCGCCGTGCTTCTCGAGGTGGGCGTCGGCATCGACGGCGGTGAGGTGTTCTACGGCAATATCGGCTCCTACGAGCGCATGGCGAACACGGTAATCGGCGACAACGTCAACTCCGCGAGCAGGCTCGAGGGCCTCACCCGCATCTACCGCGTGCCGGTGATCTGCTCGGAATTCGTCCGGGAAGAGGTTTCCGAATGCTGCGAGGGCTATCGGTTCCTCGAGATCGACAGGGTCCAGGTCAAGGGCAAGACCGAGGGCAAGAACATCTTCTGGCCCATCAGGATCGAATTCCTCGATTCGGCGCTCGAAGCCGATATCGCCGCCTTCGAAAAGGGTCTCAGGCTGTACTATGAGGGCGACTGGGCCGAGGCCTTCGTGGCCTGGAAGCCGGTGAAATTGCCCCTCGTCGAGGTATTCCGCAATCGCATTTCCGGCGCGCAGGCGCCCGAGAATTGGAACGGTATATGGGCGATGACAACGAAATAAGGGATCTCATCCGCCGCGAGTCGGATACCTTCCTCCAGAAAGCGCTTCACGACAGCAAGGACGTCAGCGCGAAGTACGACTTCGAGTCCGAGTTCGCCAAGACCAGGGGGAACCGCTCCCTGCTCGTCTGGGGGGCCACAGCCGCGACCATTCTCGCGCTCGGGGCCGCGGCCTACGGCGTCACGCGGATCATCGAGAGGCAGGCCGCCGCGGCTCCCGTCGATATCCGCGCCTTCGCCGACCTCAATCTCAAGGATCTGCTCGACACCGCCAAGCGCAACGAGAACGACATGGCCCAGGCCAAGCAGGAGCTCTCCAGCCTCGACTATGACTATCGAACCGGCCTCGATTCGGTCGACGAGACCTATCAGGCGGCGGCTGAATCTATCAAGGCGCGCAATATGCCCTCCGTCCAGGAACGGCGAGAGCTGGCGGCGGCGGCCGCCGCCCGCGACGCGGCCAAGCGCAAGCTGCGCGCCGGCTATCTGCCCGCCGCCGCCGCCAAGAAGGCCGAGATAGCCGCCATCCAGACCAAGATGGACAGCTACGATCAGCGCCTGAGCGCCCAGGCCAAGCAGCAGCAGGCCGTCCTGGACAGCCAGCGACAGCTCTTCGATCTGCAGATGAAAAAGCAGACGGCCATCTACACTTCCCAGATCGCCGATCTGAAGGCCGCCCGCGCGCGCGACATAGCGGTATTGAAGCGTCAGAGAGACGCGCTCGCGGCCGCGATCACCGCCCGCTACAATCCGGTGTTCGACGACGCGCGCTCGGCTGCCCTCCTCGACGGCTGGAAGGCCGGCGCCGATCAGGCGCCGATCCCCGAGCTGCCTCCCTATCTCGAGAATCAGGGATTCATGGATGCGGGGAGTTCGGCTCGCCTGGATCAGTCCTTGTCCGACTTCCGCTTCCTCGCGGGAGAACTCCGCTCGGTGCCCTATCTCAATTCCGTCCCGCCTGCCCTCTCGCGCATGGAAAGCGAGGCTCTCTCCGCCATGGCCGCCTACAGGACCGCCCTCGCCAAGACTGCGGCGGGCCTCGAGGAGCGGGACGCGCGCATCGTCCAGCTGACGGCCGTCGCCAAGGCCGCGCAGGACTCGCTCGACCGCTATCGCTGGGCGGTATCCGAGTTCCTGCGCGCGAGGGCGGAAGGCGGTTTCGTCCTGGATCCTCGAGATCCTTCGAGCATCGTCGTCGCCCTGAACCCCGCCTTGAGCGCCACGGACGGATCGACGGGCTATATCGTCCGCGACGACAAGATCGTGGCCCATGTGAGTTTCTATCGGGTAGACGGGGCCCTGCGCGCCCGGGTCACGGACGCGCAGACGCCCCTCCTCAAGGCCTTCGACACCGTCGTGCTGGACGCTGCAGCTCCGGCGCAGCCGCCGAGCGGTGGCGTCGCGCCAAGCGGAGGCGCCGCACCGAGCGGGACCGCCGCGCCGAGCGGTGGCGCCGCACCGAACGGGACCGCCGCGCCGAGCGGTGGCGCCGCTCCCGGCGCAGCCGCCGCATCGCCGGCCAGCGCCGGCGCCTCAAGTCCGGCTCAATGAGGAGGATCGATTCATGAGACGACTCGCGCCCTTCGCCGCCTTCATCCTGCTCGCCGCCGGCCTCTGGGCCTTTGACTTTTCCGCCGTCGGCCTCAGTCCGGCAGGGACCAGCGTCATCGACGGTCGAAGTTTCACGCGGCTGACCGATCCTTCTGGCGGGACGCTTTTCTTCGCCTCCGAGGTCGAGCCCAGCGACGCGAGAGTGGCGGCCCTCAAGGCCATCGTAGCCTCTATCCGCTCGTGGAAGACCGTGCAGCCTTCCCAGATTCGCGCGATCAACTTCGCCGACTCCCTCGAAGTGTTGGTGATGCCCTCGAGCTTCAAAAGCGGCGACCTCGATCTGACGCGAGCCCTGCCCTCCGGCATCCATCTCTTCTACAACGGCGGAACCACCTACGATTTCAAGGTCAAGTCCGGCCAATATATCGTCCGCGTCCGCGCTCTCTACACGGGCGAGGACGACCTCGTCGCCCATGCCGTCGACGCGTACAGGAATCCGCAGACCTACGCGGCCGCCTACGATCCGGCCGCTCTCGTCAAGCGCCTTCTGGCCGTCGAGTCGCTGGCGGCGAGTGAAGCGGGCAAGATCAAGGCGCTGGAGGCGCGGACGGCCGGCGACGACACGGCGATAGCGGCCCTGCAAAAGCGCGTCGACCGCGACGAGACCGCCCTCATGGCCTCGCTCAACGGGGGGACGCCCGTCAATCCCGCGTCGATCGCGCGTCTGGTGGAGCTGAAGCGCAACGACCCCTCGCTCGGCAAGGCGAGCGCGGCAACGCAGCTTGAGGCCGACAAACTCGGCCTCAAGCCCGGCGAGCTCGACATCGCCTTCTTCGTGCTTTTCGGCGAGCGCTGAACGGTCCACTCCCGGATTTCCGCTTGAAGAAGATCTTCGCCGCTCTCGCCTCGATTCGGCTGGCCGTCATCCTCATAGCCTATCTGGCCGCGGCCGGCGTCGCCGCGAGCCTCGTACCCCAGGGCCATCGCGCCGACTATTACGCGGAACGCTATCCCCATGCCCTCGCGAGGGCCATCACCCTCGCGGGCTTCTCGGATTTCTTCAGATCGCCGCTCTTCCTGGCGCCGGCCGCGCTCTTCTTCCTCAACCTCGGCGCGTGCACGGTCGGAAGATTCGCCCGCGAACGCCGCAGACCGGCGCGGCGTCACGGTCCCGATCTGCTCCACCTCGGCCTGCTCCTCCTCATCCTCGCTTCGGTCCTCAGCTTCACGGGCAGACAGAGCGGCGGCGTCCGGCTCGCGCGGGGAGACTCGGTGCGGCTGCCGGGCGGACGGCTCCTCGACCTGACCGATTTCGCCTATCTCTCCTATGCGGACGGCCGCCCCCGGGACTGGATCAGCACCGTGCGGGTCAGCGAGGGCACGACCGTCCTCATGGAGGGCTACCCCATACGCGTCAACCATCCCCTGCGGCTCGGCCTCCTGTCGATCTACCAGGCGTCGAGCGAGTCCGAGACCGTCCTCGTCCTGCGGGACTCATCAGGACTCGTGCACGACCTCGCCCCCGGCGAGGAGACCGAGTCGGGTGGCGCGAAGCTCTTCCTCGTCGACCCGGGGCGGACGGGGGGCAAGGCGAGGCTGCGCGTCCAGGACGCGAGCGGTTCTCGGACCGTCGATCTGGGCTCGGGCGACACGGTGGACGGCCTGACGGTCGTCGGGTCGCGCGAGGTCCTCCTCTCCGGGCTCGAGGCCGTCTACGATCCCGGCTTCCCCTTCGTCCTCGTTTCGCTCGCCTTGGCCGCCTTCGGCATCTTCCTCACATTCTTCCAGAAACTCCGCGACATGGGAGCGTCCGAATCATGAGCATCCTGCCCAGCCTAGCCTTCGTCCTCATACTCGCCTCGGCCCTCGTGCAAGTCGTCTTCCTCTTCGGACGAGGACGCACGGCCGATCCGGTTTCGCATTGGCTGCTCGCCGCGGCCGCGGCCATCCTGGCCGCCCTCATCGCGGCGCGCAGCGCGTCCATAGGCTTCCCCGCCCTGACGGGAACCTTCGAGTCGCTCGTCTTCTACGCCCTGACGGTCTGCGTCCTGGCGGCCGCCTATCGCCTGCAAGGACGGCTCGTTTTCATGCCCTTCGTCCAGTTCGGCGCCACCATCGCCGCGGCCGCGCTCCTGGCCGTGGCCAGCTCGCCGATAGCTCCCCGGCAGATGCTCGCGCCCATCCCGGCGCTTCGCTCGTTCTGGCTCGTCGCCCACGTCGCTTTCTCGTTCGTGGGCGAGTCCTTTTTCGTCGTCTCCTTCGTCTCCGCCCTGGCCTTGCTGCTCTCCCGCGACGAGGAACGGCGCCGAGCCTACGATCGCATAACCTACACGTCGATCGCCGTCGGCTATCCGATATTCACGACCGGGGCCCTGATCTTCGGCGCCATCTGGGCGGAGCAGGCCTGGGGATCGTGGTGGTCCTGGGACCCGAAGGAGACCTGGGCGCTGGTCACCTGGCTCGTGTACACCGTCTATCTGCACGTCCGCTTCGTCGGAAAGTGGGGCGGATCCGGAAGGCGGACCTTGCCCGCGGCCGTCGCGGCGGCGGCCTTCCTGTGCACGCTGTTCACCTTCTTCGGCGTGAACTTCCTCCTGCCGGGGCTGCACAGCTACGCGTAGAAAGGCCGCCATACGCCCTGACCCTATCCGAGGCGGCGGCGCACGAGCTCCAGCGCCCGGTCGCGGAGCCGGTCGGCATCCTCCACGATAGCCAGGGCCCTGGCCTTCGTCGCCTCGACGAAAGAGGCGTCCGAGACCGAGGCGAGGTTGACGAGCACGTTGAGCGACGCCGATTCGGCGCCGGCGCGGGCCATGAGGGCGCCTACCCCGGCGTCCGTCGCCGAGTTCGCGTTCCCCTTCTCCGCCGCCTCGACGCAGAGCTCGATCGCCTCCAGGCAGGCCGCGGCGGTCTCGAGCGGCACGAGAGCGGCCTTCTTGTAGCCTTCCTGCATGGCGCGCTCGCGGGCGGCCTTCTGCCCGTCGCTCGCCTTGGGGAGCTTCATCGCCTCCATGAGATCGTTGAAGGCCGAGGTGTCCTCGTCGACCGCGCGCACGAGGGCATCCTTCACGGACTGGCCCTTCACCGCGGTCTCGGACAGGGCGGTCCAGGCGCTTTCATACCCCTTCTTGCCGACCGTGAGATTGCAGACCATCGTCGCCAGGGCGGCGCCGAGGCTTCCCGCGAGCGCGGCCACCGACCCGCCGCCGGGGGCGGGAGATTCGCTGGCCACTTCGTCGACGAAGCCGTCGACCTTCATGGACACCAGGGGCCGCGGCGCGCGACAGGCGTATTCGACGATTTTCTTGGCGGGATCGAAGGGAGCCACCGAGTCGAGGCCCATCGAGCGCACGGCCGTGTCGACGAGCTCGGCTTCGCTCGCCCCTTCGCTCCTGCCCATCTTGCGCAGGAAATGCCGGCCCGCGGCCACGAGCGGCTCGAGCGGCAGGAGGCCGACGACCTCGCTGCCCGTGACGAGGAGCCCGAGTTTCTCGGCCTCGGCCTTGGCGGTCTCGAAGACGGTGTGGAGGGCCGTGGTCTTGTAGTTCACCAGGTTGACGGAGATCTGGGCGCAGCGATAGGCATCGATGTACCAGCCTATGGCGCGGACGTCCTTGAGGAGGCCGGGCACCTTGACGGCCTGGCCCCGCTCGTCCTTCACGATGTTGCCCGCGGCATCCTTGGCGCTCCTGCCGGCCTCGCGGATGGACAGGGCGACCTCGTTGGCGAGCTTCTTGTCGCGGGTGTTGAGGTTGACGTTGTACGCTATCAGGAACTCCCGGGCGCCTACGACGGTGGCGCCCCAGCGCGGCACGAAGGTCGCGGGGCCGAAATCGGGCGCCCATTCGGGCCGTGCGAGCTTGGCGCCCAGGGCTTCGTACTCGCCCGAACGGATGTCGGCGAGGCTGCGCCGCTCGGGCCGGGTCGCGGCGTTCTCGTAGAGATAGACGGGAACGCCGAGCTCCCGGGCGAGATCCCGGCCCACGCCGCGGGCGAGCTCGACGCACTCCTCCATGCTCACGCCGGAGACCGGCACGAAGGGACACACGTCCAGGGCGCCCATGCGAGGATGCGCGCCGGTATGCCTGGACATGTCGATGAGAGAGGAGGCGGCGACCGCGGCCTCGAGCGCCGCGCGGGCCACGGCCTCGGGGGCGCCCACGAACGTGTACACCGTGCGATTCGTGTCCGCTCCGGGATCGACATCGAGAAGGGAGACGCCCGAGACGCTCGTGATGGAGCGGGCGATCGCGTCGATGACGCTCCGATCGCGGCCTTCCGAGAAATTGGGCACGCATTCGACGATACGAGTGGCAGGCATGGGACTCTCCTTGCAGATTGCGGTGGAAAGGATTTTAGCACGAGCCTTCGCTTTGGTGAATCTCATGCACATAGAAACACCCGAAGGCGCGGCGGCCGCGCCGGCTTGCGGAGGCCGCGCCGGCTTGCGGCGGCCGCGCCGGCTTGCGGAGGCCGCGCCGGCTTGCGGAGGCCGCGCCGGTTCAGGCCCTCAAGGTCACGAAAGTTCTATCTCGTTGAGGAATCTGTCGTATTCGCGGTTGAGGGCCTCCTCGCCGGCCTTGCTGTCGGCGACGAGCTGCTCGCCGGATCTCTCCCGGACATTCATGCGCTCGGTGATGGGCGACTCGCTCGCCACGATCTGGTTGGTGGCGGCCACGACGATGTCGCGCAGAAGCGCGTCGGACAGGGCGTCGATCTCGCGCTTCTGCGCCTCGAGGTACTCGTGCGTATCGGAGAAGGATTTTTCGAGAAGCGACTCGTATTCCGCGGCCATGTCCTTATGCAGCTCGATGACGCCCTCGACCCGCGCCTGGGCGCTGAGCTCGGCGCCGAGAATGTAGCCGGCGCGCTCGATGAAGTGCTTGCGGAAGAGCAGGCTGCAGTATTTCTCGTGGTAGTCGATGAGGTAGCTGCGGATTTTCTCCTGCTTGTCCACGATGCCCCGGATCTCGACGCCGCCCGCCGCGTCCGCGAGCGCCTTGCCCAGCATGGCGAGATCGTTGATCTTGCGCTCGATCGAGAGGATCCGCTGCTCGAGCTCGTAGCTCTCGCCGCGAAGCTCACCGCCCTCACGGCTCTTCAGCTCGACGGACGTCCGTCCGCTCAGGGAGGCCCACAGGACGGCGGCCACCGCCGCCGCGCCGAGGAGGAGAAGGAGAATGAGCCAGCCTTGCATCGCGGCCTCCGGAGGGGATCTTCGGCGACCCGCTTTCCGGTTCGCCCCACGATGCAAATCTACCTTCGATCCCGCGGATCAGCAAGCCGATCTCAGGACCGGCCGGGGTTTGAGATCGGCTCAGGGTTCCTCATATTGCATCGCGTGGGAGAGCAGTCTATCGTAAACGGCACGGAAAGGGGGCTATGGGATGACCGTCGAGCAGGCCCTGCGGGAGGCGCTCTCGCATGAGATCGATGTTCGCGACCGGTACGTGGAAGCGGCTCGAAACGCGGGCGACGCTTCCGCACGCGACTTCTATCGGTTTCTCGGCGACGACGAACAGTCGCACGTGAGCTATCTCGAAAAAAAGCTGCGGGAATGGAAAGCCGAGGGCCGCATCACCTACGCGGGGCTGGCCTCCGCCCTCCCCGACCCCGAAGTTCTCGAGTCCGCCGCGCAAGCCGCGGGATCGGCCCTGGCCGGGAAGACCCCGGGCGGGGAGACGGAAGCCCTCTCGCGCTCTCTCGCGGCCGAAGAGCTCAGCGTCGCGTTCTACCGCGGCCTCGTGGCGGGTCTCGGCGCGGAGGCATCGAAGCTTTTCGCCCGCTTTCTCGAGATCGAGGAGGGACACCGCAGGATCGTCCGCGCCGAACTCGACCTGACGACGCGAACCGGACACTGGTTCGATTTCCGCGAGTTCGACTTGGAGGATTGATTCGCGCGCGGGACTCGCCGCGCGGCTCGATCACGCGAACGTGCTCAGCTCGAGTCCTTCCGCTTGCGTTCTGCCGGTTTACCTCCCGGAGAGGCCGCGGAGCCGCGCCTTTCACGAGGCGCGCCTCCATGGGCGCGATTGCCGGCGCCCGGGCCGTACTTGCGCGGTCCCCGATCGCGCGCATCGCGCTCGCCCGGTCCGTCGCCGCGCGGCGTGGCCAAGCGTATGGGAGGCAGGCCGCCGGAGCGCCGCGCCTCGGCGATCGCCTTCTCGGCGGCCTCGAAGGGAACGTTGGCGAAGGAGAAGTTCTCATAGATCTCTATGCCGCCGACGAGCCGGTCGGGCAAGCCGGTGAGGCGGCGCACCAGGGCGGCGAGATCGCGCGGGGTGGCCTTGTCGCGGCGTCCCAGGCCGACGAAAAGGCGCGCTGTCGCGGCCGCGTCGACCGAGCAGTCCTCGATTTCGCGATAGCGGGCGGGATCGATCTCGGCGCCGAAAGCCTCGAAGAGGGTCGCCGCGAGGGCCTCGCGGGAATCGACTCGGCCGAGTATCTCGTCGGCGAGGCCTCGCCACAGGTCGGCGATGCTCTCGCGTCCCGCCGAAGCGAGATTCTCGGCGCTGGCGAGCACGCGGCCGCGCAGGCTGTCGCGCCTCGCCGCGAGCACCTCGTCCACGCCGGGCACCTTGGCCTTCTTGAAGCCGGCGCCCGCGGCCTTCTTGAACCGGAACAATTTGCGGTATTCATCGGGCGTGACGAAGGTCAGGGCGGTGCCCGCGTTGCCCGCCCGGCCGGTCCTCCCCACGCGGTGCACGTAGGAATCCGGATCATGCGGCAAGGACCAGTTGACGACATGCGACAGTTTTTCGATGTCTATGCCGCGCGCCGCGACGTCGGTCGCCACCAGTATCCTGATGCGCTTGTCGCGGAACCGGGCGAGGACGCGTTCGCGCCGGTCCTGGGTTATCTCGCCGTGCAGCGGTTCGGCGCCGTAGCCGCGCTCCTCGAGGGCCTTGGCGATGCGGTCCGCCTCGACGCGCGTGGAGGTGAAGACGATCCCGTAGAACTCCTCCTCCACGTCCATGATGCGGCAGAGGGCCTCGAGCTTGTCGCCCTCCCTGACCTCCAGCCAGACCTGCTCGGCCAGTTCGGTCGCGACCGCCTCGGAAAAGTCCTCGACGATGTCGTAGGCTCCCAGGCGGCGCTTGGCCACCTGCACGATGCCGCGGGGCATGGTGGCCGAAAACAGGATGACGCGGCGCTTTTCGCCGCATTTCTCCATGATCGTCTCGATGTCCTCGATGAAGCCCATGTCGAGCATCTCGTCGGCCTCGTCGAGGATGAGGTACTCGATCTCGGAAAGATCGAGGCTGCCGCGGCCGAGATGGTCGAGCACGCGCCCCGGCGTGCCCACGACTATGTCCACGCCGAAGGCCAGGCGCCGCAGCTGCTCGCCCATCGAGGCGCCTCCGTACACCGGAGCGATCCGCGGATGGCTGCCCGTCCTCAAGGACAGGATCTCGCCCGTCACCTGGAGAGCCAGCTCGCGGGTCGGGACGAGGACGATGGCGCGCACGTGCTTGGCGTTGTCCGAGAGGCGCTCGATCAGCGGAATGCCGAAGGCGGCGGTCTTGCCCGTGCCGGTCCTCGCCCGCGCGATGAGATCCGGACCGGGCGCGAGGAGCTTGGGGATGGTGAGCGCCTGGATCGGCGTAGGCTCCTCGAAGCCTTTGCGCTCGAGGGCGGTAAGCGTCGCAGGGCTCAGGCCGAACGACGAGAAACTCGTAGTTGTCATCGCCCTCAGTGTATAGCGGGAGGGCTCGGAGCCGCTAGCGGTCGCGCTTCGCATCCGATATGCGGGCCGAGCCGGGATCGAAGCGGCGGCGAGGCGCGGATGAGCCGCGTCGCGGGAGGCGGCGTCCTTGCATTTATACTACACGCATGTATAGTATACGCCATGGATCTCGGAGAGAAACTCAGCTTGCTCGCGGCCGCGGCCCGCTACGACGCGTCCTGCGCCTCGAGCGGAAGCGCGCGGGCCTCCGGCGCCGGAGGGCTAGGAGCCGCCCTCCCGGCGGGAGTCTGCCACTCCTGGACCGGCGACGGCCGCTGCGTCTCTCTTCTCAAGATCCTGTACTCCAACGCCTGCCGCAACGACTGCGCCTACTGCGTCAACCGCTCGAGCGCCGACATACGGCGCTCGAGCTTCGACGCCGAGGAGATCGTCTCCCTCACCCTCGAGTTCTACCGGCGCAACTACATCGAGGGGCTCTTCCTCTCCTCCGGCGTATTCTCCGATCCCGACATCGTCATGGAGCGGCTGATCGAGGTCGCCCGCATCCTGCGCGAGCGGGAGCTCTTCGCGGGCTACATCCACCTCAAGGGCATACCGGGCTGCGGCGAGGCCCTCCTCCGGAAGGCGGGGCTCTACGCGGACAGGATCTCCGTCAACATCGAGCTGCCCAGCTCGCACAGCCTCTGTCTCCTCGCGCCGCAGAAATCCGGAGCGGAGATACTCGGATCTATGCGCCTCCTCGGCGAGGCGGAATCGGAGAGCCGGGAAGACGCAGCCCGCCTTCGCTCGACTCCTCGATTCGCCCCCGCCGGCCAGAGCACCCAGATCATCGTCGGGGCCAGCCCCGAGGACGACCGTTGCATCGTGAACCTGGCCGCCTCGCTCTACCGCCGCTATGGGCTCAGGCGCGTCTATTACTCCGCCTTCATTCCCGTGGCTCCCGATCCCCGCTTGCCGAGCCCGGCCTCGCCGCCTCTCCTTCGCGAGCACCGGCTTTACCAGGCCGACTGGCTGCTTCGATTCTACGGCTACGGCGCCGACGAGCTTTTCGAGGGAGCCGAGTCGTCCTTCGCCGCAGATATCGACCCCAAGTGCTCCTGGGCCCTCGGCCACCCCTCCTTTTTTCCCGTGGATGCCGGCCGCGCGAGCTACGCGGAGCTCCTCCGCGTGCCCGGCATCGGCCCGGCGGGAGCGCGGCGAATACTCGCCTCTCGGTCCTCCCGCAGTCTCCGATCCGAGGATCTAAGGAAGATGGGCATCGCGCTCAAGCGGGCCTCCTGGTTCCTCAGCCTCGACGGCAGGCCGCTTCGCGAGCCGGCTCAAGCCGAGATCGTCCGCGCCGATCTCGCCGACCATTCCCCTCCCGGGAATGCGGCAGGCCGTCCGGCCTCGGCCGGGCAGCTCGAGCTGGAACTCTCGTGAAGCCCGGCCCAGGCTCCTGGGAACGCGGCCCCGGCGAACTCATCCTGGCGGCCCGCGACGCCCTCGAGGGAAAGACCGCGGAGGGGCCGCCCTGCGGGAACTGCGGCGAGCTTTTCGCCGCGGCTCCCGCAGCGCCGCCCGACCGGCAGGAAGAGGACGAAGCCCTGATCCGGGCGGCGAGCGGTCGGCTGCGCTCCTTCTCCCTCGAACTCTACGATCTCTGCCTCCTGTCCTGGATGAGCTCGGAAGATCTGGAACCGCTCCTTCTCGCTGTAGCGCGAGAGGCGGGTGCCGCGGGGCCTTCGATCATTTTCGACTATTCCCGGCAGAAGGTCCGGCTCCTGAGGAGGGGCTGCGATCGCGTAGAGCGCGAGATACACCGCCTCGCGGGGCTGGCTCGCTTCGGCCGGCGGAGCGACGGCATCTACTCAGCGCCGCTCGAGCCGGACCATGCCGTGCTGCCGGCCTTGGTGAGGCACTTCCTCGGCCGCTTCGCCGGCGGCGACTTCGCCCTCGTCGACTGCCGGCGTCGGTGGGCCGTGCTTTCGACCGAAGGACAACTCCACGTTCTCTCCGGCGACGAGGCCCTCGAACTGCTTCCCGAGGATGAGGTTTCCGAGGCCGAGGGACTCTGGAAGCTCTATTTTTCCGCAACCGAAAATCCCCGGCGACGCAAGCCCGAGCTCCAGCGCCGCTTCATGCCCGAGCGATACTGGAAATATTTGACTGAACTCCGCTCATGAGAGCTTCGAAAGCGCTTGACAAGAGCTCCTTCAATTGTTAGCATTGACTAACTTCCGGAGGAAACGATGTCTCTCACCGACGCGAGAAGCGGCGATACAGTCCTTGTGGAACGGGTAGATCTTTCCTCGGCCGCGGCGATTCGCCTGGGCGAGCTCGGACTCATGCCTGGCGAGGAACTCCGGGTGTTGCGGAACCAGCGCCCCTGTCCCCTCGTCCTCGGCCTCGGGAGCGCCCAGCTCATGCTGGGCCGCGATATCGGCGACAGCATTTCCGTCCGCAGCTCGCCTCTCCGGAAAGGCCCCCGGCAGCGCGCATGAGCTGCTGCGGCGAATCTCCGAGCACGCTCCTAGGCGACAGGCGTGTGCTCCTGGCGGGGCAGCCCAATTCCGGCAAGACTTCGGTCTTCAACGCCCTGACGGGCTCCCGGCAGCGGGTAGGCAACTGGCCGGGCGTGACCGTCGAGCGCAAGGAGGGCCGCTGCGCGGTGGGCGAAGGCGAGCTCGTCATCGTCGACCTGCCCGGAGCCTATAGTCTGGAGCCCTACAGTCTCGAGGAACGGGTGACGCGCGACGCCCTCGCCGCCGAGCCCGACTCGGTCGTGATCAACGTGGTAGACGCGACGCGGCTCGACCGGCAGCTTCCCCTGACGCTGCAGATGATTCGTCAGGGCAATCCCCTCGTCGTCGCCCTGACGATGAACGACGAACTCGCGGCCGAAGGCCGTTCCATAGACGCGGAGGCTCTCGGCCGGGAACTCGGAGTCGCCGTGGTCAAGGTCGACGGACGTCGCGGGGCGGGGGCGCGAGAGCTCGCCCGGGCCGCCGTCCGAGCCGCGAGGCCGCGGCCCTCCACCGCGACGGGGACGGCCGCGGCGGGGAACTTCGAGGAGCGTCACCGCCACTCGCGCAATCTCAGTCGCAGCGTCGCGCCGGCGCCGATTTCTCCGCCGGCGCCCCAGGGAGGAATCGCGCGGCGCGCGGACGCCCTCGCCCTCCATCCCCTGGCCGGCCCGCTGTGCTTCCTCATCGTCGTCTTCGCCATGTTCCAGCTGACCTTCAGCCTGGGCGGCTTGGCCGGCTCGGTTCTCGAGTCCCTCATGGCCGCGCTCGACCGCGCGGCCTCCGCGATAGCCCTGCCCCTTCTCGCCTCCTTCGTGCGGGGGGCCCTCATCGGGGGCGTCGGCAATGTCGTCTCCCTCGTGCCCTTCGTCTTCATCATGTTCCTCATCCTCTCCTTCCTCGAGGACTCCGGCTACATGGCGCGGGCGGCCTACGCGACGGATGCCTTCATGCGCCGGGTGGGCCTCCACGGCAAGGCCTTCATACCTCTCGTCATGGGCTTCGGCTGCAACGTGCCCGCGATCATGGCGGCGCGCACGCTGGAGTCGCCACGCGACCGCCTCCGCGTCATGCTGATGGTCCCCTTCACCTCCTGCTCGGCCCGCCTTCCGGTCTACGTCCTCATCGCCGGCGCCTTCTTCGGGCCGAGGGCCGGCCTGGTGGTTTTCGCGCTCTACCTCGCGGGCATTCTGGCCGGCATCGGCACCGCGATGGTCAGCGCCAAGGTCATGCCGGCGCAGGAGAGCGTCGGCCTCATGATGGAGCTGCCGCCCTACCGTCTGCCTCTGCCGAAGAGCCTCCTCCTGACGGCCTGGCAGCGCACCAAGGAGTACCTCGGCAAGGCCGGGAGCATCATCCTTCTGGCCTCGGCCTCGCTCTGGATCCTCTCCGCCCTCCCCCTGGGCGCGAGCGCGGCCGACAGCCTCCTCGGAAGGATCGGCCGCTTCGCCGCCCCGGTCTTCGCCCCCTTGGGCTTCGACTGGCGGATGGTCATAGGGCTGGCCAGCGGCTTCGTCGCGAAAGAGGTGGTCGTCTCCACGCTCGGCGTCCTGGCCCCGACCGGCACGAGCCTGAGCGCGGCGCTCCCCGGCATGATGGGCCCTGGGGCGGCCCTGGCCTTTCTCGTCTTCATTCTTCTGTACACCCCCTGCCTCGCCACGGTGGCGGTCATGCGCTCCGAGAGCGGATCGCGGAAATGGACCACTGTCTCCGTGCTCTGGGGGCTGGCCCTCGCCTACTGCAGCGCTCTCGTCGTCAGGCTCGCCGCCTCGCTCTTCGGCCTGGGCTAGCAGGGTGATCGACCGATACCTAGCCGGCGTCGACTGGGACGAGGCGCCGCCCGAAATGGGGCTCGAAGAATCCTACGGGGATATCCTCGCCCAGGCGGGGGATATACTGGGGCGGCTGCGCGCCACGGCTACGAGCGCCGAGGCCGAGCCGGCCGAGGCGGAGCGCTTGGCGGTGCGGCTCTATGTCCGGGCCCCGGCCCTCGTGAACGTCGTGCTCAACTACAAGATCTGCGTCGAGCACGGCTTGCCCCTCCACCCGACGGTCTACTACGAGCTGGCGGAGGCCCGGCGCTACCGGGTGGAGCACCCCATCACCGAGCTCGAAAGCGCGAATCGCCTGTTTCGCGCTTCCATCGAACTGGCCCGCGCCGTCTGCAGACTCGACGAAAACTGGGAGCGCGTCTTTTCCTCATTTCGCGCCCTTCTGCCTCAGGAACTCCTGCGTTTCGTCTACACGAGCGGGCCCGACCGCTATACCTGGCGAGCCTCGGAGCCGGCCAAGCTCTCCTCTCTCGCGGCCAAGCTCGCGGCATCCTACGCTCCCGACCTCATCCTGGCCGCGGCCCACGGATCGATCATGCCGGGGCTGCTGCTCGCCGAATACCTGAAAATCCCCCTCTATTTCATCCGCTTCTCCATGTTCAAACGCATGGACGAGGCTCCCATCGTGTCGCTCGGCGACGAGGTCTGGCTCTCGACCTGGCGCGAGGGGAAGGCTCTCCTCTACGACGAGGATGTGGCGAAAGGCACCACGCTCGAGCTTTTTTCCGAGCGGCTTTCGCCGCTCTTCGCCCAGACGCGCACCGCCTGCTCCATACGACATGCCGGGTCGCACTACAAGCCCGACTTCGCGGCGAAGGTCTGGTGGGACTGATTCGCCCGACATCGAGAGGGATTGCATATAATGGGGTAATTTCGTATAATTATGCGAGAGTCAGGTTTCCTGGTCTCTGTGCGTAAGCTCCGGGGTTTTCACCTCCTTTTTCCCCGGAGCTTTTTTTATTTTCCTGCGATCGCGGCAGCTTCTCCCGCCCGAGCCGCCGGGCCCCCTCATGAATACGGCGAAAATCGAGTTCCTGCCCTTCCTCGGCGTCGAATGGCGCTTTTCGAATCGATAATTCTACCATACAAAAATGTTGACTACTCGGCGGGAACGATATAGTGTTTTTTGAATGGAGAACTCATGGCAAAGTTGAAGGTTTCCTTCGCCCCCTCGGTACGCCGCCTGCCTTCCTACCTGCATATCATCCTTCAGGCCCAGCGCAACCGGGATTATTACATTTCCGGCACCGTCATCGCGCAGGAACTCAATCTCGAGCCCATTCAGGTCCGCAAGGACCTGGCCATAACCGGCATCGTCGGAAAGCCCAAGAAAGGCTATCCGGTCGACGATCTCATAGCCGCCATCGAGCGCTATCTCGGATGGAACAATTTCCACAACGCAGCCCTGGTGGGCGCCGGCAATCTCGGCTCGGCCCTGATGGGCTACCAGGAGTTCCAGCTGCACGGCCTGCGCATCGTGGCCGCCTTCGACACCGATCCCGCCAAGATAGACGGGAAGGTCCACGGCGTCGATATCTACTCCATGGACATACTGGAAGAAAAGCTCAGGGAGTTCGCGGTCGAAATAGCCATCCTCACCGTGCCCTCTCCCTTCGCCCAGGCCACCACCGAAGCCCTCCTGCGCGCGGGCGTCACCGCCATATGGAACTTCACCAATGTCAAGCTGAAGGTGCCCGACGACATCGTGGTCCAGCGAGAGGATCTTTCCTCGGGCTACGCCCTGCTTTCGGTGATGATGCAGACCAAGGAACGCGCAGCGGCCAAATGACGGACCGCGACCTCCGGCAAGCCGAGTATTTCCGCAATCGCCTCGTCAAGAACGAGAGGCAGCTCCGGCGCTGGGCCCGGCGAGAGGGCGTCGAGGCCTTGCGGCTCTTCGACAACGACATTCCCGAAATACCTCTGGCCCTCGAACGCTACGGCCTCGGGTCCGAAGCCGCGATCCAGCTTGCCTTGTACGAACGGCCCTACGAGAAAAATGAAGCCGAAGAGGCCGAGTGGCTCGGGCTGATGGCTCGGACGGCCGCGGAGGCGCTCGGCGTGGACGGCGGATCGGTCTTCGTCAAGACGAGGCGCCGCATGCGCGCGCTCGAGCAGTACGAGCGCACAGCGGCCGCCGCCGCCGAGCGCCGTACGCGCGAAGGCGGCCTCGACTTCATCGTCGATCTCGCCGGGCACCTCGACACCGGCCTCTTCCTGGACCATCGGCCGACCCGGGCGATCGTCCGCGAGGCCGCCGCGGGATGCGAGGCGCTCAATCTCTTCGCCTACACGGGCAGTTTTTCCGTCTACGCCGCGGCCGGAGCCGCGGCGAGTGTCACGAGCGTCGATCTGTCGGCCCGGTATCTGGACTGGGCCGGACGCAACCTCGAACTCAACGGCTTCTCCGCCTCGCGGCATCCTCTCGTCCGAGCGGACGTTCGCGCCTTCCTGGCCGAGGCGAAACGCCGGGGGAGGCGCTGGGACCTGATCGTCGTCGACCCTCCGACCTTCTCCAACTCCAAGCGCAGCCCCGAAGACTTCGACGTCAATCGCGACTGGCCGGAGCTCCTGGCTTCCTGTCTGGCCGTCTGTTCGCCCGACGCTTCGATCTACTTCTCGACGAACTCGCGCAGCTTCAAATGGAGGGCGGACGCGGTCGAGGCCGCGTCCGAGGATATCAGCGAGGCGACGATCCCTCCCGACTTCCGCGACCGCCGCATACACCGCTGCTGGAAGCTGAAGGCTCCATGAGGAGGGGGACCTCGGTTCATGCCCGTCCGGCATGGCCGGAAAAAGGGAGGGCGCCGAGGTGCCTTGCTCCTTTCCGGAAGCGCGGGTATTCTACCCGGAACGATCGCACACGGAGATCAAAATGAGGATCACGACGAAGGGTCGCTACGCGCTCAGGGCCGTTCTTGCGCTGGCGGTCGAGAGCAAGGATGGCAAGCCCGTCTCGATCAAGACCATCGCCGAACGCGAAGACATATCCGCTGAGTTCCTGGAGCAGATCTTCTTCAAGCTGCGCCGAGCCGGCGTAATACGTTCGGTGCGGGGACCCGGCGGCGGATTCTTCTTTTCGCGGCCGCTCGAGTCCGTCACGCTGCTCGACGTTCTGGAAGCCTCGGGAGAGGGAATCGGCCTATCCCCCTGCTCCTGCGGCTCGAAGTCGGCCTGCGATCGCAGCTCCACCTGCGTCGCGGGCCGCGTGTGGCGGGAATTCGACGATCGGATCAGGGACTTCGCCGAGGCGCGCAGTCTGGCCGACATGATCGCCGGAACTTAGCGCGAGCCCGGAGGGACCCCGGCGAGGGCCGATCATTCGGCGTCCACGTACGCCTCGAGCTCCCTTCTCCGCCCCTCGTCGATCAGCCCCAGTCCTTGGCAGGCGGCGAACAGCTCGCGCACATGCAGGAAGGCGTGGAGCCTGATTCCCGCCTCCGCCATGTCCTTGCGTCCGGCCTTGCCCCGCTCGATCAGGACCGCGAGTTCCTCCACGATGAGTCCCTCTCCCCGCAGGATGGCGGCCGCCTCGAGCTTGCTCTGCCCCGTGGTGATGAGGTCGTCGAGCAGGAGGAGGCGCTCCCCCGGCTCGAAGGCGCCTTCCACCTTGTTGCCGGTGCCGTGCTCCTTCGCCGGCATGCGCGGCCACACGAGGGGCGCGGCTATCCTGAGACTCGCGGCGGTCGCCAGAGGAAGGGCGGCCGCGGGTATGCCGGCGATGCGGTCGTAGTCGAGGCCGGAGGCGAGGACCGCGTAGGCCTCGCCGGCGAGGGCCAGGGCTGCAGGGTCGGAGATGAGACGGCGCAAGTCGATGTAGAAGGGGCTGCGCATCCCGCTCTTGAGCAGGAAGTCGCCCAGCCGGAAGCATCCGGTATCGATGAGGGCGCGCACGAACCGCTCCTTGAGGTTCCCGGCCGGCTGGGCGAGGCCGCTCGCGGCCGCCGCTAGGTCCGGGGCCGCCGCCGCTATGCCAGGGGCCGCCGCCGCTAGGTCCGGGGCCGCCGCGCCCAAGGCGGGTTTTTCGGAGGGCCGCCGAGGAGCCGGGGCGCGGGCGCGCGTCTCTTCGCCGCGCAGGCGAGCCTCCTCGATGCTGTCGCGCAAGCTGCGAGCGGCGGCGGCGGGGTCCGGCGCCTCGGCGACGGAGCGAGCCGCCACCACGAGGATGCCCATGCCGTCGGGCCGGGCGCCCGCGGCGAAGGCCTCGTCGGCCTTGCCTCCCTGGGCGCCGATGCCCGGCGCGAGGAACCAGGCGCGCTCGGCCACGGATCGCACTGCGCGCAGGGCGACGAGATCGTTGCCCGCCACGACGAGACCGACCGAGTCGGACCAGGCCGCGCACTCGCGGGCCACGCGGAGGTAGAGCGCCTCCGACTCCGGATCTGCCGCGGCGCCGGCCGCGTCGTCGCCGCGTCGCACGGCGAGGTCCTGGAGGAATCCGGCTCCGGGATTGCTCGTCCGGCAGAGGAGGAAGACGCCCCGATCCGCATAGGCCAGGAAGGGATCGACCGCGTCGCGGCCCATGTAGGGGCTCAAGGTGACCGCGTCGGCGGCCAGACGGCCGAAAAGGGAGAGGGCGTAGGCCTCCGCGGTGGCCCCGATGTCGCAGCGCTTCGCATCGAGGAGCACGGGGATATCGTCGGGGATGCGCTCGAGTGTCGCTTCGAGGGCGTCGAAACCCGCCGCGCCGAAGGCTTCGTAGAAGGCCACATTGGGCTTGTATACGGCGGTGTAGGCTGCCGTCGCGTCGATGATGCGCCGATTGGCTGCCAGGATGGCGCGGAAGGGATCGGGCTCGGCGGAGTCTATGCGCGGATCGAGACCGATGCAAAGGCAGCTTCCTTTGGCGCGGACGAAGCTTTCGAGGCGGGAGAAAAATTCCATCTGACTTCCTTGACGACCGGACTTTCGCGAGACTAGCACGCGGAAGGCCCCTCGTCCAGCGCATTGGCTCCATGGCTTTTCCTGATCGAGGCTGTATACTTAGCGCGAGAGCATCGCTATTCGATGCCTCGCACGATGGAGGCTCATGATATGAGATCAACGCTCGCAGCTTTACTGGTGGTTTTGCTCGGGGGATTCGGGTATGCGCAGACCGCATCGAACGCGCAGACGCTCCCCGATGCGCAGAGCGCCGCCGACAGCCAAGCGGCGCCGGTCGCGGCGGCGCCGCAGACGGCGAATGCCTTCGGCTTCCGCTCCGGCGCGAGCCTCGGCACCGACACGCTGCCCACGGGCCCGCTCTCGGGCGGCAACCCCACGATGGAATCCTGGACTCTCCTCGCCTTCCAGCCCGACATCTCCTTCGGCAAGTTCGGCATCGGGCTCGACCTCGGCCTGCATTTCCAGCTCTATCCCCAGGGCTCGAACAACTCGGTCGAGATCTACCAGGGCGATTGGGTCCCCGACTACCAGGGCAACGGCAGGACCTTCCTCGACGTCTACCTGCCCAAGTTCATGTACGTGCGCTACGGCATCAAGGGCGAGGACCCGTTTTTCGCGAAGCTCGGCTCCATCGACGATCTGACGCTCGGCAACGGCTTCATCATGGGCGATTACACGAACACGCTGTTCCTCCCGGACCGGCGCATCTTCGGGCTCGATTTCGGCCTCGACGGCTCGGCCTTCGATTTCCCCTATGCGGGATTCGAGGGCCTCGCCGGCAACGTCGCCCACTTCGACGTCGTGGGAGGCCGAGCCTACCTGCGGCCGCTGGCCGGCTCGGAGATACCGATCGTGAAGGACATGCAGGTCGGCGCCACGGCGGTGTTCGACACCGACCCGTATCTCTACACGGACACGAGCGTCGGGGGCCCCTACCCCGCGAGCTCCGCGATCGGCGTCTACGGCGCCGACGTCACCGTGCCGATACGGGGCGGCAAGCTCTTCCCGCTCACCGCCTTCACCGACGTGGCCTTCGAGCCCAACAAGAGCTCGGGCGAAATGATCGGCGCGAACGGCCGCGTCATCGGAGTCTTCCTCTACGGCGCCCAGCTCCGCCTCTTCCAGCCGGGCTTCATACCGGACTACTTCGACTCCGCCTACGATCTCTATCGGGCGCAGAAGTACGCGTACATGCAGCTCTCCCCGACGGGCGACACCTATCTCGGCTGGTACACCTCGCTCGGCACCGCCTTCCTCGGCGACAAGATCGTCTTCAAGGTTTCGCTGGACGGGCCCTTCCAGGCCTTGCCGGCCAGCTACCTTCCGGGCGTCACGCCCCAGACGGCCTACCCTCACGCCAAGGCTACGTTCCATTTCGGCGAGGGCATCATCCCCTTCTTTTTCGACGCTTCCTACGAGAAGTACTATCTCGGCGCGTACAGGGGCTTCTTCCCCGACCTCGTCGACCCCACCAACGCCGTCATGATTCTTTCCATCAACTACCGCACCGGGGCGACGGTCCTCACGCTCCGGTACAACGCCGCCTACGACCCCACGA
The DNA here is from genome assembly GCA_035530095.1 of Rectinemataceae bacterium. GTDB lineage: Bacteria > Spirochaetota > Spirochaetia > Treponematales > Rectinemataceae > JAJXZP01. The sequence continues at coordinate 144,361 of DATKVK010000004.1, read as the reverse complement.
CCGATTCGTTCGACGTCTCGTCGAGCATATCGGCGTCCGTCAAGTTCTAGGCAGAGCACAGGAGGCATTCGATGAAACGCTCGCTGATCGGACTTTCCTTCGCTCTCCTTCTCCTGCCGGCGATCGCCGTCGCCCAGGGCGGGCCGACGACGCCCGCGGAAAGCGAGACGCTCATACTTTCCTTCGTCCCCGAAGGCTCGGATCTCACCGTCACCACGCCCGACAACAAGGTCCTCGCGTATCCCAAGGACATATCGGAGGGAAGTCCCGTACCGCTCGGAGCGATCATCGCCACGGGAGCGGACACGAGCGCGGAACTCCAGCTCAAGCCCAACGGCTCGATCATCAAGGTCGGCTTCAATACGAAGATGACCTTCTCCGGAACGGGGGTCGACAGGACGCAGCCGCAGAAGCGCGCGAACCTGTTCACCCTCCTCGCCGGCAAGATCCGCGCGCTGGCCGCCAAGGGCTTCAACTATAACTTCCTGTCGAGCACCGCCGTCTGCGGCGTGCGCGGCACCGATTTCGTCTTCGATGTCGGGGCCGACGGCAGCAGCCAGGCGCTGCTCCTCGTGTCCAAGGGGCTCGTGCAGTTCGACAAGATCGATTCGAGCGGAGCGGTCGTCGGCAGCATCCCCGTGCCGGCAGGCGAGGCCGCCGACACCTTCGCCGCCCGGTTCGCGGCCTTCAAGTTCAGCCCGGCCCAGTACTCCCGGGAGTTCGGCGACATGGGCTTCAAGAAGCTGAGCGAAAGCAGCGTGCCCCAGGGACAGAGCGGCCAGGCCCGGGAGCAGAACGCCGCCGAAGGGAACGGCCAGGCCGGCTCGGGCGAATCGCCCTTCGTGAAGTGGCTCGGGGAGGTCATGGGCTTCGAGATCGGCTCGGTGACGCTCGACGGCACGACCTACTCCAAGCTGGTGGCCCAGCCCAACTTCGTGTTCGGCAAGCTCAGGCTGGGGCTCTATCTGCCCATCATCTACAGCTCCGACATTTTCGATCCGAACGACTGGTACAAGCCCGCGGGCAACAACGAGTGGGACTTCGGCGCCCCCTACTGGCAGAGCGATCCGCTCAAGGGGGCCCAGGACGTCGCGGCCGATCTGGCGCTCAAGATCAAATACCTGGAATACGGCGAGCAATACAAGGATCCCTTCTACCTCAAGGTGGGCAACCTCGAGGACCTCACGATCGGCCACGGGCTGGTGATGCGCAACTACGCCAACGACAGCGAATTCCCGGCGGTCAGGCGCGTCGGCGTCGACATCGGCCTGGACTCGGGCGGCGGCGGCTTCGAGGCCTTGACCAACGACCTCGCCGACCCGACCATCTTCGGGGCTCGCGTCTTCGTGCGCCCGATCCCCCGCTTCAGCCTGGCTTTCGGCCTCTCCGCGGTGATGGACACCTCGCCCGGCGCGGACGTGGCCATCCCGGGCGACAACCTGCCCAACAACCTCATGCTCCTGGGCGGAGGCCCCGACCTCGACCTGCCCATCGTCACGGGCGACGCCTTCGGCATCCGTCTCTTCGCCGACGGCGCGGCGATCGCGCCCTACGTCAAGCAGGATTCGTTCGACCTCAACACGGGCAAGGCGATCGGTTCGGGGCTCAAGTACGACCTCCTCGTCTCCAACGGCCAGTTCAGGAACTGGGGAGCCGCCACGGGAGTCATCGGCAACGTCCTCTTCATCGACTACCGCCTCGAATACCGCTACTTCAACGGCATCTTCACTCCCTCGCTCTTCGACACCACCTACGATCAGAAGCGGGCCGAGTACGCCGTGCAGTACGCGAACTACATCGAGGGCGCGATCCCGAACGCGCCCGACGTGATGGGCATCTACGGCGAGGGAGGCTTCCACCTCTTCGACAGGAAGCTCAGCCTGACCCTGGGCTACATGTGGCCCTGGTCGCCCGACGGCGGCCTCGATAGCCGGCTTCTCAACAACGGCGACGAGTTCCACGCGCGGCTAGTCGTCAAGAAGGGCCTCATCCCCGTCGTCGACCTCGCGGGCTTCATCGGCTACGACCGCCGCAACCTGGCCCAGTCCATCTCGAACGGAACCTTCCGGTTCATCGACCAGGACACGAACTTCTCGGGCGAGATCGATCTGCCCGTCCCCAAGTCCGAGAACCTCGATCTGGCCATCCTCTTCTCGGCCGTGCCCGTCTACAACGCCGACGGCACGATGCTCCTCGACGCGGACGGCCTGCCTACGATGAAGCCATCGGTCTCCATCGAGACGAGGCTGCACTTCTAGGAGAAATCCGGGGCGCTCGGAGCGCGCACGGGCGCGGGATTCCCGAGAGCGCCCGAGAGCGGGATTCCGGCCGCCGATGACTCGACCGAGTCTTCCGGCGGCCTTTTTTTTGTCCAACCGCGGCGCTAGTATGGGCGCATGGGAATCATCCGCGTTCTGCCGCCCGAGACCAGCCGCCTCATAGCCGCCGGCGAAGTCATAGACCGCCCGGCGGCCGCCCTCCGAGAGCTCCTGGACAACGCCATCGACGCCGGGGCCGGGGAGGTTTCGGTCAGGATCGAGGCGGGGGGCATCGGCCTTCTCTCAGTCTCGGACGACGGCCGCGGCATGGACCGCGAGGACCTCGAGCTCTGCGTCCTCGAGCATGCGACCTCCAAGATCAGGAGCGCCGACGACCTGCTCACGGCGCGGAGCCTGGGGTTCCGCGGCGAAGCCCTCGCCTCCATAGCCGCTGCGGCCCGCCTCGAAATACTCAGCAAGGCCGAGAGCGCGGCCTCGGCCTTTCGCCTTTCCGCCGCGCCCGGCGCGCCGACGGCCGTCGAGGCGGCCGCCGGGCGACGGGGCAGCACGGTGACCGTCCAGGGCCTCTTCGAGGAGTTCCCGGCGCGCAAGCGATTCCTGAAGCGCCCGCAGGCCGAGGCGGCCCTGTGCAGGCAGGTCTTCGCCGACAAGGCCGCGGCCCACCCCGCGCTCGTCTTCCGTTACGCCTCCGGCCAGAGCGCGGCCGAGACCTTCCTCGCCTCGGATTTCCGCGGTCGCTGCGCCGAGTTCCATCCCGAGCTGCCCTCCCCGCTCCTGCACGAGCTCGGCTTTTCCGGCGAAGGGTTCACGGGACGGATCGTGGCGGCAGGCCCGGCCTACTCGCGCACCGATCGCAGGCTCATGCAGGTTTTCGTCAACCGAAGGCGCGTGCAGGAATGGTCGCTCATGCAGGCTCTCGACTACGCCTACGCCGACTATCTTCCCGGAGGAGCCCACCCGGCCGCCTTCCTGTTTCTGGAAATCGATCCGGCCCTGGCGGATTTCAACATTCACCCCGCCAAGCGCGAGGTGCGGTTCAAGGACGCCGAAGCGCCGCGGCGCACCATAGTCTCGGCCCTGCGGAATTTCCTGGGCGGGCTCTCCCGCCGCGATCCAGGCCAGATGCTCCCCCGGCTCGAGCCGGAACTTCCGCTCCCGCCCATCGAGTCGCGCTCCGAGCCGTTTCGGTCTTTCGATGTCCTTGGAGGCCGCGCGGCCATTATTCGGTCCGAGCCGAAGACGGGTCCGAGCGGCGGCCTCTCGGGCTCCCGCCCCAGCTGGGAGGACTTCGACGCCGCCCGTGAGCGGCCCTCGCCCCTTCCCGCGGCCGGGGGGGCGCCGCGCGGTTTTCGCTACCTGGGCAGGGCCCTCGGTCCCTTCCTCGTTTTCGAAAAGGACGATGCGCTCTGGTTCCTCGACCAGCACGCGGCGCACGAGCGCCTGCTGTTCGACGAGCTGTCCGAGCGGCCCGTCGAGGTGCAGGAGCTCCTCTTTCCCGAAAGCTTCGAGCCCGAAGACGAGGCCGAGGACGAAAGGATCGGCGCCAGGCTCGGCGAGCTGGCCGAGGCGGGCTTCGCCCTGGAACGGGACGGAGACGCGTGGTCGGTGACCGCCGCCCCCGCCGCCCTCGCGCGCGACGCGGCCGGGGCCCTCCGCGAGGTCGCCTCTTCGCCGGGCGGGCCTGGCGGGGCGCTTCGCGCGGTGCGCGCGCTCTCCGCCTGCAGGGCGGCCGTCAAGGACGGCGACGAGCTGGAGGACGAGGCCGCCGAGGCTCTCATCGAGCGCTCGCTCGCCCTGATCGAGCCGCGCTGCCCGCACGGCAGGCCCATCTGGTCGCGCCTAACGCGCGCGCAGCTCTACGCCCTGGTGCGGCGGACGGTCTAGGCGGGCCTGAAGCCGCGCGGCCGCCGGGCCGAAGCCGCCGGGCCGCGATGGCGGGCCTGCGCTCGAGTCGATCACAGACCGTTCAGGATCTTCTGCACCTCGTCGCGCTTGGCGTAGTCCGGTTTCTTCGCGAGCAGGTCGTTCAGGATCTTCTTCGCGTCGGCGCCGTCGTTCATGGATACGTACAGCTTGCCGAGCTCGTAGTAGGCGTCCCAGAAGGAGGGGTCGAGCTTGATGAGCTGGACGTAGGCGTCCTTGGCGGAGTTCAGGCGGTTCACGTTGACGTAGGCCTTGGCCAGATTGAAGCGCACGGTCGTGTCGCGGGGGGCCAGGTTGAGCGCTATCTCGTAGTGGAAGACCGACTTGTCGTACATCCCCTTCTTGGCGTAGGCGTTGGCCAGATTGTTGTTCGCCTCGAAGGATTTGGGATCGACCTGGTAGGCTTCGTCGAGATAGGCCAGAGCCTTGTCGACGAAACCGGAGTCGAGGTATATCCGGCCGAGATTGATGCGCGGGTCGCTGTATTTCTTGTCGATGTTCGCGGCCTGGGTGTAGGCGGCTATCGCGGCGTCGGTGTTGCCCGTCTTCTCGCTCGCGAGTCCGAGCGTGTATTGGTAGATCGCCACGTCGGGCGACAGGGTCGCGGCCTTCTGCGCGTACTTCACCGCGTCCTGCGCCTTGCCCAGGTTGAGCTCCACGGTCGCCATGTTATAATTAGTCACCGCATCGTCCGAGACGCCGAGGGCTCGCTGGAAGAGTCCTTCCGCGGTGCGGTAGTCGCCCATGTTCGATTCCACCACCGCCATCTCGCGCATCGCCGAGGCGTTGGCGGGATCGATCGATATGGCCTTCTGGTAGGCTTCGATCGCCGCCTTGCTGTCGCCGGAGGCCGCGAGCAGGGCGCCGATCTGCTGCCAGGCCCCGCCGTAGTCGGGACGGACCTTCACCGCCCTGCGGAAGGTCTCCAGCGCCTTCGAGGGGTTGCCCAGGGCCCGATAGGAAACGCCGAGGTTGAAGTACCCCCGCTCGAATCGCGGGTTGAGCGTGACCGTGGCATCGAAGGACTGCCGCGCCTCCTCGTAGCGGTGGGCCTTGAAATAGGCTATGCCCAGCGCGAACGCGTAAAGGTAGTTGTTCGGGTCGAGGCTGGCCGCCTGCTTGAGCTCGGTGATCGCGTTGTCGATCTGGTTGAGGTCGGAGTTGATCTTGCCCAGCGTGTAGTACGGGAGGGCGTTGCTAGGATCCTTCTGCTTCGCGTCTCGGGCGGTCTGGATGGACTCTTTGAGCGCGGCTTCGGCCTGGGGGCCGGGGTTCTTCTTGGCGGAGTCGTAGAGGGCGTCGGCGATCTCGGCCAGCTTGGCGCCGGCGAACTTGTCCTCGCCCGAGGGGAACTTGCTCTTCGCGTCGGCGAACAGCTTGTCCGCCCCGGCGAAGTCGCCGGCCGCCGCCGCTTTCTTGCCTTGGCCGACTAGGCCGTCGACGGCCCGCATCTTGTCCTGAAGCTCGCGGCTCTTCTGGGCGAGCATGGCGGCCTCGGCCTTCTGGCGCGCCGCCTCCGCCTCCGCCTCGGCCTTCCTGCGGGCCGCATCGTCGGCCTGCTTGGCGCGGGCGGCCGCTTCGGCGGCCTGAGCCTGGGCGCTCGCTCCGCCGCCGGAGGCGCCGCCCGCGGAGGCGCCTCCCGATCCGATCCCGGACTTGAGCTTCTGACCGAGACTCTGGAGCGACTGGGCCAGTTCCTTCTGCCCCGAGGCCTGGGCTTGGGCCAATTCCTGATTCCTGGCCGACTCGGACTGGTTCTTCTCGTTCACGGCCTTGTCGCGCAGGGCCTGCGCGGCCATGTCGCCGGGATCGGCGATGAGCAGCTTGTCGAGAAGGTTGAGGGCCCGGTCGTAATCGCCTTTCTGGATATAGTAGTCGACCGAGGCGAGGATATTCTGCCGCGTGCGGGCTTCCTGCGCGGGCCCGAGGGCGAAATAGAGCCCTAGGGCGAGAAGAACGACGGCGAGGGCGCTTCCCGCGCCGATGAGGACCTTGGTTCTGCTTTTCATGTCAAACTCCCGTTAAAGTCCGCGGCCGACGCGCCTTGAGCGAGCCGCGCATCACTGTTCGATCTGAAGGTCGTTGTTGTAGCCCTGCACGTCGCCCGCACCGGCGGACAGGCTCGTGGTATTGTCCGCCGAAGCCTTGAGCGAAGCGCTGACCTGGTCGACCAGGGCTTTCTTGGCAGCCTCGTCGGCCAGCTTCTTGGCTTCGGCGGCGGCCGCGGCCTCCTGGGCCGCCGCTATGCCCGCGCCGAGCCTCTTGAGCAGCTCCTCTATCTGCGGCCGCTGCGGATCGTTCGGCGCCAGCTCGAGGAAGCGCCGATAATCGACGGCGGCGTTCTGATAATCCTTGATGGAGAGCCGCGCATTGGCGCGGTTGAGGTAGGCGGGAGCGTACGTGCCGTCGGTGTCTATGGCCTGGCCGTACATGTCCACCGCGAAGGTATTCTTCCCCTGGAGCACGAAGACGTTGGCCAGGTCGAAATAGAAGAGCGCCTTGAAGCGCTGGGCCTGCGTCAGGCCCTTGCGCAGGGCGGCCACGGCATCGTCGTAACGGCCGAGCTGCTGATAGGACAGGGCGAGGTAGAGATAGGCACGCTCGTCCACGCCGGGTTCGGTCACCGCCTGCTCAAGCAGAGGTATGGCGGCCTGGGGCCTGTTCTCCCGGAAGAGTTCCTCTCCCTTGTCGAAGGTACCTGCCCAGAGAACGGCGACTTGAAAGCATAGCGCCACGGCGATAGCCGCGAAACGGGAAAGGGTCACGCTCGAATGTCCTCCCGCGGCGACCCTCCTTCAGGAGGAATCCGCCGCGCACGATCCGGAACGGCGCCGAAGGCCGAGGGCATCGCTGCCCGGCCGCGCGCCGTCCGCCTGGTGACTGTCGCCGCAGCCACCTAGCTTTTATGATATCGCCACTTTATAGTATCTTACTACGGAGTTTGAACTCCGTCACCTCGCGTGGCAGATCCTACCGGGGACGGTATCAGCGAATGTCGTTCATCGTGGTTCTCATCATCATTCTCGGCGTCGCCATAGGCTTCTTGAGCTGGTTCATAGTCAGGATGGTGGCCGTACCCCGCCAATCCAGGGCCATAGCTGGCCTGCTCAAGCAGGGAAAGTCATCCTCGGCCGCGCGCGCGGCCAAGTCGCTCCTCTCCAGGGACCCGCACAATGCGGTGGCCCACTGGTTTCTGGGGCAGGCCTACCTCTCGGACGGGAAGCCCGAATTGGCTCTCATGGAATTCAAGGCGGTGAACCAGATCGGGCAGTTCGACGCCGACCTGCCCGAAATAGAGTTCCGTACGCGCATAGCGACCCTTTTCGAGCGATTCAACCAGACCGAGGAGGCGCTCAAGGAGCACATCCTGCTCACGAAGCTCGAGCCCGGGAAGGCCTCGCATTTCCTCGACGCGGGTCGGCTATTCGAGTCGCGCGGAAGGACCGATGTCGCGGTGAAATACCTGCGCAAGGCCATCGAAATGGACGAGCGCCTCCACCTGGCGCACCACACTCTCGGGGCGATCCTCTACCGGACCAAGCACCCCATGGAGGCCAAGGCGGAGTTCGAGGCCGCGCTCAAGTGGAACCCCGACGACTACGAAGCCTTCTATTTCCTAGGCAAGATATTGAAGGAGATGAGCGACTTCACCGCGGCCCTGCTCGTCTTCGAAAAGGCCTCCCGCTCGCCCGAGCTCAAGCTCAAATGCCTGGTGGAGCGGGGCGGCTGCTACATGAGCCAAGGGGCGATCGACAAGGCCATCCCGGAGCTCGAGCGGGCGGTCAAGATGATCGCGAAGGACGAAGCCGCCCCGGAAGCGCTTTATGCGCGCTACTTCCTCGCCATGTGCTACGAAAAGACGCGCAATCTCGACAAGGCGATCGAGCAGTGGGAGCGCATCTACGGCAAGAAACCGGGTTTCCGGGACGTGGCCGAGAAGCTGACCCAGTACCAGGAATACCGCACCGACGATCACATGAAGGACTTTTTGACCTGCGGCAAGGAAGAGTTCCTCGAGCTGTGCAAGACGATGGTGCAGGAAGGGATGAGTCTCTCGATCCGCGACACCGCCGAAATCTCGAACGGCGTCGACATCATCGCGGTCGAAGGCGAGAGCGAAAAATGGATGGGGGCGAAGAAGCTCCCGAGGCTCATCCGCTTCCTGCGCGTGTCGGACAACCTCGACGACGCCGCGGTGCGGTCGCTGATCGACCAGATGAAGAAACTCGGCGTCGTGCGCGGCTGCATAACGACCAGCTCCGGCTTTTCGCGCACCGCGCTCGAGTTCGCCGAGAACCGTTCGGTGGAACTGCTCTCCAAGGACAAGCTGCAGGAACTCCTGAGCAAGACCACCATCCCTTCCACGCGTCGAAAATGAGGATACTCTGCATTTCCGACCAGGTCGATCCCCTTGTGTACTCTCCCCGGATGCGGGAGCGTTTCCACGATGTCGACCTCGTGCTCTGCGCCGGCGACCTGCCCATGGAGTACATCGGGTTCGTGGCTTCGATGCTCAACCGTCCGCTCCTCTTCGTGGCCGGGAACCATGATCTCGGCCCCGCGGCCGCCGTAAGTTCGCCGGAGCGCTGGTCGGCCGCGGCCCTGGTCGAAGGCAGCCGAACCGAGGGAGCCGTCGATGCAGGCTTCAGGATCGTCAGAGAGTGCGGTCTCAGCATCCTGGGCCTTCCGGGATCCATACTGTACAACCGCGGACCCAACCAGTACCGCGAAGCCGGCATGGCATTCCGCATCGCCCTTCTCGTTCCGCGTCTCCTCCTGAATCGGCTGTTCCACGGGCGATCTGTCGACATCGTGCTCACGCACGCGGCGCCCCGTGGCATCCAGGACCGCGACGACCCCTGTCATCGCGGCTTCAAATCGTTTCTCTGGCTCATGCGCGTTTTCAAGCCGCGCTGGCTCGTCCATGGCCATATCCACCTGTACGATCTGGCCGACGTGCGCATTTCCCGCTTCGAGTCCACGACGGTCGTCAACGCCTTCGGTCATTGGGTGCTCGATACGGAGTCCGAACAATGAGCGGCTGGTACGAAAGTCTGGCCGAGGAGGACTTCTCCCGGGCGAGGACTCGCGAACTGCTATCCCGGGTGGCGGGACTCCTCGATCCGGGGCGCGAACGATTGCTCTCCTTCGAGGATGTCGTAGCCGTCCTGAAACCCGGCAGCGAAACCTACGTGGGCATGAAAGCCGTTCCCGTGGAACTCATCGTCGGAAGCGAGGGACGATACCGGGATTTCAACCGGCATTTCCTGCCGCGGCGAGAGTTCCTGCGCTCGCGCTGGGTGAGCGTCGATCTGGCCCACTACCAGGACGTCCCCCTCCCCGCGGTGCGGCTCTACGAGATCGGCGGCCTGTACTTCGTCCGCGACGGCAACCATCGGGTTTCGGTAGCCCGGATGCGGGGCCAGGGCGCGATCGACGCCGAGGTGACGAGCCTGGATGCCGAGGTGAGTCTCAGGCCCGGCATGACCCTCGACGAGCTGAAGAGCGAGGTCCTATCGTACGAAAAGCGGCGATTCTACGAGCATACGCGCTTCGGCGCCCTCACGGGCGATCAGAGCCTGGATTTCACGAGCCCGGGGCGCTACGACGTCATCGTCGAACATATCCTCGTGCACAAGTACTACGTGAATCAGAGCATGACGGGCGAAATCGGCTTCGACCAGGCGCTTTTTTCCTGGCACGAGAATGTCTATCGTCCCATCATCCTGGCGATCGAAGAGGAAGGGCTCCTGTCCCGCTTCCCGGGGCGGAAGCCTTCCGACCTCTACGTCTTCATAGTCCAGCACTGGGACGAGCTCAAGCATAAGTACGGCCTGGAGTTTCCTCTGTCCGAGGCCGCCCGGGACTACGGCCAGCGTTTCGGGAAAGGCTTCGGAGCCCGGCTTCGCGACCGGATCGCCCGACTCTGGCGGAGGTTTGTGGGACTCCTCAAGGAGGAAGCCAAACGGCGCCCCTGAAAGTCTGCCGAAAGGCTCGGAACTCGAAGCATTGCGGCAACATCCCGCCGATGCGCGCGAGGCGGAAATCGGCCTGATCGCGAGTTCGGCGAGGCCTTCACTATTCGGAAGTAACCTCTCCGGCCGCCCGTTGTTATTACTGTGTACGGGGATCGAAGGACGACGAGCTCCGTAACCCTTCCTTCTTTTCGTGGCGACGCTCCCGGGGTTCTCCTCCTTCCCCGGGAGCTCTTTTTTCGCCTGTTTCCGAAACGGGCGCATCGCCCAGCGGCTCAATTGACAGTGATTTACGCTTTCGCTATCTTCCTTCGGAGGAAAAGGAGTCAGCCATGGCACAGATTTCCAAGAACGCTCGTACTTCAAGCTCTACGCAGCGATTTTTCTGCCCCTGCGGGGGAGAGATCAAGATGAAGACCATCTTCGAGAACGGCAAGGTCCGGAATGTCGCCGAGTGCGAAAAGTGCAAGCGCACCGAGCGCCGTCCTCGCGATTTCGTCTGATACTCGAGCCAATTCCGGAAAGCAGCCGCCGGCGCGCTTCGAAATTGGCTTCGCAGCAACTCCATTCCGCAGTGTCGCTTGCGTCGACACTGCGGAAACGCGTGTCATCGATCGATCGTGGTCAAGGCTTTCCGGCGCTTGAAACGACGTCGCCTATCGGGCTTCCCCGCATTGCGGCGATTTCAGCGACGATGAGCTCCCGTGCACGCCGAACATCTTCAAGTATCTCTTTTTTCCCCTTCGGAGCGGACAATATCTCCAGAATCTTCACCCGATAGCGGGTTCCCCGGAGATTCTTGACGAGGGATCCGATGCTTGCGACATTCCAGCCCCCCTCTATGGCCGCTACCACAATGGGCAGACTCTCGCACTCAAGCACGCGCCGAACCCCGGCTGTGTAGAATTCTCCGATCAGGCCATCGCGCGATCTCGTGCCCTCGGGGAAGACCACGGGGCAGGTTCCGTCGCGTCGGCAGCGCTTGGCGAAACGGACCAGGGCTTTCATAGCCTGGGCGGCGTCGCCCTTCCGCTTGATGAGGGCCTGTCCCTGGGCGCGCAGGAGCAAAGATACGAAGGGCAGGCCTCCGCCGAGTTCTTTCTTGGCCACGAAACGGAGTCTGCGCGAGGAAAGCAGGTGTATCAGGACGGGTATGTCGAGCAGGCTCTGGTGATTGGAGACGAGGAGAAAGCGCCGGGGAAGAGCCTGGCCCGAGACGTCATCGAGTCCCAGGCTGAAGTCGCCGTAGGCTTTTACGGTCGAAAAGATTCGCCGAACGGCCTTCAGGGCATAATGCTGGAGAATATCCTGAGCCTTGTCGGGAAAGACCGCGATCAAGATCCTGAGTATGATGTCGTAGGATACGAACGATAGTATTATTGCCGTCAGAATGAGGATATTAATCACGATGACCGCCTATAATTCTTTATACTATGGAATCTCCGGCATGTGAAGACTTCGGTCAGTATTGACAACGCCCGGAGCTTCTGCTAACCTGTCCCAACAGTCAGTGATCCGGAAAAAGCCGGCTTCGACATATCTTCCAGCGCCCAATTAGGGAGGGTAGGACCTTTGGCTCAGACGAATAAATCGGCGGAGAAGCGCCAGCGACAGAACGAGAAGCGCCGACTCCGGAACAAGATGGAGAAGACTGCGATCCGCAGCAGTTCGAAAAAGATCGTCGCCGCTGCTGTCGGCAAGGACAAGGTCGCCGCCGAAGCCGCGCTCAAGGACATGATCAAGAGGATCGATACGGCTGCCCGCAAGGGAATCGTCAAGAAGAACAGCGCTGCGCGCAAGAAGTCGCGCATGCAGCGGATGGTCAACGCCCTCAACGCCTAAACCCGAAGCGCCGGCGATGAAGAGCTCATCGGCCGGCGCGGAAGCCCTCTCGCCGGAGAATATACATGGCCGGAAAAGTCACGAAGGCTGAGCTTATCGAAGCGCTCCATGAGGGTAGATCACTCAATCGAAAAGATATTCACGGTCTCATCGATTCCCTGTTCGAAGAGATAAAGACGGCCATTCTTTCAGGCAAGACCGTCGAGCTGCGCGGCTTCGGCACCTTCGAGGTCAAGCTCCGCAAGGGGCGCAAGAAGGCGCGGAACCCCAAAACCGGCGCGATCGTTTCCGTAGAGGACCACGGCGTGGCTTCGTTCCGTCCGGGCAGAGAGCTCAAGACGGCCGCATGGTCGGTCAACCCTGAAGCAGAACCCTGATTCGGGGGTTTCCGGGCGCGGTTCATCCCGACGGCGCCCCTTCGCATCGGCTCTTCGCATTGACAAGGGACCGTCCCTATGGGAGAATGACTGCGGAATATGGCGCCTCGGGCGCAGCTTCATTGTTCGGCCGGATGGAAAAGCGAAATGGAAAGCAAGAAACGGATTTTACTCGTCGACGATGAACCCATAAATCTCGAGTTTTTCGAAGTCATGCTGTCGAAGCTCGGATTCGAGGTTCAAAAAACCGACAACGGCGCCGACGCCCTCGAACTCGTCAAGCGATGGAAGCCCGACCTGGTGATACTGGACAACGTCATGCCCAAGCTTTCCGGCTGGGAAGTGACGAAGATCATCAAGACGAGCGAAGAATTCCGCGATTACGCCGACATACCCATCATCATGTTTTCGGCGATGGACGACGTGAAGGACAAGGTCGAGGGCCTGGAGCTGGGCGCCGACGACTACATCACCAAACCCTTCAACTTCAGCGAAGTGCTGGCGCGCATACGCGCCGTGCTCCGCACGAGGGAGCTCATCCACCAGATCGAGCATCGCGAAGCCCGGCTTCGCGTGGCCGAGGAGATCGCCCAGCGGGTCGTGGGCTTCACCGAGGGCCTGCACGCCACTCTCGCCTCCATGGCGGAGCAGGCCGCCGCCCTGGAGCCCGAATGCGGCGATGCGAAGCCCTTCGTGCGCATGACGAAAACCGAGTCCGAGAAAATCCTGGCAAGGCTGGACGAGCTCAAACTCGCCGTCGCGTCGCTGACGGCCGAGGCGGAGAGCATAAAGGTGGCGGAAACCGCGCTGCACGCCATAAAGACCAAATACCGAGGGCCGGGTAGCCTCTAGGCCGCGCCGCCGGGAGCGCTCGTCCTGGTCGACGGCAGGAAACGCGAAAGACCGCCCTTGCGGGACCATGGTGTACGATACGCGGCCGTATTCGACATTCGCGGGGGGACTTGCGATGATCACCGAGGAAAAGCGCAAAGTGCTGGAACTTTTCGCACAGGGCCGGAGACTCTACAAGCTCATGCACTTTCAGGAAGCCAGGCAATACTTCGGAGAGGCTCTCAAAATCGATAGCCGGGACGGCCCCTCCAACGTCTACTACCAGCGTTGCGCGCTCTATGCCCAGAATCCTCCGCCGGAGGACTGGGACGGAGTATTCGTCTTCAAGACCAAGTGAGGTCACCCACTCAAATGTCCAAGCAAAAGAAAAGCGATCCCCTCCCCCTCATCGCCACCACCCTCGGCAAGGAAACCAGTTTCACCGGCACCCTGCGCTTCAAGGATTCGCTGCGGATCAAGGGAAATTTCGAGGGTGAGATAGACGCGATGGGAAGGCTCGTCATCGACGCCGACGCCACCGTCAGCGCCCGCAGGATCCGCGCCACGAGCGTCATCGTGGGCGGTATCGTGCGCGGCGACATCGAGGCCGCCGATCGGCTCGAGCTCCTGCCGACGGCGAAGGTCTACGGCAATGTACGAACCGCGCGCTTGCGCATAGCGGACGGCGTCATATTCGAAGGCACCTGCGAAATGATCCGCGACCCCGGAGCTTTCAACCCCTTCGCGGTCGACACCGGCGAGAACGCCTAGCCGGGTCTCGCGGAATGTCAGACGGCTCGCAGTCCGAAGCTGCTGTTTCGTTCATCTCGCTGTTTTCGGCGCGCGGATGGAGAGTCGCTCTGGCCGAGTCCTGCACCGGCGGCCTCGTGGCCTCGCTCTTGACCGAGGTTCCCGGCTGTTCGGCCGTCCTGTGGGGCGGGGTCGTGGCCTATTCCAACGAGTGCAAGACCGGATTGCTCGGCGTGGAGAGCGATACGATCGAGAAGTACGGCGCCGTATCGGCGGAGACGGCCCGCGGCATGTCGAAGGGGATGCTCCGCCTAAGCGGCGCCGATCTGGCGATCGGCATCACGGGCATCGCCGGACCGACGGGCGGCAGCGCGGAGAAACCGGTCGGTCTCGTCTGGTTCAGCTGGGCCGGGAAAGACGGACTTTCCCGCGAGGAATCCGTCGTGTTCGCGGGCGACCGCTCGGCCATTCGCCGCTCCGCAGCCCGGCACGCGCTGCGGAGAGCCGTGGCCTTGGCGGCCGAGATCACCGGGAACACCGGGGAAAAGGCGTAAAACGCCCGATATTGACAACCGCCTGGGGGCGGTCTATAGTGATTCGGAGAGCGTCGAACGATACTGCGGCCGATGGCCGCGGCCAAGCGAATAGGACAAGAGCCACTGCACGGCCGCAAACGGGCAGATCCCCTCTTGAGTTCTAGCGCGACGCGACAACCCCGGCACAATTAGGATCTTCAACGAGGAACGGGCGTACGGCCCGTCATAAACGGTACATGAACAACCCAGATAATGGTATGGAGAGACCCATGGCGATAATTCGCAAGCGCAGGCCGGCCGAGCAGGCCGCGGAGTTCGATCGCGTCGAGCAGGAAGGGGAGGTGCAGCCCGAACTTTCGCTGATCGCCCAGGAATCTCCGGCGGAGACCGACGAATCGGGATCGTACGCGATGCGCGACACACTCGACACGGAAAACGATGTCAGCCTTTCGGAAGATATGCCCGAAGCCGGCGAAGCCTCCGAGGCGGAGGTCGCCGCTTTCGGCGCCGAGAACGGCGCGGCGGAGGCCGCAGCCGAAACCGAAGGACGGGCCCCCGCCCGCATCCGCGTCAGGCGCAAACCTCCGCGGGCGGACGGCGAGCCCCTGGCCGCCGGCCGGAGCGCCGAGGATCGCCGCCCCGACGAGCGGCATCCGTCGGAAGAGCGCCGCTTCCAGGAAGATCGCCGTCCCGCGGAGGAACGCCGCGTTCCGGAGGAACGCGACGGTCGCGAAAACGTGCAAGGCGGATTCGGCCGCCGCCAGGAAAACGGCGACAAGAGCCCCGCGGGGGGCGAAGCTTCCGGCCGGAACGAGTACGGCGAAAACCGATCGAGACTTTCGATCAACGACCTTTCGGAAATGGGGCTCAAGGAGCTCCGCGATCTCGGATCGCGCTACGGCATCAATCACGAAGAGATGATCGCCTTCAAGAAGCAGGAGCTCATCTTCTACATCCTGAAGGGCCATACGGAGCGCGGCGGGATCATCTACGCCTACGGTTCCCTCGAGATACTTCCCGACGGCTACGGCTTCCTCCGTTCCCCCCAGAATTCCTACCTCCCCGGCTCCGACGACATCTACATCTCGCCCTCGCAGATCCGGCTCTTCAATCTCAAGACGGGCGACACCGTCTACGGCCAGATTCGAAGCCCCAAGGAGGGCGAGCGATTCTTCGCGATGCTCAGGGTGGAGCAGGTCAATTTCGACGAGCCGGCCGTGGCGCAGAACCGGATCCCCTTCGAGAACCTCACCCCGCTCTACCCGCACCAGAGGCTCAATCTCGAGACCGCGACGGAAGAGATTTCGACCCGGATAATCAACCTCTTCTGCCCGATCGGGAAAGGCCAGCGGGCCTTGGTCGTCTCGCCTCCCAAGACCGGCAAGACGATCCTCCTGCAGAAGATCGCCAACGCGATCACGAGGAACCATCCCGAGGTCTACCTCATCGTCCTGCTCATCGACGAGAGACCGGAGGAAGTGACCGACATGGAGCGGACCGTGAAGGCCGAGGTCATATCCTCGACCTTCGACGAGCAGGCCACGCGCCACGTCCAGGTCGCCGAGATGGTGCTCGACAAGGCGAAGCGCCTCGTGGAGCACGGCAAGGACGTCGTCATCCTGCTCGATTCCATCACGCGGCTCGCGCGCGCCTACAACCAGACCGTGCCGACTTCCGGCAAGATACTCTCGGGCGGCGTGGACTCCAACGCCCTCCACAAGCCCAAGCGCTTCTTCGGCGCGGCCCGCAACATCGAACAGGGGGGCTCGCTCACGATCATCGCCACGGCCCTCATCGACACCGGGAGCCGCATGGACGAGGTGATATTCGAGGAGTTCAAGGGCACGGGCAACATGGAGATCAACCTCGATCGCCGCCTCTCCGACCGCAGGACCTTCCCGGCCATCAACATCAAGAAATCGGGGACGCGCAAGGAAGAGCTTCTCCTCACCGAAGAGGAGCTCCAGAAAATCTGGGTGCTGCGCAAGGTCATCACCCCCATGGACGACGTGGAGATCATCGAGCTACTTATTGACAGGATGATGAAATCCAAGAATAATGAGGCCTTCCTCCGCTCGATGAACACTCCGTAAGACGGGTATGATCGGGCGGTTACGGTAGGCTTTCGCCGCGGATCGGGCTTTTCGGAAAGCCTCTCGCGGCGGTATATTCACGCTTCGCCGTCCTAGTGGCCGGTTTTCAGGCATTCGGATCGCGCATGGAGGTTTTGCATGAAAAAGGGCATTCATCCCAAGTATGAAATGACCACCATCACATGCGCCTGCGGGAATGTCATCGAGACCCGTTCGACGGTAAAGAACATCCAGGTTGAAATTTGTTCGGCCTGCCACCCCTTCTTTACCGGCAAGCAGAAACTCGTCGACACCGCTGGCCGCATCGAGCGCTTCAACAGGAAGTACGGCATCAAGTCGCCGGAACAGAAGTAAGCGTTCGAGGCTCAAGCTCAGAGAGAAGCCGCCCGCGGGCGGCTTCTTTTTTTTGACGTCCGGTAGGGCGCCCCCGCGCCCGGCATGCGAAGCGCCCGGGCTGTAAAAGCTGCCTGGCGCGGCCGTCAGGGACGGCTCTCCAGCTCCGCGAGGAGGCCGCTCATCCGCGCGCAGGCCCTCCCGCGATGAGAGACGCGGTTCTTTTCATCCACGCCGAGTTCGGCGACGGTCTTGCCGAGCCCGGGAAGCCAGACCAGAGGATCGTAGCCGAAGCCGCCCGATCCCCGGCTTTCGCGCAGAAGCTCGCCGGGGCAGGTCTCCTGCACGGCGAAAAATCGATCTTCCGAGAAAACGAGGACGAGGCAGCACACGAAGGCGCAGGAGCGATCCTCCTCCTCGGCCATGCGCGCCAGAAGAAAGCGGTTGCGCTCGGCCGCATCGAGCTTGGTGGCTCCCCCGTCGGGCGAACCGTAGCGCGCCGACAAGACGCCGGGAGCGCCGTCCAGCGCCCGGACCGCCAGCCCCGAGTCGTCGGCGAGCGAGGGCTTGCCGATCAAGCGATAGAGGGTCAGGGCCTTCTTCATGGCGTTCTCCATGAAGGACGATCCGTCTTCCTCGACGTCGAAACCGTGTATGCCCGCGTCATCGGGGCGCTTGAGAACCTGCCCCGGCAGGGCCGGAGCGAGTTCCAGGAGTTTGTGGGCGTTGCCCGTGGCCACGAAGAGTTCCATATTCCACACCATAGCCGCGGACGCGGAACCGAGGCAATAGAGGGAGCCCGCCGCCGCGGGGGCACCGTCCCTTCGCAGCCCTCGCCGGGGGCACCGTCCCTTCGCAGCCCTCGCGGCTCAGGCCTCGCGGTCAGCGTCCGGGCTGCAGCCGCTTGCGCAGGTAGTAGATTCCGGAGTCCACCGTCCCTTTGGGTACTCCGAGGATGCGCGCGACGATGGAATTGGGAACGAGCGGCTTGAATTTCTTGATGTCCTTGAGCGCCCGATTGAGATGGGCTCGCTCGCGGTCGAGCTTCGCTTTCAGCTCTCGGCGCTTCGAGGCCTCTTGTTCCTCGCGAAGGCGGGATTCGAGGAGATTGATCCTGCACCACGCGGTGTTGCGGCGCGAGCGCATGCGCTCGAACCTCGCGAACTCGGAGTTCAGCGCGCGCCGCGCCTGGGCGGCGGCGGCGCCGAGCCAGGCCGGGTCGACGCCTGCGGCCTCGGCGACGCGCTTCACGTCGGCGTCGTCGGCCTCCCAGACGCATTTGATGAGAAGGAAAACCAGGCGGCTGGCAGTGGCCTCGTAGGTCGAGCCGGCGACCCTGAACCGCCGAGTCCGGGCGGGCGAGGTGGGGCCGGACGACGAAGATTCGCCGGGCTCCCCGCTCCAGGATTTTTCCTCCACGGGAAGATCGGCGCGCTCGCAGACGATGTCGCGCTCCGCATGGAATCTCCTGTCGCGCCGGACGGTCTTGGCGAGGAACCGGAGGCAGGTTCCAAGATAGGCGTCGAAGGCGATCCCCCGGTCCTGAAACCGATCGATGAAAGCCACGATGCGATGCCGATACTTCAACATGGCGTCGGCGGCGGCGTCCTCGTCGTCGAAGCCGAAGCGCCGCGGTTCGCGGTAGACCTCGGCGGCGACGCGCAGCACGATATCGCCGACATCCCCCCTGCCCTTCCGGTACTCGAGAACGAGATCGTTCAAGCTGGCCTTGGTCACGGTGGATACCTCCGGCGCTAGACAGTGCAGGAAGCGTGCCGAACAATCGCGGCCCGGGGATTCACCGAGGATCGAAGACTTATGTCATGACACCATGAGGAGATGGAGCGTTGCCGACGAGGCCGGGGCAGAGAGTCCCGCAAAACGCCTTACCTTCGTTTACCTTCGACTCTCGGCCGGCCCCCTCCCTCTATCTTTCGGCCAAGGCTCAATCGGCGTCGAAAAAGGGAGCGAAGGCGTCGGTCAGCTTTTCAAGGACCTCATCGGGGCGGCCGCGGATGGAAAGCCCCGCCGCGAGCCGGTGCCCTCCCCCGCCGAAACGGGCGGCGATGGAGCCGACGTCGACGCGCTCGCGGGCGCGAAGGCCGACCGTGCAGTCGGTCTCGCTCTCCTGGCGGATGATCATCGCCGCCTCGCAGCCGGACACGCTTAAAAGCAGCTGATAGAGCATGTCCGAGTCCCGGCTCGCGAGGCCGTAGCGCTGCTGGTCCTCGAGCGTGACGTAGGACACGAGGAGCTGGCCGTCGAAGTGCGGCTCGGTGCGCATGAGGATCTCGCCCATGAGCTTGCGGGTGAAGAGGGACTTGCCCCCGTACATCTGGTGGAAGGCTCGCTTGGGCGAGGCGCCGGCCGCCACCAGCCGCGAAATCGCGGCGAAGGTCTCGGAGCCCGTCTCGTCTACATGGCGGAAAAAGCCCGTATCCGTGCAGAGTCCGAAGAGGAGGAGTTCAGCCTCCTCGCGAGTCGGCTTCTGTCCCATGGCTTCGATGATGCGCAGGATCATGAAGGTGACCGAAGGAGCGCTGTCGTCTATGTACACGACTTCGCCCACCGCTTCTCCTGCGGCATGATGGTCGATGAAAGCCATCTGCACGGGCGGCAGCGTCTCGGCGACCGAGCCGATCCGGCCTAGGCTGGAGCAATCCAGTATGACCGCCGCCGCGCGCTCGGAAGCCTTTTCCGCCGGGACGACGGAAGAGAAGCGGTTTTCGAAAGCGAGAATCTCGGTCCGCGTGAAGGGGCCGGAGGAGCAGACGGTGGCGTCCTTGCCCGTTCGGCGCAGCAAGGACGCCAAGGCGAGCTGCGAGCCGACGCAATCCCCGTCCGGTTCCTTATGCCCGATGACATAGAACGCATCGTAGCGCTCGAAAAAATCGATCAATTCTCGGGGTACGTCCTTCATAACCAGCCTTTCTGGACTCTAACTGAGGAAAATGAACCACGCGGAGCTCCGCGCCTGTCGAGGAGAACCGGCTCGAATCAAAATTCGAGCTTGAGGGGCTCATCCTTGAACTTGCCGGCGCCTTCGGCCGGAGACAGCATGCCCCACGACGGATCGAAAGGATCGCGCTTGACGAAAAGAATGACATGGTCGAATACGCCATTCTTGTAGTATACGACCGCATAGGGATAGCTGGGATCGTCGCCTCGGACGAGCTCAGCCTTGGCGGGCTGGAGTTTCCCGTTCGCGTCGATCGTGGAATCGAACCAGCCGACGGGAACGTAGAAGTCGGCGAAATCTCCGTAGCCCTTGCGGTAGACGACGCGGTAGCCCTCGGCATGCGCGTAGACTTTGACCACGTCGAGCCGCACGGGGTAATACTCGGAGGTATCCGCGACGAGCCCCGCCGCGAGTATGGCGAGAAGTAGAATTACAATGACGGTCCGTTTCATACATCCCTCCGTTTCTCGAAAAAGTATAACCGAACCATGCCATTGTGCAACCCAAAATACCGGATTTCAACCGGAAGCCGCCGTATCTTCTCACGCGCGGGAGGCGGAAACCGGCTACCTCGATCCAGCCTTCGCGCCGCATTCATCCCCGGTGGCCGGCGCAGGGCATTTCCTGCTATCCTGCCGAATCGTGGAAGAATTCGACCACCGAAAGAAGCTCGCGGACTCGGTCTACGCCATCCTGGCCCCGCTCTACCCGGACGCCGCGCCCCTTCTTCATTATAGGAACTGTTTCGAATTGCTCTGCGCCGTCGTGCTTTCGGCCCAGTGCACCGACGAGCAGGTCAATCGCGTGACGCCGAAGCTTTTCGCCGCCTGGCCGAGCGCCGAGAGTCTCGCGGCCGCCGACATCGATCGCGTCGCGGAGACGATCCACAGCGTCGGATTCTACAAGACCAAGGCCAGGCATCTGGTGGAGACTTCCCGCCTGCTGGCGGAACGGCACGGGGGCGAGCCGCCGGCCTCGATGGAGGATATGCTCGCCCTGCCCGGGGTCGGCCGCAAGACGGCCAATCTCGTCCTCTCGGCCTGTTTCGGGGCGCCGGGAATAATCGTGGACACCCATGTCCTGCGCGTCGCTCGGAGGCTCGGGCTCGGAGCGAAGGCCGACCCGGCGGACATGGAAATGAGGATAGCCGAACTCGTGGACGCCGAACGGCGCACGCGCTTTTCCCATTCGCTCAACCGTCACGGCAAGTACACCTGCACGGCGCGAAAGCCGGCCTGCCGGGACTGCCCGCTCGCCGGGATCTGCCCGCGCATCGGCCTCGCCCCTTCCTGAAGGGAAGCGCGAAAAAGGCGCGGCCTTCAATCGCGGCGCGGAATCGCGGGCTATGCGAGGGCATGGCTCCCGAGATCGACGACCCCGTACAGCGTCTCGCGCGCGAACGTTTCGGTCTCGACTATCTCTTTCCTTATCAGCGTCTCGCCGTGGCGAGCGTACTCGACGCCGCGGCGGAAGACGCCGAGTCGCGGCCGCTCAGGCAGGTCGTT
This sequence comes from Rectinemataceae bacterium, assembly GCA_035530095.1. Taxonomy (GTDB): domain Bacteria; phylum Spirochaetota; class Spirochaetia; order Treponematales; family Rectinemataceae; genus JAJXZP01. The sequence goes on along the minus strand of DATKVK010000004.1, from coordinate 122,958 downwards.
CTCCTGCCCACCGGCTTCGGGAAATCGCTCTGTTTCCAGCTTCCGGCCCTGCTGCTGCCGGGGCCGACCCTCGTCGTCTACCCGCTCTTGGCTTTGATGGACGATCAGAAAAGGCGCCTCGACTCTCTCGGGATAGCCTGCGCGGTCTTCCGCGGAGGCCAGAGCCGCGAGGACAGGAAGAAGGCCGAGGACGATACCGCTTCCGGCCGCGCCAAAATCGTGATCACGAATCCCGAGTCGCTGGCCCAGGAGAGGCTGCTGTCGTTCGTCGCGGGGCTCCGGCCGAGCCATGTCGCCATAGACGAGGCCCACTGCGTGTCGGAGTGGGGCGAGACCTTCAGGCCGGCCTACCTGGAGCTGGGCAGGATACTGAACCGGCTGTCGCCGCCCGCGGTCAGCGCCTTCACGGCCACGGCCAGCCCGACGGTGCTCGAGTCGATCTCCTCGCGGCTGTTCGGAGAGGCGGCTCCGGAGCTGATATCGGGCGACGCGGACAGGCCGAACATCTCCTACGGCGTCGTGCGGACCCTCTGCAGGGAACACAGCCTCGCCCGTCTGGCGCGCGAGCTAGCGCGGCCGCTCATCGTTTTCTCGGCCTCGCGCGAAGGCGTCCAGCTGCTCGCGCGATCGCTGTCTCGGCGGCTCGGCGACGCCGAGGTGAAGTTCTACCACGCCGGACTCGAAAAGGACGAGAAGCGAAGCATCGAGGAATGGTTCATGGCGAGCGCCGACGGCATCCTGGTCAGCACCTGCGCCTACGGCATGGGCGTGGACAAGCGAAACATCCGGTCGGTGATCCATTTCGAGGCGCCCTCATCGGTGGAGGCGTACATGCAGGAATCGGGGAGAGCCGGCCGGGACGGCCTGGCAGCGACGGCGATTCTCCTGTCGGCCCCCGACGACAGGCTGCGGCTGGGCGGCGAGACCGGAAGCGGACGCGCGGCGCGGGCCGAGGCATTCTTAGGCTATGCGCGATCGAGCTCGGGATGCCGCCGGGCCGCCCTGCTCGGACTCCTCGGAGCCCCCGGAGCCGAGACCAGGACCTGCTCCGGCTGCGACCGCTGCGAGGCTCGCGCCTCGGAACTCTACGAGGGAGAGAAGGAGATACGCTTTTTCCTGTCGGTCCAGAGCCGGCGTTTCGATGCACAGGGGGCGGCGGCCGTATTGGCGGGAGGCCGAGGCCGGGGAGCGGCATCCATCCGCTGCGCCGGCTGGGGCAGCATGGCCGACTGGGAGGAGGCAGACCTGCTCGGGGCCCTCGCGATGGCGAAAAGCGCGGGACTGCTTCGCGAATGCAAACGGCTTTGGAAGGGGAAGCTCGCGGCTCCCGCCGGACGCCCCCGGCTCAAACCGAGCTGAAGCTCATTCGATGAAATCGTCCTCGTCGCGGGAGGACGGCGCGGCTGAACGCCGGGGCGCGCTTCGAGGAAGCGCCTTTCGGACGACGCTGGGCGAGCGCGGCCTCTGGCTCGGGATAGTATGATACACCACCCCCACTCGCCTCAGGATCGCCCACAGGATGATGGATCCCAGAGCCACGAAGACGACGCGCCAATCGCTCAGGACCCTGATCGACAGCGCGATGTAGCCGTTCAGGTCCACCCTTAGCCCCCCTTGCCCTGGGGGACGGCCTCGGCCGCGCCGTAGAGAGCCCTCGCCACCTCGGCCATGTCGTCGGCGGCGAGATTCTGGAAAGCCAGTCCGAAGTAGCGCGCGCCGCGTTCCTCGTAGCGGCGAGCCACCCTGGCCACGCAGGGTATGCTGCGGCCCTCGACCCCGAGGCGCAGTCTGAGACTGGCGCCGAGGTTGAAGCGAGGGCCGTCGTGGGGGAGGACGACGAGGATTCCAGCCGGGGTAGCATCCACGATCGAGCCTTCGCGGACCGCTTCGCCAGCGCCCTGGGCCGAAAAGTAGTCGTGGCGGCGCAGGAACCAGGCGAGCACGCGGGAGAATTCCCAGGCGAGGTCCACCGCGGCGAAGTCGAGGGCCCGGGGCCGGTCGGGGCCGTTCGAGAGAATGACCACGCCCACGGTGTAGTGATAGTAGAGGACGGGACACCAGATCGCGGAACTGAGACCGGCGGCCGCGCGCTGCGAAAGATAGGCGGACAGCCGCGAGCCCGAGGCGAGGGAAGCGAGGCCCTCGAAGTCCTCGGCCATGTCGCGCGTCACGATGCGGCCCGAGGGATAGGGATCGGCCAGGGGGAGGCCGCTCAGGGTCGAGGGTACGAACAGCACGCGACCGAGGCGCGCCGCGAGGTCCTCGGCCAGGTCCGCCGGACCGCGATCCTTGTACATGACGACGCGGCCTTCGCTCGCGAGCGAGGAGGCCTTCGACTTGAAGCTCTCGATCAAGGAAACGAGGTTGCTGGAATCGAGGCCCTCGCGGAGCTCGGGAAGCTCGACCTCGATCCATTCCTCCGACTCGGGACAATCGAGCTTGAGATCGGCATCGGGGAGGAGAAATTCGACATTGAGCCCCCGGGGCGGAGGCACGCGAGGCCAGCGGCGGGAGAGACTGCGGTACATGGCTTCGGGGAAGCCGAGCTCGATGGAAGGGCTCGTCGCATACACGATGGTTTCGAAGGCGACGCCCTGCCCGCGAAAGTCGAAATACACCGACACGCGCTGCCGGGGACTCAAGCGGGGGACGGCGGCCGACGAGGGAGACAGGGAAAGCCGATCGTTCGCCGAGGAAAGGATGCGGCAGGCGATGGTGCGGCCGGCCGCCTGCACGCGGACGTCCTGGCGGCTTTCCGCCGCCGCGCTGAGGATGAACTCCTTTTCGACACGATCGATCCGTACGGCCACGTCTCTCACGCCCCTCGGCCTTATTTTCGACGGAAACTCAGCCTTGATGAAGGATGATAACGACTATATCATAGCATGAATCGATACGATACGAGCCGCTGTTTCGAAACGGCACAGGCACAAGGAGCCGCCCATGGCGAAATTCACGAACCTCGACGCCAGCCCCGCTTTCCGCGAGCTGACGAAACTTCGGCCGCCAGCCCTGGCCACCCTGCTTTCGGCGAAGCGCGTCGCTTCCTGCGATATCCCGATGGGCGGAGGACTCACCTTCAACTGGGCGGCCTCGCCGGTGGACGAGGCGATCCTCGACGCGCTCGGGCGACTCGCGCTCGAACAGGAACTCGTCGCCAAATACCGCCTCCTCGCCGATGGAGAAGTCATGAACACCGGCGAAAGGCGCATGGTGCTCCATCACCTGGCGAGGGGACAGCTGGGAGCGAAGGTCGAGCGCGAGGGACGCGATCTTCGCGAGTTCTACGAGGCCGAACGGAGGAAGGCCGCCGAGTTCGCGGCCGCCGTGCATTCCGGCGCGATCAGGGGCTCGACGGGCAAGACCTTCACGACGGCGGTCCAGATCGGCATCGGCGGCTCGGACCTGGGGCCGCGCGCCCTGTACATCGCCCTCGAGCGCTGGGCGCGGAAAGAGGGGCGGCAGCGCATGGAGGCGCGGTTCATCTCCAACGTCGATCCCGACGACGCCAACACCGTCCTCGAGCGCTGCGACCTGGAGCGCAGCCTCTTCATCCTCGTCTCGAAGAGCGGCACTACGCAGGAGACTCTCGCCAACGAGGTCCTGGTGCGGCGCCGCCTGGAAAAGGCGGGCCTGGATGGCGCGCGGCACATGGTGGCGGTGACCAGCGAGACGAGCCCGCTGGCCCGGAACCCCGGCTATCTTTCCTCGTTCTACATCGACGACTTCATCGGCGGGCGCTACTCCTCCTCGAGCGCGGTGGGCGGCGTCGTGCTCTCCCTCGCCTTCGGACCCGAGACCTTCGCGGCCTTCCTCGAAGGCGCTCACGAGGCCGACAAGCTCGCCCTGGAGGGCGATGTTTCGCGCAACGCGGCGCTCCTGGACGCGCTCATCGGCGTGTACGAGCGCAACGTCCTGGGCATGGGCGCCACCGCGGTCCTGCCCTACTCGGACGCCCTCGCCCGCTTTCCCGCCCATCTGCAGCAGCTCGACATGGAGTCCAACGGCAAGCGGGTGAACCGCGACGGCGCCAGATTGTCCTACTCGACCGGCCCCGTCGTGTTCGGCGAGCCCGGCACGAACGGCCAGCACTCCTTCTACCAGCTTTTGCACCAGGGCACCGATCCCGTGCCCCTGCAGTTCATCGGCTTCCGCTCGGGCCAGACCGCGGGCGATGTCGAGGTCGAGGGCTCGACGAGCAGGGCCAAGCTCCAGGCCAACCTCGCCGCGCAGATCGTCGCCTTCGCCCGCGGCAAGACCGACGCGGACCCCAACAAGAGCTTTCCGGGAGAGCGGCCCAGCACCCTCATCCGCGGCGAGGCTCTCGATCCCGCGGCCCTCGGAGCCCTGCTCGCGCACTACGAGAACAAGGTCATGTTCCAGGGCTTCGCGTGGAACATCAACTCCTTCGACCAGGAAGGGGTCCAGCTCGGCAAGCTCCTGGCGAAGAAGGTGCTCGCCGCCCGAAGCGGCGCCGCGGAAGACGGCCGAAGCGGCGAGGGCGACGAGCTGCTGGGAGCCTACGCTTCGATCCTTCTCCCCCGAAAGGCCTAGGCCATGGACGATTCGCGCGCCCTCGCCTTCACGGGAGGCGGCACGGGGGGGCATATCTATCCCGGCCTCGCGGTGATCGAGGCTCTGCGCTCCCGGGGCTTCCCGGGCAGGATAGTCTGGATCGGATCGCGCAAGGAGTCGGACCGGAAGACGGTCGAGGCCGCGGGCGTCGAGTACCTCGCCATCCCCTCCGGCAAGCTGCGCAGGAGCCTGTCGCCGCGCAATGCCCTGGACGCGCTGCGCGTGCTCGCCGGCTACGCGGCGGCGAGGCGCGTCCTCGGGCGCATCAGGCCGGCCTTCCTCTTCTCCAAGGGCGGGTACGTCAGCGTGCCGCCCTGCGCCGCCGCCGCATCGCTCGGCATACCCTATGTCACCCATGAATCGGATCTCACGCCGGGGCTGGCGACGCGGCTGAACGCGCGCCGGGCCGGGCGCGTGCTCATGAGCTACGAGGCCACGCGCGCCTTCCTGCCCGAGAGCGCGCGGGACTCGGCCCTCGCCGTGGGCAATCCGATCCGCTCGGCCATCAGGAAGGGCGACGCGGCGCTCGGGCGCTCGATGCTCGGAGCGGCGCCCGGCCTGCCCGTAGTGCTCTTCCTCGGCGGCAGCCAGGGGGCGCGCCAGGTGAACGAGCTCGTCGCCGCGGTGCGGCCGGAACTGTCGCGGCGAGCCTTCATCGTCCACCAGACCGGCGAGGGCGGCGCGCCCGCGGCCCCGGCCGACGAGCGCTACAGGCCCTTCGCGTACATCCGCGACGACCTGCCCCACATTCTCGCGGCCGCCGATCTGGTCGTGGGCCGCGCGGGCGCGGGCACGCTCTGGGAGTGCGGGGCCCTCGGCAAAGCCATGGTCCTGGTGCCGCTCTGCGGCTCGGGAACCCGCGGCGACCAGGTCGACAACGCGCGCCTCTTCGCCGCCGCCGGCGCCGCCTCGGTCCTCGTCGGCGACGAGGCGAAGCCCGAGCGCCTCCTCGCGGAAATCGCCGCCTTCCTGGACGACGACGCCCGGCGCGAGGCGGCGGGTCGGGCGGCTCGCGCGCTCGCGGGCAGGGACGCCGCGCTCGAGATCGCCGACCTCATTCTGCACGGCATGGAGGCGACGAGATGAACGCTTTGGACTGGGTATTCCTCGGCGTGGTCGTGCTCCTGGCGGCCCGCTGCTTCATGCGCGGCTTCGTCGAGGAGCTGCTCTCGGTGGCCGCGATCGGCGGCGGCATCATCGCCGCTCTCCTCCTGTACCGGAAGGGCGGAGACATCGTGCGCAGCCAGTTCAAGGTCCAGGCCTTTCCGGAGATCCTGGCCTTCCTCGCCATCTTTTTCGCCGTCTTTCTCGTCGTCAAGCTCATCGAGCGCATGATCAGCGAGGGGCTCGAGGCCACGAGCCTGGAAGGCATGGACAGGGTTCTGGGGCTCGTGCTCGGGACGGTGGAGGGTTTCATCCTCGTCTCCCTCATACTCGTGATCATGGTCCTTCTGCATCCCATCGTCGATTTGGACAACGTGCTCAGGCACTCGTTCTTCGCCAAGACCCTCTTGCCGATCGTGGGGCCGGAAGTGGCCAGGGCCACGCAAGGACTCCACATCCAGGTGCCGGCCCTGCCTGCCGTGAAGCTCTAGGAAAGCCATGTTCGAGAATCTGCTCGCGCAGGACGAGGTCCGTTCCCACCTCCGTCTGGACATCGAGGGCGGCAGCCTGCCGCCGACTCTCCTTTTCGTGGGCGCTCCCGGTTCGGGCAAGATGACGACGGCTCTCGAGCTGGCGCGGGTCCTGAGCTGCGCCGCGGTGGAAAGCGGAGAGCGAGCGCCCTGGAACTGCCCCTGCCCTTCCTGCGCCCAGCACCGCCTCCTTTCCCATCCCGATCTGCTGCTGCTCGGCGGCAGGACCTTCCCCGAGGAGATCCCGGCGGCGCTCGAACTGCTCGAACGCGCCCCTGGCCGCGCCGCCCATTTCTTCTTCGTCCGGGCGGCCCGCAAGCTGCTGCGCCGCTTCGACGCGGCGCTCTTCCAGGGCGAGGAGCCGCGGCTCGCCAAGGCCGCGCCCCTGGTGCGCGACGCCGAAGAGCTCTTCGACGCCCTGGATCCCGATCTCGCCGGGAGCGAAGCGAAGGCGGGCGCGATCGCGACGGCGGGCAAGATAGCGGGCATCTGCGCCAAGCTCGAGGCCATGGTCGCCGACGCTCCGCCCGTGTTCCAGGTGCGCAGCGCCGAGCTCTGGGCCCGCCTCGCTCCTTTCGGCACGCGCAAGACCGTGGTCATAGAGAACGCGGACCGCATGCAGGAATCGGCGCGCAACGCCCTCCTGAAGATTCTCGAGGAACCGCCGGAGACCGTGCGCTTCGTCCTCCTGAGCTCCCGCCGCAGCGCGATGATGGCCACGATACTCTCTCGCGCGCGCAGCTACGCCTTCGCGCGCCGGGGTCCCGAGGAGACGGCCCTGGTGCTCGAGCGCGTCTTCCGGAGCGCGGAGCCGGCCGCTGACGTCGAGGCTTTCCTCTCCGCCCGCCGGGCCTTTCCGCCCGGGGAGGCCCGCGAATGCGCGATCGCCTTCCTGTCGGCGGCCCTGGCCGAACGTCCCGACGCCGACAGCCTTCCGCTGCCCCTGTCCGCCCTCGCGCGGGAGGCCGGCGCCGAGGGGCGGGACGGCGCCGCGGCCCTGGCCCAGGTCCTCTCGCAGACCAAGGATTTCGGCGCCAAGGACGAGCGTTACGCGAACTCGTTCGGCTACTTTCTCGTGGCCCTCGCGGCCAAGCTGGGAGCCCTTCTCCGGGAGGAGGGGATGGGCGCCGACGCCATGGTCCTGGTCTCGGCCTGGGCGGACGCGCTGCGCGGCGCGCGCGTCGACTACGAGTCCTACAATCGGAGCCCCAGCCTGCTCGCGGAGAGCCTGCTGTACGAGATCGGAGGCCGAAGGTGAGGAGATTCGTCGCACGGGCCATAGGCAAGATCACCAGGCTCAACGACGAGCAGATGCGCTCGCTGCTCTACGACCTCGCGGAGGAGAACAGCCGCATGGAGGCCGCCCTCGACTCCATGCTCGACGGGATAGTCGTCTGCGACAACGCGCATTTCCCGATCATCTACAACAAGGCGGCCGAGCGCATGCTGAGGCTCGCCGGCCCCGACCCCTCGGAGCGCCCGCTCTGGCAGAGCGTCGAGGACGAGGACTTGGCGGACTTCCTGCGCTCCACCCTCGAGAACGAGGACTCGGTGCTGGACCGGGAGTTCGGCATCGAGTCCAAGGGCCTGACGAGGCTCGTCGCGGCCTCGGTGACCACCCTCGTGTCGAACGGCAAGATCCAGGGCGCGCTCCTGCATCTCGAGGACATCACCGAAAAGCGCCGCAAGGAAGCCCAGCTCAGGCGAGCCGAGAGCCTGGCCTCGCTCACGACCCTCGCCGCGGGCGTCGCGCACGAGATCAAGAATCCGCTGGGGGCCATCTCGATCCACATGCAGCTCATCAAGAAGGCTCTGCTGGGCAAGTGCGAAATGGAAACCCCCGTCATCGAGCGGCACCTCGGCGTGGTCGACGAGGAAATAGACCGCCTCAACAAGATCGTCGTGGACTTCCTCTTCGCGGTGCGCCCCATGGACCTCGAGCCGATAGACTCCGACCCCGGCGAGGTGGTGCGCGAGATCGCCGAGTTCATGAAGCCCGAGGCTGAGGGCGCGGGCGTCATGGTGGAGGTCTCCATCGAGGAGAACCTGCCGCTCGTGCTCATCGACAAGCGCTACATGAAGCAGGCCATCCTCAACCTCGTGAAGAACGCCCTCGCGGCGATGCCGGGAGGAGGCAAGCTCGAGCTCTCGGTATCGCGCGTCGAGGACGAGATCCGGATCTCCGTGGAGGACAGCGGGACGGGCATCCCCGAGGAGCAGCTGCCGAAGATATTCGAGCCCTACTTCACGACGAAGGAGAACGGGACGGGACTGGGGCTGACCATCGTGTTCAAGATCGTCAAGGAGCACCGCGGCGAAATCTCGGTGCAGTCGCGGCCCGGCCAGGGCTCGACCTTCACCATTTCGCTGCCCGTGCCCCAGAAGGAGCGCAGGCTTCTCGCCTGGGGCGAGGGGCAGACGCGCGAGGCGGAGGTCTAGATGCGTTTCACCATACTCGTGGCCGACGACGAGAAGAACATCCGCGAGGGCCTCGCCGAGGCCCTCGTCATCGACGGCTACGCGGCGCGCACGGCCGCCGACGGGGCCGAGGCGCTTAAGGAGGTGGAGACCGGCGACATCGATCTCGTCATCACCGACCTGCGCATGCCGGCGAAGAGCGGCACCGAGGTCCTGAAGACGGTCGTGGGCCGCTATCCCGGACTCCCGGTCATCGTGCTCACGGGCCACGGCACGATCGAGGACGCGGTGGCGGCGATGCGCTCCGGCGCCTTCGATTTCGTGACCAAGCCCGTCAACCTGGACCACCTTTCCCTCCTCGTCAAGCGCGCGCTCGAATCGAGGGAGCTGGCCCGCAAGAACCGCGAACTCGAGGCCGAGGTCGAGTCGCAGAAGCGGACGCGGTCGATCATCGGCGCCTCGGCCGAGATGAAGAAGGTCTTCGACATGGTGCGCCGCGTGGCGCCCACCCGCGCGAGCGTGCTCATCACCGGGGAGTCCGGCGTGGGCAAGGAACTCGTTGCCGACGCCATCCACAATCTCTCGCCGCGGCGCGACGGGCCCTTGGTCAAGGTGCACTGCGCCGCCTTGGCCGAGAGCCTGCTCGAGAGCGAGCTCTTCGGCCACGAGAAGGGCAGCTTCACCGGCGCCCAGGCGCGCAAGCGCGGCCGCTTCGAGCTGGCCAACGAGGGCACGCTCTTCCTCGACGAGATAGGCGAAATCAACCAGAACGTGCAGGTCAAGATCCTCCGCGTCCTGCAGGAGCACAAGTTCGAGCGCGTCGGCGGCGAGGAGACCGTCGAGGTCGACGTGCGGATCGTGGCGGCCACCAACCGCGACCTCAAGAAGGAGATCGCCGAGGGACGCTTCCGCGAGGACCTCTACTATAGGCTCAACGTCGTCAACATCCACGTCCCGCCGCTGCGCGATCGGCGGGACGACATCCCCCTGCTCGCCATGGCGGCGCTCAAGGAGTTCGCGGAGGAGAACGGCAAGAAGCTGGAGGGCTTCGATCCCAAGGCGCGGCAGGCCCTGTATTCCTTTATCTGGCCGGGCAACGTGCGCGAGCTCCGCAACTGCGTCGAGAGCGCGGTCGTGATGGCGCGCGGGCCCCTCGTGGGCATCGAGGATCTGCCGCCGAGCGTCCGCTCTTCGGGCGACGAGCGCGACATCCGCATACCGCCCGGCTCCTCGCTCCAGGATGCCGAAAAGCTTCTCATCCGCGAGACGCTGGTCGCCCAGGGAGGGAACAAGAGCCGGACCGCCGAGGTGCTCGGCATAGGGCGCAAGACCCTCTACCAGAAGATCGAGGAGTACGGCATCGAGACGGCCGCCAGGGAAAATTCGGCTTCGACCTAGACCTTCGCCGATCGGCCGGGATATGCTTCTACGCATGTCCGAAGGCACTACCGGAATCCTCGATCTTTTCGGCCCCGTCATGATAGGTCCGTCGAGCTCCCATACGGCGGGGGTCGCCCGGATCGCCTTTCTGGTGCGCAAGATCCTGCCCGGGCGCATCGACCGCGCCCGGGTGAGCTTCTACGGCTCGCTCGCCCGGACCTACCGCGGGCACGGCTCGGACAAGGCCGCCATCGCGGGGCTTCTGGGCATGCTCCCGGAGGACGAACGCCTGGCCTTCGCCCCCGAGCTCGCCCGCCGCGAGGGCCTGGAGGTCGAAATCGTGCCGGTGCTCGAGGGGCCTCCGCGGTACCATCCCAACACCGCGGTCTTCGAGCTCTGGTCCGGAGATCGGCACCTTCGCGTCAGGGCGGCTTCGATAGGAGGCGGCGAAATCCGCCTGCAGTCCATCGACGGCTTCGAAGCCGACCTCGACGGCAATCTCGACGCCATCCTCGTGCTCCACCACGACGAGCCGGGCGTCGTCGCCCGGGTCGCGGCGGTGCTCGCCGCGCGGGGATTCAACATCGCCACGGTCGTCTCGCACCGCAAGGACAAGGGCGACGAGGCGCTCCTCGTCGTGGAGGTGGACGGCGTGGTGCCGACGGGCGTCGCCGACGAGCTGCGCGGCGTGCGCGGCGCGCGGGAGGTCGTCTACGTCCCCTCGATCAAATCGTGACGATTCCATCGTGAGGCGGGAACCATGAACTGGAAATTCACCACGGCGATCGAGCTCTTCGCGCGCATCGAAGACTCGGGCCTGCCCTTCCCGGACTATCTCGTCGAGCGCGACGCCTTCTATTCGGGCTCGAGCGCCGAGGCCGTGAGGGCCGAGATCGCGAGACGGATTCGCATAACGCGCGACTCGATAGACACCGGCGCCTCGCACGCGCAGCGCTCGTTTTCCGGCATGACCGACGGCGCCGCGGTCAAGGTGGCCTCGTCCGAGAGGCCGCTGCCCGTGGGGGACGAGCTGTTCAGGCTGGCGATCGTGTATTCCCTGGCCGGCAACGAGGTCAACGCCTGCGGGGGCAAGATCGTGGCCTTTCCGACGGCCGGCTCCTCCGGCATCGTCCCGGGCTGCCTCTGGGCCTGGCGCGACGCGCGCGCGCGCGACCTGGGCCCCGACTCGCGGCGGTTCCAGGACGCCTTCGTCGCCGCCTCGGCGGTCGGCATGCTCATAGCCGCGCGCGCGACCCTGGCCGGCGCCGCGGGGGGCTGCCAGGCCGAGTGCGGCGCGGCGGCCGCCATGGCCGCGGCCGGGCTGTGCACCTTGATGGGCATGAGCTTCCGCGAATCGGTCGACGCGGCCGCGCTGTCGCTCAAGAACAGCCTGGGCCTGGCCTGCGACCCGGTCGCGGGCCTCGTCGAGGTGCCCTGCGTCAAGCGCAACGCCTTCATGTCGGCCAATGCGCTCACCGCGGCCACGCTGGCGGCCGCGGGCGTCACGTCGGCCATACCCTTCGACGAGGTCGTGGGGGCGATGAAGGCCATAGGCGACTCGATGCCGGCCTCGCTCAAGGAAAGCGCCGAGGGCGGGCTGGCGGCGACGCCCACCGGCCTGGCCTACCGGCTGAAGATTCAGTAGCCCGAGTCGGCGGCGAGACGCTCCGCCACGGCGCGCAAGGAGGGCTCGGCATCCTTGACCGCGACCGCTATGGTGTCCCGGAAGAGCCTCTCGCCGGTCGCGGCGGCTATTTCAAGCATCGCGCGGCGGAAGGCGCTTTCCGAGCGCGCGTAGAGCGCGGCCACTTCGCCGGCCGCCTGCCGGGAACCGAGCAGAGCCGCGGCCCGCACGGCCGCGAGCCTGACTTCCTCCATGGGATCGTAGAGGGCTCGCCGAAGGAACACGTAGGCCGCGGACCTCCCCGAAAGCCCCAGGCGGGCGGCGGCGGCGGCCCGCGCCCCCGCTTGGGGCTCCGAGGCGAGCACCCGCCCCAGGGCGAAGATATCGTCCCCCGCCTCCAGCACCGGCCGGTACTTCTCGGAGAGCGCGCTTCTGGGTTGGTCCCGCGGGGATTCCCTCGCCCTGAGCACCTTGTAGGCTCGCACGATCCGCGAAAAGCGGCGGGCGGTTTCGGGATCGCCCGAGGCGTCGGGGTGGTAGCGCAGGGCGAGGCGGCGGTAGGCCTTGCGGATATCCTCCTCGCCGGCTTCTGGAGCCAGGCCGAGGACGGCCAGAGCGCCGCGGGAGGCGGGCGCCGAGTCGCCGCTCACGTTCTCTCCTTGTCCGCCTGGGCGATGGCGCGGCGCTCCGCCCTGCGGGCCAGGAGCTCGCCCACGAGAGCCTCGAGCTCGGTCTTGAGCAGCCTGAGCCCGGGCTCCTCCGTGCCGGGCCCGGCCGCGGCGGCCCTGGCGCAGGTCTCGTCGAGCTCGGACTCCAGGCCGCGTTCCAGGCGCAGGCCCGAGCGGAGCTCGGCCAGCCGGCCGGCGAGGAGCCGGATCGCCGCGCCCAGCTCGGCCGGACCCTCGGCCGAGGAGGAGCTTTCGAGGTCGACGATGCTGATCTCCTGCAGGGCGCCCGTATCGAGGTCGGCGGCCGAGACGTGAAGCATGTCCGACTCGTCTATGCCGAAGCTGACCTCGATCCGCGGCTCCCCGCGCTTGGCCTCGCGCAGACCCGACAGGAGAAAGCGGCCGAGCGAGACGTTCTCGGCCGCCTCGGGGCTCTCGCCCTGGAGGACATGGATCTCCACCGCATCCTGGTCGTCGGCCACCGTCGTGAACACGCGGCGGCTGGAGGCGGGCACGGGGCTGTTCTTGCGGATGAGGGGGACGAAGCGGCCGCCGTCGATCTCGACGCCGTAGCTCCGGGAGACGACATCCCTGATGCGGAGGCGGTCCGGCTGGGCGTCGACGAGGGACCAGACGGCGGCCCCGAGGGCGACTATCTCCTCGGGGTTGACGCCTCCCTGTGGCTTGAGCCCCAGGCGTTGGGCGAGAAGAGCGCGCACCAGAGGCATCCGGCTGGAGCCGCCTGATAGCACGAGACTGTCGACCCGGCTCGCGCTCAGGCCCGCCTCGGCGAGGACCCGCTCGGTCAGCTCGAGGCTGCGCTCGACGAAGGGGGCGGCGAGCTCCTCGAAGCGCCGGCGCGTCAGGGTCCAGAGGGGATGGACTACCTTGCCGCCCGCCAGGGCGAAGGGAATGCCGATGGCCGATTCCTCCCGCTCGGAGAGTTCCATCTTCGCCAGCTCGGAGGCCTCGGCGAGCTGCTGGGCGAGGAAGCGGTCGGCCTCGACGTCGAGGCCGTACTCCTCCCGGAAGGCGGCCGAGGCCTGGCGGTAGAGTTCGCGGTCGATGTCGGCGCCGCCGAGGCGGCCGTCGCCCCGGGAAGCGAGCACCTCGCAGGCCGTTCCCTCCTGCACGAGGAGGGTGACGTCGAAGGTTCCGCCGCCGAAGTCGTACACGAGAACGAGGGCTCGTTCGCCGCCTGAAGGAGAAGCCGAGGCGGCCCAGGCGCGCGCCACGGCGGCGGCCGTGGGCTCGTTGACCACGCGAAGCACCTCGAGACCGGCGAGCCGACCGGCCTCCACGATGCCGCGCCGCTGTCTGTCGGAAAAATTGGCCGGGACGGTGATGACCGCTCGCTCTATGTCCGTCCCGAGATGGGACTCGGCGTCGAGCCGCAGGGAAGAGAGGATCATGGCGGCCAGTTCCTCGGGCCGCCACGAACGCCCCCCCATGCTCACGAGGCCGCCCGAGCCGATATGCCGCTTTATGCCGGCCACCGTGTTCTCGGGGTTGACCAAGGCCTGGTTCTTGGCCGACTCGCCCACGAGAATCTCGCCCTTGGCTGCCGCGGCCACGACGCTCGGCGTGATCCTTCCTCCGCGCCGGTTGTGGATGAGCGCGGGGCGATCGCCGTCCATCCAGGCGCAGAGCGAGTTGGTCGTCCCGAAATCTATGCCTATGATCGCGCCCATCGACTAGACCCCCGAACGCCGTTCCTCGATTTCGACGAGGAGCTCGATCTCTGCCACGGTCGCCCCCAGGCGCGCGGCGATGATGTCGGCGGAAAAGCCCTTTCTATAGAGCCCGACCGCCTGCTCGCGCAGGCTGGGTCCCGGCGCGAGGTTCTCTTCGGAGACGCGGAGTTCGGGTCCTCGGCGGCGTTCGAGAATGCGCTCCGATTCGAGGGCCGAGACCGGTTCGGCGTCACGCGGCTGCGCGGCGCCGCGCGGACGTTCGGCGTCGCGCGGCCGGTCTGTGCTACTTGAATCGGACCGGCCCTCCTCAGCGACGCGGAGAGTCTCCGGACGAAGAGTAAGCGGAATGGGCCCTTCGCGACCGAGTATCGCCGCCGGAGCGGCCGTCGGAGTTGCCGCCGGAATTGCCGCCGGAGCGGCGGCCGGAGTTGCCGCCGATCCGGCAGCTCGACGCGGCTCGCGGAGCGATGCTTGAAGGGGAGCGTCGACGTCGCGGGGAACGATCGGCCGGCGCTGCGCGAGCTTGGTGTAGACCTCGCGCTCCACCGCCCGCTTCTCGAGCTCGCGCTTCGCCAGACCCATCCTCCGGTCGACTTCGTCGAGCAGTTCGCGGAGCGCCGCGCTGCGGTCTTCGACGAGGCTGACGCTGCGGTCGGCGCTCTCGTTGAGCTCGATGACGAGGGCACGGGCCTCGTCGCGCACGCCTTCTAGGAGCTTGTCGAGCTCGAGGAAGCGCCGAATCCGCGCGCGAAGGAGGAACCAGAGCAGGAAGAAACCGGCGACCGTCAGCGCCGCCTCGAACAGGAGTTGAAGGAAGAACGTCATCCGCTTAGGTCGACGCGGGTGCCGAGATTGGGATCCCGCACGACCTCCTCCTCGGCTTCTTCGGAAGGTTTTTCCTTCTCCGCTTCGCCTTCTTTTCGCTGGCCGGGCGCGGCGCCAGCGCCGCCGCCCGAGCCTTCCTTGACGGGCGCGGGCCCTTCCTTGGACTGCTCGGCCTTGGTGATCTCGTCCTTGGCCTCCACGAGCTTCTTCTGCGCAGCGGCGCCCTGGACGGTCTGGGCGAGCTTAGCCCCTTCCTTTTCGATGGACTGCTCGCGGGCCACCTCGCTCTGCTGCATGAAGAGGACTTGCAGGTCAATCGGTCTTATAGGCATCGGGTGGCCCCCGTCTGAGTATCTCGTCCTCGGGCTCCTCGTACTTGGTGGTGCGGAGCATCTGATTCTCGAGATAGAACGTCAGCGCCTTCTGCTCGTTCTTCACGCTCTCGCGGATGTCCTTGATGGCGAGCACGACGCCGGGATAGATGCGGCTCGAGGCGCTGATCCGACCGCGGGTCTTGAGGCCGTTCAGGTACGTCTGGATCGACTCGATCTCCTTCCCAAGCGAGCGCAGCTCGACGATGAAATCCTCGCGCCGGATGAGATTGTCCTGGAGTATGGCTTCCTTGTCCTCCGGCAGGCTCTTGCGCTGCTTCTTGATGGCGTTGAGCGTGGCGACGTTCTTGTCGACTTCCTCGACCTGGCGCTTTATCTGGTAGGCCTGGGCCTGGAGCTGATCAGCCTTCTCCTTGGCCTTGGGATCGTAGCCGACCTCGATGATGGTCTCGGCGCCGCCGACTGGCGAACCGAGGGTCTTGGCGTTGATCTCCTCGCAGGCGCGGTAGATGCCTCCGAGGATGGCGGCGCGCTTGCCCTGGCAGATGATCTTCCGGTTCGCCGTCACGCTGCAGTTGATGAGACCGTCGGAGACGATGACATTCTCGCCGGCCTCGACCGTGGCGTTCTCGATGAACTTGGCCCAGACGCTCTTGCCGGCATTGATGGTGCAGCCGGATTTTCCGGTGACTCCCTGGTGGACCACGATGTCGCCCTCGGCCACGACTTCGCTCTTGCCGACCCCGCCCTTGACTTCGATGTTGCCCGAGGCCTTGACGACGAAGCCGTCGTCCACGTTGCCCTGGACGATCACGGTGCCGAGGAACATGATGTTGCCGGTCTTAAGATTGACGTCGCCGGGGACCGTGAAGATTTCCTCGACGTTGATGCGGCCGGCGATGTAGGTGACCTGGCCGTTGATGTCGGCGATGATGGTGGCGCCGTCCTCGGCCACGTGCACGTTGCGGCCGAGGGGCACGGGCATGTCCTTGCCGTTGCGCGCCGGGATGACCTTGCCGGTCACCGTCCGGCCCGTCTTGCCGATCTCGGGCGGCACCTTGCGCGCCAGCGGCTGTCCGGCCACGACGTTCTGGATGAGGCCGAGCTCCTTGAAGTTGACCTTGCCGTCGGCGGCTTCCTTGAGCCGGTAGGTGGATTTGTCCGTCTCGAAGTTGAACTGCACGTAGGCGTCCCGGCCGTTCTGCGGCTTGGCCCCCTCGGCGACGAGAACGGCCTCGCGGTAGCGCGGGCGATCCTCGACATCCTGAAGCGCGTCCTCGCTCACCCCGAAGACGATGCGGTTGTTGCGCAGGAAGGAGAGCAGCGTCGCCTTGGACAGGTCGCAGCCTCCCGGCCCCGGCGGCGTGAGGGTGATGTAGGCCTTCATCTCCTGGTCGGCGATGTCCACGGTCATGAGGGCGTCGTTCGCGGGGTTCGTGATGAAGTCGCCCACGCGGACATAGTCGCCCGAGGCCTGCCTGACCACCTCGCGGAGCATGTCCTCGTCGAACTGCCTCACCGCGCGGGCCTCGAGCTTCTCGACGGCGGACTTGTCCGCGACGCGCTTGCCGCGTCCAAGCGGCGCGGTGACCTTGAGCAGGGCGCCGTCCGGCGAAAGGCGGACGAAGCACTCTCCATCCCTGTCCTTGGGAACCGTGGAGACCGGGCCCAGGTCTTCGCCCTCGGCGTCGGCGACCCCCGCGGGCAGTTCGACGTTCTTCCTCTCGGCGGCCACGTAGGCTCGGATGCGCCAGTTGCGGCGCCCCGCCCCCAGCAGGCCGGGAGAGCCCCGCTCCACTACCTCGAACTCTATGCTCTTGACGCCTACGCCTAGCTGCGTCGCCGCGTCGGCGACCGCCTCCTCGACGCTCCTGCCCTCCACCACGAGGGACTTCTTGGCCGCGTCCTCCTCGAGGTATCGCCGCATGAGCTCGGCGATCTGCGGAATGCCGAGATTCGCGGCCATGGCGCTAGATTATGCCTCGCCGCAGGTTCGTGAGCTTGGCCCGCAGCCTGAGTATGGCCTTCGTGTGGAGCTGGCTCACGCGCGACTCGGTCACTTCGAGCACCTGGCCGATCTCTTTCAAGGTCAGATCCTCGTAATAATACAGCACGAGAACCTTCTTCTCCTTCTCGGGAAGGTCGTTGATGGCCTGGACGATGACGCGCTTGATCTCCTCCCGTTCGACGGTCGAATCGGGGTTCATGCTCGCCGGCGACTCGATGCTCTCGCCTATGGATATCTTGTCGGACTCGTCGCCCGAATACCAGACATCGCTGAGCGAAAGCACGGAAGTGCTGGAAATCTTGAGCATGGTCTTGAGGAAATCGTCCTCGGAGACGCCGAGGGAGGAGGCTATCTCCAGATCGGTGACGGGGCGGCCGAACTTGGCCTCGAGGTTGACGATGGCGTCCTCGATCTCCTTGGTCTTCTGGCGGACCGAGCGGGGCACCCAATCGATCGAGCGCAATTCGTCGAAGATGGCGCCGCGGATCCTGGTCACCGCGTAGGTCTTGAACTTGACGTTCTTGTCGGGATCGAATTTCTCGATGGCGTCGAGGAGACCGAAGACGCCGAATCCGACGAGGTCCTCGAATTCCACGGTATTGGGCATGCTGGCGGCGACCTTGCCGGCGACATACTTCACGAGCGGCGCATACTGTCGTATGAAGGCGTCGCGGATGGCTGGGTCCCGATTCGACTTGTACTGGGACCAGAGCTCGTCCTCGGTTATCGGCTGCAGCGAGTTCTCGGCCATTTTGCCTTACCCTTTCCTGTCTTTTTTAAGGATGGTCCGCACCGCCTGGGCCAGCGTGGCCGGATCGAGATCCGAGACATCCGACCGCTTTCCGGGCGCCGCACGTCCGGCGGGAACGGGTCCTTCTTTCTCCGACGCCATATTCGTCACACCGTACTCGGCGGCCGCGAAGGTATCGGTGAAGCCTTCGAGGTCGGGAAGCACGTCGAGATCGCCGAAACTCTCCGTCCCGCCCGGCAACGGGGAGGGGGAAACCTCCGCCGCCCGGGCGCGGCTCTCCGGCATGTCGTCGAGCAGGCTTTCCGGCTCGCCTATATCGTCTTCCTCGTAGTCGGCGAAAGCCCGAGCCGCCGCGGAGCGAGTCGCGGCGACCGACCGGGCCGAGGCCGGCGTTCTAGTCGCCGCGCCGAGCGCGCGAGCCGGTGTTCCCTCCTCGGGAGCCTCGAACGCGGCGGCGGCGAAGCCGACCGGCTCGCCATCAGGCGAGGCCGTCTGCTCCGAGGCCCCGCCGTTCCGGTGCGCCGCCTCGGCGACAGGCAGGACATCCACCGGATTTTCCAGGTCCTCCTCATCCATCGACTCCAGACCGGCGGCTTCGGCTCCGAAAGAGCCCGGCAGCTCCTCGGGGAGGACGATATCGAGGTTGCGTCCGCGCTGTTCCGGCATTTCCGCGTCTCCGGAGGCTTCGGGGACGAGGAGCAGGGTGCGGAGCAGGCGAATGGCGCCGTACAGGATCGCGCCGAGCAGGAAACCGCCCAGCACGGCCCGGCCTAGCAGCGCGAGGAAAGCGACCCGGGCGAACAGGCCCACGAGGGCGGAGAGCGCGAACGCGGCGCCGGCCACGACGAGCGAAGCGCGCAGATCAGAGTCTACCGTCTTCGTGCCCTCCCTTCCCGTAAGAGTAGGCCGAAATCTTGACCCGCGTCAAGTTCAGTCCTTTCCGAACAGCTTTTTGATGAATCGGCCGAGGCCCTTGTCGTCGGCGAAATCGGTCTTCTCGATCTTCGTCACGAGATGCGCGATGGAGATCGAGGCCTTCGATTTCGGGTCCTGCGTGAAGAAGGGCCGCTGCCTGAGCACGGAGGCGGGCACGATGGGGTCGTCGTAGATGCAGCCCAGATACTCCACCTTGAGATTCAGGAACTGGCCCGAGATGTTGATGATCCGCTCGGCGACCCGCCTGCCCTCGGTCACCGTCTTGACCCGGTTCACCACCAGCTTGAGGCCTATGTTGAGGTTCTCGATCTCGGTGGCGATGATCTTGATTATGCCGTAGGCGTCGGTGATGGCCGTCGGCTCGGGGGTCGTCACGATGATGGCGTCGTCGGCGGCGGCCACGAAGGCGAGCACATTGTTGGACACGCCCGCGGCCGTGTCGATGATGACGATGTCGGCCTGCGAGAGGGTATAGAGCTCGCCGATGAAGGCCTGCCGCTCTTCCTCGGTGAGGTTGGCTATCTTGGAGAAGCCGGAGGCCCCCGCGACGATCTGGATGCCGTATTCGGTGTCCAGGATGATTTCGCGCATGGTCTTCTGCTTGCGGATCACGTGATACAGGTTGTATTTGGGAATCATGTTGAGCATGACATTGACGTTCGCGAGCCCGAGGTCGGCGTCCATGACGATGACGCGCTTGCCCATCTTGGCGTAGGCGATAGCCAGATTGACGGACAGGTTGGTCTTGCCGACGCCGCCTTTTCCGGACGCGACCGCGATTATCCGCGTCTTCTGCCCCGAAGGCGAAGCAATCCGCTCGGACGGCTTCTTCTCGCCGGAGGGGGCCGGATCGACCCCCTTTTTCCCCATGAGCTCGCGCAATGCCTGGGCCTGATCTTCCATGTCAACTCCGATCGGCGCCGAGCTGCCGCTCGGCCAGTGGTGTCGATTGATGCTCGCCGTAGCCTCGGGGGCTCCGCCGTCTCTGCGTCTCCTGGGGCGCGCGCTCCTCCTCGGAGACCTCGCTGTAGCGTTCCTCGAATCTGGTCCGGTCCACGCGGAAACCTTCGAGGTTCATGAGCAGCCGCGTCACGCGCGCGCGCTCGATGTCCTGGGGGACCCGCTGCCCCGTCGTGATGTACGACAGGCTCTTGCGACGCTCCGCGAGGGCGGAGATGGCGTTGCCGAGCCGGTTGGTCTCGTCGACCTTGGTGAGTATGACCGCCTTGTAGTCGAAGGGCTCGAACTGCCTGAGCGCCTGGACCATGTCGCTGGCCTTGGTGGTCGCGGCCAGGGCGAGGTGCGTCTCCGCGCCCGTGCCGCAGGCCGCCAGGATGCGCTGCATTTCCGCGAGCTTGACGGCGTCGCGGGGGCTCTTGCCCACCGTGTCGACGAGGATGAGATCGGCGTCGGAGTGGAAGGCGATGGTCTTGCGCAGATCGTCCGCGGTCTCGACGCAGGACACGGGCACGCCCATGATGTTGCCGTAGGTCTCTATCTGCTGCCGGGCTCCGATGCGGTAATTGTCGATCGTGATCATGCGCACCGAGCGCGGCCGCTCGGACCCCATGCCCACGGCGTAGATCGCGGCGAGCTTGGCGATCGTGGTGGTCTTGCCGACCCCCGTCGGACCCACGAGGGCGAGAATGCGCGGGCGCTTCGCCTCGCTCTCCTTCCAGACCTGGATGGAGTCGCCGATCCATTCCAGGACGGCGTCCTCCACCTCCTCGGCGTTCTCGAGACCCTCTATCGAGAAGTCCCGCCTGAGCCGCGCGAGGGTCTCCCTGCGGAAAGGCTCCGAGAAATCGTTGAGCGCGAGCAGGGCGTCCATGCGCATGAGGGTCTCGTGGTCGTCCGCCTCTGCGGCGGCGGGCCGCTGGTCGAGGCGCTCCCTCAAGCCCTGAATCTCGGTCAGGACCTGCTGGAGAGCCTGGTCCGCCCGGGCCTGGGAGCCCGTCAGGGCGCCCGTCAGGCTGAGGATCTTGCGCTTCTCCTCCTCGAGATCCTGCGGCGGCGGCTTGGACGCCTTCGTCTCGGGCCTCAGGTAGCCCGTCACCTCCACTCCCTCGCGCGCGAAGAGTCCCATGAACCCGCCCATGCGGATGCTCCGATGCGACAGGATCTGCGCCGCCTCGCCGTACTTCGCGCGGACCAGCTCGAGCGCTTCCCGGTGGGAGGGCGCCTGTTCGGTGAAATACTGCATCGCCTAACCTTCCGTTTTTATTTCGCCCACCGCCTCGACGCGGGCGTCGGCCACGATTTCCGGAACCGAGAGGACCACCAGATCGGGCAGCTCGCGCTCGGTGCTCGCCTTGACGAGGGCGCGCGCGCCCTCGGAACAGAGCACGACGGGCAGCCAGCCCTTCTGCTGGACCGCCGCCACCGCGCGCGTGAGCGCCTTGATCCACTGCCGCTGCAGGGCGGGCTCGAGCGCCGACACGGCGCCGGAAGGAGTGTCCACCCTGGAGTCGATGATCTTCTGCTCCAGGCCGGGGTCGATGGTGAGCACCTTGAGGTTGCGGTCCTGGTCGGCGTACTGGAGG
This sequence comes from Rectinemataceae bacterium, assembly GCA_035530095.1. GTDB lineage: Bacteria > Spirochaetota > Spirochaetia > Treponematales > Rectinemataceae > JAJXZP01. The sequence goes on along the minus strand of DATKVK010000004.1, from coordinate 101,570 downwards.
CAGATCTGCCTTCCGAGGGCCTGCCTGGTCTTCTCGACGAGGAAGCCCACGTCCTTGGTCACGCCCGCGTAGTCGGCCAGGGTCTCGAGAATGGCCACCATGTTGCGCACGGACACCTGCTCCCGCAGCAGCCCCTGCAGGACCTTCTGGATCTCGCCGAGCGACAGGCGCTTCGAAGTGTCCTCGACGACGGCCGGGTAGTCCTTCTTGAGGGCGTCCAGGATCGACTGGACCTCCTGCCGCCCCAGGATCTCCGCGGCGTGGCGCTTGATGACGTCGGTGAGGTGGGTGGCGATGATGCTCGGGGCGTCGACGACGGTGTAGCCGGCGCGCTCCGCCCGGTCGCGCTGCTCCTCGGCGATCCAGAGGGCGGGCAGCCCGAAGGTCGGATCGCGGGTCTTCTCCCCGGGAATCTCCTCGCTCACGCCGCCGGGATTGATGGCGAGATAGTAGCCGAGCCTGATGATGCCCCGCCCCACCTGCACGCCCTTGATCTTGAAAGAATATTCCGACGGCTCGAGCCGCATGTTGTCGATGATCCTGATGCGCGGGACGACGAGCCCCATGTCGAGGGCGCTCTCCTTGCGGATGCGCGTTATGCGCTCGAGAAGGTCCGCTCCCTTGTCCTTGTCGACGAGCGGGATGAGGCCGTAGCCCAGCTCGAGGCTGATCGGATCGAGCGGAACCACCGGCGATAGCTCCGTGGGCGCCTCGGCCTTCCTGGCCGCGCCGGCGGCGGCGAGGGCGGCCTTGTCGGCGGCCGCGGCCTGCTTGCGCGCCAGGCTCACGCCCAGGTAGGCGAGGACGGCCGCCATGGGCAGGAGGACGTACCAGGGGAAGCCGGGCAGGAAGGCCAGGAGCGCGAGCACCACCGCGGCCACGAGGTAGATCTTGGCGTTCTGGGCGAACTGGAAGGTCACGTCCGAGCCGAAGGTGCCGGCCGAGTTGGCGCGGGTCACGATGATGCCCGTGGCCGTCGATACGAGGAGGGCGGGCAGCTGGGACAAAAGGCCCTCGCCGATCGTCAGCGTCGTGTAGGTCTGGATGGCGACCGTGAAGCTCTCCTTGTGGAGGACCATCCCGATGATGAAGCCGCCCACCAGGTTGATGACCGAGATGAAGATGCCGACCTTGACGTTGCCCGAGATGAATTTCGTGGCGCCGTCCATCTGGCCGTAGAAGTCCACCTCGCGCTGGACCTCGCTCTTGCGCCTCAGAGCCTCGTCCTCGGAGATGGAGCCCGAATTGTATTCCGCATCTATCGACATCTGCTTGCCGGGCAGGCCGTCCAGGGTGAATCGCGCCGCGACCTCGGCGATGCGGGTGGCGCCCTTCGTGATGACGATGGCCTGCACGGCGATGATGATGATGAAGATGATGAAGCCTATGACGAGGCCGTCGGTGCCGCCCGCCCCGACCACGAACGAGGCGAAGGCGCGGATGATCTCGACGTCGAAGTTCGCGCCCTTGGAGAGGATGAGCCTCGTGGTAGAGATGTTCAGGGCGAGCCCGAAGACGGTGGTCACGAGGAGCATCGTCGGGAAGATCGAGAACTCCGTGGCCTTCTTGGTGTACAGCACGATGAGCAGGATGAGCAGTCCGACGGTAAGGTTGAAGGTCAAGAGGACGTCGAGGAGCACCGCGGGAACGGGTATGACGATCATGAGGACGACGGATACGGCTCCCGCGGCGACCGCGATATCGGAGGGATTGGCGAGAATATTGTCGCGCACCAGGCGCTGGGTATCAGCCATGGGCTACTTCCTTTGATCTATGCATCGCCGACCGCATACGCGGCCTCCGACTCGTCCTTCGACTCCGCCGCGGCGTAGACGTGGGCGAGCACCGTGGCGATGGCCTGATAGTATTTCTCGGGAATCGCGTCGCCGATCTCGACGTCGGCGTACAGGGCCCGCGCGAGGGGCCTGTTCTCCACGACGGGCACGCCGTTCTCCTCGGCGATGCGGCGGATGCGCAGAGCCACCTCGTCCTGCCCCTTGGCGGTGACCAGGGGCGCGGCCATCCTGTCGCGGTCCCACTCGAGGGCCACCGCGAAGTGGGTCGGGTTCGTGATCACGACGTCGGCCTTGGGCACGTTGGCCGCCATATTTCGCGACAGGAGCTCGCGCATCCGCTGGCGGAGCCGGCTCCGCACGAGGGGATCGCCCTCCTGCTGCTTGTGCTCCTCCTTGACCTCCTCCTTCGTCATCTTCAGGGATTCCATGTACTGATGCCGCTGGAAGAGGTAGTCGGGAACGGACAGGAGCAGCGTGGCTATGGCCGCCTGGATGATGAGCCTGACCGCGAGCGAGCCGATGAACATGATCGATTCGCCGAGCGGGGTCGTGAAGAGCGTCACGATCCGGTCGATCTGGTTGCGGACGCTCATATACGCTACGAGTCCGATGACCGCGATCTTGAACACCGACTTCAGGAGTCCGAACAGGGCCTGCATCGAAAAGGCGGTCTTGCGCAGGTATTCGCCGAAGCGCGGCACGATCCTCGAAAAATCCGGCGTGATGGGCTTGAGCGAAAAGATGAATCCCACCTGGAGGATGTTGGAGAAAAGCGCCGAGACGACCGCCACCGCCGCGAGCGGGGCGGTGAGCCGCACGAAGAACGAGAAGAACGAGGCCGCCAGCGGCCCGGCGTCGCGCGTGATATCGACCTCGGCCGCGCGGGCGAAATAGAACTTGACCATTTCCTGCATCGTGCGCGCCAAGTAGGGAGCCAGGAGGGCGAGGGCGAGGGCGGGCAGAAGGAGCCCCACGGCCGCCACGAGCTCCTGGCTCTTCGCCACCTTCCCGTCTTCGCGGGCCTTGCGGAGCTTGTACTCGGAAGGCTCCTCGGTGCGGCCCTCGTCCTCGGCGGCGAACCACTGCAGGTCGATGATGGGCCGTCCGGGCGCGCGGTTCGCCGCCTCGGCGAACCACTGCAGGTCGATGACCGGACGCTCGCACGCAGTCACCGCTTGCCTCCCACGAGTATGCCGAGATCGTTGAAGCCTGAGCCGATGATGCGGGAGAAGGCCTCCATCATGAACGGCAAGGAAACGATCATGAGGACGTAGGTGACGGTGAGCGAAATGGGGAATCCCTCGGTGAGGAGGTTCATCTGCGGAGCGGCCTTCGAGAGCAGCCCCATGGCCACCGAGACGATGAAGAGCGTGCCCATCACGGGCATCGAGATGATCAGCGACTGCTCGAACAGAGCGCTCACGGCGTGGAGGAGGAACTGGATCATGTCGTTCCGCCGCGCCACGAGGTCGTAGGCCCGTATGGCCATGAAGGAGCCCTTGACGCCGATGAGGAAAAGCTGCTGGAAGCCGTCGGTGACCAGGAAGACGAACATGGCTATCAGGTTCAGGAATTGGCCCATGATGGGGATTTCGACCTCGGCGAGAGGGTCGTAGGCCTCCAGGGCGCCGAAGCCCATGTTCTGCGAGAAGTACTGCCCCGCCGTGAGGAAGGCGGCGTAGACGATCGAGAGGAAGAAGCCCATCGACAGGCCGATCATCGCCTCGCCCACGACGAGGAGGGCGTAGGAGGCGCCGTCGGCCGGGATCGGATAGCCCGCGGCCTTCACGGCCGGAAAAATCGCCGCAGCGGCGAAACCGGCCAGTCCGAGCTTGGCGACCTGCGGCACACCGCCGCCCGAAAGCAGGGGCGCGACCTCGATCATGGCGAGGATGCGCACCGCCACGAGGAGGAAGAGGTTCCAGTCGTTGAAGGGCCAGTTCATCGCGGTATGGCCTACCTCGCCATCTGCGGGATCATGGCGAAGAGCTCGCGCGTGTACTGGCCGAGGCTGCCGAACATCCAGCTGCCCAGAAGCGCCAGCACGAGCATGATCGCGGCGATCTTCGGCACGAAGGTCAGGGTCTGCTCCTGTATCTGCGTCGTCGCCTGCAGGATGGAGATCACGAGACCGATCACCATCGCCACGATCAGGACGGGCGCCGAGAGGATGAGCGTCTCGATGATCCCGCCTCTCATGATCGTTACGGCTTCTCCGACACTCATCGCCGCTCTCCTTTAATGGAATGACCTCACGAGCTGCATCGTCAGCAGGTTCCAGCCGTCGACCAGCACGAAGAGAATTATCTTGAACGGCATCGAGATCATGACAGGCGGCAGCATGATCATTCCCATCGACATCAGGATCGAAGCCACCACCATGTCGATGATGATGAAGGGTATGAACAGCAGGATTCCTATCTTGAAGGCGATGGTCATCTCGTTGAGGACGAAGGCGGGCACCAGCACATAGGTGGGCACGTCGGCGAGTGTCCTCGGCTTGGGCAGGCCGCGCATCGACATGAAGAGGCGTATGTTCTCGGGATTGGACTTCATCTGCTCGTACATGAAAATCCGGAAGGGCTTTTCCGCCGCGTAGTAGGCCTGCTGGACGCTGATCCTCCCGTCGGATAGAGGCTTGATCCCGTCGTCGTAGGCCGTCTGGAAGGTCGGCCACATGATGAACAGGGTGAGGAAGAAGGATATGCCGAGCATGACCTGATTGGGCGGAGACTGCTGGAGGGAAAGCGAGCGCTTGACGAAATCCAGGACTATCGAAATCCGCAGGAAGCTCGTGACGAGTATGAGGAGGCTGGGCGCCAGGGACAGCACGGTGAGCAAAAGCAGGAGCTGGACCGAGAATGCCACCTCCTTGCCGGAGGTGGGATTGCGCACGCGCAGATCGACGAGGGGGACGGCGGGGATCAGGCCGGACAGTCCGGTGTTGCCGCTCGCGCTCCCGCCGGGGAAGCCCGAATTGGCCCTTCCCGCGGAAGGCAGGGGCGTCGGGACCGAGACCGCCGAGCTATTGGACTTCACCGGAGACGCGGCCTGGGCCGCGAGCAGCGTCGAGGAAAGCTGGAAGAGGATCAGGCTGAGGAAGACGATCCGCAGGACACGCATGGCCGCGCCCTTTCAGAACTTTCTAAGCCGCTCGCGCTGGCGAGCGACGTAGTCGCCCCGGCTCTCTCCCGCCTCGCGCCGCGCCGCGGAAGACCGCGACTTGGCGTGACCGAGCAAAGAGCCGAGCAAGTCGGAGAAATCGGCGCGGTGCGAGGCCTTCCCGGGCGAGAGCGAGGCCTTGAGCGCCAGGGCGTCGACGAACTCCTTGTCCTGAACTTCCGCGATGAGCGAAACCGAGGCGTCCGTGACGCCGATGAGGTAGGCCTTTTCGCCGAGCCCCACGACGTGCAGCTTCTTGCCCGGGCCGAGGCCGGCGGACGCGAGTATCTTCACCGCCGAGTCCTCGGATTCCAGGGGGCGCGCCACTCGGCGCATGAGCCGATAGACGAGGTAGATGGCTCCGAGCACCAGGGCCAGGACGACGATCATGCGGATGAAGTATGCGAACGTGTTAGGACCTGCGGGTGCCTGACCCGCGGGTGCAGTGGCGGCCTTGTCGCCGATGACGAGTGTCGTCTCATCCACCGTCTGGGCCGTCCCCACGGCCCCGGCGGCGTCGGTGCGCGGCACTGTCGTGCTTTGCGCTCCGGCGACGACACCCATCCCCAGCGCCAGGACGGCGCACAGGACGAGCGCTTTGCGTTTCAAAAGATCCCCTCCCGATACCCCTCTATTTTATGGCATCGGGAGACGAAACGCAAGAACTATTTCGTCAAAGGGTAAAATTTTAGCCCATATCTCCCATTCTCTCCATGGGAGAGACGATCTCCGTGACGCGGACGCCGAAGTTCTCGTCGATGACCACGACCTCGCCCTTGGCTATGAGCTTGTGGTTGACGAGGATGTCGACGGGCTCGCCAGCGAGCTTGTCCAGCTCGATGATGGTGCCCTCGCCCATGCCGAGGATTTCCTTGATGGCTTTGCGGGTGCGGCCGAGTTCGACCGTCATCTCCATGTAGACATCCATGATGAGGCCGATGTTCCCGGATTCGGGGGAGGCCTGCTGCATCTGGAGACTGGCGAACTGCACGGGCTGGACATTAGGCGGGGACATGCCCGTCTGGGCCATGCCGCCGCCCGGGTAGCCGCCCGGATAGCCGCCCATGCCGTAGCCGCCCATGCCGGGAGCCTGGGCCTGCATGCCCATCATCCCTCCCGATGGCATCATGCCGCCGGGGAAGGCGCCCTGGGACGAGCCGCCCTGGGCGCCGCCGCCCGTCGCGGCGAGCAGATCGCGCACGAAGGAGAGGGCGAAGAGCTCGGTGAGGCGCTCGGGGGCCGCGTCGCCTATCTGCACCTGGAAGGAAGCCCGCACGAAATCGCCCGTCGGCACCCTGGCCATGGCTTTGGGTCCGAACTTGCCCTCGGCGACGCTCGACTGGATGTTCCTGTTGCCCGTCTTCTCGGCTATCACGGTGATCTCGGTGCCGGCGAGGGTGGAAACGCATTCCTGCACGGCGGACATCGCCATATCGTCGAGCTCGGTGAGCCCCTCGTCCTTGTTGGCCAGCGAGGCGATCCTGGCCGCCATCTCCTTGGACATGACGAAGACGTGGTCGCCGGGGATGGAGCCGCCGAAGGGGACGGTGACCGCCACCACTTCCTCGGGCACGTCGCGCAGGAAGCCGTCGCGCGTGACCGCGTCGACCGCCGGGTTCTGCACCGTGACGGGAAGGCCGGTGATCATGGAGAGGTTCTGCGATTGCGCGCCGGTGATGGAATCCAGGATCGTCTTGAAGGCCTGGGCGTCCTGGGGGGAAAGCGCCGAGGAAGCGCGGCCCCCCGGCGTCGCCGCGGCCGGCGCCGAACCGCCGTCGAGTCCCGCGAGCAGGGAGTCTATCTCGTCCTGGGAGAGGGCGCCGTCACTCATAGTTCTCTTCTCCTTCAGATGCCAATTCTTCGAATTCTTCCTGCCCCACGTCCTCGAGCTTCTTGATGATCTGGACGGCCATTTTCTTGCCGATGACGCCGGGCCGGCAGAGGAACTTCTTCTTGTTGCCGACATTGAGGGTCATGGGGTCGTCGACCCGGACGGAGTAGAGCCGGATGATGTCGCCGCGCCTGAGCGCCAGGACATCGCGCACCGAAATGTCGATCTTGCCCACCTCGGCGATCACCGGAATCTCGACGGTGGAGAGTTTTTCCTTGAGGATGTTGAGGTTCTCGGTCGTGGCGCCGCGGCGCACGGAGGAGTACCAGTACTGGGCCGAGAGCTTCGAGACGATGGGCTCGATCGTGAGGTAGGGAATGCAGAGGTTCATCATGCCCTCGACCTCCCCCACCTTGGTCTCGAGGGTGACGAGGACGACCATCTCCGTCGGGGGGACGATCTGGGCGAACTGGGGGTTGGTCTCGATCTGGGACAGGCGGGGCCTCAGGTCGATGACCTGGGTCCAGGCCTCGCGCATGTTGCCCAGGATGCGCACGATGATGCCTTCCATGACGGAGTGCTCTATGTCGGTGAGCTCGCGGTTGAGCTTGGCGCCCTCGCCGGAGCCTCCGAAGAGGCGGTCGATGATGGTGAAGGTGACCGAAGGGTCGATCTCCAGGATGGCCTGTCCCTTCAAGGGATCCATGCTGACGACCGCGAGGGTGGTCGGCGTGGGGATGGAGCGGATGAACTCCTCGTAGGTGAGCTGGTCGACCGAGGCCACGTGGACATGCACGAGGGCGCGCATGGACGCCGAGAGGCTCGTCGTGGTGAGGCGCGCGAAGGTCTCGTGCATGATCTGCACGGTCCGGATCTGCTCCTTGGAGAACTTGTCCGGCCGCTTGAAGTCGTAGATCTTGATCTTGCGGGTGTCGGCCGCGGGCTTTATGGACTCGAGCTCGGTTTCGCCCGCGTTGATCGCCGTGAGGAGCTGGTCTATCTCATCCTGGGACAGGACTTCGGTCATGCCGCCTCCCGGTCGAAACTACATTTTTATAACGTCAAAGCGCTCGAAGAGGACTTCGCGGATCGTCGGCTTGGGCAGGATCCGGTTGAGGTTTTCCTTGATCTCTTCCTTGATCATCTGCTCCTTGTCCGGCGTGAGATCGTCGGCCGACTTCATGCTGAAGTAGCTGCGGAGCCAGTCGCGGATGCGCGGAAGCATGTCGGTGACGTCCTTGGACTCTTCCTTGTCGTTGAGGTCGAAGCCCAGGCTGATGCGCACGATGACCGAGGCGGGCTCGGGATCGTTGGTCCGGGCGCGGATCTCGCCGATCGTGCTGTTGTACTGGTAGACGGGCGGCGCCGCCTGGTAGGCCTCGCTCACGGGCACCACGTTGGCGGGCTTGCCCTGGCCGTTGATGATCCCGACCGTGATGACGACGACGGTCACGATGAAGATGACCGCGCCGAGCCCGATGCCGACGAACATGAGGAGCCGGGCCAGTCCCGGTCCGGCTCCTTTCGCCTTCGGAGCGGCCGCCGACTCGGTCTCGCCCGTATCGGAGAAGTTCACATCCTGGTCGTCGACATTGTCGGACATCGCGATCCTCCTCGGCCGCCGGGGCGGCGGAAACTCCCTCGACGCGAGGCCGGGGAACCGCCTTCCTTCAAATTATCGGAAATCCGCGCGAGAGGATTAGTATACATGACGGGACGAAGACTGAAAAGCTCCGCGGCGCTCGGCCGAAGGCGATACGGCGCGGAGCCGATCGGAAAAAGGCGGCCCGCCGATCGGGAAACGGCAGTCCGCCGGCATCCTGTCCGAAACGGGAGGCCCGGGCCCGATGCGCCCCCGGCCCGGCGGATCGGGCTCGGCGCAGCATGCAGCCGAGCGAAGCGGATCGGACGGGACGCTAGGGCTCGTCGGCGAAGTTCCCGATTCGGCGGCGGTAGGCCACGATGCGTTCCACGAGGGTCGGAATGTCCTCCAGGACGACGATGCGCTTGCCCGAGATCATCGTGATGGTCGTGTCGGGATGCGCCTCGACCGCTTCCATCTGATGAGGACTGAGCCAGATCGTCTTGCCGGACAGCAAGGTGACCTCTATCATGCCGCCTCCCCGTCAAGGTATCGGAGAATTCCGCGCCGCGCCCGGAAACGCCCGCCGGCAGGCCGGGAGCCTCCCTGCGGGGCGCCGCCGACCGGCGAGGGTCCGGCTATCATCGCTTGAGCGTCAGAAGCTCCTGGAGCATCTGATCCGAGGTCTGGATCGTCTTGGAGTTGGCCTGGAAGCCGCGCTCGGTCACGATCATGTCCACCATCTCTTCGGCCAGGTCGACGTTCGACATCTCGAGCGTGCCGGCTATGATCTTGCCCTTGCCGGCTATGCCCGAAGGGCCGATGTTCGCCATGCCCGAGTTGTTGGACTGGACGAAGTTCGTCTCGCCGACCTTCTCGAGGCCGCCCGGATTGGTGAAGCTCCCGATGGCGATCTGGCCTATCGGACGGTCGGTGCCGTTCGAATACACCGCGGACACGATGCCCGACTGGTCGATCTTGAAGGAGTTGAGGTAGCCCATCGTGTAGCCGTCCTGGCTGAAGACCTTCGTCGAGGAGCGCTCCGCCATCTGGGTGACCGTGTTCTCGGCCGAGCCGACCGCCCCGAGGTTGATGCGGAAGGTCTGCCTGGTCTGGGCTCCGCCGGGGCCGGGGGTCGTGCCGGCGACGTCGAAGGAGACGCCCATATCCAGGGCGCCGGTGGTCGGCGATTGGCCGCCCTGGCCGTCGGTGACCTGCCTCAGGAGGCCGCGGTTGTCGAACTCGACGGTGAAGGTGTTCCCCTGCCCCGGCTGGGGATTCTGGCCGAGCGAGACCGCCGTGTTCGTCGGCGGGTTGGCGTCCGGATCGACGGTCACCGTGCCGGTCCAGCGGTTGGGCTGGCCGGGCACCTTGCGGAATTCGGTGCGGAAGATGTGGGGGCTGCCGAAGGAATCGTAGATCTTCTCCTCCACGCGCCAGGTGCCCTGCTCCACGGTGTCGGGAGTGGCTCCCGGAGGGACGTCGATGGTCCGCTTGTCGAGGTTGCAGGCCAGGTCCACGCGGGCGGTGGCCTTGGCCGGGTCCTTGGATCCCACGGGGATGACGATATCCTGCAAGGCGCCCGAACTCGCGATCATGGGCTTCCCGTTGACATCCTGGGCCAGCCAGCCCTGGACGCGATAGCCCGAGGCGGGGTTCACGAGCCTGCCGTCGCGGTCGATGCCGAAGGCGCCGTCGCGCGTGTAGAGCGTGGAGTTGCCGTTCTTGAGCACGAAGAAGCCGTTGCCCTGGAGGGCCAGGTCGGTCATGACGCCGGTGGTCTGGAGCGCGCCCTGGGTGTGGATCGTGTCGATCGACGCGACCGTCATGCCCAGGCCCACTTCCTTGGGATTGACGCCGCCCACCTCGGCCGTCGGCGCCGCCGCGCCGGACATCTGCTGGTACAGCATGTCCTGGAAGGTGACTCGATCCTTCTTGAATCCCGTCGTGTTGACGTTTGCGATGTTGTTGCCGATGACGTCCATCCGGACTTGGTGGTTCTCGAGGCCGGACACGCCGGAGTAGAGCGAACGCATCATGGAGCTAGCCCTCCTACTGGATCACGGTTTCGACCTGAGCGAAATCGTATAACTTGCCGTTTACCCCGATCAGGGGACTGTCGCCGCGGACCACCTTGTCGACCACGCCGGTGACCTTGGAAGCTCCGTCGTCTATCTGGACCGTCTTGCCGAGCATCTGGGTCGCGTTGCTGGAAGCGAGCAGCCCCGAGAGCTTCTGGAAGTTCTGGCTCATGTTGGTCATCTGCTCGAGCGAGGAGAAGGAGGCCATCTGCGAGATGAACTGCTTGTCGTCGACGGGAGAGGTCGGATCCTGGTATTGCAGCTGCGTGATGAGCAGCTTGAGGAAATCGTCCTTGCCCAGGCTGGGCTTGTTCACCTTGCCGGAGTTGATCGTCTTGTTGAAGGAGTCGACTTCCATCTTCGTCCTGGCCAGGTCGGGCCCGCTCATATTCATGTCGATGAGGTTCACAAAATCCTCCTATGCCAGTATGTCGACGGCCCCGCGCCTCGCGGAGGTCCAGGCGAGAGCCCGGTTCGCGGCGGTCGGCTCCGTCGCGCCGCGCAGGCGTCCCGAGTAGAACGGGGCGGCATCCGAGTCTCGTCCGGCGCTTCCTTGGTTCCCCTGCTGCGAGCCCGAGCCCACCGACACTTCCAGCTTGGCGGACTCGAAGCCGCCTTGCCGGAAGGCGTCGGTGAGGTTGTTCATGTTGCGCTCGAAGGCGTGTTTCGCCTCGTCGGACTGCACCACGATCCTGCCGCTGATATTCTTGTCGGAGAGATTGAGCTCGATCTTGACGTCTCCGAGCGATTCCGGCTTGAGTCTGAGCCGAATGATTCCCGAGTCCCCGTCCTTGAGCACGATGTGCGCGTTCTTGACGATTTCGCCGTTCCAGCCGTCGTGGAGCTTCTGAGCCAGGAGGCTCTGGAAATCCGCCCCCCGGGCGGGCGCCAGCGCCGGGTCGGCGCGGCCGCGGTTCGCATCGGGACTGCCGTTCCCGGCTCCGAGCGAAAGGTCGCGGCCGAGGTCGCTCCGATCCGAGGCGTGCTGCGGACGGAGATCGCGGTTCGGGTCCGGCGGCGCGCTCGCCTGGGCGTTCGACGCGTCGGATCCGCCCTGGACGCCCTCGGCTCGCGAGTGCGCGGAGTGCCGCAGGTCCGCCACGGTGAGATGAGGCTCTTTTCGCGCGGCCTCCCCTTTCTTTTCGACGGCTCCGTGCCCGGGCTTCTCTCCGGCGGCCGCCTCGGCCGCGCCCTGGGTGGCGGGAGCGCCGGGAAGGGCGAGCGCGAGCGTGAGCTCCACCGTCGGGGCGGATCCGGGCTTCTTCTTTTTGTCCTTGGCTTCGGCCGCGGAGGTTTCGGCCGCAGCGACTGCTTTTTCCTTCTCGGCCGCCTCGGCGAGCTTCTTGGCGCCGCTCTGGGCCGCGGCCCTTGAGGCGGTCGTGGCGTCGGCGGCCTTCGCGTCCGCCGCCTCCTGGGAGCCGGCGGCGCCGCCTTTCGCGACTGCGGCGCCCGCGGCTGCGGTTTTGGCGGCTGCGGTTTTGGCGGCGGCGGTTTTGGCGGCGGCCGTGGCGGTTTTATCGAGAGCCGCGGCGCCTGCGGGCGAGCTTTTTCCAGCGGCGGCCGTGGCGCCGGCGGCATTGCGGAGGCCGGCGGAACCCGCGGCGTCATTCTTCGCGACTCGACCGGCGCTTTCTCCGTCCGAGGTTTTTTTCTCAGAGTCATTCCGACCGGCCATGGCCTCGCGGGCCTGCCGCAAGGCCGAATCGAAACTGTCCTTGCCGTTTCGGCCGCTCTTGGCGGCCGCGGAATCCGCTTCGCCGGCGGAGACCTTCGACGGAGAGCGGGAGGGTCCGAGAGCATCGGCGCCCGTCCCGCGGCCCCCCTTCGAGGCCGAGGGAAGAGCATCCGAGGCAGGTGCCGCGGAATAGGCGGCGGGTGCGGTCGTGTTCGCCAGCATGGGCGGCTTCCCTCCTTCGCATTCGCATCGACAGAGGGCGGGGCTGCCCCGCTTCTTCCGCCGCGGCCCGGCGCGGCGGACCTGAGGCCTAGGGCAGAGCCGCAGGCTTTATGGTCATCTTGCGCTGGATCGTCGCGGCCCTGTCGGGCGGCATCATGGACAGCCACAGCGGGACGAGCGACCCCTGTCCGGCGGCCTGGGCCTGGGCTTCGACCGCGCGGAAGATGTCGATCACCGTCTCGTCGTCCATGGCCACCAGGATCGCCACCGCCTTGTCGGGCGGCATGCTCGTCAGGTACCGGGCGTTCTGATCGATGTTGACCCTTCTATTCTCGTACTCTTTGACCTTGGCGTTGAATGATTTCTCTCGATCATCGAGCGCCTTCGAGCGGGCGTCCAGTTCCTGGACTTTCTGCTGAAGCTCGGCGTCCTGCTGCGCGATCTTCGCCGCACGCTGATCCAGTTCGTCCGAACGCTCCTGGAGGGCTTCGAGGCGCTTGGACATCAGCTCTTCCTCGAGGAGGGCCGGGGCGGAGGCGCCGATCTCCCCTCCCGTCCTGGCCGCTATGCCCAGGGACCGGTATACGGGGCCGAGCAGCGACTTGGCGTCGATGAGACCGATATAGTCGAACCAGACGATCCCGCCGATGACGAGAGCCACGATGAGTAAGAGCAGGAGGACGATGCGGCCGAGGACGCGTGGCCTTCCGAAACTTGCCATGGCAGACTACCCTCTGGATGCGGCGATCCGGCTCGACACCAAATCGTCGATGATTTTCATCTCTTCGCGCTCGGCGATGCGGTAGTATTCCGTCTGCCTGCGCTCCCTGAGCTTGTCTATGGATTCGCGCTCGACGCGCTTTTTCAGGTATTCCTTGCGGGCCTCTTCCCGCTCGACCTCGGCCGCCGCCAGCTCCTCGCAGAGCCGGTCGCGCTCGCGGTCCAGCCGCATCAGGTAAAAACCCGAGCTGCGGAAGTCCTCGAGCCCGCGCCCGGCTGCGAACATCTCCTGCGTCGTCCGCTGCCGGCTCTCGGCGACGGACCTGAGTTCGGACTCCAGCTCGCCGCAGCGGACCGCCTTCTCCGCGAGGATGAGCTCGGCCCGGCGTTCGCGGAAGGCCCGAACCTCGAGCAGCTTCTCGAACTTGAACCTGAAGCGCTTCATGCGAAGGTTCCTTCGGCAGCGGGCCTCGGGCCCGTCGCGTCGGTTCCGTCGAGGGCGGCGTCGGTTCCGTCGAGGGCGGCGCCGGCGCCCGATGCCCGATCGGCTGCCGCGCCGGGCGCAGGATCGGAGCGCTGGAAAGGCAGCTCGGCGTAGGCGGAGATTTCCTGGGCCGGCACTTCGATGCCGGCGAGCGCCGAAAGGCGCCGCAGCGTCTCGGCGATGGGAGCCTTCTCCTCGACTCCCTGTACAAGGAACTCCTCCACGGCTTCGTGCTTGTTGATGGATTCGTCGACCGCCGGATTCGTGCCCTTGACGTAGGCGCCGATCGTGATCATGTCGGCGTTCTCCTCGTAGACGGCCATCACCTTGCGCACGTAGCCCATGACCTTCTGCGTGACGGGACCGGTCACCGAGCCGACGAGCCGGGACACCGACTTGAGCACGTCCACGGCCGGATAGTGGTAGCGCTGGGCGAGAGACCGCGAGAGGACGATGTGCCCGTCGAGGATGCCCCGCACCGTGTCGGCCACAGGCTCGTCCATGTCGTCTCCGTCGACGAGGATCGTGTAGATGCCCGTGATGGAGCCCTTGTCCGAGGTGCCGGAGCGTTCGAGGAGCTTGGGCATCGAATCGAAGACGCTGGGCGTGTAGCCCCGCGTCGCGGGAGGCTCGCCCGTGGCCAGTCCGATCTCGCGCTGGGCGCGGGCGAAGCGCGTGACGGAGTCGAAGAGCAGCATCACGTCCTTGCCTGCGTCGCGGAAGTACTCCGATACCGCGGCCGCCACGTAGGCGCCGCGGAGCCGCGACAGGGGAGAGGTGTCGGAGGTCGACACGATGACCACCGAACGCCTGAGGCCCTCCTCGCCCAGGTCGTTCTCGATGAACTCGCGAACCTCGCGGCCCCGCTCGCCGATGAGGGCGATGACGTTGACGTCGGCGTCGGTGTTCCGGGCTATCATGCCGAGAATGGTCGATTTGCCGACGCCCGAACCCGCGAAAATGCCTATCCGCTGCCCCCGCCCGAGCGGCAGGAGGCCGTCGATCGAACGGACGCCCGTGACCACGCGGCGCGTTATGCGCTTCCGTAAGAGGGCGTCGGGCGGCCGCGCCACGGCGGGATAGCGGATGTCGGACCAGATGTCGCCCTTGCCGTCGGCGGGACGGCCCATGCTGTCCAGGACACGGCCCAGGAGGCGATCGGAAACGGGAACCTGCAGGAGCTCGCCGGTCGCCACGACCGAGCAGCCGACCTCGATGCCTTCGAGTCCCTCGTAGGCCATGAGCTGGACGGCGTCCTCGCGCAGGCCCACCACTTCGGCATAGGCCGCCTTGTCGAGGCGGGGGACGAGGATCTGGCAGACTTCGCCGATGACAGCCTGGGGACCGCGGCTTTCGACGAGGAGGCCGAGGACCTTCGTGACCCGGCCGACGTATTTGATGGGATCGGTGCGCTCGACCGCGTCGAGGTACTTGGCCATGCCTTCCATATCAGCCCTGCACCTTCCCGCGGGCCCTGATCGGGGCCACGTCGAGGATCCGCTCCTCGAGTTCGTGGAGCTGGCTCGAAATGCGGGCATCGATCTCGCCGAAGTCGGTCTCGATCACGCAGCCGCCGCGGTCCACGGTCGAGTCTTCGACGACCGTCATCTTCTTGGCGTTTTCGGTCATCTGCACGAAGTCCTTGATGTGCTCGGTGGCGAGCTGGAGGTCGGCCAGGTTGACCCGGACGATCACCTCGCTCTTGGTCTTGAGCTTGCGAAGCGCCTGGCCGATGTTCTGTACGACGACGCTCTTCTGGTTCTCCGAGATGACCTTGACCACCTTGCGAGCCACGAGGAGCACAAGCTCGACCACCTGGGCTTCGGTCTGCTCGAGTATCTCGGCCCGCTTGTCCATGGCCCGATCGAGGATGACGTGGAGCCTGCCGACGAGCCGCTCGACTTCGGCCTTGCCTTCGGTGAAGCCCGCCTCCCGGCCCTCCTCGCGCCCCTTCTTGGCGGACTGCCGCTCGGCCTCGTCCATCCTGGCCTTGGCGGTGGCCTCGAGCTCGGCCACGCGTTTCTCCGCCTCGCCGACGACGCGCGCGGCCTCCTCCTCGGCCTCCTGTCGGATCTTCTGGGCCTGATTGGACTTGCGCCTAACCTCTTCGAAGGCCGCGGCCTCGGCTTCCTTGACGATGGCCTCGGCCTCGGCCTTGGCGGAGGCGACGAGACCTTCCTTTTCCTTTTCCCATTCGGCCTTGAAGGCCTCGGCTTCGCGCCGAAGGTCGTCGGCGGTGGGGCCGAGATACTCGGGCATCTCCTGGACTTCCTGCGCTTGAGTCTCGGCCTCGGCCTCCTGGCCGAGATGCTTGTTGAGCAGCATCGCGGATTGGAGGTTCACTATCTCGTTCGGACGAAAAACGGTTTTAGCCATAGACTTCCTTCGCTCCGCTGACCGTCCCTACTGGGACGAGGTCCCTAGCGGGACGAGGTCCCTGCCGGGACGAGGTCCCTGCCGGGACGAGGTCCCTACTGGACGAGCTCGTCTCCCTCGCCGCGGGATATGATGATCTCGCCGGTCTCTTCGAGGTGACGGATGATCGAGACGATCTTCTGCTGGGCTTCCTCGACGTCCTTCAGGCGCACCGGCCCCATGAACTCCATGTCTTCCTTGAGCATGGTGGCGGCTCGCTTGGACATGTTCTTGAAAATCTTCTCCTGCACCTCGCCGTCGACGCCCTTGAGCGCCTTGGCGAGCTCCTGGCCGTCGACCTCGCGCAGGACCTTCTGGATGGAGCGGTCGTCCAGGAGGACGATGTCCTCGAAGACGAACATCTTCTTCTTGATGTCCTCGGCGAGCTCGGGAGAGTCCTCTTCAAGCGCCTCTATGATGCCCTTCTCGGAGGTGCGGTCGACGAGGTTCAGGATCTCGACGATGGAGTCGACGCCGCCCGCGGCGGTGAAGTCCTCGCTCGAGAGCGTCGACAGCTTCTTCTCGAGGACACGCTCGACTTCGCGCAGGGTCTCGGGCGAAGTGCGGTCCATGGTCGCGATGCGCTTGGCGATGTCGGACTGGACGTCGTGCTGCAGCTTCTGGAGGATGTAGGCGGCCTTGGCCGGCTCGAGGTAGGCGAGGATGAGGGAGATGGTCTGCGGGTGCTCGGTCTGGATGAAGTTGAGGAGGTGGGCCGGATCGGTCCTCCGGATGAAGTCGAAGGGCCGGACCTGGAGGGAAGTGGTGAGCCGGTTGATGATGTCTATGGCGCGCTGGGAGCCGAGGGCCTTCTCCAGAAGCTCGCGCGCGTAATCGATGCCGCCCGAGGTTATGAACTCGGCGGCCATCATGAGCTCCTGGAACTCGGTGAGAACGGCGTCCTTCTGTTCCGGCTCTATCGTGTCGAGGCGCGCGATCTCGTAGGTGAGCTTCTCGATCTCGTCCTCGCGCAGGTGCTTGAAGATCTCGGCCGAAATTTCCGAGCCGAGGGTGACGAGGAAGATGGCCGCCTTCTGGCTGCCTACGAGGTCCTTCACGCCCTTGGACTTCTTGGCGGGCGCCGTCGCCCCGGCCCCCGCGCCCTTTCCCCGCGCCTGCGCCTGCTGTGCCATGGATTATTCCTCCCGGATCCAGGTCCTGATGAGCTGGGCGACGTCCTCGGGATGCTCTTTCGCCATGTTGATGGCGTGCTCCTGGAGCTCGAGCCGCTTGCGCTCCTCGACGGACATGGACACCTCTATGTTCTGCTCCTCCGCCTGACGGATGGCGTTCTCGCGCAGCATGCTCTGCTCAATCGCCCGCTTCTCCTCCATGATGCGCCGGCGGCGCTCGAGTTCGCGGGAGACCACGCGGAACACGATGAAGGCGATCATGAGCACCGCCAGGCCGATCAGCGAGTAGAGGATGATCTGGTTGAGCTGCAGCTTGCGCAGGTACTGCTGGTCCTCGGTGGCGAACTGGGCGGTGCGATCGAAGGGAATGTTCTGGACCGTCACCGAATCGCCCCTGTCGGCATCATAGCCCACCGCGTCCTCGATGAGAGCCTGGGCATCCTTCAGCTGGTCGGGAGGGATGGGAATATACTGGCGCTCTATGCCTCCCTGCGGAAGCATGACGAGGCGGCCCTTGGCGTCGTACTTTTCCTGCCACTGGCCGTCGATGTTCACCGAGACCGTGATTCGCTGGATCGAGGGCGCGGACACCTCGTCGATGTTGCGCACGTTGATCTCGTTGTTCTGCGTGAGGGAGTGCTGGGTCATCTTGCCTTGGGAGTTCTGCAGGTCCTTGTACGCCGGCGGCGTCTGGCCCTCGGTCCCGGCCGGCCCCTCGGGATTGAAGCCCGTGCCTTGCCACTCGGTCGTCGTCTCTACCTTGGATCGCGTGATCGAGGGCACGACGACCGAATCGTCGTAGGGCGAGTGGGGAGTGCGCGGCTTTATGGTGACCGGGAAGTACTCCTGGGTCTTCACGTTCTTCTTCGACATGTCCATGTCGATCTTGACGTTGAGGTCGCGCACGCGGTCGGGCGTGTAGATCTGCTGGAGCGCCGTAAGGACCTTGGCGCGGTACTGGGCCTCGAGGTCCATGATGAGCTTCTGTTCCTGCTTGGTCTGCTGCAGACGGTCGAAGTCCGCCATGTTGGCGAAGTCGTTCAGGATGACGCCGTTCTGGTCGGTGATGACTATGTTGTCGTCGGTGAGCCCCTCGATCGCGAACTTCAGCAATTTCTGGATACCCTCGATCTTCTTGCGGTTCGTCGTGATGTCGGAGCCGGGCTTGGGATAGAGGATGACGCTCGCGGTGACCGGTTTCTGGTCCTCCTGGAAGAGCTGCTTCTCGGGCATGACGATGTTCACGTCGGCCTTGTCGATGTCGTCGAGAGCCTCGATGTGCCGCGTGACCTGCGCCACGATGGCCCGGCGCAGGTTCACGTTGCGCTCGAAGTCGGTGGTGGTCCAGCTCTGCATGTCGAAGATGGACCAGGGATTGGTGCCCTTGGGAATGAGGTCGTCGCGGATGAGGATGCCCCTGGCCCGCATGGCCGTCTTCTGATCCTTGACGTAGATGATCTTGTCGACGCCCACGGTGTACGCGATGCCTTGGGCGTCCAGCTTGTTCGTGATGAGCTGCATCTCGTCGTCGGAGCGGATGGGCGATCCGAGGATCTTGACCATGGTGGGCGCCGCCGAGACCCGGAGCAGGACCACCACGGCTATGACTGCCGCCAGCACGATGCCCGACAGGATGAGCTTCTGGACGATGGTCCACTTGGACCACATCGTCTTGACCTGCTCAGTCAGTTTCTTCAACCAATCGTTCATGTCCCCCCCCAGCGCGGACCTCGCGTCCGCTTATGAAACCGTCGACCGCGCCCGGATTCCCCCGGTCCGGGCGCCGCCCCAATCGGCGCCCGTCCCAGCCGGATGCGGCCGGCCAAAGGCTTACCTCGTATTGATCACGTCCCTCCACGCGGTGACGACGCGGCTCAGGATCGTCCGGGCGATGTTGAGCGACATGTTCGCCTCGGCCATGGCTATGGTCACGTCCTGGACATCGACGGTGCCCGGATTGACGAGCATCTTCTGCACCTCCGCGTCGCTCTTGACCTGCGAGGCGTTGACCCCGTCCATGGCTTTCAGGAGCGAGTTCTCGAAAGTCGCCGAACTGCCGGCGCGACTTCCCGCGGCGCCGTCCACGGAATCCGAAGGCGACAAAGGCCCCGTGAGGCCATCGGCAGTGTAGTGCATGGGATTGGTGCGCGCAAGGCGAGCGGGAGCGCCGCCTCCGCCTATGGGATCGGCGGGCCGGAGCGGCGCCGTCAACTGGGCAAGATCGATCGCCATTCACTACCTCCCGATCTCGAGCGCCTTCATGAACATGGACTTCGAGCCGTTGACTATGGCCGCGTTGGCTTCGTAGGCGCGCGAAGCCGCGATGAGATCGACCATCTCGGTGACTATGTTGACGTTGGGCATCTCGACGTAGCCGGCCTTGGGGCCGGTCTTGATGGCGTCGGGGTGGGTAGGGTCGTAGACGAGCCGCGGCGGCGAGGTGTCCTTCTCGATCTCGACGACGCGCACGCCCCGCCCCACCCCGTCGTCGAGCTGGCCGGGCACGAACGGAGTCCTGTAGAAGGGCTGATCGACGCGCGGAGCCAGGATGACGCGGCTGCGCTGGAAAGGGCCGCCCTCGGGGGTCCTCGTCGTGCTGACGTTGGCGATGTTGTTGGCGATGACGTCGGAGCGCAGGCGCTCGGCCGTCATCCCCGAGCTGGCGATATCGATGGAGGTGAAGAGTCCCATGTTCTAAGCCTCCTACCTCAGGACCAGGTTGACCTGGCCGAATTCGTAGCTCACAGCCTGGGCCTGGAGGGTGTACATGAGCTGGTTCTGCACCGAAGCCATGAGCTCCTCCTCGGGGTCCACGTTGTTGCCGTTGTTCTTGGACGTGGTCATGTAGTCGAGCACCCGCCGCGGCTGCACGGTCCGGTAGTCCACCGGCTGATAGTTCGATATATGGCGGGGATTGTCCGTCGCGAGCATGAGCGCCGGACGATCCTGGGTCGATTCGAGGGCTTGCTTGAGGCTGGACTCGAAATTGATCACCGAACGCTTGAAATTCGGCACGTCGGCGTTCGCGATATTGTCCGCGATGACCTGCCGGCGCAGGGTGGCCACGTCCATGGACCGCTGCAGGAGATCGACCGTTCTTCCGAATGACGTTCCTTCGAACATTCACTTCGCTCCTAGGAAGGATTCGGACCCCTCGGGGTCTCCCTTCCTTGGTATATTTTCGGCTTTCGGGGCCCTCAGATTAGGCAAAACCGAAGCCGGGGCCGGTGCGGGCGGAAGCGGCGAGAAAAAAAGCGAAGGCGAAATAGAAAGGCGCAAAGGCGCAGAGGAAAAGAAAAGGTGGATTAGGAAGTGAGGAAAACCCATCGGCGTGGAGACAACGCGAATTCCATGATCCGCCACGCCATTCTCACCCGTTCTCATCCTGCCATCTCCCCTTTCCTCTTCGCGTCTTTCGCGTTTTCCATTCACTCCCAGCCTCCGCGGTCCGATTCTCTCCGTCCCCTTACAATATGTACTTGCTCAGGTCCTGGCGCTCGGCGAAGTCCCTGAAGCGGGAGTCCACGTAGGCCGTGTCGACGGTCACCTTGACCCCGGCCATGTCCGGCGCCTCGAAGGACAGTTCCTCCAGGAGCCGCTCCATGACGGTCTGGAGCCGCCTGGCGCCGATGTTCTCCGTGTGCGCGTTGGCCGCCGCCGCTATCTCCGCGATGCGCGACACGGCCTCGGGAGCGAACTCCAGCTCGACCCCCTCGGCCGAGAGCAGCATGCTGTACTGGGTGATGAGGGCGTTCTTGGGCTCGGTGAGGATGCGCTCGAAGTCCTTGCCGGACAGGGCCTCGAGCTCGACGCGGATGGGAAAGCGGCCCTGCAGCTCGGGGATGAGGTCCTGGGGCTTCGACACGTTGAAGGCGCCGGCCGCGATGAAGAGGATGTGCGACGTGTCGATCGGTCCCCATTTGGTGTTGACCGTGGAGCCCTCGACGATGGGCAGGATGTCCCGCTGCACGCCCTCGCGCGAGACGTCGACCCCGGCGGAGTTCCGTCCCTCGCGATTGGCTATCTTGTCGATCTCGTCGATGAAGACGATGCCGGTCTGCTCGACGCGGTGCCGGGCCTCCTCGGCGGCCCGGTCGGGATCGACGAGCTTGTCCAGCTCCTCGGCCGCGAGGATCCGCCTGGCCTCCGCGACGGTGACGGACTTCTTCTTGCGCTTGCCGCCGAAGAGGCCGCCCAGGCCTCCGAGACCGCCCAGCGCGACCTCCATCTCCTCCATCTGATTGCCCGAGAAGATCTCGATGGCGGGTCCGCCCCCCTGCACGGTGATCTCGACTTCACGGCCGTCGAGCTTGCCGTCGCGCAGGAGCGAACGGAACTTCTCGCGGGTGTCGGCGCCGGCCGAGCTCTTCGGATCGCCCGTCTGGCCGATGGGGATGTAGGTGGCCTGGGTGGAACCGACGGGCTCGGTGGCCGAGGTGATGCCCGGCAGAAGCAGGTCGAGGAGGCGCTCCTCGGCGCGCCGTTCGGCCTCCTCCTTGACGCCCGCCTGCATCTCGGTCTTGACCATGGCCACGCCGGAGGCCATGAGGTCGCGGATCATGGACTCGACGTCCCGGCCCACGTAGCCCACCTCGGTGTACTTCGTGGCCTCGACCTTGATGAAGGGGGCTCCGCAGAGCTTGGCCAGGCGACGAGCGATCTCGGTCTTGCCGACTCCGGTGGGGCCGATCATGAGGATGTTCTTGGGGGCTATCTCGTCGCGGATATCTTCGGGCAGGCGCTGGCGCCGCATGCGGTTTCGCAGGGCCACGGCCACGGCCCGCTTGGCCTTGAGCTGCCCGACGATGTAGCGGTCGAGCTCCTCGACGATCTTCCGGGGGGTCATCGTCGCGAAATCTTCGCTCATCCTATCTCCTCCACCACCACGCGATCGTTCGTATAGATGCAGATGCCCGAGGCGATGCCGAGGCTGCGCGTCGCGATTTCCTTGGCCGAGAGCGCGGTTCCGTCGAGGTAGGCCAGGGCCGCGGCGTAGGCATAGGGCCCGCCCGAGCCGATGGCGATGACGTCCTCGGCCGGCTCGATCACGTCGCCCGTGCCCGAGAGCAGGAGCGACTTCTCCGCGTCGGCCACGAGGAGCAGGGCCTCGAGCTTTCGGAGCATCTTGTCGGTGCGCCAGTCCTTGGCCAGCTCCACCGCGGCGCGCGTCAGGTCGCCCTGGAATTCCTTGATCTTCGCCTCGAAATGCTCGAAGAGCGTGAAGGCGTCGGCGGTGGCGCCCGCGAAACCGACGAGGACCTTGCCGTCCAGGATCGTGCGCACTTTCTTGGCGTTGCTCTTCATCACCGTGTTGCCCATCGTGACCTGGCCGTCACCGGCCATCGCCACCTTGCCGTCGCGGCGCACCGCGATCACCGTCGTAGATCGGATCCTCATGTCGCTCACTTCCCTCGCCCACCGTGCGGGTGGGCCTGATCGTAGACTTTCCTGAGCCTTTCCATGTCGACGTGCGTGTAGATCTGCGTCGTCGACACGCTCGAATGGCCCAGGAGCTCCTGGACCACGCGTATGTCCGCGCCCCGCCCCACGAGGTGGGTAGCGAAGCTGTGCCTGAACGAGTGCGGCGTCACCCTGGCGCGAAGGCCGGCGCGCTCGGCGTAGCCTTCGATGAGCCATTCGATGCCCCGCTCCGTGAGCCTGCCGCCTCGCGCGTTGACGAAAAGGAAATCGCCTTCGGAGCCTTCGCTCGCGGCGCGCGCGCCCACGGTTCCGCCGCGGCGCCGCGTCTCGGTTCCGGATCGCGCGACGCGCGCGGCGCGCATGCTTAGGTAGGCGGCCAGCGCGCTCCGAGCCGGCTGGGCGAGGAACACGATGCGCTCCTTCGATCCCTTGCCCCTGACCCGGGCCGTCCCGCCCGCGAGGTCGAGCCGATCGAGGGTGAGGCCCGCGGCCTCGCCGACGCGGCAGCCCGTCGAGTACAGCAGCTCGAGTATGGCCCGGTCCCGGACCGAACGGAAATCGTCGCCCGACACCCCCGAGATGAAGGCGTCGGCATCGGCCTCGAAGAGGAAGCGCGGCAGCTTCCGCCGCGCGCTCAAGGACTCGAGGTCGCGCGAGGGGTCGATGGCCATGGCGCCGAAACGCACCCGATAGCGGTAGTAGCCGCGCACCGCCGACAGGGCGCGGTTGACGCTGGAGGCCGCCTTGCCTTCCGAGACGAGCTCGGCGGCGAAGGCGCGCAGCTCGCGCGTGCCGACCTCGTCCGCGTCGGCCCCGGCCGCGGCGAGAAAGACCTCGAAGCGTTCGAGGTCCTCGCGGTACGAGCGCACCGTGCGCGAGGAAAGCCCCCTGACGGCGGACAGGTAGGCGAGATGCTCCTCAATCCTCCGATCCACGCTCGCCCTCCTCCTCGTGCGTGTGCAGGTAGTCGCAGTCCGGGTTGATGCAGGCCTTGTGGCTCCCGGATTTCTTGTCGTATTTCTCGACGAGGAACCAGCCGCACTTGGGGCAGTTCGAACCCGTAGGCTTCGAGTAGGTGATGAAATCGCAGTCGGGGTAGCGGCTGCAGCCGTAGAATTCCCTTCCTCTTCCGTTGGCGCGCCTGCGGGCGACTATGTCGCCCGTCCCGCAGCGGGGACACTTCGCGAGCGGAATGGAGCGGGTGTTGCGGCATTCGGGAAAGCCGGTGCAGGCCAGGAAGAAGCCGAAGCGTCCGAGCTTCTTGACCATGGGCCGGCCGCACTTGTCGCAGACGATGTCGGTCGGCTCGTCGAGCCTGCCGCGATAGGACTGGAGCTTCTCCATGACTTCGTCGACCCGGAGCTTGAAGGGGCCGTAGAAGGTCCGGATCATGCGCACCCAGTCGGTCTTGGCGTCCTCGACCTCGTCGAGCCCGGCTTCCATGCCGGCGGTGAAGCCCACGTCGACCACCTGGGGGAAGGACTCGACGAGAATGTCGCTGATCATGCGGCCGAGGGTCGTCGGCGCGAGCTGGCGGTTCTCGCGGGTGACGTAGTAGCGCTCGAGGAGAACCGAGATGGTGGGCGCGTAGGTGGAGGGCCGGCCTATGCCCTGCTCCTCCATCGCCCGGATGATCGAAGCGTCGGTGAAGCGCGAAGGGCCCTGGGTGAAATGCTGCTCGGGCCGGAAACGCTCGACCTTGATCTCCTCGCCGGAACGGAGCTCGGGGACGTTGCCGCCCTCGGCGCCGCCCGAGGCCTTGTCCTCCTTCGACGCGCCGAGCTTGACCACCTTGTAGAAGCCCTGCTCGACGATGCGCGAGGAGCCGACGCGGAAGACCGCGTCGCCTGCGACGATGTCCGAGCTCGTCGAGCGGACCTTGGCCGCCGTCATCTGGCTGGCGACGAAGCGCTCCCAGATGAGGGCGTAGAGCCGCAGCTGGTCCCTCGTCAGATGGTCCTTGAGCGAGTCGGGATCGTAGGCGACGATGGTGGGGCGGATGGCCTCGTGGGCGTCCTGGGCCTTGCCGTCGGCCACGTAGACATTGGGCGACCCGGGCAGCTCGGCCGGAAACTTCTCGCCGATGTAGCCGCGCACCTCGGCGATGGCCGTCTCGGAGATGCGCGTGGAGTCCGTGCGCATGTAGGTGATCAGACCTATGCGGGTCGAGCCGACATTGACGCCCTCGTAGAGCTGCTGGGCGATCTGCATGGTCTTCTTGCTCGTATAGCCCAGCCGGTTGGCCGCGGTCTGCTGGAGCTTGGAGGTGGTGAAAGGCGGCTTGGGCTTCATGCTCCTTTCCGTCTCCCGGACCTCGCCCACGATCGCCTTCTTCCCCTCGATGTCGGCGATCACCTTCGAAGCTCCGGCCTCGCCCTTGAGTTCCGGCTTGGCTCCGCGGAAGAGAACGAGCTCGCCCGAGAAGGCGCCGCGGCCCTTGCGGAAATCCGCCTCGAGGCTCCAGTACTCCTCCGGCAGGAAGGACTCCACGTCCTTCTCCCTGTCGCAGATGAGGCGGAGGGCTACCGACTGCACCCGTCCCGCCGAAAGCCCGTTCTTGACCTTCTTCCAGAGCAGGGGCGAGAGATTGTAGCCCACGAGCCGGTCGAGGACGCGTCGGGCCTTCTGCGCGTTCACTTTCGTCTCGTCGATTTCGCGGGGATTCTTGACCGCGTCGCGGATGGCCTGCGGCGTGATCTCGTTGAAGACGATGCGCTCCATCGGAACGGAGGCTTCCTTCGAGAGGAGCGCGTTGCGGATGTGGTAGGAGATGGCCTCGCCTTCGCGGTCGTTATCAGATGCGAGGAGGACGAGGCTGGATTTCTTGGCGGCCTTCTGGAGCTCCTTCAGGAGCTTGGCCTTGCCCCGGATGGTGAGGTACTCGGGCTCGAAGTCGCCTTCGACGTCTATGCCGATGCGCGACTTGGGCAGGTCTATGAGATGGCCCATCGAGGCGAGCACGGTGTATTTCGATCCGAGGTACTTCTCGATCGTCTTGGCCTTCGCGGGCGACTCCACCACCACGAGGATGCCCTTTGGCTTTTCCTTGGCCTTGGGCTTGGTTTTCGCCTTGGCCTTCGCGCCCGTCTTCGTCTTGGAGGCCGTCTTGGACGCGGCCGCGGGCTTGGACGAGCTTGTCTTCCCGTCCGCGGCGCCCGCGGAGGCTGGTCGTTTCAATTGAGCCGTTCGCTCTGCCATGATGCACTACTCCTATACCGTCCAAGCTCGTTCGCGCAGGTCGAGTCTGGCGGAATTCGGCATTGTACCGTATTCCGGCCCGGCGGCGGGCTCGCCCCGGATTTCGAGGCCGAGCTCGGCGCCCAAAGATTCGGCGAGGCGCCGCCCTTCGTCCGCGCCGCTGCCGCCGGAAGCCGGCGCTCCGGCCCGAGGCGTCTCGCCCCGCTCAGCGGGCAGCTCCGGAAGCGCCACGCCCCAGTCGCTCAGCATGTCGCGGGCCGTCCCGATGAGCGGGGCGCCCTCGGCCGCCAATCGATCGATGCCGCCGCTCCGGCTGCCGCCCAGGCAGACTGCGGCCACCCACAGATCGCGCCCCTCGCCGAGCGCCTCGGATGCCGTGATGAGCGCGCCGGAGCCGAGGGGGGCCTCCACCACGACACAGGCTCGGGCCACCCCCGCGATGATCCGGTTGCGCTCGGGGAAGCGATACTTCTGAATGTCCGTACCCGGCGGATACTCGGAAAGCAGAAGGCCGCCCGAGTCGAGTATGGCGGCCGCAAGATTGCGGTTCGAAGGCGGATAGACCGAGTCTATGCCGCAAGGCAACACCGCGCAGGTCAAGCCTGCGGCGCAGGTCAAGCCTGCCCCGCCGGCCGAGCCGCCGACCGAGGTCGGGCGCGCGAAACGGCTCCCGGCGGCCTCGAGCGCCCCGCGGTGGGCCGCCCCGTCTATGCCCCGGGCCAGACCCGAGACCACGGTCACTCCGGCTCGGGAGAACTCGCGGGCCAGGCGGCGGGCGGTCTCGAGGCCGCGCCCGGTGGGCAGCCTCGTTCCCACGATCGATACGGCCGCCTTGTCCGGCCTCAGCATGGGCCCGCGGACATAGAGTCCGAAGGGCGGCTGGGCCGTCTCCCGCAGGAGGGGCGGATAGTCGCTCTCGTCGTAGGAGACGAAACGGGCGCCTATCCGCTCCAGGAGAAGGGCGTCGGCCTCGGCTTGAGCGAGCAGGGAAGCCGGATTCCAGCGCCCGGACTCGAGCCGCCTGCCCAGGGCGGCTTCGAGCTCTCGAAGGGAAAGTACCGAGAGCGAGGCCGCATCGTCAACGATATCCCACAGCTTGAGCCGTTCCTCGGCGCGGAGAAACGAGGCGCGCTGCAAAGCGAGCGCGAGGAGCCGCGTCCCTGAGTCTGTCATCGCCTTCCTCCTTTCCCCTTCTACGCGGCGAAGATGCCGCGGCGATTGCCGGAGTCTATTTCCTCGGAAAGTATTCCCGGTGATAATCCTGGAGCGCTTCGGAGTCGATGTGCGTGTAGATCTGCGTCGTCGAGATGTCCGAATGGCCCAAGAGCTCCTGCACGGTCCGCAGGTCGGCCCCTCCGGCCAGGAGATGCGTGGCGAAGCTGTGCCTGAAGGTGTGGACCTTCGCGTCCACGCCCGAGGCGTCCCTCAAGCCGTCGAAACGCTTCCATATTCCCTTGCGCGATATGCCCGAGCCCGCCTGATTCAGGAAAACCTTGTCCGAGCGGCGCCGCTTTTCGAGCAGGGGGCGCGCCTCCTCGAGATAGCGGCGGAGCCAATAGGCCGCTTCCTCGCCGAAGGGCACGAGCCGCTCCTTGCGCCGCTTGCCGACGACGCGGATCACCCGCTCCTCGAGATAGAGCTGATCGAAGGTCAGGAAGGAGGCCTCCGAGATGCGCAGGCCGCAGGAATAGATGAGTTCGAAGAGAGCCCTGTCGCGGAGCCCCCGGGGCGTGTCGACGTCTATCGAGGCCAGGAACCTCTCCACTTCGTCGAGGGCGAGCACCTCGGGCAGGCTGCGGCTCTGCTTGGGGGTCTCGATGAGCCCGCTGGGATCGTCGGCCCTGATCCCCTCCAGGCGCAGGAACTTGTAGAGCGCGTGGACGCTGGAGACGACCCGCGCCATCGTCCTGCGGGACAGATTCCCGGAACCCTCGCCTCCCGCCTGGCGCCAGACCAGGTAGCCCAGGAGGTCCGCGCTCGAGGCGGTCTCGGCCGAGAGCTCGCGTTCGCCGAGCCAGTTCACGAGCATGGAGGCCTCGCGGAGGTAGACCTCGGCCGTCAAAGGCGACCGGCTCCGCGCGGCGAGCAGGTAGGCGCGGAAGCGTCTCGCCAGATCATCCACGCTCAGGCCTCGTTCGTCTCGCCGGCGAAGCGTCGATCGCGGAGCACCGCGGGGATGTCGAGCTCGCTCTCGTCCTCGTTGCGCCCGAGCAGGTATTGCTTGTTCCGCGCCGCCGCGGGGCTCTCGGTGATGCGCTTCCACTCGTCCGTCGAGAGATAGTCCTCGAGCCCCCGGCGCGACTCGACGCGGGAGGAGCCGGGCTTCTCGGCGGCCGCCTCGGCCGAGCGCCTGAAGCCCGTCGCGATGACGGTGACCCGCACCTCGTCGCCGAGCGAAGCGTCGTAGACGATGCCGGGAATGACGAGCGCCTCGGTGTCGGCGCTTTCGGTGATGAGGTTGACGATCTCCTCGTATTCGGTGAGGGAGAGATTCTCCCCGCCGGAGACGTTGACCAGGATGTTCCGGGCCCCTTCGATGCGGGCGTCCTCGAGCAGGGGGTTGTTCACCGCCTTGCTCGCCGCCTCGACCGCGCGGTTGTCGCCCGAGGCCGAGCCGATGCCCATGATCGCGTCGCCCTGCCCCGACATGACCGTGCGCACGTCGGCGAAGTCGATGTTGATCTCGCCGGGGATGGTGATGAGGTCGGAGATGCCCTGCACGCCCTGGCGGAGCACGTCGTCGGCGAGCTGGAAGGCCTGCTTGATCGGCGTGCTGCGCTCCACCACCTTCAGGAGGTGCTGGTTCGGGATCACGATGAGGGTGTCGACCGCCTGGCGGAGCTTCTCGATGCCCTCCTCGGCGAGCCTGGCCTTGACCTTGCCCTCGAAATCGAAGGGCTTGGTGACGACGCCCACCGTGAGGGCGCCCAGCTCGCGCGCCACCTGGGCTATGACCGGCGCCGCGCCGGTGCCGGTGCCGCCCCCCATGCCCGCGGTGACGAAGACCATGTCGGCCCCGCGCAGCGCCTGGGCTATGGCTTCCTTGTCCTCCAGGGCGGCCTTCTCGCCCACCTCGGGCTTGCCGCCCGCTCCGAGACCGTGCGTCACCTTGGCGCCGAGGCCGAGCCGCGTCTCGGCTCTCGACAGGTTGAGGGCCTGGATGTCCGTGTTCGCGACGATGAACTGGACGTTCCTGAGCCCCGCGGCGATCATCCGATTGACGGCATTCGACCCGCCGCCGCCCGCTCCGATCACTTTTATGACCGTGGGACTCACGCCCTTCTCCTCGACCATCTCGATAGTCATGTTCCCCTCCCCTTTACTTCCTATCGATCCCTCCGGCCGGGGCTTCTTCGAGATGCCCCAGGCATCCTCCGAAGCGGCCCCGAGTCGCGGCTCTCAGAAAAAACCGTTCTTGAACCAGTCGGCGAGACGGCCGAGCACGGCCGGCTTCCCCTTGCCGGCCCGCTCGCCCGTCCGCGAAGTCTGCCTGAGTTCGGGCTGCACCGACTCGGCCCCGAGGAGCACGAGCCCGACGCCCGTGGCGTAGAGCGGACTGCGGTATTCGTCCACGAGGCCTCCGAGGCTGATCGGATTGCCGACGCGGACGGGCATCTGGAAAATCTCGGACGCGAGCTCGGGAGCGCCGTGCATGAGCGCGCCGCCCCCCGTGAGCACCGCTCCGCCCTTGATGTGCCGCCAGTGTCCCATCTTCTCGATGCGCTCGCGCACCATGTGGAAGGTCTCCTCCATGCGCGGCTGGACGATGGAGCAGAGCCAGCGCCTCGATTTTTCCTCGGGAGAGCGCGCCCCCACCCCGGGCACGAACACGCTCTCGGAGGGGTCGACGCCTTCCATCCAGGCCGAGGCCGCCTCGCGCTTGAGGCGCTCGGCCGCGTCCATCGGTATGCTCGCCATGATGGAGATGTCGTTGGTCACCTGGGAGCCGCCGATGGGCACGACGCTCGTGTAGTACGGAGCGCCGTCGGCATAGACGAGGAAATCGGTGGTGCCCGCGCCCAGGTCGACGAGGAGGCAGCCGAGCTCCTTCTCGTCCGAGTTGAGCACCGCCCTCGCGGCCGCGAGGCTCTGCAGGACGAGACGCTCGACCTTGAAGCCGGCGCGGTTGACGCACTTGACCAGGTTCTGCGCGGTCGTCACCGAGCCCGTGATGATGTGGACCTCGGCCTCCAGCCTGACCCCGATCATGTCCAGCGGATTGCGGATCCCCTTCTGGTCGTCGATGATGAAGGTCTGCGGAATGACGTGGAGCACCTCGCGGTCCATGGGTATCACGACGGCGCGCGCGGCCTCGATGACCCGGTCGATGTCCTCGCGGGTGATCTCGCGGCCCTTGCCCGTCACCGCCACGACGCCGCGCGAGTTGATGCCCTCGATATTGGCGCCGGCCACGCCGACGAAGCACTCCTTGGCTTCCCGCCCGGACATGAGCTCGGCCGCCTCCACCGCGGCCGCCACGGAGGCCAGCGTCGACTCGATGTTGACGACGACGCCGCGGCGGAGGCCCGTGGACGGAGCCACGCCGACGCCGATTATCTCGAGCACCCCGCTTTCGTTGTATTCCCCGACGACGGCTCGGGTGTTGGCCGTTCCCACGTCGAGTCCGACTATCAGATTGTCAGCCAGACTGTCCCTCCTTGCTGCGATACACCACCGTGCCCGTCCTGAAATCGATCTCCGCCACCGAGGCGCCCAAGTTCCGGCTTCCGAGGACATCGAGGACGAGTATGATAGAGCGCAGGGTCGAGGCGTTCAAGACGGCGGCTGCGCGCACGGGAATCCTGTACTGCACGGGATAGAGCACGAGTTCCGTCTCGCCGAAGCGGGGCTTGACCAGCCGGATCTCCGAGAAGGCGGACAGCAGGGCCCCGTCTCCTCGCTCGATCTCGCCGAGCGAGGAGAAGAAAGGCGTGAGTTCGTCCGGAAGCCGCGTGCCCGGCCTAAAGCCCTCGAAGCGCAGGCCGGAGACGAGGGGCAGGTTGTCCACGCTGGCAGGGACCGCGGAGGGGTCGGCGGCCGCGAAGGCCATGCCCGTGCCGTCGATGAGGACGAGGCGCTCCTCCCCGTCCAGCTCGGCCAAGGCGGTGGCCACGGCCTGCCGCTCGCGGACGACGATGCGCAGGCCGTCGGGGAAGATCCGCCGGACCTGGGCGTCCGCGATGCGCGGGTCCGCGAGGAGGTTCGCGCGCACCCGCCGGGGATCCGTCGTGAAGAAGTACTCCTTGTCGTGGATGAGGGCGGCCGAGAGCACCTCGCTCCGGCTCATGGTCGCGGTCCCCGCGACTTCGTAGTGCGTGATCCGGAGCGCCGAAGGCAGGAGGAGGGCCGCGGCGGCGACGAGGGCGACGACTGCGGCGACGAGCAGCAGGAGGACGATGCCTCGGACGGCGGGGTCCCGCGCCACGGGCCTATGGGCGTTCCTGCCGCGCGGCGCCTGCGCGAACCCCCGACTTTCGCCGCGCCCTGACTCGCCGTAGCCGGACTCGTTTCGCCAATCGCGGAAACCGGCTCCGGGGCGGCCGGAACCGTAGCTGCCTTCGTAGGGAAAGCCGCCGCCGTCCCGCGGCCTGCGCGGCGATGAGCCGTCCTGGCGCTCGGTACGCAGCCTATCGTGCAGCGCGGACTCAGACATCGCCCACCTCCCGCGCATCGAAGCGCATGGCGCCGAACTCATCGTCCCCCGCGCGCTCCCGAGCGGAGCTTCCCCTGCTCAGATTGTACAGAAGACCGCAGACCCCCGCGCTCGAGATGAGGGCCGACCCGCCCGCGGAGAAGAAAGGCAGGGCCATGCCCGTCGCGGGCACCGCGCCCACGGCCACCGCGACGTTGATGAGCATCTCGACGAGGAGCAGAGAGGCCAGGCCGAAGGCCAGATAGGATCGGAAGGCGTCGGGCTCGGCGAAGGCGATCCTGAAGGCCCTCCAGGCCAGGAAGGCCCAGAGGCCGAAGAAGGCCAGCACGCCGACGAAACCCATCTCCTCCGCCCAGGCGGCGAAGACGAAATCGGACTGCACCTCCGGGACCGAGGAGAGCTTGACCGTGCCCAGGCCGATGCCCTTCCCGAAGAAGCCGCCCGAGCGTATCGCCCGGATCGAGCCGAGGACCTGATAGCCCTGGCCGTGCGGCTCGTAGGCCGGGAAAAGGAAGGCGAGGATGCGCCTGAGCCGGAAGTCCGAGGTCAGCACCGACAGGGCCGCGAGCGGGGCGGTCACCGCGCCTATGCCCAGGAAGAAGCTGTAGGGCGCGCCGGCCGCCCAGAAGACGCAAAGCGAGGCCAGGGCCGCCACGACCGCCGTGGAAAAATCGTTCTGCAGGTAGATGAGGAGGCAGGCCAGGCCGATGAGGAGAAGAGGCGCGACGAGGGCCGAGCTGCCGTCGAAGCCGAAGCCCGCCTCTCCCGAACGGGAGGAGCGGCGTTCCAGGACGTGGGCCAGGTAGAGCACCGCGATGGGTTTCCAGAACTCCGAGGGCTGGAAGGTCGCGATGCGCAGGTCTATCCACCGCGAGGCGCCGTTGCGGTTCTCGCCGAGCCCGGGCACGAAGGGCAGAAGCAGGGCGCCGAGGCCGATGAGGGTGACGAGGCCGATCTTGGCCCGGATCGCGTCGATCGGGACGTAGGCGCAGAGCACGAATACGAGGATCGACGGGATGAGGTAGAAGGCCTGGCGGATCGCGAAGTAGCCGCCGCTCTTGCCGAGCGAGATGGCGTAGCCCGAGGAGGCCGACCAAAGCGTGGCCAGCCCCAGCCCGACGAGCAGGAGGAAGGCCGCGAGAAGGCCCGGATCGCCACCCTTGGCGGCCCGCATCCGCTCCACGTCGAATCCTGAACTCATGCTTCCCCTATTGAATCTTCAATGTCGAGAGGGCGAGGATGGCGAACAGGCCACCCAGGATCCAGAATCGCGCCACGACCTTGGTCTCCTTCCAGCCCTTGAGCTCGAAATGATGGTGGATCGGGGACATCTTGAACAGGCGCTTGCCCTTCGTGAGCTTGAAGTATCCGACCTGGAGCACGACGGAGAGGACCTCCATCATGAACACGCCGCCGATGACGAGGAGGAGGAGCTCCTTCTTGACGATGAGGGAGAGGACGCCGAGGACGCCGCCCAGGGCGAGGCTCCCGACATCTCCCATGAAGACCTCGGCCGGATGGGAATTGAACCAGAGAAAGCCGACGCAGGCCCCGATGAGCGCGAGATTGAAGACGGTCATCTCGCCCGCGCCCTTGACGTAGGGGATGGAGAGATAGGCGGACCAGTCGGGCCGTCCCGTGATGTAGGTGAGGACGGCGAAGGCGATGAGGGCCATGATCATGAGCCCGGTGGCGAGTCCGTCGAGGCCGTCGGTCAGGTTCACGGCGTTCGACCAGTAGACGACGTAGATGACCGCGATCGGCACCCAGAAGAAGCCGAGGTCGATCACCGGATGCTTGAAGAAGGGCACGTAGAGCTTGCTCATGTCGGGGCCGCCGTTGTAGTAGAGCACGAGGACCACGGCGGTCGCCACGACCACCTGGGCCAGGAACTTGAGCCAGGCCGAGAGGCCGTCGGAATTGCGGTACTTGATCTTGAGCCAGTCGTCGGCCAGCCCGATCGCGCCGAATCCGAGCAGGGCCCCGAGGGCTATCCAGGGAAAGATGTTGTCGAGGTCCTGCCAGAGCAGGACCGAAATGGCCACCGCCGAAATGATGAGAATGCCGCCCATGGTCGGGGTTCCGGTCTTGCTCAGGTGGCTTTCCGGGCCGTCGGCCCTGACCGATTGCCCGAACTTGAGCACGCGCAGGCGCTCGATGAGCCAGGGCCCGAGGAGGAAGGCGATGAGCAGGGCCGTTATCGCCGCATAGGCGGAACGGAAGGTCAGGTACTTGAAAATGTTGAGCGCGGAGAAGTACTTGACCAGGGGATAGAAAAGCTTCAAGAACATTCCGTTCCTCCAAACCGGATCGACATTCGCGACATGGCGGACGCGCTTTCAGTGCCGTGCCGCGGAGCCCGCGGACAAGGCCTCGGCCAGGCGCTCCAGCTCCATGCCGCGCGAAGCCTTGAGCAGGACCAGGTCTCCGGAGCGGAGCCAGGCGCGGGCGGTATCGCGAAGCCGGTCGAAATCCGTCTCGTGCACGATCAGGCCGCGGAATCCGGAGGCCCTCGCCGCGTCGAAGGCCTCCTTCATCTCCGCCCCGAAAAAGAAGAGCGCGTCCGCGGCCGAGCGGCCCGCCGCCTTTCCGACGCGCGCGTGCTCGGCCGCCGAAGAGGCGCCGAGCTCGAGCATCGAGCCCAGCACGTAGAGCCGCCGGCCTCGCCAGGCCAGGGAGTCGCAGAGCCCCATGGCCGCCTCGACCGAGTCGGGGTTGGCGTTGTAGCAGTCCCGGACGATCGTGAACTCGCCGCGGAGAATCTCCGAACGGCCGAAGAGCGGGCGGACCGACTCGAGCCCCGCGGCCACGTCCTCGACAGGCGTCCCCACGCGCTGGGCGAGGGCCATGGCCGCTATGGCGTCGAGCAGATTGTGCCGCCCCGCCAGCGGAAACCGGAATGTGAGGCCCTCCCAGTCGACATCGAAGCCGTCCAGCCCCATATCCACGGCGCCGCGGAAACCGCTGGTCGTCCGCGAGCCGAATTCCGAGACTCTCCCCCTGACTCCCTCTTTGAGAAAGGCCTTGAAGGCGTCGTCCTCCCAGACCAAGCCCTCCTGCCGGCCGTCGAAGCGCGAAAAAACCTGCTTTTTTTCCTTGGCGATCTCCTCGCGCGAGCCGAGAATTCCGATGTGGGCAGTCCCGATGTTGGTGATGAGCGCCAAGTCGGGCTCATAGACCTCCGCCAGCTCGCCCATCTCGCCTCGCCGATTCATGCCCATCTCGAAGACCGCCACTTCGTGCTCGGCCTTCATCGAAAACACCGACAGCGAAAGACCTATGTCCGAATTGAGATTGCCCGGATTGAACACGATCGAGCGGGCGCGGCCTATCGCCGCCGCCGCGCATTCCTTGGTCGTCGTCTTGCCGCTCGAGCCCGTTATGCCGATGCGGAAGAGCGAAGGAAAGCGGCGCCGGTGCTCGCGCGCCAGGCTCTGCAGCGCGGCGAGGGTGTCGGCCACGAAGAGCAGCGTCCCGCGGCGCCCGGCGGCCGCCCAGGCGGCCTCGGCCTGACTGCGATGGTCGGAGCGGGCCAGCACGCAGCTCGAGCCCGCGGCGAGGGCCGCGCCGATGTAGGCGTGCCCGTCGGTCTTCTCGCCCGGCAGCGCCACGAAGAGCGAGCCCGAAGCGGCCTGCCGCGAGTCGGCGACGACCGAGCGCAGCTCGGAGAGCGGATCGCCGACGAGTTCGGCTCCCGCGACGGCGGCCGCGCTCTTCGCGTCGAAAAGCGGCGCCACAGGCTGGCTCTCGGCCTTCGGCTCAGCCGAGGGCCGCGGCGTCGTGTCAGCCATTGCCGCCGCCTCCGACGCCCCGGGGCACTACGATCATGAGGCGGCGCGCCGGCGTAGCCTTCTGGAGCCCGAGCGATGCGGCCATGGCCGCGGCGCGCTCCCTGCTCGAAAGCACGGCGATGCCGGCGGCGAGCTTCCGGTTCTGCTCCACCCAGTCCTTCTGCTGGCTCTCGATGTCGTGGGCGCTTTCGGCCAGGGTCTCGTAGCGGACCGCCTGCCAGACCGTCCCCATGACCACGAGAGATACGACGACGGCCAGAGCCGGGAGCAGATACCGTTTCATGCGTTCGCCTTTCCCGCGGCGCCGATCTTGCGCGCCACGCGCAGTTTTGCGCTGCGGGAGGCAGGATTCCGGGCCTGTTCCTCGGCCGAGCTTTCCAACGGCTTCTTGTTCACAAGCCCGAGCATCACTCCCCCCGTACCTTCCGATATCGGAAGATCGGGGGCGCCAGTCGAGGCGCTAGTCGAGGAGAATTCGCGGAAAATTCGCTTGGCGATCCGGTCTTCGAGGGAATGGAAGGCGATGACCGCCACCAAGCCTCCGGGCGCCAGGAGCTTCACCGCGAGGCGGATGCCTCGTTCGGCGCGTCCGAGCTCGTCGTTCACCGCGATGCGGAGCGCCTGGAAGGTCCGCGTCGCCGGGTGGATCCTCCCGTGGCGATACTGGGGAGGAACCGCGGCGCTCACGATCTCGGCCAGGCGGCCGCTCGTCGCGATGCCGCCCGATCTCCTCGCCGCGACGATGGCGGCGGCGATGCGCCGCGAAAAGCGCTCCTCGCCGTACTCGAAGATGATCCGGGCGATCTCCTCTTCGCGCTCCTGGGCGAGGAGCTGAGCCGCGCTCCTCGGCGCCTCGGGCGAAAGGCGCATGTCCAGTTCTTCGTCCTTACCGTGGCCGAAGCCCCTGCCCGATTCGACGAAATGGTGCATCGAGATGCCGAGGTCGAAGAGCGCGAGGTCAGGGGCGGGCCCCTCCCAGGCTCCGAGGACCTCGTCGAAGTATCCGGACAGGAAGGATACCCGATCCCCGAAGCGGCCGAGGCGCAGGGCCGCCTTGGCCTGGATGCGGGGATCGGCGTCGATGCCCCGATAGGAAATACCGGGGTATCGCGAGAGAAAAGCCTCAGCGTGCCCGCCCTCGCCCAGGGTGCAATCGACCATGAGGGCGTCGGGCCGAGGGGGGACGAGGAGGGACAGCAGCTCCTCGAGCATGACAGGACTGTGCACGAACTCCGCCACGGCTTTCCCGACGCCCTAGAGCGTCAGGCCTCCCAGTTCTTCCGCCGCGGCGAGGAACTCAGACTCGTTATCCTCGAGGTATTTCCTGTAGGCCTCGCCATCCCATATCTCGATGTACTTCGAGATGCCCAGGATGACGCATTCCTTGCTGAGATTCGCGAACTCGCGCAGGCTCTGGGGAATCGCTATGCGGCCCAGCTTGTCCACTTCCACTTCCTGGGCGGGAGCCAGGATGCGGCGCTGGACGAGGCGGGCGCGCGCGGCGAAAAGGCTGGTCTGTTCCATAAGTTTGCGCGAAAGGCTATCCCATTGTTCCGGCGGAAAGAGCCACAGACAGTCATCCACACCCTGTGTAAGAACGAAGGCAGTCCCGGCGAGTTCGCCGCGGAGCTTCGCAGGGAGGGAAAGTCGTCCTTTTTCGTCCAGGGTGTTCCTGAACTCGCCGGTCAATAGGTTCATGCCACTGGTTCCTACGTTTTACCACTTTTTCCCACTGCTGACTTTATCTTATCGCCTAGCCGGATACTGTCAACAAATGCGAAATAAAAAGAATCGACAGAAACACAATTTCACGGCATTTCGCTTCACAAATGTATAGGTATCCTGCCGATTACGGATACGGTACAGAGTCTTGGCTACAACAAGGAGCTCAAGCTACGGAAAATCAGCGTTCTCGGAGCAGGCACTGCGAGATAACGCGATGTTCTGTCGACGCGGGCGGCCGTCGAAGGCCGCTCGCCACGGGGAGCCTTGTCGGGCTACACTGGAGGAGCCATGACCATATACGAGAATTATGTCGTTTTCCCTGATGGAGATAGCCAGGAGATCGAGGGCGGCCTGCGGATCGACGAACTCGTCGATCTCAACGGTAGAAGCCTTGAGCTGCCCCTCAGGACGGCCCGGATGATCGCCTATCGCGTGGTGAGAATACGCCACAGCGAGGAGAGAGGCCTATATTCCGTCTACCATCACCTCGAACTCGTGCCGGCCGCCGAACTCATCGGCTATTGCCGCTAGACGATTCGCTCAGATGTCCTCGTCGGCCTGCCCCTCCGGGAAAAGGTAGAGATCGGGCACCTTGTAGACGCGCTGCAGCGAGAAATCGGAGCGAGCCTCGCGCTCGGGTGAAAGATCGATGACGGCGAAGTGCGACAGGGCGTCGAATCCGGGCACTTCGACGCGAATTTCGAAGTTCCAGCGGCGTTCGCCTCCGCCTTCCAGACCCGGAACGGGTCGCGGCCAGAAAATGTACGTGCCGGCCGTGGCTCCGGCCAGGATGAAGGGGTTTTGCCAGTTCGGGTCGACCATCTGCGTTTCCGCGCCGCCTTCGAGCAGCCGGACCCTACCCTCCCCCAGGGGAGCGAAATTGCGGCCGTCGAACACCCGCCCCATTATCGTGGGGAAGTTGTAGGCGGGACCTTCGCCGCGGACTGGCGCGGACTCTCGCTCCAGGCCGTGATGCGCCGTCGTCTGCCGAGGTGCGTGACTGACCTTGCCCCAGCCCTCCCGCACGAGCGAAATGATATCGGCCTGGCGCTGCACCTTGTCCAGGCCTTCGCGCTCGCTGTACGCGAGGCCCCGGCTCGAGACAATGTACTCGGGCTTGACTCGGTTGAGGACATAACAGGCGACATCGTGCTTGCATTGCTCGCAGGTGCAGTAGCCTAGCCGCTTCTCCGCGGCTTCGGCGTCGAAGAGTTCGTCGACAACGGCTTTGACCAGGTCTTCCATGACGTTTCTGATATCCATCTGTCCTCCTCGCGGCTCAGGGGCGACCTGCCGTCGAGACTCCGGAATTACGCCCCAGTGGGCGCGACACGCATCGCCATCAAGAATTGTATCCATTTCGCGGCGAAGCGCAACGGAACCCCCTGGTCGGGCCTGCGGCGATTCTCGCGCTCCGGCGGCCCGCAATGCGCATCAGGCCAGCAGATCGGCGGCCGCTTTCCGGGCCGGCTCGGATAGCTCCGCCGCGAAGACGCGGATCCGCCTGAGCGAGCGCGCGAAGCCGGCCACGACTTCGGGGCTGAAGACCGTGGGGCTGCAGGAGAAGCTCGAGCAGGAGGCCCGGGCCTTGTTCGAGGCCTTGACCGGCTCCTCGTCGAGAACCTGAAGATCCGTTTCGAAGGACACCGGTTCTGGCAGGTCGATGATCACGTCCAGCGGCCTCAAGCGCGCGCCCTCGCGCTCGGCCCGCTCGGCCATCTCGGTCTCCAGACGCAGGCGGGCTCCGTGGTCGAGGAGGGCGCGGTGCCGCTCGTCGGTCTCGTCGAAGGGAATGTCGAGCAGCACAGGATGGAGGGCGCCCTGGAACACCGCTTCGGCGAGGGCGAAGGGCGCGAAGGAAATGCCGCGCAGCCGGGCGTAGAAGCCGTCGTCGTCGAGGCCGTAGAGGTCTTCGGGCGCGAGCACCGCCTCGCCGAGCGCGAGGAGGACGGCCTTCTTGATCATGGCGGTGGCCGAGCGCACGGCCCGATGCCAATAGACCGATCGATACATGAGATACTTGGAAAAGAGCAGGGACTCGACGCTCATGAGCCCGCGCTCCTCAATGGCGAGGCGGTCGCCCGGCCCCACGTCCACGCGCTGGAAGACGAACTCCGTATCCTGGATGCCGTAAGGCACCCCGCAGAAGACCGCGTCCCTGTTGAGGTAGTCGAGCTTGTCGGGGTCGAGGACGCCCGAGAGGAGGCCGCGGAAAAAGCGGATCTCGCGGTCGCCCCGGTCGGGGATGCTCAGGTCCACGATGGCGGCGACGGCTTGGGGATCGGCTCCGGTGGCCCCCACGAGGGAGCGCAGCGGTTCTTCGAGGACAAGCTTGGCCGTGAGCGTCTCGTGCGCGGCCAGCGGAAGGTCCTTGAGGGAGTGGGCGAAGGGATAGTGCCCGAGGTCGTGGCAGAGAGCGGCGGCGAGATAGGAGCAGAGCCCTTCCTTGGACACGAAGGAAAGACTGCCGCGCGCGGCGAGAGCCCAGGCCAGGCGCCTGGCCATGTGGAAGACTCCGATGGAATGGGCTCTTCTGGTATGGGTCGCGCCCGGATAGACGAGATGGGCCGGACCCAGCTGCCGAATTCGGGCGAGCTTGGCGAAGGGCGGCGACGAAGCGAGAGCCTCGAGCTCCGGCGTGAGCAGAATGTTCCCCCACAGAGGATCGCGCACTGGTTCGGTGAACGCCGTCGTAAGATGTTCGAGGGGAGTGCCGGACATGTGAATCGCCTCCGGTTAATTTGACCTAGTAGGACGTATGTGCTACATATTACATGACATGGTCAAAAAATATAAGTCGGCCGCGGGAGCGATGGGACTTTTCGCCCTGGCCGTCCTTCTCGTGCTGTCCCTCGATTCCTGTGCCCGCAAACGATCGGGAAACAACGCGGCGACGACTGCGGCCCCCGTCGGAGCGGTCATCGCGGCCGGCGCCCGGGCGGTTCAGGCGCAAACCGCCTCCGCGGCCGGGGCCGGGGCTTCCGCGGCGCCGATACAGCCTGCGCCGCCGCAGACGGCCTCGACGCCCGGGGCGCTGCTGCCCGGACCGCGGCCGGCCGCGGTTCTCGCCGCCTCGCTGCGCGCCTACGGCCTGGGCGCCGATCGACCCATCGTCCCCGAGGATGCCGACATCGGGCCGCTGCAGGACCTCAGGAACGCCCGGGGCCCGGCCAAGGATGTCCTCGCGGTCGCTCAGGCCTTCGTCGCGGGCCTGTCGACGGGCAAGCTCGACACGGGCATCCTCGACCCGGCCTCGCGGCCCGCCCTCGCCCTGCTTCTGGCCCCGGCGGAAAACCCCGCCCCCTCGGGAGCGGCGCCCCCCGGCGGAAGCTCCGGGTATCGCCTGGGCGCGATCGAGGTCGCGGGCGACAGCGCCTCGCTCGCGATCGGCATTCCCCGAAGCGAGGGACCAGGGCGCGAGCGAGGGCGGCTCAGCCTGGGGCTCTCCGGCGGCCGCTGGTACGTCGAAGCCTTCGTGCTCGACCCGGAGGCCCCCTCGGCCTCGGCGCGGCCCTAGGCCGAGGAGTCAAGCATGGCTACGACACTCAAGCGGATCGAAAAAGAGTTCATATTGAACGCGGTGATGGAAGAGAAGATTCCGCTGCTTCTCATCGCAGGCGCGGGGGAATGGCCCGTCTTTTTCGCCTCCGTCGGCGAGGACGACATCGCGCTCACGCACAGCATGCCGCTCAGGCTCCTGCGGCGCGGCGAGAGCTACGAGCTCCGTTTCGTGTATCGCGAGCAGCCCATGGCCTTCCGTTCCAAGGTCCTCGAGGTGAAGGAGGCGAGCCTCGCCCTGGAAATGCCCGACACCGTCTACAAGAATCTGGGCAGGCGCTACAGCCGGCGCGCTCCGCCGGCGCAGATGTCCGTCTCGTTTTCGTTCAAGGGCGACCGCTACGACCTCGCCTTCCCCGTGACGCGCGAGTTCGATCCCGTGGTCGAGCCCGAGCCCTCCTCGACCTTCGATCCGGCCGATATCCGCACCCTGGTCAGGGACTTCGACTCCCGCGCGGGCGAGTACGCCAGCGAACGCGCGGTGCGCATGTTCAAGGACCGCGCGCCCGAGAGTCTCGAAGAGCGGCTGATCGTGCGCACCGGCAGGATCTACTACCTGCCCACGGCCGTCGGGGGGCTGCCCCTCGTCGACCCCTACGTGCGCCCGCGGATAGTGACCCGCGAGATGCTCGGCGACTTCCTGCGCGAACAAGGCACGCGGGACGATCTCGTCGCCGACGAGATCGCGCGCTTCGAACGGAACAAGAAGAGCTCGGGGATCCTCTCCGAGCTAATGCTGCCGATGGTCTTCCAGGAGTACGTGATCGGGTACGTATGCCTGATCAACAAGCAGATCGGCAAGCCGCCCTTCGACCTCGCCCTCCTCGAGACGTTCCATCAGTTCGCGAAGATCCTCGTGTATTCGCTCAAGATCAACGGCTATTTCCGCGACGCCCCCAAGAAGGCCTCGGACTTCCCCGCCGAGGTGGTCGACATCAGCGCCGGCGGCCTTCTGTTCGCGAACGCCTCCAAGGAGCTCGCGGCCTCGCTCCTGCCCGGCTCCGCCATCGAGGTCAGCATCAGGACGGGAGGCCGCGAGGTTCGGGCCGCCGGATCGGTGAAACGCACCTATCGGGACGCCGAACTCGTCTACTACGGCGTCGAGTACGAAGAGATGGCCCCCGAGGATTTCCGCTTCCTGTTCGAGGCTCTCTACGGCCGGAATTTCACCGACGCCGACGCCACCGGGATCGAGGGGCTCGGCATCAAGATGCCTTTGAAGCTAGACTGAGCGGCATCGGAGAACCTATGTCGCTCATCGCATCCCGCTACCGCGGGCTCTATGCCTCGCTCTTCGTCGTCTTTCTCCTGTTCGGCACCTCCATGACGATCGTCGGCGCTTCCCTGCCCACGATCCTGTCGGACTTCTCGTGGAGCTACGGCGTGGCCGGCGTGGTCATCGCGGCCGGAGCCGCCGGCTACTTCCTCGCGAGCCTCGCGGGAGGAGCGTTCCTGAAGCGCATCGGGGCCAAATGGACCAGCGCCCTCGGCCTCGCTTTGAGCGCGCTGGGCCTGGCCTTCTTCGCCTCCACCCCCTCGGCGCTCCTCAACTTGGCGCTCAACGCCCTCATCGGCCTCGGGCAAGGCCTCATCGAGCCCACCGTCAACTGGGCTGTCGTGCGCATGGACGAAAAGGGCGACGGCCGCGCCATGAACCTCATCCACGGTTCCTTCGCGATCGGGGCCGTGGCCGGCCCCATGGCCCTGGGGCTGCTCCTCGGCGCCGGACTGGTCTGGACCCTCCTCTACCGCGCCATCGCCGTCCTTTTCGCGGTCATCGCGGCCATCATGGTTTTTTTGCCCTTCGAAGTCCTGGAAAGACGCGAGTCCGGGAAGGCCGCCGTGCCGTCGGCCGACGCGGCGGCAGGGGGGGGCTCGGGGGGCGATTCGCCCGTGGCGCGAGAGAAAGCGGCGGGGACGCCCCTCGGCCGGCGGCCGACCTACTGGATAGGCTTCGTCGGCCTCCTCGTCTATGTGGGCACGGAACAGGGCATCTCGAACTGGATAGCGGAGTATTTCGTCAAGGTCTTCTCGGCCAATCCGGCGGTCGCGGCGGGCATGGTGTCGCTGTTCTGGATCGGCCTGCTCGCGGGCAGATTCGGCGCGCCCGCGCTCTACCGCGGCACGAGACAGGATTCGCTGCTCGCGGCCGCGTCGGTGCTGCTGGCTCTGACCTTGATCTCGCTCAACGTGGTGGGCTTCGCGGGCGCCGTCCCGTTCTGGACGGGGCCGGTCCTCACTTTCCTGGCGGGCCTGGGCTGCTCCATCATCTATCCGGTCACGATCTCGCTCGTGGGGGCCAGCTCGCCCGACGAGCAGGAGCGCGCGGTCTCCTTCGCCGTGGCGGGGGGCGGGCTCGGCCTCTTCGCCTTTCCCTTCATCATGTCGTGGGTCTCGCAGGCCTGGGGCATCCGCGCGGGATTCCTGGGCTACGCCCTGATCGCCGCGCTCACCTGCGCGGCTTCCTTCGCGCTCGCCTCGGCCTATATGAAAGAGAAGCGGGATCGAGAGGCCTGAATCATGGAGCCGCCGCGGGAGAACACGCCTAGCTCTCCACCGCGACTCCGTGGCGCCTCTTGGGAAAGCGTTTGAGCATGGCTACGCAATTCCGCCGCTGGTTGAAGACGAAACCGCCGTTCCAGTATTCGAGCGCCGCGAACAAGGCGTTGCCTCCGTCGTTTTCGTCGGCCAGGGAACCGCGAAAGGAGACATAGTCGGCCAAGGCCTCGAAGTTCTGCGACTCCAGGAGATTCTGGCGCTTGTGGTTGAACAGATTCCACTTATCGAGGTCCTTGAAGCCCGGCCCCTCGTCCTCGACGATGATGTGGGCGTGCTCGGGACTGAACGAGTACCAGACGCGCACCTTCTTCTCGACATCGCACTTGTTCCCGTGCTTGACCGCATTCTTGATGATCTCGCTGATCTGCTGCTCGAGGAGGTTTATCTCCTTGATGTCCGGAGGGGCGGTCTGCGCGATGAGCAGCGTGAAGTAGCGGATCTGGCGGAAATCCGAGGGGAATTCCTTGTGCAGCATCTCGGTCTTGTCGAACAGGGGGGAGTTCTCGTCGACCTTGATTTCCTTGACGGGGTGCTCGCTCATCTAGGCCTCCATCTTCCTGAGAGCCTCGTCGATGTTCTGGGCGATCGGGAAATATCCCATCAGCTT
This sequence comes from Rectinemataceae bacterium, assembly GCA_035530095.1. GTDB lineage: Bacteria > Spirochaetota > Spirochaetia > Treponematales > Rectinemataceae > JAJXZP01. The sequence goes on along the minus strand of DATKVK010000004.1, from coordinate 57,957 downwards.
CGTGAGCTCGATGACCTTCTTGACCGAGCCGTGGATGTTCGTGATCACGAGCTTGAGGCTCATCTTCTTGATGGTCGAGCAGATGTAGATGAGCGCGCCGATGCCGCTCGAGTCGATGTAGTCGACGTTCTCGAGATTGATGATGAAGCGCTCGACCTTCTTCTCGAGCATCTTCATCACGAGTTCCTTGAGCTTGTACGAATTGTAGAGATCCATCTCCCCGTTGACGTCGATGATGTAGTTCTCGCCGTTCTTGCGTATCTTCAGTTCCATACCGTTCCGCCCCCCTCAGTTTTTCGCCTTCATGACGAGCACTGTCTGGTCATCGTGCTGGCGCGCCTGGCCGGTGAACTCCTGGAGTTCGGCCCGCACGCGCTCGGCTATATCCTTCGCCGGAAGCGAGTGGTTTCGCTGCACCACGTTTCCGAGATTCTTGCGGCCGTATTGCTTTCCCTGGGCGTTCATGGCCTCGACGATCCCGTCGGTGTACATGACGAGGACATCGCCCGCGCCGAGAGCCAGCCGCCGCGCCGAATAGGCCGTGGTCCTCTCGACGCCGATCGGCACGCTCTTGGTCTCCACGGTCTCGATCGCGTCGGCGTTCGCGCGGTAGATCAGCACGGGCTGATGCCCGGCGTTGGCGATCTCGAGCGAGCCCGTGGACGCGTCGGCGTCCACGAGGGCGACCGTGGCGTAGTGGTCCATGTCCACCATGCCCGACACCCCCCGGTTGAGCCACTGCAGCAGCGTCGCGGCGTCCTTCGTGGTGTTGGTGATGAGGCGGAGGATCGAACGGAGCATGACCATGACCAGGCTCGCGGCCACGCCCTTGCCCGCCACGTCTCCGACGACCAGGATGGCCTTGTCGGCCCTGGTCTGGATCACGTCGTAGTAGTCGGAGCAGACTCCCCGCGCGGGCGTCGAGAAGGCGCCGAAGCTGAGCCCGCGGAGCGCCGGGAGCTTCTTCGGGAGCATGGTGCTCTGCACGTTCTCGGCGATCGCCGCCTCCCGCTCGATATCCGAGCGCTCGGCCGCCTCCAGGAAGGTGAAGGAACTGGCCACCGCTATCGAGCCGAAATTGGCGAGCAGCTTGCAGCGGTCGAAATCCCGCTCCGAGAAGACGCCGCCCGGCGCCTTCGCCGAGCAGACGACGCCGATGATCCTGTCGCGGACGATGAGGGGGACCGCGATGACGCCGCCGGGCGCGAGCCAGTCCTCGTCGCCGTTCTCGGGGAGCCGGGGATCGTCGCCCGTCGCGGCGAAGAAATGCCTGCCGGTCTGCGCGACCTCGCCCAGGACGCCTTCGCCGAAGCCTAGGCGCGCGTGGCGCACGAAAGCGGCGACTCGATCCTCGCTGCGCGGCAGGTTTTCGGGCAGCTTGAGGGGCGAAGCGCAGAAGCCCAGCATGGAACGGACCGACACCGCGTCGTCGAACTCGTCGGCGAGGAGCAGAAGCCCGGAATCTCCGCCCGTCCTGTTCACGGTCGCGAGCAGCATGTTGTCGAGGACTTCCTGCAGGGAGAACTCGGCCTTCATGGCGGAGCCCGTCGCCAGCAGCATCTCGTACAGGGAATCGACCGACTCTTCGTAGTAGTCCACGGCCCTGATGAGCTGGCCCTGGATGATATCGACGTAAAAAAAGCCGAGCGAGAAGAGCAGCGCGTAGAACAGGGGCACGACGAGAGACTGGAAAAGGCCGTTGCTCGGCCCGAGGAAAATCGAAGCTCCCAGGTAGATGAGGGAGCCCGCGAGGAGGAGCGGCCAGGACTTGGCCCCCAGCTCCGCCAGAGGGTTCTCCGATCCCGGCGCCTTGCGGGCGGTTACGGCGGCATTGGCCGCTATCGGCGCGAAGGCCGCGAGCGAGAAGACCCAGCGCGGCAGGCCGGGGAAAAGGCCCAGGGCCGTGTCGAGGAAGAGCAGCAGCAGCGCCAGGGCTTCGATGGACAGGGCGCCCCAGAGCGCCCAGCCGGGCTTTAAAGGTTTGGTGACGAGATAGAGGACGAGTCCGAAGATGATCAGGTCCGTGGCGCGGAAGAAGGCGGGCGAAGGGAAAAAGGCGAAAGCCAGGTCCCGGAGGGCGAGGATGCCGGCAAGGAAGGAGAAACCGCTCATCACCCCTTCGGTGTCCCGCCTTCGCAGGAAGAGGAAGGCGGCGAAGAGCACTGCCGCTAGGGCGAGCTTGACGAGAAGAGGGCCGCTCGCTGCCTTGACGAAGCTATCCAACACTCTGATCAATCCTCTTGCGTCGTTTGGCGGCAGCGCTTTCGTCGCCTGGGCGCCGGTCACCTGATCGAACAGTCTAGCATCGGCCTATGGGCGAGTCAAGTTTCGACATTCGGCGGCGAAGACCTATTCCCGGGGCTCCGGGCGAGATCGGCACGCAGAGCCGTATCGAAAGGCCGCCCCGATACGCTAGAATGTCCCGAGGCGGTGCGCGGCCGCAGGGGAGCTCGAAAGGCGATGATAGGATTACTGGTAAAAATACCCTTCTTCGACCAGATCAGGAAGACCGAGCCGCGGCTGACTGCCCGGATCGTGGCCGATATCGAGGCCGCAGGCCGCGCCTCGGCCGCGAGTCTCCGCATGTCGGACGAGCCGGCCTTTCTTTCCTATGACGATGCGCGCGGTCCCTGCGGGCTCAGGGCGGCAGAGGCGGCGCGCCTGCTCGCGGAATCGCTCAAGGCCTTGAGCCCGCGCCTCCACGGCTGGTGCCTCATCCTCGATTCCTGCCTGGCGGATGAGGAGCAAAACCAGCGCCACTTTCAACGGCTCTGGCTCGGATTGAAAAACGACGGCCTCTTCCTAGGCCCGGGCGCCGCAGGAGCCTTCGAAGGCTATTTCCTCACCGCGCCGGAGCGGGAGGAAGGCCCTGCGGAAGTCTGCGTTCCGATCGTCCGGGCCTGCCATGCCCGAGCCGCCATCGAAAGCGACGGGCTTTCCTCCGAGCCGCCGGGCTCCTTCGGCGACCGGGTCATCGACGAGCTCGGAGCCCTCGGCATAGGGACTTCCACCTCCCCTTCGCTCGCCATCCTAGGGCCCGAACGCGCCCCTGCCGAGCGGCTCGCGCTCGGCCTCGAATACCTCTATGGCCCGCGCTCGCGGGAGTTTCTGACCCTCCGCTCCTCCGTCGTTTCATCCTCACCCTACGGCCCGATCGTGAACGGCCTATCCGCCCTGATCTCTCCCCGGAGGGAGGCGGTCGAGCCGGCCCTCTTCCTGTCCGGAGCCGACCGCCTGCTCTACGACGAGCTCGGGCCCATGCTCGACTTCCTTTCCCGATCGCCCTTCCGGCTCTGCTTCTCGTCGGCGCTCGACGTGCGGCTGCGCGTATGCGCGGCCGCCGCCCTGCGCCTCTACGCACGGGAGCGCCGCGCCTCGTCCCTGCCCGCCTTCGTCATCCTCGAAGGCCTGGATCGCTTCTCTCCGGAATCCCTGTCCATCTCGGCCCTCCTCCTCGAGAAGAGTCTCGCCGAGGAAGGAATAAGCGTAATCTCGACGGGTTCGAGGCTTCCTTCCGCCTGGCCCCTCGGCGTTTCGCGCCGCCTCGAGATGCCGGCCGGCCGGCGAAGCGAGGGCTTCCGCGCCAGGGCGGCGGCCCGTCTCGCGGGGGCGCCTCCGGGAGGGCCAGTGGAATCAAAGGCCTCTTACGCACAGGATTCGCTCGTGGAGCTCGCCCGCGCGGCCCTGGCCACCTTCCCGCGGGAGTACGCCGAGATCCTCCTCGCCCTGCGCCTCGGCGAGGAAGTCCTGCGGGACGAGGACCTGGACGCCTTCCTCGACTCGCAGGGCTACGTGTCCGGCATTCGATCCTTCGTGTACGAGCATCTCGCGCAGCTGGGATTCGTCGCGGGCTCCGGCCGGCCGAGGATCGCCTCGGAGGTTCCGGCGAGCGCGGCGGAGCTCGTGCTGGACGATGGGGGAAGAAGAATCAAGACTGCCTTTTCCGCGCGCCTCAGGGCGCTCCACGCCGGGCGCAGGATCATCCCCTCGCTGGCCCTCTATCGCAGGATGGCCGACCTCGACGCGGGGGGAGAAGCGCCGTCGGACCCCGGATTCTTCCTCGACTGCGCGGCCGCCGATGCGCTCTACGGCTCCTCCGAACCCGCCGCCGAGAGGCTCGATTCCCCGCTCGCGGCCTATCCGTCCTTCCTGGCCGCGTATGCGGCGGGAAACGGACCGGCCTGCGAGCGCGCGGCGAGCGAGCTCGAGCTCGGGGCCTCCTCCGGAGGCCGTCTCGGATCGGACATAGCCGCCCTGGCGCGCGCGGCCGTCGAATACGCGAACCGGGCTCCCGCGCAGGCGGCGCGCAGAGTGAAAAACGCCCTCATCGACCTTCACGCCCTCGGAGCCCAGCAGTCCGAGCCCCGCGCGCACCGGCTCCTGGGACTGTGCGCCCTCGCGCAGGGCCAGGTGCAGGAGGGCGCCGACTATCTCGCCAACGCCTTCGAGATAGCCCAGAGCGCGGGGAATCCCCTGTGCAGCATCCTCGCGTCCCAGGCCGAGGCCGCCGCCTATCTCGTCCTCGGCGACCTGGGCAGGACCCGCGCCCGCACGAAGGCCTTCGCCTCGCTCGCCGCGGCCGCGTTCCGTTCCGACTGGGAGATGGCCGGCGCCTTCATGGAGGGCAGGATAGCCTTCGAGCTGGGCGATTACGCCGCCGCCGAAAGGGACTTCGGCCGCGTCCGCTCCCAGGCCAGAGTCTACGGAGCGGCGGATACGGCGCTCCGGGCCGAGATATGGATAGGCCGGACCGCAGCCTGTCAAGGCGGCGTCGGGCGCGCCAGATCCATCCTCGCGCGCCGCGGCGACGACCACGAGGCGCTCTGGTTTCTCGCCGAGCTGGAACTGTGGGAAGGCAGGCCGCGCGAGGCCGCGGCCCTGCTCGAGCGCGCCCTCGGCGCGGCCCCGAAGCCCGGCTTCGCGAGCGCCGACGCGTTCGACTGGAGCTCGGGCTTCGCCTCGATCGAAGGCCGCGCCGTGGGTTTCGCCGCCGGGCGGAGCTACGTCGAGGATCAGATCTCCGCGTTGCGCGACTTCAGCTCCGCCCTGGCTTCTCCGGATCAGGCGGGCGAGCGCTCCGAGCGGCTCGCCCTCCAGGCCAGGGAAGAGCGGCTCGCGGCCACCCATCCCGCGATTCACCTCTACCTTTTCTACCGCTATCGGATACTCAGGGAGCTCGGCTCGGGATCCATGGACGCGGCGACGGTGCTCAGCAAGGCGTTCAAGGCCCTGCAGATGCGGTCGACGCGGATCAGCGACGCGACCCAGAAGGATTCCTTCATGGAAAAGAACCGCTGGAACCGCGAAATCCTCGCCGAGGCGCGGCGCTACAAGCTGATCTGATGCGAAAACTCGACGGCACCGTCTATCACGCGGCCAGGGGCTGGCTGCCCCATCTTCTCGAAGAACTCGGCGACCGGGACCGTCTCGACGGCGAGCTCGTCACCGTCCTGGGAGCCAGACGGAGGGCGCGCTGGGCCCGCAACATCTGGCTCGAGCCCTTCCTCCTCGACTTCGAATCCGTGGGCGAGGCTGCGCGGCTCCTCAAGGATATCCAGCGCAACTGGGCGCCCTGCCCCACCCGCCTCCACCGCCGAACGGCGCTGATCGCCGAGCGGCTTCCCTCACTGCCTTCCAAGCCCAAGCTCTTTCCCTTCGAGGTGCCCGAGGCGCCCATGGGAGCCTTCACCCTCCTCGACGAGCACCGCCTCCTGGCCTCGGCGCGCTGCTCGAACCCCTTCCCGAACGGAGAATTCGATTTCGAGGAAGACCGGGAGGGGCCGCCGAGCCGCGCCTACCGCAAGCTCTGGGAGGCCCTGATCCTCTCGGGCAAGCGTCCCGGCCGGGGCGAGCGCTGCCTCGACGCGGGAGCCTCGCCCGGCGGCTGGACCTGGGCGCTCGCCGAGCTCGGCGCCGAAGTTCTCGCCGTCGACCGCGCCGAGCTCGAACCGCGCATAGCCGCCATGCCGGGGGTCAGCACGATGCGGCACGACGCCTTCACCCTCGATCCGGCGGACATCGGCCCGGTGGACTGGCTCTTCTCGGACGTCATCTGCTACCCGCCCGCCCTCTACGCCTGGATCGAGAAATGGCTCGCATCGGGCTTGGCGCGCAATTTCGTCTGCACCATCAAGATGCAAGGGACGAGCTTCGACCGGGCCAGCACCGATCTCTTCGAGTCGGTCCCCGGTTCCCGGGTGCTCCACCTCTGGCACAATCGCCACGAACTCACCTGGATCAGGGTCGAAGGCGACCGCGGCCTCGGCTCACCTTAAGCCCCGGCGGCTCTATCGCAGGCCTCGCCTCGCGCGCCGCCTTTTCGCTGCGCCGTCACTCGGGCGGCGGCGGCGCAGCGGCCCCTCGCGCGACCGTAGCGGAGCCTCAGTCCTCAGTCCTCGATTCCTCGGACTCAGTCCTCGATTCCTCGGACTCGCCGCCGAACAAGGCCTTGAGCCGGCCGAAATACTCGTCACCCTCCGCCTCGCCGGCCTCGGCCTCGGGCGCATGGGTTTCTATGAGGTGGGAGGGTATCTCCTGGAGGAAGGGACTGGGCGCGCAGTCCACGGTCTGGTTCTGCTTGCGGCGCCGCAGGCAGGCCGTGATGAAGAGCCTGCGCCTGGCCCTGGTCACGGCGACGTAGAACAGGCGCCGCTCTTCCTCAATGCTGCCCTCGCCCTCCTCGAGCGATCGGGCGTGGGGAATGATCCCGTCCTCGCAGCCGGCGATGAACACCACCTCGAACTCGAGGCCCTTGGCGGCGTGGATGGTCATGAGATTGACTTCGCCGCCCTCCTCGTCCTCGACGTCGTCGCGGGTGATCAGCGACACCCGGTTGAGCCACTCGTAGAGGCCGGGGGAGAGATTGTCGGGGTTCTTCTCCCAGTCTTCGATCGACTGGATGAGCAGCTCGACATTGTGGAACTTCCACTTCGCCGCCTTGTCGCTCTGCCGGTTCTCCTCCACGAGATAGCCCCAGTAGTCGATCGCGTCGACGAGCAGCCGGACCTTGGCCGCGATGCGCTTCTTGCCCAGGAGCTCCTCGCGGTACTCCTCCACCAGGTCGAGGAAGGCCGAGATGTCCGCGACCGCCTTTTCGGACAGACCGCCACGCGTATCCTCGCGACGCGTATCCTCGCGAGAGGCCAGATCGCCCCGCCCCGGGGAGCTGAGCTCGAAGTCCTGCTCGCCGTCCGGCTCGGCGGCCGATCCCGGATGGGCGCCGACCCGCGAGCCGACCCGCCGCGCATCTTCGCGGACTAGCTCCATGGCGGTCCTGAGCGACGCGTTGCGCGCTCTCGCAATATGGTTGAGCTTCTCGATCGTCGACTTGCCTATGCCCCGGCGGGGCGTGTTGACGACGCGCAGGAGGTTGACGTCGTCGTCGGGATTCGCGACCACGCGCAGATAGGCGATGACGTCCTTGATCTCCTTGCGGCCGTAGAAGGAGGTCCCGCCGGAGACGCGGTAGGGTATCTGCTCGGCGAGCAGGGCCTCCTCCAGCCGCCGGGTGAGGCCGTTCGTGCGGATGAGAATGCCGAACTGGCCCCAGGCCAGCCTGTCCTTGAGCCTCAGTTCCTTGATCGTGCGGGCGACGAACTCGGCTTCGGCCCCCTCGTCTTCGGGCGCGTGGAACTGGATGGGCGTTCCGCCCGCGCCGGAGTGCGACCAGAGCGCCTTTTCCTTGCGGTTCTCGTTGTTGGCGATGATCGCGTTGGCCGCGCCGAGTATGGTCGAGGTCGAGCGGTAGTTGCGCTCGAGCTTGATTTCCCTGAAGTCGGGGAAGTCGCGCTCGAACTGCATGAGATTCTCGTAGTTGGCGCCGCGCCAGGAATAGATGGACTGATCGTCGTCGCCCACCACGCAGACGTTGCTTTCGCAGAGCTCGCGCATGAGGCGGTACTGCTGCAGCGAAGTGTCCTGGAACTCGTCCACCATGAGGTAGCGGTACTGCTCGCGGTAGCGCTGGGCGATTTCGGGCTTGAGCTGGAAGAGCTCGATGGGAAGGACTATGAGATCGTCGAAATCGACCGCGTTGAAGATCTTGAGCGAACGCCGGTACTCGTCGTAGAGCTGGCGATAGGCGTCGTCCGCCCTGGACCAGGGGCGCTGCTCCGAACGGATCTGGGAGAAGAGGGCGCCCACCTTGTAGGCGTCGAAGGCTTCCATGCGGAAACCCAGCTCTCGGGCGCAATCCTTGACGAGCTGGGTCCGGTCGGCCTCGTCGTAGATCGAGAAGTTGTCCTTGTAGCCCAGGTGATGGATGTTCTTGCGCAGGATATCGGCGCCGAAGGAGTGGAAGGTCGAGACGGTCAGGTCCCGCAGCCTGCGCTTGGCGATGTCGCGCACGCGCAGCGACATCTCCCGTGCCGCCTTGTTCGTGAAGGTCAGGGCCAGGATGGCGTGCTGGGGAATGCCGCGTTCGAGCATGTAGGCCATGCGGTAGGTGATGACGCGGGTCTTGCCCGATCCGGCCCCCGCGATGATGAGCACCGGGCCTTCGGTCGTGGTCACCGCCTCATGCTGCTCGGGATTGAGTTCGGCCTCGAAATCGATATGTTGATGAGGTTGAGTCATTGGTGGGCGAGTATAGTCTCGGCTCGTCGTGAAGGGCAATCGACACGATCGAATCGCAGGGCCGGACGGCGCACGGGAGACCCGATTTCCGGAAAATCCCGGCCTACCGGGCGCCTGCCGTCCGAGGCCCTTCCCCGGCCAGGAAGGCCGATACCAGCTCGCCGAGCGCGGCCGCGCCGGGCGGCGCCCACCGTATTCCCGGAAGCGCGCGGAAGAAGGTCATCTGCCGTTTGGCGTAGCGCCGGGTGTCGAGTTTTACCGCCTCGCGCAGCGCCAGCACTTCGGGCCGCCGTTCGAAGAGCTCGCTCGCAAGGTCGAAGAGCTCCGCCGGCAGGCCGTAGAACTCCCGATAGCCTATGGCCCGCATGCCCGGCGCGCTTTCCCGGAAGCCCGAGCGGCGCAGCTCGAGGAATTCCCCGGCCAGGCCGCCCTCGAACATGGCGTCCACCCGCGCGTCGATCCTCGCGTAGAGCTCCTCGCGTGGACGTTCGAGGCCCACCACGAGAAAGTCGAAATCGTCCCGCGCCGACTCGGGCGAGGCGAAAGCGCCCAGAGGCCTGCCCGTGGCGCGCACGATCTCCACGGCCCGCGTTAGGCGATAGAGATCCGCCGGATGGATGCGCCCCTCCGATTCCGGATCGACGGAGCGCAGCTCCTCGCGCAGCGCCCCGGCGCCGCATTCGCGAAGGTCGCGCGCCACCTCCGAGCGAAGCGCGGCGTCGGCGGCCGGGGCGGTCGGCATGCCGCAGAGGAAGCTGCGCAGATAGAAGCCCGTCCCGCCCGAGAGGACCGGCAGTGCCCCGGAAGCCGCGATATCGGCGCAGGCCGACTCGGCCAGCCGGACGAAGTCGCCGGCCGTGTATTGCTGCGAGGGTTCGAGTATGTCGATGAGGCGATGGGGCAGGCGTGCGAGGAGCTCCGGCCCGGGCTTGGCCGTGCCGATGTCCATGCCGCGGTACACCTGCATCGAATCGGCGCTCACCACCACGGCCCGAGGACAGGTCGACGCGTATCCGGCGACCCCGCTCCCGAAAAGCTCCAGGAGAAGATCCGTCTTGCCCGAGGCGGTCGGCCCCGCGAGGATGAAAACCTTGGTTCTAGTCGAGGAGGCGGTACTCAACCTGTTTGGAAAACACTTGCCGGGTGGCCAGGGAGACCACTTTGCCGTTGTTCTTCTCCACGTCGGGAGTGCGCAGCACCGCGAGCTGATAAGCCCGCCGCGTGATGGCGACGGTGATCTCGTAGGCATTGCCATCGTATTCCATAAGCTGTTCGAGCGGCATGATCATCCTTGTAGCGTAGCGAAATGGGCGCATCGGTGCAAGTGGCGCCCGGCCGAGATCCCTTTAGGGCGAGGACTGCCCGAGGCTACGGTCTATCACCGCGATGAGGCGGGCCGTCACGCGCGAAAGCTCATCTTCCTGCGATCCGAACTCGAGGGCCTCGACGCCTCCCCTGTCCTTGGAACGTTCGCGGACGAGTTCGTCGAGGATGGTGATATTCGCGAGTATCGAGAGCTTGAGAGGATCGGAGACCCGGGTGGCGGTCTTGAGGGCGTCCAGCCGCTCGCGGAGACGCAGGATGAGACTCTGCATGTAGTCGAGCGATTCGTCGGTCTGGACGGTGAAGGAGGTACCGAGAAGATCGATGTTGACGATCTGGACGGACATCGCCCGGGCCTCAGAAAATGTCGAGCTGGCTGTCGGCGGCCGGGCGCTCGGGCGCGGAAGCGCTTTCGCCCACCGTGGCATCCACCGAGCGCAGAGGCTGGGCTGCGGGTTCTGCCTCAATTTGAGGCTGGGCTGCAGGCTGGACCTCAGGCTGAGCCGGCGGCACGGAGCCTTCGATTCGCGGCTGCCCGGACTCGCCCTGCCCCTCGGATGCGGCCTCCCGGCGCGGCGCCGAAGACTGGACCGACTCTGCGGTGGCGCGCGGCGCCGCCTGTCCCAGGATCAGGTCTTCGAAGGAGTCGAGCTTCTCGAGCGCATGCACGATGCCTTCCTCGATTCGCCCCTGGTCGCGCTTGTACTCCTCGATGCGGCCCGCGAGTTCCGAAGCCCGAGCCTCGGCCTCGGCGAACCGGGTCTCGGCCTCGGCGAACCGGGCCTCGGCCTCGGCGAGGGCGCGCTCCAGCTCGGCCGCGCGCGACTCCGCGGCCGCGCGCGCCGATTCGCCCGTCTCGAGCTCGGCGGCGGCTTCGTCGATGAAGCTCTGCTCGTCCTCGACACGGCGGCGAAGCTCCGCGTTTTCGGTGCGCAGGGCCGCTATGTACGAAACCGCCTTTTCGACCCGCGACTCCAGGGCGCGGACCTGCTCGAGGCTGACCACGGTCCTAGGCCTGCAGAGCGGCCTTGGCCTTCTCGACCACGGCCTTGAAACCTGCGAGATCGCGGATCGCCATATCGGCGAGCATCTTGCGATCCACGGCGATCTGCGCCTTGGCGAGACCTTCGATGAAGCGGCTGTAGCTCATGCCCTCGGCGCGGCAGGCCGCGTTGATGCGGGCGATCCACAGACGGCGGAAGGTCCCCTTCCGATCTCGGCGGTCGCGGTAGGAATAGGACAGGGCCTTGGCGACGGCGTCTTTAGCCACGCGGAAGTTGGAATGGCGGCGCCCCCAGAAGCCCTTGGCGTGGCCGAGTATCTTCTTGCGATGGTCTTTCCGTTTCGTTCCGTCTACTGCTCTCGACATCTTACGCTCCTCGTTGCGTTTGTTCGCGCCGACACGCGGCGCGGCGCCCATGGCGCAGGCCGACCGACCCGGACAGGGGCACCCGGCGACGGTCGGTGCGGGGCCGGCGGCCCCGCGGGACGATGGGTCGGGGCGCGAACGCCCGATTCCCCGTCCCTGATCGCGGAACGCGGCATTTCGCCGCGGCCATCTCGATCCGATCGGCAAGCAACTGTTTTTCTATGGACTCCGTCCTAAAGCCGTTCAGGCTTCAGGAAAACCCGCATGCGGAAAATCAGCCGTAGGGCAGAAGAGTCTTCTTGATCGCATAGGTGGCGACCGGGTTCACGAAGCCGGTCTTGCGGAGATTTCTCTTGCGCTTGGTCGTCTTCTTGGTCAGGATATGGCGAAGATTCATCTTCTTGTACTTGACCTTGCCGCTCGCGGTGAGGCTGAAGCGCTTGGCCGCGGCCTTCTTTGTCTTCATCTTGGGCATGATGTCCGTCCTTGCTCGCGTTCTATTCTTTAGCCTCGGCCGCGGGAGCCTCTTCGGCGCCTGCGGCGGCCTTCTTGATGATGGAAGCCTTGGGCTGCAGCACCATCGACATGAAGCGGCCCTCCATGGCGGGGGACTTCTCCATTATGAAATACCCTTCGAGCCGGGCGAGAACCTTCTTGAGGACGTCTTCACCGAGCTCCGTGTGGGCAAGCTCGCGGCCGCGGAACCGGATGGTGACCTTGACCTTGAATCCGTCTTCCAGGAACTCCCGCACATGCTGGGATTTGAAATCGAGATCGTGCCCGGCGATTTTGGGCTGCATTCGTATTTCCTTGAGTTCGCCGACGCGGATCTTCTTTCTCGATTCCTTGACCTTTTTTTCCTGCTCGAACTTGAATTTCCCGTAGTTCAGGAGCTTGCACACGGGGGGAATCGACTGAGGAGCCACCTCGACGAGATCGAGGCCGAGCTCCTTGGCCATCTTTATGGCTTCGAGGGTGGGAACGATGCCCTTCTGCTCCCCTTTATCGTCCACGAGCCGTACTTCGCGGACGCGGATCTGTTCGTTGATCCGCAGGTCTTTGTCTGCCAACTGACCTCCTTCGGCCTTACCACACGCGCCGGGGTCGCGGGGCGCGTTCCAACCGGGACGCACGACGGCCGTGGACTCCTGCGCAAAATTGTGGATTCAATCTATCACAGGCCGCGGTTTCGCGTAAAGTGGCAGATTCGAGCCTGCGGCGCGAGGAAAACGGCCGCATACGAGGCGTTTGACAGGATGCTGACCGGGAACGTAGACTATGATCATGGTAAACGTCCCGCTATCGTCGGCGCTGGAGACTGTCTTGAAAAGAAACGCCTCCGCCGCGGCGATCTACAAAGAAGGGGCCAAGTCCATACTGTCCCGGTCGATCTCGAGTCTCGCCCTATCCCTGGCCGATCAGCACAAGGAGCTGGGCAAGGTCCTCCTCGAACTGGCCTCGGTCGAGGGAACCCAGACGGCTCTCGCCGAACTCGAACCCGAATTCCTCGAGCAGCCGGCGACCCCGGCGAGCTTCGAAGCTTGCGCCTTTCTCGAATCGGCCCGCCGCATCGAAACCGAAGACTATGAACTTCTGGCCGCCCTGGCCGGAGCGTTCATCCCCTTTTCGACCGAAGGCGCCGAACGCCTTGCGGCCCTCTCCGAGCAGGCACGGAAACGCGCGGCATGGGCGCAGGATCACCTCGAACTGCTGAATCTCTGTCCCTGAGGCTTGCCGTCGCCGGCTTGAAGGGCCGTCGGGCCTCGTGTTAGCCTCAAACCATGTACATCTTTCTCCTCTTCGGCCCGCTGCTCGGTTTCATGCTTCTGGTCCTCCTGGTCTATCCGCCCGAAGAACTGGCCGAAACGAAACGCGCCGCCCTGCGCGGCCTCGTGACCGCGCTGCCGATCTGGATCGCAGCGCGCATCTTGGGCTCGCTGGTGACGCCTCTGTACGGCTCCTTCCTCCTCGGCTTCCACGAGTGGGCGGTCCGCATGCTGCCCTACGCCTGCTTGCCCGCGGCCGCCTATCTGGTTTTCTACCGCCTCTCGGAGCCGCTTCGGCCCGGAGCCAAGGCCCGGCGCATGACCTCGTTCTACGCGGGAGCGATAGCCCCCCTCGGACTCGGCGAAATGGTCAACATCTGGGGCCATCCGGAGCCCTACGACTTGTTCATCCTCCCCTTCCTTTTCGCCGCCATCGCCGTCGCCATGCCGAGATTCGTCGTGGAAATCGAAGACAGCTACGGCATGCGGCGCATAGCGGTGATACTCGGGGCGGCCGCGGCCACCTTCGCGGCCTCGCTCTGTCCCTGGCTCTTCCTCCTGCGCTTCTGGCCCCTCGCCTGGCTCCTGGCCGCCGTTCTCTGCCTCGGCGCCTGGGCCTACGCCCGCCCCTCGCTTCTGCGGCGGGCTCCCGCGCCGTTGGCGGAATAGGACCGCTTCCGGGGCACAGGCCGACGGCCCCCAAGCCCCGTCGACGTGCGTCTTCGAACTGCCGCTCCCCAGCCATCCCCCCCCAATGCATTAAAAAAGCGGGAAACGCGATCACGTTTCCCGCTTTCGACCCAGGCGCATGGCCTGGCCGCCGATCCGCAGAGGCCGCTAGGCCTTGCCGGCCGAACCCAGGACCTCCTGGTTCTTGTGCATATAGAGCTTCTTGAGCTCGTCGCGGGCGGGGCCGAGATACTTGCGGGGATCGAACTCGTCCGGCTTATCCGCGAACACCTTGCGGATCATGGCGGTCATGGCGAGGCGGCCGTCGGAATCGATGTTGATCTTGCAGACCGCGCTCTTGGCCGCCTTGCGCAGCTGCTCTTCGGGGATACCTACGGAATCGGAGAGCTTGCCGCCGAACTTCTCGATGATCTTGACGTACTCGACGGGCACGGAGGAGGAACCGTGGAGGACGATGGGGAAGCCCGGCAGGCGCTTCTCGATCTCTTCGAGGATATCGAAGCGAAGGGGAGGCGGGATGAGGATACCGTCGGCGGTCTTGGTGCACTGCTCGGGCTTGAACTTCGAGCGGCCGTGACTGGTGCCGATCGAAATGGCGAGCGAGTCCACGCCCGTCTTGCCTACGAAGTCCTGGACCTCGCCGGGCTGGGTATAGTGCGAGTGCTCGGCCGAAACCTCGTCCTCGACCCCGGCCAAGACTCCCAGCTCGCCCTCGACCGAGACGTAGTCCTTCTGGGAATGCGCATAGTCGCAGACTTGCTTGGTGAGCTTGACGTTCTCGTCGTAGGGCAAGTGCGAACCGTCGATCATGACCGAGGAGAATCCGCTCTCGATGCAGCTCTTGCAGAGCTCGAAACTGTCGCCGTGATCGAGGTGAAGCACGATCGGGATATCGTAGCCGAGCTCCTTCGCGTACTCGACGGCGCCCTTGGCCATGTAGCGGAGCATGGTCTGGTTGGCATACTTCCGCGCGCCGGAGGAGACCTGGAGAATGACCGGGCTCTTCGTCTCGACGCAGGCCTGGATGATGGCCTGAAGCTGCTCCATGTTGTTGAAATTGTAGGCGGGAAGGGCGTAGCCGCCCTTGACGGCCTTCTTGAACAGGTCGACCGTGTTGACGAGGCCGAGCTCCTTATAGCTGGTCATCGATGACTCCTTTGGGCCGCGGCCTTCCATAAAAACTGCATATTCGGAAAAGCCGCTTCGATTTATGTAGGTGCGCACGTCCTTTTTACGAGGGCGGCGAACACGCGAGGCCGATCCCGTCGCGCGCGAAAGAACATCGCCCGCTTTCGAATAGGCCCGTTTCCATGTCTCTTTTCATAGTATGAAACGAGCGAGGGCCAGTCAAGGCCCTCCAGCTCGCGGGGAAGCGCATGCCGAGCGAGGTGTTGCCGCGGCGCAGGCCTGGCCGGTAGTATGTCCTCATGCCGTCGGCAATTCCGGCGCGGGCCGCCCTTCTCCTATTGGCGTCCGCGATGAGCCTCTCGGGCTGCGCCCTCTTCCAGCCTCGCCCCGCCGGCCTCGTAGTAGCCATGGACGAGGCCTTCGCCGAGGCGCGGCCCGCCCTCGCCTCGGCCCTGGCTCGTCTTCGCGTCACCGGATTCGAGTCGAGATACCTGCGCATAGGGCTCGGGGAGAGTCCGGCCATCGCCATCGACGCGGTACAGCGGCTCGCCCGGGACCATCGTCCGGCGATACTCGTGGCCAGCCCGCTGCTCGCCTCGGCCCTCTTCGCCGGAACCGAAGACGCTGCGGCAGGCCTCTCCAGCCTCGGCGCCATTCCGCTCATCGCTCTCGATTGGGCGAGGCCTCCCGCCCGGAACCTCATTTTGATCGAAACCGACGCCTTGAGCGCGTACCACGCCGCAGGGCGAGCTTGCGGCGAGTACATCTCGGCGATCAAACGCTCTTCGGGCGGCGATCCGGCCTGCGGCCTGGTATTCGCCCCTTCCGGATCCCGGCCGAGCTCGGAACTCGAAGCCTTCGCACAGGCCTACGGGGCCGCTTCGGGCGGAGCGCCGCTTCTGATCCGCACGCTAGGCTCCGGCCGGAGCCCGCAGGACGCCCAGGCTGCGGTCCAGAAGCTCCTCGCCTCGGATCTGCGCGTGCTCTTCGCCGCCGCGGGCGGCTCGACCCTGGCCGCGCTCGGGGCGGCGGCCTACCCCGACCTAGTCCTCGGCGCCGAGCTCCCCGCCTCGGCCGCGCTGCCCGAGCTCGCCTTCAGGATCAGTCCGGACGACGAGGCCCTGGCGCGCGCCGTAGCCGCGGCAGCCGAACGCCGGCTCCGCCCCTCGGGGCCGCCGAACTCGCCGGAAGAGGCGCCGGAGGCCCCCATTCTGGTGCCCGCCCGCCTCATCGAGGGGCCGGCAGGGGGCCGCCATGAGGCGGGGGGGCGCTCCTTCGCATCATTTATGGTGGATTCTAGGCTAAATGGCTTTTGAAAGAGCCTCAATTATTTGACAAAGGACTTGGGCGAAAATATAATCGAATCCAACCGTCGACTCCGGTCCGCGGTACCGATAAAGGAGTTTCAAGGATGAAACAGCACATTGCCCGGGCGCTTATGATCACCCTCGTCCTGCTGACCGCCGCCGCCGGCGGAATGCTGTTCGCGGACGATAGCACCGTCAACCTGGAATCGAAAATCGTTCAGGATTTCAGCAAACCCGATGCCCAGAACTGGTTCGCCTACGGAAGCAACTTTTCCACGGGCGATTTTCCGCATTGGGGCTTCGTAAACGCCGGCCCGCTGGCCGTGCTCGGCTCCGATCCGCAGGCCCAGAAAGGCGCGCAAGCGCTCGGCATAGCCATGCTTTTCAATCGCCAAGGGTACAATTGGGTCGACATAGTCCCCGGCACCAAGGACAAGCCCACGGAAATTCCCCTGCCCGGCAAGGTCAAGATGCTCGACATGTGGGTATGGTCGGGCAACTTCAACTACTACCTCGAGGCCTACGTCCGCGACTACAAAGGCATAGTCTACGCGATTCCCATGGGAAATCTCGACTTCACCGGATGGAAGGACCTCCGGGTGAACATTCCCGACAACATCCCGCAGTCGGAGAAGTACCTGCCGAGGAAGGAACCGCTCACCCTGGTCAAGTTCCGCATCTGGACGAGGCCCAACGAGGTGGTCGTCGTCCCCGGCCTCGCCTCCAGCGCCAGCGATATAGACAAGGCGGTAAAGTTCTATTTCTTCGACATCAAGGTTCTCACCGACACCTACGTCTCCCTCTTCGACGGCGACAGTTTGGATAATCCGGATGTCTACCAGAACGCCTTCACCAACGGCGTCAAGAAATAAGGAAGGCCGACCATGAAGAAAGCTATCATCGTACTGCTGACTCTCGCGGCCGCTTCCGGCTTAGTTTTCGCCCAGACCGCCGCCGGACAATCCGCCACCCAGACGCCTCAGACGGCCACGCAGCCGGCCACGCAGCCGGCGACTCAGACGACGGCTCCGGCCACCATGACAGCGACGAGCGGCACTCAGCCCGCCTCCATCGGCTCGCCCGACGCCACCAAAATCGGCGTCGATACGGCCCAGCAGAAGCTCAAAGAAGTGTCGGTCGATCAATTCGAGCAGGCGGGCTTCTGGAACGCCTACATGTCTCCCGACGAGGGCGTCGTCACGTCACGTCTCTTCGAAGGGCATCCCGCCGGAAGCCTGGCCGAGCCTCTCGCGGATCCGCGCTATGCCGGCGTCAATCCCGGCATCGTCAACAAGTACGTGCTCGGCGTCCGAGCCGAGTTCTACCACCGCGGCTACAACGAGATAGACATCACCGCGGCCCGCCCCATTCCCATCGAGGGCATCACCAAGACCATTTCGGTCTGGGTGGTAGGGCGCAACTACGACCACATGCTCGTGCTCGTGCTCCAGGACTTCTTCGGCAACACCTTCGATCTGCCCATCGGCAAGCTCAACTTCCAGGGCTGGAAGAAGCTCACCGTCGCCATTCCGCCCCAGAGCCCCGACGGCCGAGCCGGCATCGTGCAGACCAACTTCCACTACAACACCCACATGGGCATCAAGGTGGTCGGATTCAAGATTCTCTGCGATCCCTCCGAGGATTTCGGATCCTACTACGTCTACTTCGACGACATGCGGGCGGTCACCGATCTCTTCGCCGAGGACAACCGCGATCCCGACGATATGTCGGACAACTGGTGATCGACCGAGGTCCGCCGCGGCTTGGCCGAGGGCGGACCCCGATGCGCCCCGAGCCGGAGTTCCTTCGAAGCTCCGGCCCGGGCCCGCAAGGCCTACAATCCACCTTCGGACAAACATGCCAGTCCCGCGATTGGACGCGCGATGAGCGACAGCGACCGCTTCGACTTCCTTAGGCGTATCTATTTCTTCAAGGGCCTGAGCGACGCGGAAATAGCCCTCGTCGAAGCCCTTTGCGCCGAGGAGACGAGAGCTCCGGGCGACGTGCTGTTCATCGAAGGGGCGATAGCCGACCGTTTCTACATAGTCATGGAAGGCAAGGTGGAAGTCTGGAAGAACTACTACGATCCCAGGCCCGATCTCCTGGCGGTCCACAGCACGGGGCACTTCTTCGGCGAGATGGCCCTGATCGACGAGCTGCCGCGCAGCGCGACGGTCGTCGCCAAAGAGGCGTCGAGGCTCCTGTACCTTTCCCGCGATGACTTCCGGCGGCTCATCCTCGAAAACTCGTCGATCGCGCTCTCGGTGATGACCTCGATCTCCTACCTGGTGCGAAGCTCCAATGAAACCTACGTCGAGGACCTGCGCAAGCGTACCGAGGAGCTGGAGCGCGCCTATACGCACCTGAAGCGGGCCCAGGCCGAACGATTGCGGAGCGAACGGCTCTCGACGCTGGGGAAATTCTCCTCCCTGATCCTCCACGACATCCGCAATCCCATCTCCATCATGAAGGGCCAGCTCCAGCTCATGGAAATGCGGCTGGAGGAGCCGGAAAAGCTCGCTTCGCACATCAAGGCCAGCATGCTCGAGCTGGGCAGGCTCGAACGGCTCGCGAGCGAGTTCCTCGATTACTCGCGGGGCGAGGTCCGCCTCGACATGGCCGTCTGCACGCCTTCGGATCTCTTCGCCAAGGTGGAAGAGGCCCTGGGCGAAAGGCTGGATCGCGCCGGCGTCAGGATAGAGAAGGATATACGATTCGACGAGCCGGTCATTCTCGATTCGGAGCGGATACTGAGGGCGCTGCACAACGTCGCCGACAACGCGCGCAAGGCCATGGCCAACTCCGGCGGGGTACTCACCCTGAAGTCGTACCGCGAGGGAGAGCGCTTCGTGCTGGAGACGGCCGACACGGGCGAGGGCATGAGGCCCGAGACCCTCGCCCACGTCTTCGAGCCCTTCTACTCGGCCTCGGGTTTCGGGGGCACGGGCCTCGGCATGCTCATCGTGAAGAACATCGTCGAGGCCCACGGCGGCAAGGTGCGCCTCGGTTCCAAGCCCGGCGTCGGCACCCGCGTGCTCTTCTACCTGCCCCTGCGGTCATAGCGTCCCGAAGAGGGAGTGCGCGTTGGCTGAAACCGTCGCGGCGAGCTCTTCGACGCTCGTCGAGCGGAGAGCGGCGGCGACCGCGTAGGTCCTCTCCACGTCCGCGCTCGTCGACGGCCTGCCCCGCCGCGGCTCGGGATTCATGTAGGGGGCGTCCGTCTCCAAAAGCAGGCGGCCGCCCGGAACGAGGGCGCAGGCTTCTCGCAGCGGCCGGGCGCTTTTGTAGCTGAGGTTTCCCGCGAACGAAATGTAGCAGCCGAGCGCGAGAAAGTCTTCGAGCTCGCCGGGGCCGTAGCCGTAGCAATGCAGCACTACGGGGATCCGCGGCTTGCGCGCGCCCAGAATGGCGAGGGTATCGGCGGCAGCGTCGCGGGAGTGCACGATAAGAGGCAGGCCGCGGCGCTCGGCGAGCTCGATCTGGGCCTCGAAGAGCTCACGCTGGGCGGCTGCAGGGCCGTTCATGTGGTGATAGTCGAGGCCGCACTCCCCGATCGCGGCCACGCCCGCGGCGGCGCCGGCGTCGAGCGCGGCGGCTAGCCTTTTCAGCTGCGACGCAGGTTCGGCCAGGGCTTCCTCGGAGGGCCAGATTCCTGCGGCATAGCGCAGGAAGGGACGGTCGCCAAGCAGGGACCGCCGCTTGGGCAGGTCGTCCGCCTCGACGCCGGGGTCGAGGATCAAGGCGTGCGCCGCCCCTCCCGCAGACCATGCCGCCTCGTAGTCGAGCAGCAAGGCGGAGACGGCGGCGAAGCCGAGTTCCTCGGCGACGAGACTCAGGTGGGCATGAGTGTCGGTATAGATCATCGAATCGCTTTCTGGGCCTTGGCCGAGACATCGAAGGTCAACTCGCCGTCTTTCGCTCCGATACGGACGGTATCGCCCTCCTTGATCGCGCCCGAAAGCGTACGGGCGGCGAGAGGGTTCTGCACGAGGGCCTGGATGGCGCGCTTCAGCGGCCGCGCGCCGTAGTGCGGATCGTAGCCCGCCTCCGAAAGGAAGGCCTTGGCCTGCTGGCTCACGTCCATCGCCACCTTGCGTCCGGCGAGCCGCGCGGCGAGCAGGGCGAGCTGGATGTCGACTATCGCGAGGATGCGATCCTTGCCCAGGCGCTCGAACACCACGGTCTCGTCGATCCGGTTCAGGAACTCGGGCTTGAAGGTCGAGCGCAGGAGACTCTCGATGCCCGATCGGACCTCCTTCATGTCCTTGGCCTCGAGGATGAGCTCCGAGCCCATGTTGCTCGTCATGATGACGATGGCGTTCTTGAAATCGACCAACCTGCCCTGGCCGTCCGTGAGGCGGCCGTCGTCGAGGAGCTGCAGGAGGACGTTGAAGACGTCGGGATGGGCCTTCTCGATCTCGTCGAAGAGCACGACCGTGTAGGGCCTGCGCCGCACCGCTTCGGTGAGCTGGCCTCCCTCGTCGTAGCCGACGTAGCCGGGCGGGGCTCCGATGAGGCGGCTCACGGTGTGCTTTTCCATGTACTCGCTCATGTCGATGCGGGTGAGCGCCTTCTCGTCGTTGAAGAGAAACTCGGCCAGGGCCTTGGCCAGCTCGGTCTTGCCCACTCCGGTGGGGCCCACGAAGAGGAAGGAGCCCAGGGGGCGGTTGGGGTCGGAGAGCCCGGCGCGGTTGCGGCGTATGGCGTCGGCCACCGCGCGAACGGCGGCGTCCTGGCCCACGACGCGCTTTTCGAGAAGGGCCTCCAGGTCGAGGTACTTCTGCGCCTCGGAGGCGAGCATCTTGGAGACCGGAATGCCCGTCCAGGTCGATACGACGCGGGCGATGTCCTCCTCCGAGACTTCCTCGCGCAGGAGGCGCCGTTCCTCGGGCTCCTTCTGCATTTCGGCGCTCACCGCGTCGAGCTGCTTCTGGGCCTCGAGGAGCTTGCCGTACTTGATCTCGGCGGCCTTGGCCAGGTTGCCCTCGCGCTCGTAGCGCTCGCCCTCGATCTTGAGCTCCTCGATCGAGGCCTTGAGCTTGCGCAGCTTCTCGATCTTCTCCTTCTCGCCCTGCCAGCGCAGGCGCATCGCGTCGCGCTTGCCCTGGATCTCCGCGATCTCCTTTTCGAGGCGCTCGAGCCGCTCCTTCGAGGCAGGGTCGGACTCCTTGGAGAGGGCCTGGCGCTCGATGGTGAGCTGGAGCAGGCGGCGCTCGGCCTGGTCGAGCTCGGTGGGCTGGCTTTCGATCTCCATCTTGAGGCGGCTGGCGGCCTCGTCGACGAGATCGATGGCCTTGTCGGGCAGGAAGCGGCTCGTGATGTAGCGGTCCGAGAGGGTGGCGGCGGCTATGAGCGCCTCGTCCTTGATGCGCACGCCGTGGTGCACCTCGTAGCGTTCCTTCAAGCCCCGCAGGATGGCGATGCTCGCCTCGACCGAGGGCTCGGCGCAGAAGACCGGCTGGAAGCGGCGCTCGAGGGCCGCGTCCTTCTCGATGTGCTTGCGGTATTCGTCGAGGGTGGTGGCGCCCACCGCGCGCAGCTCGCCGCGCGCCAAGGCGGGCTTCAAGAGGTTGGAGGCGTCCATCGAGCCCTCGGCCGCGCCCGCGCCCACGAGGGTATGCAGCTCGTCGATGAAGAGGATGACCTTCCCCTCGGACTTCTCGATCTCCTCGATGACGGCCTTGAGTCGCTCCTCGAACTCGCCGCGGAACTTGGAGCCGGCGACGAGGGAGCCGAGGTCGAGGGCGAGGAGCTTCTTGTTCTTGAGCGAATCGGGGACGTCGCCCGCGACGATGCGCCGCGCGAGGCCCTCGACCACGGCGGTCTTGCCGACGCCCGGCTCGCCTATGAGCACGGGATTGTTCTTGGTGCGGCGGGAGAGCACCTGCATCACGCGGCGGATCTCCTCGTCCCGGCCGATGACCGGGTCGAGCTTCTCGGCGCGCGCGAGGGCCGTGAGATCGCGCGTATAACGTTCCAGGACGCGGTACTTCTCCTCGGCCGCCTGATCCGTGACGCGGCGATTGCCGCGAACCGACTTGAGGGCCGAGAGCAGGGCTTCTTTCCTGAGGCCGCGGGAGCGGAGCATGTCGGCGACGGGTCCCTCGCCCTCGACTATGCCGAGGAGGAGATGCTCCGCCGCGACGTACTCGTCCTTGAGAGCGCCTGCCTCCGCCTCGGCCTTGGCTATGGCGGTCGAGGCGTAGGGCGAGAGGTAGAGCTGCGAGGTCTCGCCGAAAACCTTGGGCTTTTCGGACAGCAGGGACTCGGTCTGCGCCTCGATGGCGCCGCGGTCGGCGCCGACGCGGTCGATCAGGGCCGGAACGACACCTTCGTCCTGCCTGAGCAGGGCGAGCAAGAGATGTTCGACGTCGACCTGGGAGTGGTCGCGCTTGCGGGCCTCTCCCGAAGCGTCCTGGATGGCCTCTTGGGCCTTGAGTGTATAGCGGTCGTAGTCCATATCCCTGTTAAAGTACTATCGGCGAGGGCGAGCGGCAATAGCCGGAGCCCGGCATGGGCCCGCGGCCGTCGCCGATCAGGAGGCCGGCGTCTTCGTCTTGCGCGAGCTCCGGTAGGCGCGAAGGGCGGTGACGGCCGGCGGCAGGAGCGAAATGGCTATGATGCCGAGGGCGACGGTGCTGAAGTGGTCGCGCACGAAGGGCAGAGTCCCGAAGAAGTAGCCCGCGGCGAGGAAGAGCGCCACCCAGGAGACCGAGCCGATCACGTTGTAGATGAAAAATCGCAGGTAGCCCATGCGGCCGATGCCCGCCACGAAGGGCACGAAGGTCCTGATGATGGGCATGAAGCGGGCGACGATGACCGTGACGGCCCCGTAGCGCTCGTAGAACGCATGCGTCCTGTCCAGGTAGTCCCGCCTGAAGAAGCGCGAGCGCTCGGAGCTGAACACGGCGGGCCCGAGGCGGGCGCCTATCGCGTAGTTGACCATGTTGCCGACGACCGCGGCCGACATGAGAACGGCTGCGAGGGCGGCTATGTCCAGGCGCCCGACGGAGGCGAGGGCTCCGAGGGCGAAGATGACCGAGTCTCCCGGCAGGAAGGGCGTGACGACGAGTCCCGTCTCGGCGAAGATGAGGAGGAACATGAAGAGATAGGTGAGCGCGCCGTACTGCTGGATGAGCGGCACGAGGTAACGGTCGACATGGAGGAGAATGGTCAGGAAATCGCCGAAACTGTGCATCGTTCGACTATAGGGAAAGGGCCCTGAAGGGTCAACTCATCCGGCGGGGGCTGTGGAAGGCCGAGGGATGGGAGGGCTCCACTTGCCGAGCGCGCACTGCGGCGTCTACACTCGAACCATGGATCAACGAGTAGTCGTGCTGCATGGATTCACCGCCGAGGAGGCGGTGGAGCTTCTCAAGGCCGTGAAGGCCGCCCTGCCCTCGGCCCGCGATGCGGCCTTCGCCACGACCACCGAGACCAGCCTCGGCTGGAAGGTGGGCGACCTCGTGGAGCACGTCGCCGAGGAACATCGCCAGTACAAGGAAATGCAGGCGGGCCGCAAGGAAAATCGAGGCTCCCCCGACCGCGCATCGTAGAAGGACCCGCGGCGGCTTGAGGGTCGGTCCTGCCCGGCGGGCTCAGTCGAGCTCGAGGCCGGGTATCTTCTTTTTCATGGCGGCCACGAGATCTTCGCCCCGGACGCCCTCTTTGAGCGCGACGAAGACCATGTTGTCCCGTCCGGAAATCGTCCCGAGGACTTCCTCGAGCCCCATGTTGTCTATGGCGAGCGCCACGGAGTCGGAGTGGCCCGAGAAGGTCCTGACCACCGCCATGCTCGCGTTCCAGTCGACCGAGACGTAGCCGCGCAGGAAATCCTGGATATAGTGGCGCTCAGATTCACGCCGCTCGTCGTCCGAGGGGATGGTGTAGCAATAGCCGGAGCGGCCGTCGGAGACCTTGCCGACCTTGAGGTATTTGAGGTCGCGGGAGAGGGTGGCCTGGGTCACGCTGTACCCCGCCTCCTCGAGCAGCTGCAAGAGCTGGTCCTGCGAGTCGATGCGGTGGGACTTGATGAGGCTGCGTATTACCTTGAGGCGCTCGAATCGCTCTCTCATCTCAACTCCAGGGGGATGTGCGGTAAGGAGGATGATTGCACGGAAGACGAAAAAACGCAAGGGTCGAGGGTTCGGCGCCGATAGACTGGAAGAGGGAGTCCGCGAGACTCGATCCGCTCTCCCGGGGGGGCCATGGACGAGAACGAGGATGCCGAAAGAATCCCGGAAGAAGCCGGGCGCGGACAGGTCCCGACGACGACGGATCCCGCCGACGCGCCGCTGCCTAATCTCGGTTTTCGCTCCGGCGGCGGCCGGAATGACGGAAGCGCAGAGGTTTCGGTGTCGGACGACGGCATGCAGGCATCGGTTTCCTTCTTTCCCCCGGCCGGAGAAGGGCTGCCGATAAGCCGCGAGTACCTCGCGACGCTCCTGGCCAGGTTCGGCGTCACGGACGGCGTGCTGCGGGAAGAGATCGACGAGGCGCTCGTGCGCGCCAACCTCGATCGCCACGTGCTGCGCGATGTCGTGGTGGCGCGCGGCTCCGCCCCGGTCGACGAGACCCCCGAGCACGCCGAGCTCGAGCCCAAGTTCCGCAAGTCGGGGCCGCTCGTGCCGGATGGCAGGCAGAGCGTGGACTTCCGCGAACTCGGCGGCGTGCACGTGGTCAAGGCCGGGGAGACTCTTGCGCGCATCGTGCCCAGCTCCGGCGGGCGGGCGGGCGCGGACATCCACGGAAAGAGCCTTCCGTATTCGCGCGTCGCCGTCGAAGACATAAAGCCGGGCGCGAACATCGAGCGGCGCGACGACGCTCTCGTCTCGACCGTGGACGGGCGCCTCATCGTCTCGGGCGACAGGATCGACGTGGACCAGGTGCTCGTCATCAAGGGAGAGGTGGACTACTCGACCGGCCATGTGGTCTTCCCCGGCGATGTCTTCATCGAGGGGGCCATCCACGACGGATTCAAGGTCTGGTCGGGCGGCACCATCGTCTGCAAGTCGACGATGGACGCCTTCGACGTCAACGCGAAGAAAGATCTCGTATGCACCCAAGGCATCCTAGGCAGGCGCCGGGCGCAGATCCGCGTCGGAGGGGAGCTCAAGGCCAAGTTCGTCCAGAACTGCAGCGCGGCGGTGCGAGGCGATATCCACGTCACGACCGCCGTGGTCAACTGCAGGCTCTACAGTCTCGGAAAGGTCGATCTCGGCGACAAGGGCGTGCTCATGGGCGGGGAGGTCTACGCCGTCCACGGCCTGCGCTGCGGCCGCCTCGGCAATCAGGCCCGGCAACGCACCATGGTCCATATCGGCGTGGATTTCACGGTTCAGCAGCGCCTGGATCAGGCCAACGAGCGGCTGCGGCTCCTCGCCGGCCGCTCGCGCTACATCGAGTCGCTCGCCGCGTCGCGCGCCGCGGCTCGCGGCAACCCGGAGCTCGAACACGTCCGCGCCGACATAGCGAAGGCCGCGGCCGAGCAAAGCTCGCTCATCTCGCGGCTGCTCGGCCAGCTCGACGCGGACGACGACGCCGCCGTCGAGGTTCGCTACGAAGTCTTCCCGGGCGCCGTCATCGAGATCTGCAGGATCAGCCTGAAGGTCGAGGAGCATATGAAGGCTTGCCGATTCCGTCTCGACAAGACGGCGGGGCACATCATGGTGGAGCGCTGACGGCAGCCGCCCGCAACCTTCTTTTTATTCCCACTCGATGGTTGCGGGCGGCTTCGACGAGATGTCGTAGACTACGCGGCCTATCTCGGGCACGCGGTTGGTGATGGCGCTCGAGATGCCCGCGAGGTCCTTGGGTTCGAAGGGAAACACGTCGGCAGTCATGCCGTCCTCGGAGACCACGGCGCGGAGCGCGAGCACGCTGCCGTATTTCCGCTCGTCGCCCGCGACGCCGACCGAGCGCAGGGGCAGGAGAACGCTGAAGGCCTGCCAGATTCGGTCGTAAAGCCCCCTTGAGCGTAGTTCCTCGATGAACACGGCGTCCGCCTCTCTGAGCAGGTCGCAGCGCGCCTTGTCGACCTCGCCGAGTATGCGGACCGCGAGGCCCGGCCCCGGGAAGGGATGCCTGCCCACGATGGTCTCGGGGAGGCCGAGCAGCCGGCCCAGGGCGCGGACCTCGTCCTTGTACAGGCGGTCGAGCGGCTCGAGGATCCGGCCGGCGGCGCGCTTGGCCTCCACCAGGGGGCCTCGCACGTTGTGATGGCTCTTGATGACCTGGGCCTTCGAGCCCACGCCCTTGCCCGATTCGATGAGGTCGGTGTAGAGCGTGCCCTGGACGAGGAAGGCGTCGGCTATGCCGAGACGCGCGACCTCGCGCTCCTGTATCGCGATGAAGAGATCGCCGATGCGCCGCCGCTTCTCCTCAGGGTCCTCGACGCCCGAGAGGGCGCCGAGGAACTCTCCTTCGGCCTCGACCATGTGGAGGTTCAGGGCTCCGAGGGAGCGCAGGTTGTCCATCACTTCGAGGCTCTCGGCCTTGCGCATGAGGCCCGTGTCGATATACAGGAGATGGACGCGCTCGCGGCTCAGGATGCGCAGGAGGAGCGCGCCCGCCACCGTCGAATCGACGCCCCCGGAGATGAGGAGGAGCGCGTCGCCCTCGCCCACCGCGGCGCGCAGCCGATCGGCCACCTCGTCGAGATAGGCCTCCATGCTCCATTGACGGCCTGCGCCGCAGATTCCGATCGCGAAGTTCTCGAGAATCCGCATGCCACCCTCGCAGTGGCTCACCTCGGGATGGAACTGCAGCCCCCAGAGCCCCCGGCGCGCGTCGTGGAGCGCGGCCGGAATGCCGCCCTCGGACACCGCGAGGACCTCGAAGCCGGGAGCGGGACGGGCGATCGAGTCGCCGTGGCTCATCCAGCTCTCGATCGAGGGCGGCAGCCCCGAAAGGAGCGGATCGGCGGCCGCGAGGCGCACGGTCTTGCGGCCGTACTCGCGCTCGGGGAGGCGCTCGACCTCCCCGCCCGAGTCCAGGGTCATGGCCTGGATGCCGTAGCAGATGCCCAGGACGGGGAGGCCCGAGTCGTACAACGCGGCGTCCGGGCGCGGAGCGCCGCTCTCGTAGGCGCTGCGCGGGGAGCCTGAGAGGACGACGCCCTTGACGCCTTCCAGGGCCGGAGCATCCAGGCGCGAGTCGCCCGGGGCTATCCGCGCGTAGACGCCGAGCTCGCGGATGCGCCGCCCGATGAGCTGCGTGTACTGGCTGCCGAAGTCGAGGATCAGGATCGTGTCCACGGGCTCTCCCTCACGATGGTCGCTGCGCGGTCCGAACCCACGGAGACCACGGATACGCGCGTCTCGGCGAATTCCTCTATGAACGCTATGTAGTCGCGCGCCTCGCGCGGCAGGTCGTCGAAGGAACGGCAGGCCCCGATGCCCCGCTTCCATCCCGAGAAGGTTCGCAGCACAGGCTGGGCGTCGGCCAGGTCGCGCATCGAGGCGGGGAAATCCTCCACGAGCTTGCCGCGGACGCGATAGGCGACGCAGGCTTCGAACTCGGCCAGCTCGTCGTAGACGTCGAGATGGGTGAGGACGAGGCGGTCGATCGAATTGGCGGCGACCGCGTGGCGCAGCGCGACGAGGTCGAGGTAGCCGCAGCGGCGCGGCCTGCCCGTGGTCACGCCGTACTCGCGTCCGGTCTCGCGGATGTAGCGGTCGAGGGCGCTCTGCGAGGCGGGGTCGAACTCGGTCGGGAAGGGACCGTTGCCCACCCGCGTCGAGTAGGCCTTGAAGACGCCGAGCACCCGGTCGATGGCCCGCGGCCCCACGCCGCCCTGGGCCGCGGCCCCCGCCGCGCCGGACATGCCGCTCGACACGTAGGGATAGGTCCCGGTGTCGATATCGAGGAGGGCGCCCTGCGCGCCCTCGAAGAGCACGTAGGCGTGGCGATGGCCGCGCAGGAGCGACACGAGATCCACGGACATGGGCAGGAGCCGGTCGCGCCAGGCGTTGACGAAGGCGACGTCCTCGTCCTCGAGATTCTCGAGGCGATCGGGGTCGTCGAGATCGGCGATCCTGATGCCGTCGCGCGAGGCCTTCATGGCGTAGGCTACGCCGATGCCGCGGCCGGTGGTGCCGATGGGACGCTTCCTATGGGACTCCATCTCCTTGTCGATCCGGCGGTAGCGAGGCAGGACGAGGTGGGCGCGGTCGGAGATGAGCACCCTCCCCTTCCAGTCCACGCCCTTGGCCTCGAGGCCCGCGAGCTCGGCGAACAGGGCCTCGGGATCGATCACCATGCCCGAGCCGAGGACGACGGTCTTGTCAGGATACAGTATGCCCGAGGGCACCAGATGGAGGGCGTACTGCTCGCCGCCGAGCACGATGGTGTGGCCGGCGTTGGCCCCGCCCGAGAAGCGCACGATGAAACTCGCCTCGCCCGCAAGATAGTCGACGATCTTGCCCTTGCCCTCGTCGCCCCACTGGGCGCCGATCACCACTATGTTCATGCCGCCTTCCTCCTCGTCCTCATGTATCGTCGGCGCGCCGCTCCGCGGCGCGCAGTATAGCCCACTCGGGCCCGGCGCGTCGCCGCGGTCCCGGGCGCGGCGGCGCCGTAAAGGCTCCTTGAACTCCCGCGGCGCCCGCTCAGGGCTTCGTGTAGTTGGGGGCCTCCTGCGTGACGACCACGTCGTGGGCGTGGCTCTCGCGGAGTCCCGCCGCGCTGATCTTGACGAAGCGGCGATAGCGCCGCAGCTCCTCCAGGTCGCGGCAGCCGCAGTAGCCCATGCCCTTGCGCAGGCCGGAGGCGAGCTGATGGATGAAGTGCCTGAGCTCTCCCTTGTAGGGGACGCGGCCCTCGATGCCCTCGGGGACGGGGCTCTCCTCCTTGGCCATGCCGTAGCGGTCGCCGGAGCCGTCCTTGAGGGCGCCCATGGAGCCCATGCCCCGGTATTCCTTGTAGATGCGGCCCTCGAAGAGCACCTCGCGCCCGGGGGCCTCCTTGAGGCCCGCGAAGAGATTGCCCACCATGACGGTCGAGGCGCCTGCGGCGATGGCCTTGACGATGTCGCCCGAGTACTTGATTCCGCCGTCGGCGATGACCGGGATCCCGGCCTTGTCGGCTTCCTCGGCGCACCAGAGCACGGCGCTGAACTGCGGCACGCCGACCCCCGCGACGATCCTCGTCGTGCAGATCGAGCCGGGCCCCACGCCCACCTTGATCGCGTCCGCCCCCGCTTCGACGAGGCGCTTGGTCCCTTCGCGCGTCGCCACGTTCCCGCCCACCACCGGTATCTCGGGATAGCCGCGCTTGATGCCGCGCACGGCCTCGACCACGTTGCGCGAATCGCCGTGGGCCGTGTCGAGGACGACGAAGTCGACCTTGGCCGCCGCGAGCAGAGGCATGCGGACCGCGTAATCCTGGGGCGACACCGCGGCGCCCACGACGAGCCGGCCCGATTTGTCGGTCGCGGCCTTGGGATAGCGCTCGTGCTTCTCCATGTCCTTGACGGTGATGAGGCCCGCGAGGCGCCCCGACGAATCCACCACGGGCAGCTTTTCGATGCGGTGCTCGTCGAACTTGGCTCGGGCGCTGGCCGGCGTGGCGTCGGGGCCCTCCGTCACGACCTCGGAGGTCATGGCGTCGCGGACCGGGGCGGCGTCGTCGCGCCGGAAGCGGAGGTCGCGCGCCGTGATGATGCCCACGAGGCGCCCCTTGTCGTCGACCACCGGCAGGCCCGTGACCCGGTGGCGCTCCATGATCGCGCGCACGTCCTTGACGGTCCGGTCGGCCTCGACCGTGACGGGGTTCTCGATGATCCAGTTCAGGTAGCGCTTCACCGCCGCGGCCTGCTCGGCCTGGGCTTCCGGCGTCAGGTTGCGGTGGATGACGCCGGCGCCGCCCTGCAGGGCGATCGCTATGGCCAGGCGCTCCTCGGTGACGGTGTCCATGGCCGCCGAGACGATGGGCAGGTTGAGCCTGACCTCCCCGGCCAGGCGCGCGCCCAGGTCGGTCTCGCGCGGCAGGATCTCGGAATATCCGGGGACGAGCAGCACATCGTCGTAGGAATAGGTATCTTCGAACACGGTCGCTCCCGACTGCGGCGGACCTCGGGGCCGCCGCGCTCGGCGCCCGATGCAAACGGCTCGGACGCCTCACCGAAACGCCGTTCGCGGCGCATCGGCTCCGGAAGGCCGCCGACGTTGCCGGCGGCCTCAGGTTCCTTCCGACGGCCGCCGGCCCGGGCCGGCTCGGCCGGTCGGACCCTAGAACGCTCAGCCCCCCGTGGAGCCGGCGGCGCCGACGGCCGCGCCGCCGCGCAGGCCTCTCGCCGCGACGGCGGCCGCGAGTTTCCGGTACTTCGATCCGATGGCGCGGGCCTTCTCCGCGGCCCTGCCCCGATAGCGCTCCGGCGAGGCGAAGAATCCCGCCGCGTCGGCCACGCCCAGGGCCGCGAGCCGCGCCGTCACCGCGGCCATAGCCTCGCCGTCGCGAGCGAGCGCCTCGTGCAGGGGCAGGCCGTCCCGCTCGGCCGCGAGCGTGATGCGGCGCAGGAGCTCGTGCGCGTCCGGCCGGCCCGACTCGGCGAGGAGGATGTAGGCGCTCTCGGCGAGCACGGAGCCGCCCGTCAGGCCAAGGTTCGCTGCCATGCGCTCGCGGTCGACCTTGAGGCCGCGCAGCACCGACAGCATGCGGCTCGCGGCCGCCGCGAGACCGGCGAAGAACTCCGGCACGAAACGCTCGCTCGCCGAGTTCGTGAGGTCGCGCTGGTGCTCGGAGATCTGGTCCATGAAGAAGGTCATCGCGCGCGGGCAGAAGGCCTTCCAGAGGCTTTTCACGTGCTCGCTGTTCCAGGGATTGCGCTTCTGCGGCATGGTCGAGGAACCGACCTGGCCCTCGGCGAAGGACTCGCGCACCTCGCCGATCTCCGTCCTCTGCAGGTTCCGGAGGTCGTCGGCCAGGTTCGCGATCACCCCGAAGGCGACGTCGAGCTCCAAAAGGAGCCTCAAGCCGTACTCCGGCTCGACGAGCTGGGTCGAGTGCTCGGAAGCCTCCATGCCCAGCCGGGCGAGGAAGCGGCGCTCGACCTCCTCGGGGTCGGGATAGGACAGGGACAGGGCGTTGTAGGCGCCCACGGCCCCGGCCAGCTTGCCGCGCAGGTCTCCCGCCAGCTCGTCGGCCCGCAGCACGCTCTTGCCGAGCCTGCTCGCGTACTCCGCCATCGCGAAGCCGAAGGTCAGGGGCACGGCGTGCTGGCCGTGGGTCCGGCCCACCTGCGGCGTCTCGGCCTCGGCCAGGACGAGATCGCACAATGCGAGCTCCAGCTCGGCGAGCAGGGGCAGGAGCACCTCGCGAGCCGCCTCGCGCAGGGCGAGGGCTCGGGCCGTGTCGAGGATGTCCGCGCTCGTGGCGCCGAGATGGACGAAGGGGGCCACCGCGGGCGGCAGCCGGCGCTGGAGGACGTTCACGAGCGCGCGGATGTTGTGGCGGGTCTTCTCCTCCTCGGCGTAGACCTCTTCGGGGTCGACGGCGAGGGCCGAGCGCTCTATCTCGGCGTAGAGCGCCTCGGAGCCGAGGCCGCGCAGCTCGAGATGGGTGCACAGCAGCGCCGCCTCGACCAAGGCGCAGCGCCGCAGCTGGGCCTTTTCCGAGAGCCTGGCGGAGAGCGCGTCGAAAATGTCCTTGTTGGCTTTCCAGTAGCGGTGATCGAGAGGGGAGAGATTGTCGTAGATGTCGCGGGTCTCCATGTCCCATCATGCCACGGACCGAGGGAGCCGATCAAGGGCTCCGTTCGGGGGCCAAACGACGGGCCGGGCCGAGCCGATTCCGGGACTCGAGCCTGCAGGCCCTTCGGAGCGGCTTGCGCACGACGCCTTTGCGGCCCGGGAAGCCCGGGCTTCACTCCACCTCGAATCCGAAACTCCGAAGGACCCCGAGAGCCAGATCCATCTTCTCGTCCTTGACGAGAAAGTAATCCGTATCGAAGGTGGAAAGGGAGAAAATGCTGATGCGGTAGTCGGCGAGGGGCTTGGAGATCGAGCTGATGACGCCCACGAGACCGAAATCGAGCGGGCCGAGCACCTGGATCATCCCCCAGCCGCCCTCCTCCTTAATGGAGGGGGCGGCGTCTCCGCCCGGCACGAGCCGGCTCTCGCATACGACGGAAAACTCGGTTTCGGTGCGCGTCATGCTCACGAAACCCGAGTTCGCCCAGGCGGGCGGCTCGGCCCGAGGATCGAGCCGGCATATCGAATAGACGCCCTTCAGCCGCTTCAGTCTCATGGCTCCCCCGTTTTCGCCACATCGGCGAAGGCCGCTTCGCGCCCTCCGGCTTCGGAGGCCAGAGTATCCAGAAGATCGCCCGGCGCGAGCAGGACCTGGAGACCGCGCGCGCCCGCGCTGACGGAAATCTCGTCGAAAAGGAGCGCGCGCTCGTCGATCAGGACCGGAAAGGGCTTTTTCGTCCCGATGGGCGAGCAGCCCCCCCGGAGGTAGCCGGTCGTCGGCTGCAGTTCCTTGAGGCTCAGCATCTCGACGCTCTTGTTCCCCGAGGCCTTGGCCGCCTTCTTGAGGTCGAGCTCCGCGTCGCCGGGCACGCAGCAGAGGAAGACGCCCGTCCGGTCTCCGCGGGCCGCCAGGGTCTTGAAGATGCGCCCGGCCTCGATGCCGGCCTTGGCGGCGGCGCCGCGCGCGGACAGGTCCGACTCGTCGGCGTCGTAGGACACGACACGATGTGCGACACCGTGCGACTCGAGAATTCTGAGGGCGTTCGTCTTCGCGGCCATGCGGTTCCGCCTGCCAGAAGGCCGTCCGGGAGTCCCGAGGGCTCCCGCCGGGAGTCCCGAGGGCGGCCGGCCAAGGATGTTACCGCTTCTTCCGGAAAATGCGGTAGTTGAGATCGGGGAATATGTTGTTCCGCTTCTCCAGCCGCGTGAGCCATTCGGTGCCCACGGTGTTCGAGCAGAGCATGTCGTACAGTTTCCCGAAATTGGAGATGGAATCCTCGACCTGGCGCCGCGCGAACGAGCTCGCCTTGCCGGCGCGCATGAGCAGCGACCAGTCCGAGCACATCGACAGCACGACCTCGCGGCCGGCCTGATTGAGTATCCGCTCGCGCAGCCCCGACTCGTCCGGGAAGCGCTCGGCCAGCTCGGTCATGCGTTCGACCGCCTTGAAGGTATGGCGATAGGTCCAGTCGTTCGAGCCGTCGAGCCAGACTTCCGCATAGCCGCCGTCGCCCCAGGAGGAGAATTCGGGCATGGAGACCTGGCTCTCGGGGTAGGCCCTCAGGTACTCGCTCAGGCTGACGATGCCGAGGGGAAATTCCTCCGCCTGCCTGAACAGGGACTCCAGCCAGTGTATGCCCTCGAACCAGCCGTGCCCGAAGAGCTCGGCGTCGTAGGGGCAGACCATGAGCGGCGCCCGGTCCATGTGGGGAGCCGCCCGCTCGGCGGCGGCGCTGCGCTCGGCGAGGAAATTGGCCGCATGCTCCCGGACCCGCACGAGCGCGGCCGCGGGATCGTAGGGCTGCTTGTCCGCGGTCGAGCCCGTGATGGCCCAGTACTTGAGGCCGGTGAAGATCCGCGCGCGATCCTCTTCCAGATAGGGCGCCAGATACTCGAGGGGGAGATCGAAGCCGATGTCGCGGTAGAAATCGCGGTAGACGGGATCGGCGGGGTACCCCTCCGATTCCGACCAGACGGCCTTGGTCGCGGCGGCGTCGCGAACGAAGACGGTCAGCCCGCTGGGGCACTGCACCGGGGCGAAGGAGCCGCGGTGGGGCGTCGGCGAGCCGAGGAGGGCGCCTCGCGTGGTGACGACGGTGTACTGCACGTTGTAGGCCCTGAGAGCGTCGGCGAGCATCGGATGCCAGCCCAGCTGCGGCAGCCAGAAGCCCGCGGGATGCTTGCCGAAGGCCCGCCGGTGCGCGACCATGGCCGCCTCGATCTGCGCCGATACCGCCTCGGGGCTGTCGGCGTACAAGGGCAGGAACGCGTGCGTGGCCCCCGTGGTGATGAGATCGATCCGGCCCTTCTTGTAGAAGAAGTCCAAGCCGCCGAGCACGTCGCGGCCGTACAAGGTCTCGAAGTCTTCGCGATCCTCGCGGTAAAGCGCGGAATACAGCCGCACCACGGGCCCGAAGACCGGGTCCGAGCCGAGCCGCTCCTCCTCGGCCGAGGCGAGCCTGAGCTGGGTCTCGAGATATGCCGCATAACGCTCGCCGAGAAGCTTGTCGCCGAGCATCGAGGCGAGCGTGGGGGAGACGGTCATGGTCAGGCGGAAGGGCACGGCATCGGCCTCGAGCCGCCGAAACAGCCGCAGGAGCGGCAGGTAGGTCTCGGACAGGGCCTCGAAGAGCCACCGCTCCTCGAGAAAGCGCGGATGCTCCGGATGCCGCACGAAAGGCAGATGGGCGTTGAGCACGAGCGCAAGCTGTCCTTTGGCCATTGCCCTTCCTTTCAGTCGCTGTCTCCCGGCTGGAGTTCCATGCCGGGGGGGGTGATGCGGATCGGGTTGTCCAGGATCTGCGTATGGATGCGCATGTCCCCGATGCCGGATAGCTGCAGGAGCCGCAGCCCCGCCCGGTCGATGCCCTCCGTTCCGGGACGGAGTTCCTGCCTCGGCGAGTCGACGAGATTGGAGCGGGCGAGGATGCGGATGCGCGATCCGGCCGCGACGCCCCTCCGGCTGCACAGATCGATGCGGAAGCGGATGCCGGAGCGCGGAAGGTTGATGTACCACTGCAGGTCTTCGAGCGAGACGGGTATGTCGAAATGCCCGTGCTTGAGCTCGCCGCCCTCGCGGTCGACCTCGATGATGCGGAGGAAAAGCGGCGGGACCGATTCGTCGCCCAGCATCGAACTCTTTTCCGCATCGGAAAGATCCCAGTAGGCGAAGGCCCAGCTCGGGTCGCGCACCAGGGCGCGGATCATCGTCTCGTTGTAGCGTTGCTCGAGCTGGGGGGAATCGTCGATCCTGAGGTCGAGAGAGTCGGACTCGGAGCCCGAGTATTTCTTTTCCTCCACGAGCAGGGCCTCGTCGGAGGAAGAGCGCCGATCCTCCGAATCCTCGGCCAGGGCATCGAGGATTTCCTCCATGACGAACAGGCGTTCCAGTCCCGTCGGGAGGTCGAGTCCCATTTTGTCCGCGAGTGCGTACAGCGCCTCCAGAGACAGGGAATCGAGCTTCTCGGAGTTCACGGAAGCATTCTGGGAAAGAAAAAGCGGACTTGTCAAGGGCGGCCCCTCATGAAGCAGACGCGCTCTACGTACACGGGAACTGTCATGACGCCTCGGTTGCCGAGATCAGCTCGGTCCCGGGGAGGCCGCCGGTCCTTCGCCCTGGGCGCCGCCCGAGCTCCGTCGCCGGCGCGGTCTTCGCCTGCGACGCTTCACCGTCTCGGCCGTCTCCATCGCGGTCTCTGCCCGCTTCGCGGTCTCGGTCCGCTTCGCGGCTTCGTCCTTATGCCCGGCTCCGCGCCGCTCTCCCGAACGGGAACCTCGTTCGCCGCCGGGTCTCTTCGGCTTCTGCAACGGAGAGACGCCGCGGCGCTTGAAGACGACGAGCACCGCCGCCTCGAGTTCCACCCGAGGAAGATTGAGCGGCGCGAGGAAGAGGCGCGACTCGTGAATCGCCTCGCGATAGGCCTCGGGCGTATCGACGAAGCGTTCGGGCCGGGTCTCAAGGAAGGGCTTCAGGTAGTGCGCGAGCAGCAGGGCCAGCCGCTTCTCGCGCGCGGGGGTCGAGGCCTCGAGGTCCAGCTCCTTCAGGGCCGTTTCGAGGGCCGCCCGGTACGAGGGGCTCGACTCGGCGAGCAGCGCCGAGGCCGGCGTGATATGGCGCAGGAGATCGAAGGCGGACAGGCTTTTCATGATCGCGCCGGAGGCTCCGGAGGCGAGGATCTTGAGGAACTCCTCGGTCAGGCGCGAAGGACTCGCCGAGGCGAGGAGCTGGGAGTCGCGCCTCAGGGCCATGCGGAGGGACAGGGGAATGCGGAAGCCGGACATGGCCGCGTACTTGACGCAGCGGATCATCCGCACCGGGTCTTCCTTGAAAATGGACTTCAGCGCTATCACGGGCCGGATGCGCTTCGCCGCCACGTCCTTGAAGCCGCCGACATAGTCGACCAGCGTCGAATCGTGCGGGTCGTAGTAGAGCGCGTTGAGAGTGAAATCCCTTCGGAGAGCGTCCTCGTCGATCGTGCCGTACTCGTTGCCGACGGTGCCGTTGGCGATGGAACGGAAGGTGGAAACCTCGAAGATTTTCGAGCCGACGTACACGTGCACGAGCCTGAAACGCCGACCGATCACCCGCGCGCTGCGGAAGATCCGCTTGATGCGCGCCGGCTCCGCGGAGGTGACTATGTCGAAATCCTTGGGAGACCTTCCCAGGAGCATGTCGCGGACGGCCCCGCCGACTATGTAGGCCTCGTGGCCCTGCTCGCGAAGGCGATCCACGATGCGAACCGCGTCCTGGTCGAGCCGGGAGCGCTCGATTCGGTGCTCCGCCTGAGTATACACAAGGGCTTTGGCCACGGGCCGGCCGTCTTCCGATCTACGATAGCGGATGAGCAAAGATGCGCCTCGTCGTCGTAATCCGTTTGGATGCGAACTCATTATAGCCCGGAATCTCCGGGCCGGGTCAACGGGGCGGCGGCCATTCCCGGGCGCAAGCGGGAGGCTGGGCCGATTTCTGGAATCGGGCCCGAGCCTCGGCCGTTCAGCCTCGGCCGTTCAGCCTTTGGCGTTCAGCTGCGAGCCAAGCCAGGCAAGCAGCTCCTGGGTGACCCGTTCGCGGTCCGTTTCGTTCAGTATCTCATGTCGGGAGCCGGGATAGATTCTTGTCTCGACGCTGCGCAGGCCGGCGGCCTTGAGGCGCTCGGCCAGGGCGCCAGCGAAGCCCTTGGCGCCGCCGACGGGATCCTCCGCCCCGGCCATGAGAAGCATGGGCAAGGCCGACGGTATCCGGTCGGCGAGGCCCGCGGGACGATACAGCTCGTGAAAAGCGCCGAGGAGGTCGCGATACAGACCGTCCGAGCAGACGAAGCCGCAGAGAGGATCGGCGACGTAGGCATCCACCTCGGCGGTGTCGCGGGAAAGCCAGTCGAAAGCCGTTCGGGCGGGCGCGAAGCTCTTGTTGTTCGCCCCGAAAGAGAGGATGTCGAGCAGGGGAGCCTTGGCCTTGGAGCCCTTGAAGAGACAACCGACTCCGGCCAGAAGCCTGGCGACGGCCAGAAGCGGGGCGTCTGGAGGCATGACGACACCGGAAAGGGCGCAGCAGGCGAGCGTTTTTCCGTGGAGCGCGGCGTACATCTCCGCTATGATGGAGCCCATGGAATGCCCGAAAAGCGCCAGGGGGCGGCCGGCATGCTCCTGGGCGGCGGCCGCGGCCACCTCGCGCAGGTCCTCGACCACGCGGTGGAAGCCGTCGCGCTCGGCGAACCAGCCGAGGCTGGCCTCGGCCGCCGTCCGTCCGTGGCCGCGATGGTCCGGCACGTATACCGCCCAGCCCTCGGCCGTCGCGGCCGAAGCGAAGCGCTCGTACCGCGCGCCGTGCTCGGCCATGCCGTGGGCTACCGCCAGCACGCCCCGGACCTCCCCGTCGGGGAGCCAGCGATGAACGAAAATCGACATGCCGTCGGAGGCTCTATGGACAAAATCCCGGTTCTTCATGTACGGATACCTCTGAAAAAAGTGTAGAAGATTCCGCGCCTCCGAGCAATGGCGCTCAAGTTTGCGGAAGAAGCTGCCGATATTCAAAAGGATAGATTGCGGTTCGGGGACGGTTCAGGACCGGAGTCCTCCCCCTCTCTATCATTGTCGGCCGTTCGAGCCGCTTCATTTAGCGGTTTCGGATGGGCCGGGACGAAAGGAGGCCGATCGGAGAAGCTCTTGCGGTTTCTCATGGCGCGCGAAAGCGACGGCGGCGTCCCCTCTGAAGGGGATATGCCCGTTCGGGCGTTTTGATGCGCGAATCTACGGGGCAAGGATGCTCCGCACACACATCCAAGGAGGATGCACATGATCATCAATCACAACCTCAGCGCCATGTTCGCCAACAGGCAGCTCGAAATCACCAACGAACGCGTCGGCAGCGACATGGAAAAGCTCAGTTCCGGCATGCGTATCAACCGCGCCGGAGATGACGCGTCAGGGCTGGCCGTTTCCGAAAAGATGCGGGCCCAGATCCGCGGCCTCAACCAGGCCTCGAAGAACGCGGCCAACGGCATTTCCTTCATCCAGACGACGGAAGGCTACCTCCAGGAGAGCCAGGACATCCTGCAGCGGGTTCGCGAGCTCGCGGTCCAGTCGTCGAACGGCATCTACACCAGCGAGGATCGCATGCAGATCCAGGTCGAAGTCTCCTCCCTCGTGGACGAGATCGATAGGATCGCGAGCCATGCCCAGTTCAACGGCATGAACCTCCTCACCGGCCGCTTCGCCCGGGACAACGGGTCCAACACGGTCACCGGTTCCATGTGGATCCAGGTCGGCGCCAACATGGATCAGCGAACGCGCCTCTACATCGGCACCATGACCGCCAAGGCCCTCGGCGTCCGCGCCGTCGGCGACAACTCGATCATCTCCCTCGCGGACCCCTCCAGCGCCAACCGCGCCATCGGCGTCCTCGACGAGGCCCTGAAGCGGGTCAGCAAGCAGCGGGCCGATCTCGGCGCCTACCAGAACCGTTTCGAGTACGCGATCAAGGGCATCGACGTCGGAGCCGAGAATCTCCAGGCCGCCGAGAGCCGCATCCGCGACACCGACATGGCGGCCGAGATGGTCAAATACACGAAGGACCGGATCCTCGTCCAGGCCGGCAGCGCCATGCTCGCCCAGGCCAATCAGAGATCTCAATCGGTCTTGCAGTTGCTACAGTAAGGTAGTATCATTTCGAGCGGGAGGCTCCTGACGGGGCCTCCCGCCGTCGGTCTTTGAAAAATACCCTCCCGCGCGCATCAGACACAGAGGGCGCCCTTCAGAAGGGGCGCGCTCCTTGTCGCACGGGGACGAACGGACGGGGACGGCGCGAAACAGTCCCCACCCCGCATCGGCGTGCGCGCAAGACCGCGACGGCACGGAAAGCCGCCGCGCTGACATCTCAAGGAGGGTCACATGATCATTAACCACAACATGAGTGCCATGTTCGCCGACCGGGTCTTGGGCAACACCGATGCAGCTCTTCAGAAGAACATCGAAAAGCTCAGTTCCGGCAAGCGCATCAACAGCGCAGCGGACGATGCCTCGGGACTCGCGGTCTCGGAGAAGATGCGGGCGCAGATTCGCGGTCTCAACCAGGCCACGAAGAACATCGAAAACGGCGTCTCATTCATTCAGACCACGGAGGGTTATCTCGGGGAGACCCAGGATATCCTGCAGAGAATGCGAGAGCTTTCGGTGCAGGGTGCCAACGGGATCTACTCCTCGGAGGACCGGATGCAGATCCAGGTAGAGGTGTCGCAGCTCGTCGACGAGATCAACCGCGTCGCGAGCCACGCCCAGTTCAACGGCATGAATATGCTGACCGGCCGCTTCGCGAAGGGCTCGAGCCAGATCATGCAGCTGCAGGTGGGCGCGAACATGGATCAGAACAAGCAGATCTTCATCGGCACCATGACCGCGGCCGCGCTCGGCATCGCCGGAGCTCAGGGACAGGGCAGCGGGGTCGTCATCGACAATCCCGGCGACGCCAACAGGGCGATCGGAACCATCGATAACGCCCTCAAGATCGTCTCCAAGCAGCGCGCGGACCTCGGCGCGTACCAGAACCGCTTCGAAATGGCGGCGAAGGGCGTGTCCATAGCGGCCGAGAATCTCACGGCCGCCGAGAGCCGCATCAGCGACACGGACATGGCCAAGGAGATGGTGAGCTACGTGAAGAACCAGATTCTGGATCGTGCGGGCAGCGCCATGCTCGCGCAGGCGAACACTCGCCCCCAGAACGTGATGACGATTCTCGGCTGACGGAAAACCGTTCTCGAACGGGGTAAGGAGAGACTTCTGGACGTCTTCTCTCTGATTCCCCTGGCGCCGGCCTTCGGGCCGGCATACTCCCTCGACGGGAGGGGATCGCGCCCCCCTTCCGTCGTTTTTTTTTGCCCGCACGCCTCCTCCGCGGCTCCCGGCTCGGAGCCTCTGGCCGGACGGCAAGCTTGGCCAGGTCGTCGTCAAGGTGATAGACTCTGATACCGATAAAGTAGGGAGAGGTATCCCGCCGGCCGAACCGCGATGCGCATGCGAGAGCGGGATTTCGAGGGTCGGTCCCGCGCTCGGCATGAAGGCGCGGGCTAGGCCGGGCGCGGCTGCGGCTTCGTTCCTCGAACCGCCGCGACGGCCCTGCGGAGCGGTATATTTCAGTTCGGGATCCTTCGTCCGCTTTCGAGGCTGCCATGTCCGATTTTTCCATTCCCGGCACCGGTACCGACAAGTACGGCACCGCCAAGCTCATCGATGGCCTCATGAAAGTCGCGCGGGTTCCGCGCGACAGGGCGGAAAAGGATCTCAAGTCCCTCCAGGACCAGCGCGCGGTCTGGCTCGACTTCGGCCAGCGCATGACGACCCTCAGGGACAGCGCCGACACGCTGTATTCCTTCCGCAACCCCTTCAACGACCGGATCGCCAAGTCCTCGGACGAAAGCATCCTCACGGCGACCGCCACGCGCGAAGCCCTGTCGCAGACGCGCAGCATCGTGGTCAAGAAAGTGGCCGAGGCCGACCGCTTCCTTTCGTCCGATCTGCCCAAGGATTACCGAGCGCCGCCGGGGAACTACAGCTTCACCGTGGGCGACAAGTCCGTCAACCTCAATTTCCAGGGGGGAAGGCTCCAGGAATTCGCCGATGAACTGTCCCGCAAGGGCAAGGGTCTCGTGCGCGCCGAGGTCATCATCGTCAAGCCCGGCACGCAGTCCCTCGTGATCGAGTCGCTCAAGACGGGAGCGGCGAACCGCTTGGGCTTCGCCGCCGACGCCGTCCAATTCGGCCTCGACACCGGATTGATAGCCAGGATCCACACCTCGCTGCAGAACTTCGACCCCGCGGCCCCGCAAGGCTGGACCACGGCGCTGGACCCCGGCCTCGTGAAGGTCGACGCTGCCCCCGCCGATCTGGGGCTCGCCGCCGGGTCGAAGATCCTCTCCATCGTGGCGGGGACGAGCCCCGGCGAGGCCACGCTGAGCCTCCAGACGCCTGCGGCGACCTCGGGCCTCGTGCTCGAACTGCAGTATCGCCTTGTTCCCCTGGGGACGCCCTCCGCTCCCACTCCCCCACCCGGGCCTGACCTGAAAAGCGTAGGTTCGGCGAGCTACGAAGGCGTCACCGTGAACAGCGCGCCCTCGGCCGCAGCCCTGCCCGACTGGGTGCCCCCGCCCATTCCGCCCCGGGTGGAGGACAAGGCGATGGCGAGCGTGGTGGGACCGGACGGCAGCGCCGCCCCCCTCCCCCAGCTCCAGGACGGAGACGGCATCCAGAAGCTGAGCGTCAAGCTGAGCGACTACCTGCCCGACATCTCCGCGCTCGCCTTCCGCGTGCGCGACACGACGCGGCGGCTGGAAGTGGTTTCCGCGAGGATCTACAACCCCGCCGAAACGGGGGGCTTCAAGCCGCTCAAGCCGGTTTCCACGGCGCAGGACGCCGTGGCCTCGGTCGACGGCATCGACATCCAGCGTCCCACCAACGACATAACCGATATCGTGCCCGGCGTCACCCTCAACCTCAAGGCGCCCTCGCCGAACCCCGTGGACCTCGTCGTCCAGCCCAACCGCAAAGAGGTGAAGGACGCGATCATCGACCTGGTCGGCCACTACAACCGGCTCATGGCGCAGATCAACATCCTCTCGCGCAACGACGATCAGATCATCACCGAGATCTCGTACTTCACCGACGAGGAGAAGAAGCAGGCCAAGCAGCATCTCGGCGAGCTCCAGGGCGACCCCACGCTCAGCCTCCTCCGGTCCTCGATGGAGCGGATCATGATGAACGCCTACCCGACCGACGACGGGAGGCAGCTGGCCCTGCTCGCGCAGATCGGGGTGACCACGGACTCCAACAAGCCCGGCAGCGGGGGCTTCGACATGAGCAAGATGCGCGGCTACCTGGAGATAGACGAAAACGCGCTCGACAAGGCGCTGCAGGACCATTTCGGCGCCGTGAAGCAGCTCTTCGGCAACGATACCCAGGGCAACCTCATCATCGACTCCGGGGTGGCCTACTCCCTCGACCGCCTCATCAAGCCCTATGTCGAGATGGGGGGCATCATCTCGCTCAAGACGGGGACCCTCGACCAGCAGATCTCCAGCACCAAGCGGAATATCGCCGATCTCGATACCCAGCTCGCGTCCAAGCAGCAGGACCTCAAGGACAAGTACGGTCAGATGGAGGGCGCGCTCAACCAGATGCAGAGCCAGTCCAGCGCCATCGACAACTTCTCCAAGAACGGCGGGCAGTAGAATCGGAAGGAGAGCAGAGTGGACATAATCGTGAACGGTGAAACCCTCGCCGTGGAGTCCGGCCCGGCCGGAAAGCTCGGCGAAGCGCTCGCCCAGGCCGACGACCTCCTCGAGAAGGCGGGCTCGGTCATAGTCAGCCTGAGGATAGACGGCGCGGCCGTCGACGCCGACAGCTACGGCTCCTTCGCGGAGCGGCCCGCGACCGACTTCGTCCGGGTGGACATAGCCGCCGAGCCGGCTTCGGCGATCCGGATCCGCACACTGGAGACTCTGCACGAGGTGCTCAAGCTTTCGCTGCAGGGGGCGCGCGACGAAGACCCCACGGACTGGAGGACCCTGCGCACCGCGGCGGCGGACATCGGCGAGGCGTTCGCGGGCCTCTTCTCCGCCGACGAACTCTCCTTCGTGCAGGCCTTCGCCGAGCTGCTGGCGCGGACGGGCGACGATCCGGGTCCGGCCGAGCGGATCGAGATCACGGTCCAGGGCGAACGCCTCCGCCAGATCTTCGGCGAGCGGCTCGCCGAGCTGCGCGAGCCCCTGCACGAGATGCGCAAGGCCGCGGCCTTCTTCGAGAGCCAGGCCCCCGAACTCGAGGAGCTGCCGGTGCTGCTCCAGACGGGCAAGGACGACCGGGCCATGAAGGCGGTGACCTACTTCATCGAGGTCTTCAACAAGGTGATCCGCATCGTCCCCGAGCTCGGGCGCGCCGGCGTCGCCGTGGACGGGATCAGGATCGAGGGCCGGTCGCTCGAGGACTTCTATGTCGCCTTCAACGCCATCCTCCGCCAATTGACCGAGGCCTTCGAACACAAGGACGCGGTCCTCATCGGCGATCTCGCCGAGTACGAGATCCTGCCCCGGATGCGGAGCTTCTTCGCGGCCATGGACGAGGCCATGCCCCCCTCATGACGAGCCAGGCTTTCCTGGGCCAGACGCCCTCGAGCCTCTGGGTCCAGCAGGCCTCCCAGGGCGAGGGCACCGTGCTCTGGTTCATCGTGGGCTTCATCGTCCTCATCGTCATCGTCGTGCTCATCCAGCGCGGGCTCAAGGGCGGGGCCTCGGGCGGCTCCAAGCTGAACAAGGCGGCTTCGTTCAGCAAGACAGGCTTCCGCAAGGCGGCCCGCTCGGGCGGGCTCACGGACGAGGAGACGCGCTTCCTCGAGACCTACGGACGGGCCCTGGGCGTGGCCAACCCCGACTTCGTCTTCCGCAACCAGGCCAAGCTCGATACCTTCTTCAAGGACGTGTATCGGTATATCGAGAAGAATTCGGACTCCGAAGCCGACGCCGAGGAGCAGAAGGCCCGGCTCTTCACCGCCCGGGAGCGTCTGACGCAGCGCAACGCCCTCGGCCAGCCGGTCAGATCGACCCGGCAGCTCGGGCGCACTATGCCGCTCACCTTCATCGCGCCCGGCGAGGAGTCCTACCCCTCCGTCATCGTCGCGGTGGAGCCGGGCGGCATCGCCGTCGAACCGGTGCGCGATCCCTACGGCGAGACCATCCGCTTCCACAAGGGGACGAAACTCAGCTGCTTCTTCTATACCCAGGCCCATCAGGGCTATCAGTTCCCGACGCGCGTCGTGGGCTGGGAGCGCATAGGCAACAAGGAAGTGATGGTCCTCTCGCACAGCGACGCGGTATCGGCCCTCCCCGCGCGGCGCAACGCCCGCAGGGAGGTGCGCGAGAGCTGCACCTTCTACCACGTGGTCGTACGCTCCTCCACGACGCGCGGCAAGGCGCAGTCCACGGCGCGCGTGGAGAACATGCCCTTCCCCGGCACCGTCGTCGACATTTCCGCCGGCGGTGTCGGCATCCAGAGCGCCAACGCCTTTGCCGCCGGGGAGTTCATCAAGATCGAGTTCGACCAGGGCGGCAACGCGGCCTTCGGCAAGGTGGTGCGCATGAACAAGCTCCGCAACGTCGGCGGCATCATGCACATCCAGTTCGTGAAGATTTCCCGGCGCACCCTCAACACGATTCTCTCCCAGGTTTACGGCTATTCCGACTGAAAGGACGCCGATCCCGCCTGCGGCAACTTGACTGTGCCCTGCGGCGCTTCCTACAATTGCCTAATGAAAGTAGTGGAGCTCAAGGAGCTCAGTCGCAAGGAATCGGCCGTGCATTACATCAAGGAATTCACCGGCGTGGCCGTGCTGGATTCGGGTCCGCTCAAGGCCGAGGCGGATATAGCCTTCACGCTCGAGCACAAGCCCCTCGGACCGCCGGAAATCACGCTC
The DNA here is from genome assembly GCA_035530095.1 of Rectinemataceae bacterium. Taxonomy (GTDB): domain Bacteria; phylum Spirochaetota; class Spirochaetia; order Treponematales; family Rectinemataceae; genus JAJXZP01. Next base: position 13,156 of record DATKVK010000004.1, on the reverse strand, counting down.
CACGTCCTGGATCCCCTCGACTGGCCGCTCCTGCCCATCGTCAGAGCCATCAGGGAGCATATACTCGAACTGGAAAAGACGGGGAGGCTGCCCTGATTCTCTATCATCTCGGCAGCGCGGACGACACCGAGGCCCTGGGCGAGCGCATAGGCGCCCTGGCCCCCGGCGGCACGGTGATGGCGCTGCGGGGCGACCTGGGCGCGGGCAAGACGACCTTCGCCAAGGGTGTGGCGCGGGGCCTCGGCGTCGACGACGAGGTGACGAGTCCGACCTTCACCGTCGTCTCCGAGTACGCGGGCCGCCTGCGGCTCCATCATATAGACGCCTATCGCCTCTCCGGCGTCGAGGACTTCGCCTCGGTGGGCGGCGAGGAGCTCTTCGCCGACTCGGGCGGGCTCTGCCTCGTCGAGTGGAGCGAGCGCATTGCCGAGGCCCTGCCCCCCGACGCGGTCAGTGTCGAGCTTTCCGTCCGCCCCGACGGCGGCCGCGATCTGCGGCTCGAGGGCGCCGCGCTCGAGGAGCTTCTCCGATGAAAATTCTGGCTTTCGACACCTCGGGCGACCTGCTTTCGGTGGCGCTGCGGCGAGACTCGCTCTGGGCCGAGGCCTCGCTCGACCGGGGACTCAGGCACGCCGAGCAGCTCATGGCCCTCGTGGACTTCTGCTTCGAGCGCGCCGAGATGAGGAGCGAGGACCTGGATCTCGTGGCCTGCATGCTCGGTCCCGGCTCCTTCACCGGCCTCAGGATAGGCATGGCCACGGCCAAGGGCATGTCGCTGGGTCTCGGCAAGCCTTTCGTGGCCGTGCCGACCCTCGATTGCCTGGCCTGGGGCCTCGACACCTACCCGGGGCTCGTCGTCCCCGTGATGGACGGCAAGAAAGGCCGCTTCTATTCCGCCCTCTATCGGAGGGGGGAGAGGCTGACGGACTGGCTCGATGTCTCCCCGGCCGACTTGGCGGCCCGGCTCGATGCCTACGACGAGGTCCTGTTCACCGGCCCCGACGCCGAGCTGCTCGAAGGGCTGGCCGGCGAGCGGAGCGGATTCCGCATAGACCGGCGAGCGCGGACTCCCGCGGCCCGCGCCTTGGCCGAGATCGGAGAAGGGCTCTTCCTGCGCGAAGGGCCCTCGCCGGCGGACGCGGGTCCTCTGTATCTTCGCTCCAGCGAGGCGGAGGAATCGGCCGCCCGCCGGGAAACCGGGAAGGGCCAGTGACGATGAAGCGGAGCGAACGGATCCAGGCGATCGAAGCGGTCGAAGAGCTCGAGAGCGTCGACGATCTCGGCGATCTCGAACGCGAAATCAACGACAAGCCCGCCGAGTCGCCGCTGCTGGCGGAGCCCGGTCCGCGCAGTCTGGTCTTGAGCTACGAGAGGACCAGCCAGCCCCTCGCCCTCATAGACAGCGGACAGGGTTTCATCTATGCGAATCCCCCCTTCCGCGTCTTTCTCAAGCGCTTCGCCTATCCGGAGGCCTCTTCCTTCCTCAAGACCTTCAACAGCGCCTTCGAGGCCGAACAGCGCCGCGACCTCATCGCTTCCTTGGGCGATCCCGGGCGCGGTTTCGAGTGGAAGGGCACGATCTCCCACAAGAATGTCTTCCGCAAGGAAGCGGCTACCGTGATCACCAAGGTCCACATCCTGCCGTACTGGCGCGAGCGGGATCCGCGCGGCAGGCCCAGCGCCTATACCGTGTACCTGGACAACGTGACCGAGGAGTACAAGGGCTTTCTCCGCGACAACCTGGACTCCCTCCTGCGCGCCTCGCTCAAGAAGGACCGCGATACGGGGAACCACGTCCAGCGCGTCAACCTCTACTCGCGCCGGCTGGCCGAGGAACTCTACCGCGATCCGCGCTGGCCCCAGGTGGACGCCGACTTCATCGAGGAAATCGGTTTCCTGGCCGCGATGCACGACGTCGGCAAGATAGGCACCCCCGACGACATACTCAACAAGCAGGGCCCTCTGGACGAGTTCGAGTGGAAGGTGATGAAGGAGCACACCATCAACGGCGCCTTCATCCTGTCGAGCTACCCGCAGCGCATGGCCAAGGAGATCGCCCTTTCGCACCACGAATGGTGGAACGGCTCGGGCTACCCCTTCAACCTCGAAGGGAAGCAGATACCGCTCGCCGCGCGGATCGTCACCCTGGCCGACGTCTACGACGCCCTGCGGATGACGCGCTCGTACAAGACGCCCTATCCGCACGAGGTGGCCCTGCAGAAGATGGGCGAGGAGCGCGACCTGCACTTCGATCCCGAGCTGTTCGGGGTCTTCCTCGCCGTGGCCCCGGACTTCGAGGGCATCTACGCGAAGAACACGGACTGAGGCCCTTTCGAAGGGGCGAAGCTCCGCTTACAGCCGCTTGAGGTAGACCCTTCGGCGCTTGTGCTGAGTGTGCTCGTAGCCCTTCCAGACGCCCTGGACCTCGATGTTCGTCTCGAGCTCGGGATTGGTCTCGGCGTACTCGACCCCGGCCTCGATGGCGCTCTGCGTGAGCGAGGTCATGACGAAGGCGATGACGCCGCGGGCCTGGTACTCGGGCTTGACCGCGATCAGGTACATGTCGATGACCTTGGGATGCCGCAGGGCGAGAAGGAGATGCAGCCAGCCGAAGGGCAGGAGCCGACCGCGGGAAACCTGCAAGGCCCGGGAGAGGCTCGGCATGGAGATGCCGAAGCCTATGAGCTTCTCGTGCTCGTCGACGAGCACCTTGCTGAAGCGTGGATCGACGAAGCCGAGGTAGGTCTTGATGTAGTTCCGCACCTGGCGCTCCGTCAGGGGGGTGGTGCCGTAGAGATGCGAATAGCCTTCCTCGACGAGGGCGAAGAGGTCCTCGGCGAACTTCTCGCGCAGCTCCTTCTTGGTCTTCCACTGATGGAGATGCACCCCCGAGCGCTTGGCGATGAGATTCTGGACGCGCAGCACCTTTTCCGGAATGGAGTCGGGCACCTTGACCTTGAACTCGACCCAATCGACGTCCTTGGCGTAGCCTAGGCGCTCCAGGTACCGGGGATAGTAGGGGCGATTGTAGATGGTGGCCAGGGTAGCCACCTGGTCGAAACCCTCGACGAGCATGCCCTCGCGGTCGAGATCGGTGAAGCCGAGCGGACCGTGCACGCCGTCCAGGCCCTTGGAGCGCGCCCAGTCCTCGACGGTGCGGACGAGGGTCTCGGCCACTTCGAAGTCCTCGACGAAATCGATCCATCCGAAACGCGCGTACTTGTTGCCCCACTTCTCGACATAGCGCTTGTTGTAGATGCCGGCTATGCGGCCCACCGGCACGCCGTCGCGATAGGCGAGCCAGTACTCGGCCTCGCAATACTCGAAGGCCGGATTCCTGTCCTTGGCGAGCGTAGCCGTATCGTCGAACTCGAGGGCCGGGACGTAGTAGGGATCGCCCGCGTACAGGCGCAAGGGGAAACGGATGAAGGCTTTCAGATCGCCCTTGGACTCCACACGCTTGACTGAGAGACTCATGCGCTACTCCTTGTCGAGAGATGACACGTTTCCCGGCGGAGGCGCCGAGGACGGCCCAGCCTTCCACTCGGCGATGAAATGCTCGTAAGCGGCTATCGTGGCGCCGAGATTGATGTCTTGGACCTCGCCGCGGCCGATCCAGTCGTTGCCGTCCTGGATATACAGATGTTCGAGCGTACCTTCGGCGTCGGAGATGGCGAAACTCGGGTCCTGGGCCTTCCTGCGCTCGAGCCCGCCGAGCACGCTCTCGAAAAAATCCCGGTATGTCTGGTCCCGCCATTCCATCAATGTCACGATCGCCCCGCTTCCGGCTGGGGAGTATATAGGCAGATCGACGAACTGTAAACCTCGGATGCAGCGCGAACATCGCCTGGGGCGCCGCCCCAGGCGCGCGGAAACGGGGATCGGCGCCCCATTCAGCGTCGAAGCTCCACCCTTCGGGTCTCGCGGGCGATAGGGATGAGGAGCGCGTCGTCCACGGGCGAGGAGACTGAGTCGGGAACCCGGAAGAGCCGACGATCTTTCCAGAGGCGCCCGGAGGATGCGGAGTAGCGATAGAGCGTAGTCGCTCCCCCATCGATTTCTTCGAGCCGTCCGAGGGCGTCCCACTGATAGTCCGCCTCCTTCAGGAGGTAGCCTTGGTCGTCGATGAGCCGCGCACGTATAAGGCGCCCCGCCTGGTCGTAGAGAAAGTCGGCCGAGCTCCCGGCGGAGTCGGGCGGCGCGCCGCCCGGAGCCGCGCCGCCCGTGGCCGCCGCACCGCTCGGGGCCGCGCCGCTCGGGGCCGCCGCGCCGCTCGGGGCAGCACCGCTCGGAGCCGCACCACTCGGAGCTGCCGCGCCGCTCGGGGCCGCGCCGCCCGTGGCCGCCGCACCGCCCGGGGCTGCCGCGCCGCTCGGGGCCGCCGCGCCGCCCGGGGCAGCACCGCTCGGAGCCGCTTGAGCCATTGGCGGAAACGCATTTCCCGCATCGGTCGAAGTTGCCTGGCCAGGGCTCCCGCCCGAAGCGGACGAGCCTGTTTGCTTCGCTTTCCCGGCCCGCGGCTCGGCGAAGGGCGGCAGGATCATCCCCGCCGCTGCCGCGGCCGACCAGGTCCAGGGGCCCGCGCCGGGCCAGGGCGGCAGGAGGTAGGCTCCGAGTTCCGGCTCGGGGGGACCGGCCGCGGCCGAGTCGGCTGAGCCGACGGAAGCTTGCCGGGGACTTGCCGGAGCGGCCGCGGTGGGGACGGCAACCTGGGCCGCAGCGGCCTGATCGGCGCCCGCCGGCGCGGCAGCAAGGGCTTCGGCGACAGCTGTCGCCGGGGCGGCGCTGCGGGAAATGTAACTGAGACGGCCGCCTGAGTCGACGGCTGCGGAGAGATGCTCCTTCGCGGAGCCGTCGGGGGCGTAGCGGGTGCCCGTGAGAGCCGCGGAATCGGCCGCTCCGCCGCCCAGGTCGAGTTCGTCGTAGGCGACCATGGAGCCTGATGCGTCGCGGAGCACGCCGAGCACCTTCGACGCAGAGCCGTTCCATTCGTAGCTGAGGGTCCAGACCTTGACGCCGCCCGCCTCCACGACGAGCGAGACGAGCCGGCCGTCGGCATCGCGCCGCAGGATATCCCTGCGGGAATAGCTCAGGCCCGGCCCCGGTCGATCGGTGATCATGACGAGGCGTCCGGCGCCATCGTAGGAAAACTCGCGATAGAGAAACGAGACCTTCCGGGCCGCCTTCGGTGCCGCCCCCTGGCCCTGAGGTTGAGGTTGAGGTTGAGGTTGAGGTTGGACTGCTCCGAGCGGCGCAGACTGCCCTCGGCTTTGATTCGAGGGCTGCGATTGCCCGGCCCCGGCCCCGCCCGTGTCCACCTCCTCCCGGCGCGCGAGGAGGATGAGCCGGCCCCGTTCGTCGTAGGACTCGATCTCGACGAGGCTGGGCTGTCCCGCGATGGGCGACGCAGGATCTCCGCTCAGGCTCGCCGTCCTGTATTCGATGAGCCGCGGAGGGGGGCCGATACGCAGGGCGGCATCCTGCGCGCCTGAAGGAGCGGAAAAGGCCAAAGCCAGGATGAAAAGAAGGGGCGGCGCCGCCCGGGAGGCGCGAGGGCTTCGGTCGCGCGGCGGGAGGATGGAGATGCGGCGCGCCGCGAGGGCGGAGCCGGGCCGGGCCGCGGGCAGCCGCTCATTCGGTGTGGCGATCATCGGCCCTAGCATAGGCCGGACAGCCTCAGCGCGCAACACGCGGCGCCGATAAGCAGGGCGTCCGCCGTCCTTGAATCTATGGAGGAGAAATGGCTATCTTTGTACCGAATATTGGCGCGAGCCTCGGCCCCGATGAGGGAGACCGGGTCCATGCAGGGACGCCCGCGCCGCGGGGCCCCGAAGCCGCGCGCTCGCGCGGCGCAGCGCCCGAGTCTAAGGAGTACGTATGGTCATCGTAGAGCTCCAGGACGTCCGCAAGGTCTATCCGCTCGGCAAAGTGGAAGTGGAGGCGGTCAAAGGCGTTTCGTTCTCCATCGAAAGAGGCGATTTCATTTCGATCGCCGGGCCTTCGGGCTCGGGCAAGACCACGATCCTCAATATGATCGGCTGCGTGGACCGACCGACCGCCGGCACCGTCTTCATCGACTCGAAGCCCACGAAGGACCTCGACGACAAGGCGCTGACTAGCCTGCGGCACGATACACTGGGCTTCATCTTCCAGTCCTTCAACCTCATTCCGGTGCTCTCGGTCTACGAGAACATCGAGTTCCCCCTCCTCCTCGGCAAGGAGCGCGTGCGCCCCAAAGAGAAGGCCGAGTGGATCGGCTACCTCATGGAGGAGGTCGGCCTCACCCAGTGGCGCGACCACAAGCCCAACGAGCTCTCCGGCGGGCAGCGCCAGCGCGTGGCCATAGCCAGGGCGCTGGTCACCAAACCGCAGATCGTGCTCGCCGACGAGCCCACGGCCAACCTCGACTCGGCCACGGGCGAGCAGATCCTCGAGCTCATGAAGAAGATCAACCGCGAGATGGAGACGACCTTCATCTTCTCCACCCACGACGCGAAGATCGTCGGCCTGGCCGACCACATCATCCGCCTGCGCGACGGACTCGTCACCGAGAACGTGCGGCAAGGCAAGGACGCGAGGAACGGCGAGGGAGACGGCGAGGCCGGCGCCGCGGCGTCGAGGAACTGAAAGCCATGCCGGTGCTCGTGCGCATAGCCTTCAGGAACCTCCTGGAGCACAAGGCCAAGAGTCTCATCATCGGCATACTGCTCGCCCTCGGCGTCGTGATCCTCATCGTGGGAAACGCCTTCATGGACACGGCAGCGAAGGGCGTCAAGGACACCTTCATCGGCAACTACACCGGCGACCTCTTCATCTCGGCCAAGACCAAGAGCCCGGTGAGCCTCTTCGGCGTGCAGTCGGTGGGCGGCCAGGAGAGCACGCCCAATATCCCGTATTACGACAAGATCGAGCGGAAACTCTCGACAGAAAAAGAGATCACCGGCACGACCTCGCAGGTGACCGGCTTCGCCCTCGTCTCGCCCAAGGATTCGGACAAGCAGGGCTTCGCCCTCCTCTTCGGCATCGATCCCGGGAGCTACTACAGGCTCTTCCACAACGCCTACGCCATCGAGGGCCGGCTATTGAAGCCGGGCGAGGAAGGCCTCCTCATCTCCCAGCACATGGCCGAACAGTACGCCAAGGATGCCGGCTTCACGCCCAGGATCGGACAGGAACTCACCCTCACCGGCATAGGCAAGGCCGGTTTCAAGATCCGCGTCGTGCCCCTCGTGGGCATCATCGGCTATAAGATCAAGAGCGAGGCCACCGACTTCATCTCCTACGCCGACGTCAACACCGTGCGCATCCTGAGCGGCCTCACGGTGGGCAACGATCCCGACGAGCCGGTCACCACGGCGCAGAAAGCCATCCTCGACGCCTCGGGCGACTCGCTCTTCGGCAGCGTGACCATCCTTCCGACGAACGCGGCCGAGGCTCCGGCGGCCAAGACAGTTCCCGCCGCGGCGCCCAAGGCGCGCCCCGCCGCGCAGGCCGACACCGGGGCCTGGCATTTCATCATGGCCCGCGTGCGCGATCCGGCCGCGGCGGGCGCGCTCATCCTCTCGCTCAACAAGTGGTTCTCCGCCGAGGGCATCGACGCCCGGGCGGCCGGCTGGAAGGCGGCCGCGGGCCCCTTCGCCGCCAGCATCGACGTGGTGCGCATCGTGTTCAACATCGCCATCATCATCGTGGCGGTGGTGGCGGTGATCATCATGATGAACACCCTCGTCATCTCGGTGATCGAGCGCACGGGCGAAATCGGCACGATGCGCGCGCTCGGCGCCCAGAAGGGCTTCGTGCGGCGCATGTTCCTCGTGGAGACGCTGACCATAGCCGCCGTGTTCGGCCTTCTCGGCATGGTCCTCGCCTTCGGCGTCATAGGCGCGCTCAACCTGGCCCACATCACCGCGACCAACCCCTTCCTGCGCATCCTCTTCGCGGGCGACGTGCTGCACCCGGCGGTCAATCCCTTCTCGGTCGTGTGGAGCCTCGCGCTCGTGGGCCTGGTCGCGGTCGCCGCCCACCTCTACCCCGTATCGCTCGCGCTCAAGGTGCAGCCCGTGCGCGCGATGCAGACCGAATAGGAAGTCCGGCATGAAAACCATCAGACTCGCGCTGCGGAACCTCTCGCGGCAGAAGAAGCGGACCGTTCTCCTCGGCGGCGCCATAGCCTTCGGCATCATGGTGGTCACCGTCATCAACGGTTTCGTCGGCGCCTTCATCATCAACATCAGCGAAAACTTCGCCAATCTGGCGGCGGGGCACATCTTCGTGCAGGGCGTCGAGAAGTCGGCCTCGGGCAGGGAATTCGAGGTCATCCACGACGACTCGGTCCTCATGGCCGCAGCCAAAGAGGCGGGCATTCCCGCCGAGTACGTCACCAAGCGCAGCTCGATCCAGCAGTGCTCCCTGGTGTTCGCCGGCAAGACCGCCACGCTCAACATCGAGGGCGTCGACTTCGCGAGCGAGACCTTCCTCCCCTCCCGCCTCGTGTTCAAGCACGGCGGCATGGCGGGCATGAAGGACCGGCAGGGGCTCATCATCTCCGAGCCCATAGCCAAGCGGCTCGACGTGCAGATCGGCGACCGGGTCCTGGCCCAGATGCGCACGTATACGGGCCAGAACAACGTGGGCGAGTTCGCGATAGCCGGCATCACCGTCGACCCGGGGATACTCGGATCCATGGCCGGCTACGCCAACAAGGACTACGTCAACGAGCTCTTGAATCTGGGCCCGGGCGACTACCAGACCCTCGGCTTCTACCTGCCCTCGCTCGCGGGCATGGACAAGTACGGCACCGCGCTCTACGACGACCTCAAGGCCCAGGCCCAGGTGTTCGACCGCAGCGCGGCCAAGGAAAGCCAGAACTTCGTCCGCACCATGATGCAGCAGGGCAAGAACGAGTCCTGGACGGGCACGAAGTACCGCGTCTTCACCCTCGACGACATGCTCGCGCAGGTGAAGCAGATCGTCCAGGTGCTCGACACGGCCAGTCTCGTCATCCTCATCGTGCTCTTCGTCATCATCATGGTGGGCATCACCAACACCTTCCGCATCATCATGTACGAGCGCATCCGCGAGATCGGCACGATGCGCTCGATCGGCATGCAGCGCGGCGAGGTGCGCGGCCTCTTCCTCCTGGAGGCGGGTTTCCTGGCCCTGGGCGGCGTGATCGCCGGGCTCGCACTGGCCGTGCTCGTCATGGGCGTCGTGTCGCTCGTCAACTTCGGCCTGGACAGCGCGCTGTTCATCATCCTCAAGAACGGGCACATGACCTTCAGGCTGGGCCTGGGGCGCACCCTGACGGATGTTTTCATCGTGGCCGCCCTGAGTCTCGGGGCCGCCTTCTTCCCCGCGCGCATGGCGGCGCGGCTGGACCCGGCCGTGGCCCTGCGCACGGTCAAGTGAGAACAAGCGGCGCGCCCTCCGCCGAGCCGCGGGGCGCGCCGCTCCCAAGGAGCATCTGAACATGAAGCATAGGCAGCGCACGATCCTCGCCCTCGTACTCGCAGCCTCGGCCGCCGCGGCCTTCGCCGCCCCGGATTTCAAGGCCGAGCTCAAGGCGGTGGACGAGCTCTCGGACTTCGGCAAGCAGGACTACACCGCCGTCTACGGCATCGTCACCGAGAAGCCGGGCGACAATCCCACCACGATGCAGATCAAGATCTTCCGCCGCGACGCGCACGACCAGATCGTCATCCTCTTCCAGAAGCCCGAGAAGCAGAAGGGCCAGGGCTATCTCAAGATCGACGACAACGTGTGGTTCTACGACCCCGAGAGCGGCGCCTACTCGCACTCCACGATGAAGGAGAACATCTCCAACACCAAGGCCAAGAACTCGGACTTCAAGAAGTACACCTACGCCGAGGACTTCGACGTGGTCAAGGCCGAGTCGGGGCGCCTGGGGATCTTCGACACCTGGGTGCTCACGCTCCAGGCCAAGAACGACGAGGTCTCCTACCAGAAGATCAAGCTCACGATCCGCAAGGACAAGCCCATCCCCCTCATGGAGGAGGATTATTCCGTCTCGAACCGGCTCATGCGCACGATCTACTTCCTGCCCACCTATATCGAGGTCGCCGGACGGCTCGTGCCCGCCCGGATCAAGATGGTGGACAACATCAACGTGGGCGAGCAGAGCGTGCTGACCCTCTCCGACGTCCATGTCGGGCGCCTGCCCGACATGGTCTTCTCGAAGACCTTCCTGGAGCAGGCGCAGTGATGCGGCGACAGGGGACCGCCTTGCACCTTGCGGTGCTCCGGACTTCGGCGAAGATGGATTCCACGCCACGGCGCAAAGCGCGCAAGGAAGTCGGAAGCGTTCGGAAGGACGCCCAGCTCGATCCTCATGGAGCTCTCGGCGAAACCGCGCAAGACAGGATAAGAACCAGAGTTTTTCAGCCGCTCTTCCTGTCGCCGAGGTTCACGGCGGCGATAGCGGCCTTTTTCCTGGCATCGGCCGCCCTGGCCGCGCAAACCGCGACCGCGCCGGCCGCGTCTTCCTCGACGGCGTCTTCACCGACGGCGGCGGCCCCGGCGGCGGCCCCGGCGAGTGGCGCGGCCGCCTCGAGCCCTGCGGCCGACAACTCCCTGTTCGGCTCGGAGACCATCGTGCCCTCGTCGGGCGCCGCGGCGACGGGCGGCGCCGCACAGACCCCGAACGCGGCAGCCGGCGGCAGCGCCGGCTCGGACGACAATTCCCTGTTCGGCTCCGAGTCGGTGAGTCCGTCGCAGGGCTCTGGCAGCGCGGCGCCGCAGAACGAGTTCCTGAAATACGATCAGGTGAAGGTGGGCGGACAGATCAAGGGCAGCTTCGGCTGGAATCCCGTGTGGAGCCCCGCCTGGGACGGCTCGGCCAAGCTCTTTTCGCCGAACAGCGCCTACATCACGCCCGACCTCGAGGGCCGCTTCACGCTGACCGCCAAGCCGCTCACGGACTTCGGGGTCAACACGGAGTTCCGCACCCAGTGGCCCATGACAACGACCTATAGCGTCTATGCGCCCACCCAGGCGTCATCCTCGCCGACGCAAAACTCCTGGACGGTGCCGAACATCACGGTCTTCGCCTTCTACTCGAAGTTCAACTGGCAGAACAAGGTCTACTTCAGCTTCGGCAAGCAGCCCCTGTCCTGGGGCGTGAGCAAGGGCGCCTTCCAGCCCGCCGACGACATCTTCGCCGTCACCACGGCCATCGACCTGACGAACACGAGCGATGAGCGCGAGGGCCCCATCTCGCTCAAGATGACCGTGCCCATGACGGAGACGAACAACTTCTACTTCCTCGCGGGCATGCCCACGCCGACCGACGGGAGCACAGCCATCGACCCCAAGGACCTGCGGCTCGGCGTCAAGGGCGAGTTCGGCGGGGGCAACACCGAGATGGCCGCCGCGGCCTACTATTCGTACAACGACCACCCGCGCGCCCTCCTCATGGGCACCACGGGCAACGGGGACTTGAACTTCTTCGGCGAAGCCATCCTCAAGTACGGGAGCGAACGGACATTCATCACCTCGTACGATTCAACCTTGCCCCCCCTGTCCTCCACCGCGACCTACGACTCGACGCTTTTCTTCTCGGGCACTGCGGGCGGCTACTACATGAACGCCGACAACCACATCACGGTCCTGGCCCAGTACTACTACAACGGCGAGGGCCAGACCAAGGTGAGCGCCCAGGAGGCCTACAGCTACTACATCGCCGACCCGAGCGCCATCGACCGGATCCGTTTGGGCACCCACTACGGCTTTTTGAGCTTCAGCTGGGGGCAGTTCCTGCAGGAAGATCTGACCGCGAACGTCTACGCGATCTCCAACCTCTCCGACGGTTCGGGCATGGTCTCGCCGAGCCTCCAGTGGCAGATGTTCGACTACATGGCCGTCTCGATCGGGGCGACCTTCACCTTCGGCGCGCCAGGCACGGAGTTCATCATGTACGGCCCCGTGGTCAACTCCTACTCGGGCATGGTCTTCTCGACCAAGCCGGCCGCGGCCCTCAACTTCACCCTCACCATGAGCACGGAGGCCTTCTAACAGGCTGTGGAAATGCTCGAAGCGTTTCAACAGCCTATCAGGCCGGGCTGCCGCCGTAGAGGGCGAGGCCCATCTCGAGGAGCTCCTTGAGGGGCCGGCAGTCGGGGGCGTGGATCTTCCCGGCGGCGTTCTTGGCCACCGAGCCGCAGCCTCCGCCGCAGGCGAGGCGCACGGGGCAGGAGCCGCACTCGTCGATCGAGGTGACGTCGCGGTCCTCCCACTCCTCGATGCGCTCCTCGTCTTTCGTGACGGTGGGGTAGAAGCTGCCGAGTTCCTCGCCGGGCTTGCCCACGGTCGCGGTGCAGGGATAGATATTCCCCGTGTAGTCGAAAGCCCACTCCGTCTTGGTGGCGGGGCAGGAGTCGAAGAGCGGCGTGGGCATCTCGCCGCGCCTAGAGGCGGCCCTGCCGCCGGCCGAGCCTCACAGGTGGAAGCTCCCGCCCTCATCGAAGTCGAGGGGCAGAGGCTCGGGCCTGATCTCGTCGGGGAGCTTGACCAGGGTCTTCCCGACCACGCGGAAGACACCGCTCCGATCAGAGAAGATCCTGCGAACGCCTTCGGAGAGCTTCCGGGAACTGAAGACGCTGCGCACGCGCAGGAAGGTCCGCGAGCCCTCGCGCTCGATCCGCGTGGTCTCGCCCGAGACGAGCTTCTCGCCGTTCAGGTAGAAGTCGTAGTCGAGCTTGGAGAAGGCGAGACTCGCCTTCGAATCGTTGGCGAGCTCTATGGTGAAGCCGACGGTCAGGGGGACGTCGAGCTCGCTCGGATCGACGGCCCCGCGCTGCGGCTTGCGGCCGGCGAGGACGTCCTGGAAGGCGCGGCGGGCGGCGGCCGGCGAGGAGTTGCTGCCGGACTTGGCGAGTGCCTCTCCCACTTCGGCGGCGCTCGGCGCCTCGACCTTGAAATTCGCGATGGAGACGGTGGGCTTGAGCGCCGGAATGCGCTTCTGCAGCTCGTAGGAAAAGCTGACGCTCTTGGGCAGGCCGCTCATGCCCGGCACCTCGGGCAGGGGGATGACGAGGGTCCCGTCGATCTTGGTGAGGAGCCAGTCCTTGGCCGCGTAGTCCTTGACGATCTTGAAAAGGTCCTCGAAGCGCAGCTTGGCCGTGAAGGAATTGGACTTCGA
>DATKVK010000003.1:0-68807 GCA_035530095.1 Rectinemataceae bacterium | reverse complement strand
GTCGAGCGGCCGTGCCGATTGTGGCCCACGGTGTCGATGTTGATGTCCTGATCGCCGATGGCCGTCGTCACCGAGCCGGTGATGCCCGGCACGTCCTCGGTGTCGAAGACGATGTTGTAGGGAAACTCCATGTCGTCGAGGCTCCGGAAGTCGCAGACGACCGGGAAGCGGGGCTTGACCGCCGCGCTTCCGTAGCGCGCGATGAAGATGATGTCCGAGGCCACGGCGCTGCCGCCCTCGAGGCTGCCCGCCCCTCGGCCTATGAGCAGGTTCTCGCCCGAATACTTGTTGACGACCTTGACCGCGTTGGTCGCTCCGTTCACCTGGGCGAGAAGGTTCGAGCGCTTGACCATCATGGGCCTGACGGTGCCGTAGACCCGGCCGTCCTTCCGGTGCGCGTGGCAGATGAGCTTGACGCTGCACTCCATCTCCTCGGCGAGGGCCATGTCCTCGGCCGAGATGTCCCGGATGCCCATGACCTGGAGGTCGGCCGCGGCGACATCGATCCCGAAGGCCAGCTTCATCAGGATGCCGAGCTTGTGGGCCGCGTCGATGCCGTCGATGTCGAAGCCGGGATCGGCCTCGGCGTAGCCGATCTCCTGCGCCTGGGCGAGGGCCTCGGCGAAGGAGATGCCCTCTTCCTGCATCCGCGACAGGATGTAGTTGCTCGTGCCGTTCATGATGCCCGACAGGGAGATCACCTCGTCTCCCACGAAGCTTTCCTGCATCACCCTGATGATGGGAATCGAGGTGCACACCGAGGTTTCGAAGCCGACCGCCGCGCCGTTCCGCTCGGCGGCCTCGAAGATGCGGTCGCCGTGCTTCGAGAGCAGGGCCTTGTTCGCCGTGACCAGGTGCTTCCTGGCGCCGAGGACGCCGAGCGCGATGCCGAGGAGGTAGTCGGAATCGCCGCCTATGGCCTCGACGACGAGGTCGATCTCGCTCGACGCGACGATCTGGTCGATCAGGGCGGCGGTCCGGGCCTGCGATAGCTCGTCGCCCTCTCCCAGGAAGAGTTCGCGCGGAATGCCGTACGTGCGCGAGGACTTCGCGGGCGAGCGGGTGACGATGCCGGCCAGGACGAGCCGCCTGCCCGCCTTCCTGGAGAACTCTTCGAGATTGTCCAGCAGCACGCGCGCGGCGCCGCCGCCTATCGTGCCGCAGCCGAGTATCGCGATCCTGAAATCCTTCATGCCTCATTCCTTGATGTTCGCCCGCAGCGAGTCGATGAACTTCTTCATCTCCTCGAAGTCCCGCTGCGCGATGATGTGGGTGAGATACGTGAGCTTGGAATTGATGAGCTCCAGCTGCCTGATCGTGTAGGGATTGAACATGACCTCGGCGAGGAGCCGGTCGTCCTCGGACAGGAGGCCCTTGGCGATGGCCATGTGGCGCTTGTAGTTGGTGCCCGGCGCGGCCTGGCGCTTCATGCACGCGGCGAAGACCATGGTCGAGGCGAAGGGGGTCGCCAGGGAATAGGCCACCGTGGCGTCGTGCCCCTCGAAGTCGCTCTCGAAAAGCTTCAGGCCGAGCCGCGCGTAGAAGGAGCGGAAGAATTCCTTGCCGGCCTCGTCGGACTCCGAGATGACGACGGCGCTTTCGTCGGAGAGGTCCCGGATATTGCCGAAGGTGGGTCCGAACATGGGGTGGGTCGAGACGAAGGGATGTCCCGAGCGCCGGTAGAAGTCGGCGAGGCCGGTCTTGACCGAGGCGATGTCGGCGAGCATGCAGGATTCGCCCAGGAAAGGCAGGAGCTTTTCGAAGGCCTCCACCGTGGCTCCCAGGGGGACGCAGTTGATGAAGAGTTCGGGATCGAAGTCGCGGACCTCGGCGACGTCGAGAAGGCGCTTCACCTTGATGAAGTATTTCATGCGTTCGAGGTCGGCGTCGTGGACGCAGACTTCGTGCTCCCAGCACAGCTCCTCGGTCAGCCAGACGCCCATGCGCCCCGTGCCCAGTATGAAGATGCGCACGCTCAGAGCCTCCTCTCGGTGTAGCAGCCCAGGAGGCGGAACTCGCGGGCGCTCGCCTTGGCTTCCTCGATGGCCCCGGCCACGCGAGGGTCCCGGTCCGAGCCCTCGAAGTCGAGGAAGATCGCGTAGTCGCCGGGCACATTGGGCACGGACTCGATGCGCGTCAGGTTGATGCCCGAGCGCGCGAAGAGCTCGAGCACCCGGAAGAGGGCGCCGGCCTTGTCCTCGGTGAAGAAGACCGCCGAGCACTTGCCGCCCGCTTCGAGGGCGGGAGAGCGCGAGAGCACGAAGAACCTGGTCCGGTTGTTTTCGGCGTCCTGGATGTCTTCCTTGATGATCTCCAGGCCGTAGAGCTCGGCGGCGAAGCGGCTCGCGATGGCCGCAGCCCCGGCCGGCCGCTCCTCGGCGAGCCGGCGCGCCGCGCCGGCGGTGTCGTAGGCCGTGCGGCCCTCCAGCTTGTTGCGCGCCAGGAAGCGGCGGCACTGCGCGAGCGCCTGCGTGTGCGAGTAGGCCGCGCGGATCTCGCGGTGGTCGGCGCCGGGGGGCGCGAGCAGGCAGTGCGCGACGGGCATGTCCACCGCGGCGACGATCTTGAGGTCGGCGTAGACGAGGATGGAGTTGACCGGCCCCACGAGGCCGCCCAGGGTGTTCTCGACGGGGACGATGCCGTAGTCGACGATCCCGTCCTGCACCGCGTCGAACACGTCGACGAACTCGCGGAAGGGAACGGCCGCCGCCTTCGCGTCCCAGGCCCGGGCTGCCATCTCGCTGTAGGCCCCGTGGTCGCCCTGGAAGGCCACCGTGCGCAGGTCCGAGGCGCGCAGCCGTCCGCATTCGCCGGCTATGCTGCGGTAGACGCCCGCGGCGAACTCGGGCCCCGCGAGGCAGAGGGCCGTGCGGCGGGCCCTCTCGACCGACCCCTCGTCGTGTCGGGCGGCGTCTTCGGCGCCGTCGGGGAAGGCGCGCAGCAGCAGGGAGCGCTCCATGCGCTCGTTGAGGAGGGCCAGGAGCCGCGCGTCTATCCGGTCGAGGTCTTCGTACAGGTCGTGGGGCGTCATGATTCCTCCCGGGCGTACATTTCCTCGATGAACTCGCGAGCCCGCGTCAGCCGCTTCATGAGCCGGGCGAAGGCCTCGGGCCTCAATTGCTGGTCCTTGTCGCTGAGGGCCGAGCTCGGGTCGATGTGGACCTCGATCTCGAGGCCGTCCGCGCCGGCGGCCACGGCGGCCAGGCTCATGGGCTCGATCATGTCGAGGAGGCCCGTGCCGTGGGAGGGATCGACGAAGATGGGCAGGTGGCTCTGGCTGTGCACGGCGGGAATCATGCTGAGGTCGAGGGTGTTGCGGGTGAAGGTCTCGAAGGTGCGGATGCCGCGCTCGCAGAGGATCACCTGGCCGTTGCCCTCGGCGAGGATGTACTCGGCGCAGTTGAGCCATTCCTCGAGGGTGGAGTGCATGCCGCGCTTCAGGAGTATGGGCTTGCCCGACTTGCCGGCCTCGCGCAGGAGGGAGAAGTTCTGCATGTTCCGCGCGCCGATCTGCAGGACGTCGGCGTACTCGCCGACCCAGCTCACGTCCCGCGTGTCGATGACCTCGGTCACGATGGGCAGGCCGGTCTCGCGCCGGGCCTTGTCGAGGATCTTGAGGCCCTTCAGGCCCAGGCCCTGGAAGGCGTAGGGCGAGGTGCGCGGCTTGAAGGCGCCGCCGCGGAGCATCTTGGCTCCGGCCTCCTTCACGGCGACGGCCGTGCGGACCGTCTGGTCCTCGCTCTCGACGGAGCAGGGCCCCGCTATGACGACGAGGCCTTCGCCCACGCGGACGCCCGCCACGTCGATGACGGTGCGCTCGGCGCCGGGCCTCGAGCCGGTCAGTTTCAGGTCTTTCATGGATGGGACGCTCCTGCAGCTGTCGTGCCCGGGGGCTGTCCGAGCCTACCGCGCGTTAGGCGGCGCTTCGGTGCCTCGGGGGCCGGATGGGGACCGACGGCCCCTGGTGACCAACGGTCACCGGTGCCGGCCTAGCTCGACGTGCCGCTCGCTCCGCCCGGCCGGGCAGCGAAGGAGCGCGCTGCGGGATAAAAGCAGTAGAGGTGGAAAAAGCGGAGGGAAGGCGAGGGGACGCGCCCGAGGCGCGCCGGCCGGCCGGCCGCGGTCCCGCGGCCCTGAGCCGCCGCGGAAACCCCTTTCCCTTGCATCTCCCTCATCGTGGCTCCCACAGTAGCATATCATCGAATCCCGGGTCAAGTTACTATGGATAGTACCATTCCTGCGTCGATCGGGCCACGCGCAGGATATCGGCGAAGAGCCCGCCCGCCGTGATCTGGGCGCCGCCCACCGGGCCGCGCACCACGAGAGGCCGCTCCCCGTAGCGCTCGGTGTAGAAGGCGACGGCGTTCTGGGCGCCGTGAAGTCCGTGGAGCGGATCGCCCTCCGCCGCCTCCCGGAGATGCAGCGTTATGCGCCCCTCCGTGATCGTGGCTGCGTAGACGAGATTGCCCTCCGCGGCCAGGCAGCGGTCGCGGAGGGCGCGGAAGGCCGGTTCCTCCCGCTCCAGGCAGGCGAGGAAGGCGTCAGGGTCCTTCGCCTCGGCGCAGCTTCGCGGCAGGATCGGCTCGACCGCGACGTCGCCGTATTCGAGTTCGCAGCCGAGCTCGCGGGCCAGGATGAGGGCCTTGCGCGCGATGTCCGCCGCCAGGAGGTCCTCCCGGGGATCGCTCTCCGTGTAGCCCTTCTCCCTCGCCTCGCGGACCAGCGAGGCGAAACCGCGATCGCCGCGGTAGTTCGAGAGGATGTGGCCCATGGTGGCCGAGAGCGCGGCCTCGATCCTCGTGACGCGGTCGCCCGAGACTCGCAGGTCGTGGAGCGTCGAAATGACGGGGAGCCCGGCGCCCACCGTCGTCTCGTAGAGATAGGGCGCGCCGGCCGCGCGCGAAGCCGCCATCAGCTCCCGGTAGGCCGCGAGGCTGCCCGAGTTGCCGCGCTTGTTGGGCGTGGCCACGGCGACCGACCGGCGCAGCAGCCCGGGATAGAGCGCGGGCGCGTCCTCGCCCGCGGTGCAGTCGACGAAGACCGCGTTGGGCAGGCCCGCCTCGCGCAGGCGCTCGACGAAGAGAGCGAGGTCGGTCTTCTCGCCCTCGGAGGCGAGCAGGGCCCGCCAATCGGCGAGGTCGAGGCCCGAGCTCCGCAGCAGCATCCTCTTCGTGTCGGCCACCCCGGCGAGCTCGAGCCGGATCGCGTGGTCCTCCAGGAGCGCCGCGCGCTGGCGCCGCATCTGCTCGAGGAGGGCGCCGCCGATGAGGCCCGTGCCGACGATGAAGACGTTGACCGATCGAGTCCCGGCGCGGAAGAAGGCGTCGTGCACCGCGGTGAGCGCCTTGGACTCGTCGGCCGAGTCGACTACCGAGGAGATGTTGAGCTCGCTCGAGCCCTGCGCTATGGCCGACACGTTGATGCCGCCGCGGCCCAGGGCGTGGAAGACGCGGCCCGAGATGCCGGGACTGTGGCGCATGCCCTCTCCCACGACCGCGAGAATGGTCTTGTCGCCTTCGGCCACGGGGCTCTCGATGCTGCCCTCGGCCATCTCGGCGGCGAACTCGGACCTCATGGCCTCGAGGGCCGAGGCGCTGTCGTGCTGGGCCACGGCGAAGCAGATGGACTGCTCGCTCGAAGCCTGCGAGATGAGGATGATGTTGATCCTGCGGCGCGCGAGGCAGCCGAAGAGCCGGCCCGCTATGCCGGTCACGCCCACCATGCCCGGCCCCTGCAGCCTCAGGAGCGCGGCCTGCGAGACGGAGGAAATGCCCCGCACCGGGTAGCGGGAAGGCGCAGCCAGGCCGGAGATCACGGTGCCCGGGAAGCCCGGATTGAAGCTGTTGAGCACGCGGATGGGTATGCCGCGCTCGCAGGCCGGGCGGATCGTGGGCGGATAGATGACCTTGGCGCCGAAATGCGAAAGCTCCATGGCCTCGAGGTAGGAGATCGATTCCAGGCTGAACGCGTCGCGCACCTTGCGCGGATCGGCGGTGAGGATGCCGTCGACGTCGGTCCAGATTTCGACCTCCTCGGCGTCGATGGCCGCCGCGATGATCGAGGCCGTGTAGTCCGAGCCTCCGCGCCCCAGGGTGAAGGTCTCGCCGGCCTCGTTGGCGGCTATGAAGCCGGTGACGACGGGCAGCTCGGCTGGGGTGTCCGAAGCGTCGAGGAAGGGAGCCAGGACCGAGGCAGCGCGCTCCCGGGTCTTCGCCGGATCGGGCCGGCCCGATCCGAAGTCGCCGTCGACGACGATGAGGGAACGCGCGTCGACGGGCCTGGCGGGGATGCCGCGGTCGGCGAGGGCCGCGGCGACGATCGTGGCCGACATGCGCTCGCCGAAGCTCATGACGAGGTCGAGGCTCCTGGGCGACAGCTCGCCCACGAGGGCCAGCCCGCCCAGGAGCTCGCGCAGCTCCCGGCGCTCCGCGGCTATGGAGGCCTCGACCGCCTCGGCGCGCTCGGGCCGGAAGAGGGCGGAGATCACGCCGCTGTGGCGCTCGCCGAGGGCCTCGAAGGAGCCGGTCCACGCGCCGTCGGAGGCGGCGGCCTCGTGGCCCAGGGCGACGAGCTTGTCCGTCACCCCCGAGAGAGCCGAAACCACGACGACGCGGAAGCCGCGGCTTCGCACGATTTCGACGAGATTCGCTATGGCCGCGGCGCTGCCGACCGAGGTTCCCCCGAATTTGGCCACTTTCATGACGCTGACGCTCCGATCGGTGACGATACGTGGCGGTCATCGTAGACGGGGCAAAATGGAGCGTCAAGGCTCCGCCTCCGTAGGAGTCTTCGCCTCCGCGGGAGGCGCGCGTCGAGGACGCGCGCGTATTGCCGCGGGCATGAGTTTTCGCTACCATCGCGGTATGACCTTAGAGATCAACCCCCGCGGCAACGGGGCCTGCCCCCTCTGCGCGGCCGACGGCGACTGCCGCCTGCAGAAGCTGCTCGGCCAGAGCATCGCCGGCGTGCCCGACGGCGAGGAACCCGGAATGGAGATCGTCGTCTATTCCTGTTCCTACTTCAAGGAGAGCGACTAAGTGATCGACAAGCTCGATTCGCTCTCCGCCCGTCTGCGCGAGCTCGACGCGGCCGTCTCCCAGCCCGATCTCGCCAAGGACCCCCAGCGCTATCGCGAGCTCATGCGCGAGCGCTCCCGCCTCGCGGTCATCGACCGGGCCTACGAGGACTACAAGGGACTCGCGGAGGCGGTCTCGGGCGCGCGCGAGCTGGCCTCGGACGACAGCGACCTCGAGATGCGCGACCTGGCCCGCGAGGAGCTGCGCGGCCTCGAGGAGCGCAAAGCGGCCCTGGAGGCCAAGCTCCAGGAGCTCATCGCCCCGCGCGATCCCCTCGCGGACAAGCCGGCGATCATGGAGATCCGGGCGGGCACGGGCGGCGAGGAGGCGGCGCTCTTCGCGGCCGATCTCTTCCGCATGTATTCCCGCTACGCCGACCGGCGGGGCTGGAAGATCGAGGTGATGGACTCCAGCGGCACCGAGCTGGGCGGCTTCCGCGAGATCGTCTTCTCGATCACCGGCGAGGCAGTGTACGAGAACCTGCGCTGGGAGTCGGGCGTGCACCGCGTCCAGCGCGTGCCCGCGACCGAGGGCTCGGGCCGCATCCACACCAGCGCCGTCACCGTCGCGGTGCTGCCCGAAATGGAGGAGACCGAGATCGAGATCCGGGACCAGGACCTTCGAGTGGACGTCATGCGCTCTTCGGGCCCCGGCGGGCAGAGCGTCAACACGACCGACTCGGCCGTGCGCGTCACCCACCTGCCCACGGGCCTGGTCGTCCATTGCCAGGACGAGAAGAGCCAGATCAAGAACCGCGCCAAGGCCATGCGCATACTCCGCGCCCGGCTCTTCGAGCTGGAGGACGCCAAGCGGCAGGCCGAGCGCGCGGCCGAGCGCAAGAGCATGGTCGGCTCGGGCGACCGCTCCGAGCGCATCCGCACCTACAACTTCCCGCAGAACCGGATCACCGATCACCGCATCGACCTCACGCTCTACAAGCTCGAGCTCGCCATGGAGGGCGACATCGGCGAGATCATCGACGGCCTCGTGCGCTCCGCCCGCGAAGAGCTCATGAGGGCCTCCTCCTCCGAGCAGGGCCAGGAGAGCCGCGCCACATGACCGTGAGGGAAGCGCTCCGGGACGGCGTCGCGGCCCTCGGGGGCTCAGGGACGCCCTTCCTGGACGCCTCCCTCCTCCTGGGCAAGATCCTCGGCCTCGACGCCGCGGCCCTCTTCGCGGCGGGTCCGGACACGCTCGGCCCGGACCCCGAAGCCGCCTACCGCGCCCTCATCGCCGAGCGCTCCTCGGGAATCCCCGTGGCCTACCTCCTGGGCGAGAAGGAGTTCTGGGGGCGGCGCTTCCGCGTGGACCGCCGCGTCCTCGTGCCCCGCCCCGAGACCGAGACCCTCGTCGCGGCGGCCCTGGAGGCCTGCGCCGACCGTCCGAGCCTGCGCGTCCACGAAGCCTGCTGCGGCTCGGCCTGCGTCGCCCTGAGCCTGGCCGCCGAGCGCCCGCTCTGGGAACTCTCGGCCTCGGACCTCTCCGAGGAGGCCCTCGAGCTCGCCCGGGAGAACGCCGGGCTCCTCCTGCCTGCCGACCGCCCCGGCGGGCCCTGCCGCTTCGTCCGGAGCGACCTCCTCTCATCCGTCGAGGGGACCTTCGACCTCATAGCGGCCAACCCGCCCTACATCCCCTCGGGCGAGCTCGCGAGCCTGGGGCCCCAGCTGCGCCATGAGCCGCGCCTGGCGCTCGACGGCGGGGAAGACGGCCTGGAACTCTACCGCCGGCTCGTGCCGCAGGCCCGCTCGGCCCTGGCGCCGGGCGGCTGGATCTTCCTCGAGGCCGACGGCTCCCAGGCGGGCGCCCTGCGCGCCATCGTCGAGGAAGCCGGCTTCGCCGAGGTCGCGACCCTCTCCGACCTGGCGGGCATCGAGCGCATAACGCGCGGGAGGCTGCCGTGGAAGACCTGATGCGATCCTTCGCGGCCGCGGCCGCGGCCGCCTTTCCCGCGGCCGAGCCGGGGCGGGTGGACTCGGCCCTGGACTACCTGGCCCTGCTCAAGACGGGGCAGCTGCGCGCCTCGGGCGAGCCGGCCTGGGAGCACAACCTCCGCGTCGCGCGCACCCTCCTGGACATGGGCCTCGACCTCGACTCGGTGCTCGCCGGGCTCCTGCACGACGCGCTCGAGGAGACCCAGGCCGGCCGCGACGAGGCCGAGGGCGCCGAGCCCGAGGAAGCCCGGAAGCCGGCCGCGGGCCCGCCGGGAAAGGCTCAGGCGAGCCCTCAGCCGCGGCCCCAGGGGAAGGGGGAGCAGGCAGCCCGCCGCGGGCGCCTCGAGTCGCGCAAGCGCGAACTCGCCGAGCGCTTCGGCGAGGCCCTCGCCCTCCTCGTCGAGGACGTGTCGCGCCTCGCCGCGCTCAAGGCCAAGAACAAGACCGTCCAGGCCGCCGAGACCATCCGCACCATGCTCTTCGCCATGGCCCGGGACATCCGCGTCATCATCGTCAAGCTCGCCGACAAGCTCGACAGCATGCGCACCTTGAAGTACCTGGGCGAGGAGCGGCAGAAGGCGATCGCCGCCGAGTGCCTCGACATCTTCGCTCCCCTGGCCGACCGCCTGGGCATCAGCTGGCTCAAGGACGAGCTCGAGGACCTCTCGCTCAAGGCCCTCAACCGCGAGGCCTTCGACCAGGTCAAGGACATCGTCGCCGCGAAGAAGGAGGAGCGCGAGGCCTACCTCGCGCGGGTCGAGTCGAGCATCGCCGCCGCGGCCGAGGCCGAGGGGGTCGAGGTCGAGGTCTCGGCCAGGGCCAAGCACTTCTACTCGATCTACCAGAAGATGCGCAGGCAGGGCAAGGGCGCCGAGGAGCTCTACGACCTTCTGGGCCTCAGGCTCATCTGCGCCGGCGAGAACGAGTGCTACGCCCTCCTCGGCATGGTGCATAGGCTGTGGAAGCCCATCGATGGCCGCTTCAAGGACTACATCGCCATGCCCAAGGCCAACGGCTACCGCAGCCTGCACACGACGGTCATGTGCTTCGAGGGCCGCCTGCTCGAAGTGCAGATCCGCACCGCCGGGATGCACCGCGTCGCCGAGAACGGCATCGCCTCGCACTGGCTCTACAAGAAGGGCAGCGCCGCCGAAATGCCCCGGCCCTCCGACCTTCCCCTCGTCAACCGGCTCAAGGAGTGGGGCGATTTCGTGTCGCAGGGCGCGACCTACCTGGAGGAGATCAAGCGCGAGCTCCTCAAGGACTCGATCTTCGTGTTCACGCCCAAGGGCGACGTGATCCAGCTGCCCTCGGGCTCCACGCCCCTGGACTTCGCCTACGCCATCCACAGCGACGTCGGAAGCCACTGCGTCGGCGCCAAGTCCGACGGCCTCATCGTGCCCCTCGACGCCGAGCTGCGGAACACCCAGGTCGTCGAGATCCTCACCTCGCCCCAGGCCCATCCCAACATGAACTGGCTGCGCATAGCGCGCACGAGCAAGGCGCGCTCCAAGATCCGCTCCTGGCTCGTCCAGTCGGGCCAGGCCCTCGCGATCGACCGCAACATCGTCGCCGGACGCAAGTCGCCGCAGGAAGGAGCGAAGGCCGAGGACCGGCATCCCGGCGCCCACGCCCCGGCGCATCCCGGCGGCCGCGAGGCCGAGGAGCCGCGGCCGGCCGGCGGCGCCGCTCCGGTCCATCGCGAGACCGAGGAGGGCGGCCGGGCCACGGTCGAATTCCACGTCGCGCGCCAGGGCGAGGCCCTGAGTAACGAGCGGGCTGGAGTGGCGATCGGCGGGGCCAAGAATCTCATGATCCGCATCGCGCGCTGCTGCAGCCCCGTCACCGGCGACGAGATCGTCGGCTACGTGTCGCGCGGCCGGGGCATCATCGTGCACCGCGCCGACTGCCGGTCGGTGCGGGCCATAGCCGATTTCCCCGAGCGCCGGATCGACGTGCACTGGGAGGAGTCGACCGCCTTCGTCACGGCCCGCTTCAGGCTCACCGCGAAGAAGTCGGCCGACCTCTTCAGCGAGATCGAGAACGCCGTGCACAAATTCCGCGGCCGCCTGCGCGAGGGCCGCCTGGGCGAGCGGGGCGACGGCACCCTCGCCGGATCCTTCACCATGGAGGTGGAGTCGAAGGAGGATGTGCGCAAGGTGGTCAAGGCCGTGCGCGCCGTCCCTTCGGTGTTAGCCCTCGAAGAGGACGACTAGTCAGCGCTTCGCGGCGAGCTTCGCCGCGACCGAGTCCAGGAGACTCGGATCGCCCAGCGCGATCCACGACAGGGCGCCCGGCGAAAGGTACTTCGCGGCGGCGCGCCGGACCTCGGAGGCGTTGACCGCGGCCATGCGGCCCGCCGTCTTGTAGAACTCCGCGGCTTCGGCGCCCGAAGCGACTACGCGGGAGAGCTCGTCGGCCATCGCGCCGGAGGGCGCGAAGGGCTCGTAGAAATCCACGATGCCGCGCTCGCGATAGTAGCTCAGGGCCGCGGCGAGGCTCGTCAGGGCGCCGTCGGGCGAGACCGGGTCGACGCAGCGCCCCGAGACCAGCTCGGCCAGGGCTCGCTCGAAGCAGCCCAGGGCCGCGTCGGCGTCGGCGCCTCCGCTGAGCTCCACGCTGCCCGCCCCCGGGCCGCCGGCGTCGAGAACGAGCCTCAGCCTCTCGCGGCCGCCCAGGGTCCCGAGCTCCCGCGACAGGAGATCGCCGAGCGCCGTCGTCGCCACGCGGAGCGCGGCGAAGTCCGCGGAGGCGATCGAGGGAGCGTCGTACTCTCCCAGGGCGATGGCCCATCCGCTCGAGCCGGGCACCGGCTTGACGATGAGGGGCGGAGCCTCGGCCGGCAGCGAAAGCGCCACCGTCCGGGCGAGGGCCGACGGAGCCCCGCTGCCGGAAGCGGGGAGGGTCGCAGGGGCGGTAGCGGAAGCGGTCGAGGGGGCGGTCGAGGGGGCGGTCGCCCGCGAGCCTGCGACGGCGAGAGAGCGAGAGTCGGGCAGGCTGCCGAGGGCGAGTCCCTGCGGGCTCGAGAGCCGGGCGACCAGGGCCTCCCGATCGACGCCTCCGACCGCCAGGATCCTCAGGCCGGGGCCCGCCGCGTAGTCTTTCCAGAATCGCACGACCTCGGCGAGGCTCAGGCCTGCGAGCGAAGAAGCCTCTCCCGCAGGCCTGCGGTCGAGCCAGGACTCGCCGCGCAGCGAGGCGCCCAGCTCGAGCCCGGCGAGGCGAGCGCGGTCCGAGCTGCGCCTGCGCTCTTCGACGCGCAATTTCCAGAGGCAGGCCTCGAAGTCCGCGGCGCGGAAGGCCGGGGCGGCGAAGCTGCGGCCGAGCAGGTCGAGTATCGGGAAGAGCGAGCCTTCGGGACAGGAGAGCTGGAGGGCGGGGCCCGAGCCTCGGTCGAGGACGAGGGAGAGTTCGGCGGAGCCCGCCCGGAGCGCCCGGTCGATCTCGCCGTCGGCCATGTCGGCGCCGCCCTTCGCGGCCAGATAGAGGGCGAGGGCGCCCAGACCCGCGTTCCTGTCGTCGGGGACGAAACGCCTGGAGTCGAGGGCTATCCGTACCAGGACCATCGCCGAGGGCCGCCGCAGGACCACGAGTTCGGCACCGTCGGGAAGCCGGCTCTGCGAGAGCGAAGCGAGGCGCTCGTCTGCGCCTCGGGGCCAGAGCCGCTCGGCGCCGCGAGGCGGCGCGATCTCCGGCTGCGCCGTGGGCCGGTAGGGCTCGGCGACCCGCGAAGGCGCGGGTGCGGGCGCGGGTGCGGGCTGAGCGCTCGCCCGAGAAGTTTTCCCGGAAGCGGCGGAGGAGGTATCGGCGACCGCAGGCGGAACCTTCGCCGGTGAAAGCGCCTTCGCCTGGGGAGAGGCCCCGGGCCGAGGCGCCGCAGCGGTTTCCGAAGCGGCGGCGACGCGCGGCGGGACCGGGCCGTCGTCCTTCGCGAGGGGCGTGGCGGCGCGCGGCGCGCCCGCGCAGGCGGCCGCCAGGACTCCGGCGGCGGCGATCAGGGCCGCGGCCGCGGCGCGCGCCGCAGTGCCGCGCCGCTCGCCGCGGCGAGGTCTCAGCGCTGCCACCAGAATGCGTTGTCGGGCCGCACGACTTCGAAGCCCTGGTTTTCCATGACGCGGCGCTCGCGCTCGAAGTCGCCGGGATTCATCCTGACCGACACCACTTCGAGGTTCCGCATTATGTAGGTCTCGAGGAAGTCGCTCACCTCGGCCGGGCCGGTCTTGGCGATCCGGTCGGGATAGCCGAGGAAGTAGTCGACCGAGGCCGCCGCCCACCAGAAGGAGAGGGCGCCGATCATGCCGTCGGGCGTCGAAATCTCCGCCGTCCGCTTCCGCAGGAGCCGGCTCCTGGCGGCGTCGTAGTCCTCGGCCGAGAAGTACGAAGGGTCGACCTTCATGGAGGTGATTTCGTAGCCGCGGGCCCTCTCCTTGAAGCTGTGCACGAGGTCGGCGGAGCTGCGGCGCCCGGGGTCGGGCGAGAAGGCGGCGCCGTACGAGACCCACCCCGCGTCGCGTTGGCTGACATAGAAGGCCGTGATCGAATCGGCGCCCTGCAGGCCGCTCACGTGCTTGAGCATCGACGTCTTGAAGCGGCCGTCGGCCGGGGCCACGAGCGAGCTCCACAGGTCGGCGGCGTAGGTGGAATCGGGATCGTAGGCGAGATCGGGCCCGCGGTACCGGGCTTCCACCGTCGCCGAGCCTTCGGGCATGGAGGGGTCGGGATAGACGAGCCAGGTGGGATGCCAGATTCCCGGCTTCGGATTGGGGGGCAGGCTCTTCTTCCACGGGTCGGGCGCGCTCGGCCAGGCGCCGAAATACTTCTCGACCGAGGCCCGCACGACCTCGGGATCGACGTCGCCGCCCACGAAGATCGCCGCGTTGCCCGGCACGAACCAGGTCTTCCGCAAAGCCTCGAGCGAATGGAGGTCGAGCGGTTTCAGCGCGGCCTCGCTGCCCACCACGTCGCGGCGCCAGGGGTATTTCCCGAACAGCCTCCGCGTGAAGGCCGCTTCGTAGACCGCGGCCGGGTCCCGGACCTGGGCCGCGGCCTCGGCCAGGCACTCGCTCTTGGCCGCGTCGAAGGCGGCCGCCTGGAGCGGGGGCGACTCGGCCATGCGCGCCCAGAACGCGAGGCCCGCGTCGGTCTTGGCCGAAGGCAGGGTGAACCAGTAGCTCACCCGCTCGGCCGTGGTCCCCCCGTCGATGGACGAGACGCCGAGATCGGCCAACGCGGCCCTGATCTCGGCCGAGCCGGGATGGGCGACCTCGCCCTGGAACAGCGTGCGTTCGTAGAGGCGGAAGATGCCCGCGTCATCCGCCGTCTGGGCTATCGCCCCGGCGCGGAACTCCAGCTGGACGCGCGCGAGCGGAAGGGAAGCGTCGCGGTACACGAAGAGCTCGAGCCCGTTGGCGAGCTTGTAGCGGAACAGGTTCTGCTGCGAGGTTGGTTCGGCGGCGAGGGTGAATCCCGCTGCCAAGATGCAGAGCGCGACGAGCAGCATCCGTTTCATGGATGGAAGCCTCCTATCCGATGCGGCGAGCCGACGGATCGTCGCCTATGCGCGGGCGCACGGAACGATTCGCGCGCCCTTTGAATCGGCGCCATACTAGCCCGCGCCCAAAATCGTTGTCAAGGAAAGCTCCGCTTCGCGTTTCGGCGCGTCCTTGTCCAAGGCGGCGCCGGCGTGGTATCTTGGTCGTACACCATGCCTTCCAGCCCTTTCGAGCGCCTCACGATAATGGCGCCGTTCGCCAGGCGCGGCGGTTCCGGCCTCGGCTGGGCATACCTGGACTCCCTGCAGGCCCGCGCCCTCGCCGCGTCGCTCTCCTCGGTCCCGATGGCCGCGGCGCTTCCCCCTCCCTTGGCTCCCTTTCCGGCCCCGGCTCGGAAGCGATGGACTCTCGGCCGCGCGCTCAAGTACCTGGCCCTCGCGCTCCTGACCCTGCAGCTCTGCTACATGGCCGCCACGAGCCTCCTCATCGCGTCCTACCGCTTCGTCAATCCTTCCGCCACCGTGCTCATGGCCTTCCGCGCCTGGGACTACAAATGGAAAATAGCGAGGCCTCGTCCTCTGGCGCTGCGCCGGGTGCCCTTCTACATCCGCTCCATGCTCGTGGCCATCGAGGACGACAACTTCTACCACCACGGTCCCATCAGCATCGCGGCCTTCAGGCGGGCCGAGGAGATCAACGCGCGGATCGGCCGGACGCTCTACGGCGGCAGCACGCTCACCATGCAGGTGGCGCGCACGCTCTTCCTCGTGCCGGTCAAGAGCTACCTGCGCAAGTACCTCGAAGTCGTCGCCGCCTACGAACTCGAGTTCTTCCTCACGAAGAACAGGATCCTCGAACTCTATTTCGGCTACGCGGAATGGGGGAAGGGCATTTTCGGCATCGAGGAGGCCGCCCGGCACTGGTACGGACGCGGCGTCGCTTCGCTCTCGCGCGACGAGGCCGCGCGGCTCATCGCCATCCTCTCCTCGCCGATACGTTTCGGTCCCTACACCCTGCAGCACAGCGGCATCCTCAGCGAGCGCTACGACTATCTGGATCGGCACTACGTGAATCCACCTTCGCCAAGCGAGCTTGGCGCGCCGGGCGGACTCGCCGCGGCTCCTGCGGCCGGAGGAACTGCCGCCGCAGGAGCGACTGCCGCCGCCGGAGCCCTCGCCGCCGGCCAGCAGCCGGCCGCACCCGGACTTGCCGCGGCCGCTCCTGGCGCGGGCCAGCCGGGCGCGGCCGCGCAGGCCGACGCCGCGGGCGCTCCGGGCGCCGCGTCCCCGAGCGGAACCGCGGCCCGGCCTGGCGCCGCACCGACGCCCGCCGGAGCCGCCGCGCCCGCCCAGACCGCCGCCGCCGGCCTCGCGCCGAGCCCCGACCTCGCGGCCGCCGGCGCCGCGAGCGGCACGGGCGGCGATCTGCCCCCGCCCTCGGTGGAGCCGAGCCTCGACCCCGTGCAGTGAACGAAGGCTTCGATCCAGCCGCTTTTATCCCAACGGACCGCGGTCGCGCGCGCGGGCGAGCGCGCGCGTCAGCTCGCGGTCGAAGGCGTCGGCGAATTTCTTCAGCTCGGCGGCGCCCCAGGTCCTGCGCCGGCTCAGCTCGGGTGCCAGTCCCGCGGCCCTGAGCTCCGCGGCGCGGTCGCGCAGCGAACGCCGTTCTCTCGCGTTTTCGGCCGTGAAGACGTCGCCCCGATCGTTGAGGACGACGAGTCCCTTGCCGGCCAGGCGTTCGGCGAGGACGAGATCCCGCGTGACCGCGAGGTCGCCCGGCTCGCAGGCCTCGGCGATGCGGTCGTCGGCGGCGTCCCTTCCGGGCTCGACCACGATCTTCTCGATGCCCTCGGGCAGGGAGAGGGGGCGCGCCGAGACGAAGACGATCCGCCATCGCGGTCCGCTCGGGGACGAGGCGCGCCGGCACAGAAGCCCGCGCAGCTCGGCCTGCAGGCTGTCGCCGTCGGCCCAGACGGTCACGTCGCGGTTCCGCCCCGGTCTTCGGGGAGCCAGGCCTTGTAGAGCACCGCCTGATCGGCTCCGCCGCTCTTCTCGCCCGTCAGGCGATACGTCCCCGCGGCCGCCTCGACGAATACCGACTCGCCGCGGCGCAGCTCCAGCGTCTCCTCTCCCGGGCATTCGAGGCGGAAGGCGCCTTCGGTGCACAGGAGTATGGCTGGACCCGAGTCCGAGCGCTCGTGCCGCCGGCCCTCCGAAAGCGAGATGCGCGAGAGCCGGAAATCGGGGGCCGGGGCCGGGAAGCGCTCCTCGCCGGAGCCGGCCGGCTCGGAGTGCAGCACCGCGAGGCGCTCGGGGTTGAAGCTCAGCACCGAGATGAGCTCGGGCAGATCGACGTGCTTCCGCGTGAGCGCGCCGCGGATGACATTGTCGGAGTTGGCCATGATCTCGAGGCAGGTGCCCGAGAGATGGGCATGCAGCTCGCCGGGGGCCACGAAGACGGCCTCGCCGGGCTGCAGCCTCACCAGGTTGAGGATGAGGGGGGTCAGGGCCCCGATGTCGCCGGGAAAGCTGTCCATGATGCGCGGCACCCAGCGGTAGCTCTCCTCCTCGCCGCCGGGGACCTCTCCCCGGTCGAGCAGCTCCTCGATGCGCCGCCGGGCCGACTCGAGCATGAGCTTTCTCGCGCGCTCCTCCATCGAGATGAGGCTGTAGAAGAACACCGAGAGCTCCACCCTGCCCGGATTGGACTCGAGGCGCTCGAGCTGGCGGCCGAGGAGCTCGGGGACCGCGAGCCGCAGGTTGCGCGCGATCTCGCTCGCGGGACGGAAGCCGCACAGCAGTTCGAAGGGAGTGAGGGCGACCGCCATCTCGGGCTTGTGGTTGGGATCGCGGTAGCTGCGCTCGCTCGCCTCCAGCGGGATGCCTTCGAGGTTTTCGCGCTCGAAGCCGCGCTCGGCCTTGAGCTTGCCCGGATGGGCCTGGATCGACAGCGGCGTGCCGGCCGACAGCACCTTGAAGAGAAAGGGCAGGGCGGGCCCGAATCGCCGCAGGGCGGACGCTCCGAGCGCGGCGGCGGGGTCGGCGGCGATGAGCTCGCCCAGGCTCCTCGGTCCCGAAGGATCGAGGGCCAGGGAGGGCGCCTTGGGGTGGGCTCCCATCCAGATTTCCGCCAGAGGGCCTCCTCCCGGATTGGGGATGCCCAGCACCTGCGTGATTCCGTCGACGCTCCCCCAGGCGTAGCGCTGGACGGGGTTCTCCAATCGGTGGATGCGCATGGAGGCGAGTCTACACGGATTAACGAGCCTGGGCAATCCGCGCTATAGTGGGGCCCATCATGGCTTTCGACCGCCCGGGCGGGCTTTTCATCGCGTTGTTGCTGACCACCGTCCTTTCCGGCGCCGCGCTCGCCCAGTCCATCTACCCGAAGATCCACGCCCTGCGTTCCGACGACGTCGTCTACGAGCAGCTTTCGGAGTCCATCCAGAACTTCTACACCAACTTCTACAGCGAAGAGTCCTCGGGCGGCCCTATGCCCGAACTCTCGATCTACAGCTACACGACGCCGGAGGAGACCGACTTCTTCTCTCTCGCCGCCGCCCTCTCCCTCCCCTACGACAGCCTGGCCACCCTCAATCGCCTCCAGGACGCGGCCGCGATCCCCAAGGGCAGGACCCTCCTCGTGCCCTCGATCCCGGGGATCTTCGTGAGCCTCAAGCCGGAGAACGACCTCGAATACCTCGTGAAGTCCCTGCGCGTCGAGGATACCGGCCCCCACTACCGCGTCCGCGTCGTGCGGGAGGGCCGGGCCGAGGACTTCATGTTCTTTCCGGGCTCCTCCTTCCTGGCTTCGGAGCGGTCCTTCTTCCTCGTCGCGGGCTTCCGCTTCCCCCTGCCCAAGGGCGTCATCAGCTCGGGCTTCGGCCTCAGGACCGACCCCTTCAACAGCCACAAGGTGCAGTTCCATCCCGGCATCGACATAGCCGCGCCCGCGGGCACGCCCATCTTCGCCGCCCGGGGCGGCCGCGTCATAGCGGCGGAGCGGAGTCCCATCTACGGCAACTACGTCCTCGTGCTGCACGACAACGGCTGGGAGAGCCTCTACGGCCACATGTCCAAGATCCTCGTCCGCTACGGGCAGGCCGTCAGGACGGGCGACACGCTCGGGCTGGTGGGCTCCACGGGCATCTCGACGGGCCCGCACCTGCACTTCGAGATCCGCAAGCGCGGCGTGGCGGAGAATCCCCTCGACCTCCTGGGATCCGAGAATTGAGCGGCGCGATTTCCGCCTCCAGAGGCAAGCCGGCGGCGGGACCCGCGTACAGCGATCCCTCCTTCGAGGCTCTCGAGCGGCGCCTGGCCCGGCTCGTCGAGGGCGGCGCGGACTTCGAGGCGCGCTCCGCGTTCATCACGTCGATCTTCGTCGAGCGCAACAGGAAAATCCGCAACCTCGACTTCAAGGCCCTCAATCCCTCGACCATCGCCGAGGACTACCTCCTGCCGAGGAAGGACCTGTACAACTTCGCGCTCTGCAACTGGGTGAAGCACATCTTCCTGCCCTCGCTCAAGCCCAGGCTCGTCGAGAACCTCCTGCTTTTCGGACTGGGGAGGATCTTCTCCTCGTACAACGACACGGGGGTCCAGCACTCCACCGACGCCGATCTCAACATCGTCGTCCGCGACACCGTGAGCGCCCAGGACCGGCGCCGGATCGAGCTCGAGCTCGCGGAGCTGAAGCGGATTTTCCTCGACCGCTTCCAGGTGAGCCTGGAGATAAATCCGCACTTCACCCTCCTGCGCGAGAAAGAGGTCGTGGGCCGGCTCACCCACGAGGACGAGAAGGTGCGCAAGGACAGCCGGCTCTTCTACAAGAGCAACCTGAAAAGCATCCGCGTCATCAAGGACGAGGAATCGATCCGCGCGAGCATCTTCTCCAGGGTCGGCGACCTGCCGGACAGCCTCCTGTTCGAGAATTTCCTCGGGCTCGGCAGTCCCAAGCCGACCTTCGTCAAGCTTCACGCCGGCCTCGAGCTCCTGCCCATCCTGGTCGACGGAGGCTGCGACAAGGTCGAGGTGCGGGCCCTCGTCGGCTCGCGCGCCTTCCGCGCGGCCAACAAGCTGGCCTTCCCGCCCAAGCTGCTCATATCACCGCCCGACTGGGTCTTCTCGATGAAGTACTACGTCAACAGGGTCTACGACTACGTCAGCGCCATGCGCAATTTCGGCCACGACCCGGCCGACATAGGTTTCGACGCTCCTTCGGCCGAGCTCGGGATGGACCCCGACTACCGCTTCCTCGCCAGCGCCCACCGCCTCATGCTCTATCTGCAGGAGCTGATCCATCTCGGCGGCCGCAGCTACGGCGCGGAAAGCGACGCCTCGTACATCTCGAGGGCGCGGTTCCAGGACTTCATGGAGCTCGACGGGGAGAAGTTCCGGCGCGATTTCGACACGATGGTCTCGGGCGGCGAGCTCCTCGTCCAGAGCGACCGGCTGCGCTACGCCGCGCTCAAGCGGAGGATCCGCGAAAAATCGAAGGACAGGTACCTCGTGGGAAAGCTCTCCGAGCGCGGCCGCCTGCCCCCCGATTTCCGCTACGAGCTCATTTTCAGGGACAAGCACTCCTACAAGATACGCGTGCCCTTCGCCTGGGCCGATCTCGGCTACTTCGTCTTCGACAGCATCGCCGCGAGGATGGAGCGGATCGTCTTCGGGCGTCTCCTGCCCTCGCTCGGGCGCTTCGGCATGAGCGGGGAGGAAAGGGAGAGCTACGAGCGGATCCTCGGTCGGCCCCCGGGAGGCGGGTAGCGTCCCGTCGACCGAGCTTGACAGAAGCGTCGCGGGGCACGAGACTTTCGGAAAAGCGATTACGAAACAGGAAGCCCTATGCGATCACTGCGAACCCGCATGCTGTTCGAAGTCCTCACGTCGATGACCCTGCTGTTCCTCGTCGCCTTCACCCTCATCGGCTACCTCGTCACCAAGACCCTGACGGTCGACGGCCACGCCGAGGCGGTGAGTCTGGCCCAGCTCGACGCCCAGACCGTCGATCGCTTCCTCTCCACCGCCGCCGACACGGCGCAGTGCATGGGCAGCGCCATAGAGGCGCTCAAGGCCGAGGGTATGACGAACCGGAAAGTCCTGCTCCGCCTGGTCCGCGTCAATCTCGAGGCGCATCCGGGCTTCCTCGCGACCTGGGCCATCTTCGAGCCGAACGCCTGGGATAAAGGCACGGGCCGGGGCGAGCAGTTCGTGCCCTACGCCTGGCGCAAGGACGGCAAGATCGGCAGCTCGGACAGCGACAGCGCCGAGGACTATGCGGGCGAGGTCGCCAAGGACTACTACGCCCTGCCCAAGAGCTCGGGCGCGACGGTCCTCCTCGAACCCTACCGGGACCAGACCGAGACCGGAACCTACGTGCTGGAAACCTCGATCTGCGTGCCCCTGCACGACGCCAAGGGGAATTTCCTGGGAGTCTGCGGCGTCGACCTCTCGCTCGACGGCCTTTCGGACATGGTGGGCAGGCTTTCGCTCTTCAAGTCGGGGTCCTTCATGATCGTCTCGCCGGGGGGCGAGATCGTCGCCTACCGCGACACGAGCAAGCTCATGACCAAGCTCTCCGATTTCGCCACGGCGGATCTCTCCGCCGCGGTGACCCGGACCGTCGAGTCGTCCCGCGGCGCCACGGTCGAGGGGAAGGTCTTCCACGCCGTCGAGCCCATCGTCGTCTCGGGCATCGACCGTCCCTGGGCCCTCGTGGCCTCCGTGCCCTCCGACGAGGTCCAGGCGGACGCGCGCCGCATCGTCCTTTTCATCGTGGGCGTGTGCCTCCTCACCCTCCTCGTCGTGACCCTCGTGATCGTCGCCTTCTCCGCGAGGCTCACGGCCCCCCTGAAGGCCATCTCGGGCTCCTTCGCCGTCCTCGCCTCGGGCGACCTCACCGGCAAGATCGAGGTGGGCACGCGCGACGAGATCGGCGAGCTCGCCACGAGCTACAATTCGCTCACCTCGAACCTCTCGGCCCTCTTCGGCAAGATCAAGTCGGCCACGAAGCAGCTTTCGGGGGTCGGCTCCGAGCTCCGGGAGAGCATGGCGCGGGCCTCCCGGAACATCGCGGAGATGAACGAGAGCATAGCCCTCGTCCGCGATCGGACGCGCGAGGAGGCCGAGAGCGTGGGCCGGACGACGGGGTCCATCGGCGAGATTCTCAAGACCATCGAGACCCTCCGGGAGATGATCGAGCGGCAATCCTCCGCCGTCGTCGAATCCTCGGCCGCCGTCGAGCAGATGGTCATGAACATCCGATCGATCGACAGGAACATGACGAGCCTGGGCGAGGGCTTCGGCGCCGTGCTCGAGGCCTCGCACGAGGGGCTGAAGCGGATCTCGGAGGCCAAGGACCGGGCCGGCTCGGTGGCCGAGCGATCCGAGTCGCTGCAGGACACCAACAAGATCATAGCGTCCATAGCCGCCCGGACGAACCTCCTGTCCATGAACGCGGCCATCGAGGCGGCGCACGCGGGGGAGGCGGGCCGGGGCTTCGCCGTGGTCGCCGACGAGATCCGCAAGCTCGCCGAGAACGCGGCCGGCGGCGCCAAGGATACGGGCAGGGAACTCTCGACGCTGCGCGGCACGATAGCCGACGTGGTGGCCTCGACCGACAACGCCGAGGCGGCCTTCCAGAAGATCCTCTCCTCGGTCGACCAGGTCTCGGGCCTCGTGGACGCGGTGAAATCGGCCATGAACGAGCAGAGCGCCGGCGGCGCCCAGGTGCTCGAGGCCATCGGCCAGATCAACGGCATCACCCAGGGCGTCCGCACCGAGGCCGACGACATGCTCCGCGGCAACCGCGCCATCGGCGAGGAGCTCGCGCGCCTGACCGAAGCCTCGGCCGCCGTGGGCCTGAGCCTGGACAGCATCTCCGAAGCCGCCTCCACCATCGGCGCGAGCGCCTCGCGCGTCGACGAACTCTCGCGGAAGAACGAGGAGAGCATCCGCCTGGTGGAGTCCGAGGCCGCGAACTTCAAGACCTGAGCGCTCCCCGCCCCTTTAAGTCCGGCTTCGGCCTTCTCCGCCGGACGGCGCCCGCTCCCTCCGGGCGGGCGGCCTTGAGCCTCCTGCGCGGCCCTGACCGTGCGGGAACCGCCGCGCTTCCCTCGCCGATTCTTAGAACGGCATTAATTCGCGGCCTGCCGACCGATTTCCATGAGCCGGGCTGTATCGGAGCCCGCTCATCCGTGTTTTGCCATGATGGGCAGTGAACCTCGATTAGCGTGTCGAGGGCGGCGGAGGCATAACGTTGCCCAAAGCGAAGCCTTCGCTACGAGCTCGGCTCGCGAGCGGGCGCTCGCTGGCCGATCGAGGCGGACGGTCGCTCGTCTCTCGAAGTCGTTTCGATACTAGGAGTGAAGCATGGTTAGATCGAGCAGAAAGGTCATCCTCGTCGTTGCCGCGGCCTGCATCCTGGCGGCCTGCCAGACGGCGAAGCCGCTGCCGGGCGGCTCCAGCGCCTCGGCGGGCGCCTCCGCCGCGGCTCCCGCCGCCGCCGAGAAACCCGCCTCCTCCGCGGCGGCAGCCGCCTCGTCGCCGGCGGCGGCCGGGCAGAGCTTCATCGAGACGGAGGCGAGGGGATTCTCTCCCAGCTCCGTAACCGGGAGGACCACGATAGACTTCTCGCTCTCCTTCGCGAACTCGGCGGCGGTCAAGTCCTGGAAGGTGGCGATCGCCGACGCCAAGGGCGTGAAGAAGAGCTACTCCGGTACGGGAGCCAAGCTTCCGAGCGACCTGTCCTGGGACGGCAAGGACGATGCCGGGCAGCTCGCCCCCGGAGGCAGGTACACCGCGAGGCTCGACGTCGATTACGGCGGGGCCTTCCAGGCCGCCTCGGCGGAGAGCGCGAGCTTCATCCTCGACACGGTCGCGCCGAGCGGCTCTCTGAAGATATCGCCGGCCTTTTTCGCCCCCGAGAAGCCCTCGGATAGGGTGACCATCGAGATCGACGCCACTCCCGGCCTCGCCGCCATCGAGAGCTGGTCCATGGACATCTACGACCCGGGCCAGAACCTCTTCAAGACCTTCCACGACGCGTGGGGGCAGGACCACACAGTGTCCTGGGACGGCAAGGGCTCGGACGGCAGCATGGTCCTCTCGGCCCAGGACTACCCCGTGGTCGTCAAGCTCCAGGACGAGTTCGGCAACGTCGGCGTCGTCAAGGCGGCCGTCTCGACCGACATCATCGTCGAGAAGGTAGCCGACGGTTTCATGATCCCCGACTCTCGGCTGTACTTCAAGGCCTTCACCGCGGACTACCGCGACGTCCCGCCGGCGCTCGCCAAGCAGAACATGACCCGCCTCGACATGCTGGCCGCGGCCCTGAAGAAGTTCCCCGGCGATAGGTTCGAGATCATCGGCCACGCCGTCATGATCCACTGGGACAACCCGGCCCTCGGCAAGCTGGAGGAGGAGTACGTGCTGCTGCCCCTGTCCAAGGCCCGCGCCGAGGCGATCAAGCAGGCCCTGATCGATCGCGGACTGGACGCGGCGAAGATCGAAACCCAGGGTGTCGGCGCGACGGACCAGCTAGTCCCGGACAGCGACCTGAAGGATCGCTGGAAGAACCGGAGGACGGAGATCTTCATCCAGAAGTGAGCTCAGGTCGCGGGCGCCGCTTCGACGCCCGCGACGCCTGCCTAGGAGCGCCCGGCCTCGGCTCCTGCCGGGCCGCGTCGGCGGGACCGCTTCGGCTTAGTCGATCCTGCCGGACCGCTTGGGCCGGGTTGCCTAGGCCGAAGCCCTCGAGCCCCTCACCAATCGAACAGGAACTTCGCCACTTCCTTCTCGATGGTCTTCAGGTTCTCGGCCACGAGGCGGCACTCGGGCAGGCTCTGCACGAAGAGGTTGCCGTAGCGCTTGGTCACGAGCCGCGAGTCGAGGACGACGACGGCGCCGCGGTCGTTCGAGTGGCGGATGAGGCGGCCGAAGCCTTGCTTCAGGCGGATGACGGCCTCGGGCAGGGATATCTCCATGAAGGCGTTGCCGCCGCGCTTCTCGACCGCCTCGCTGCGGGCCATCTGCACGGGGTCGGTGGGCACCTGGAAGGGGAGCTTGCAGATCACGACGAGCTGGAGGGTCTCGCCGGGGGCGTCGACTCCCTCCCAGAAGGAGGCGGTCGCGAAAAGCACCGACGAGAGGTCCAGCTTGAAGGTGTCGAGGAGCTTGGAGCGCTCGGCCTCGCCCTGCTTGAGCACGGTGATGCCGAGCTCGGCCATGCGCGGGCGGGCGGCCTCGCAGGCGCTCTTCATGGCCTCGTAGGAGGTGAAGAGCACGAGGGCGTGGCCGCGCGAGGCTTCGAGCAGGCGCGGCACGGCGCGGTCGATGTACTCGCGGTAGGCGGGAGACTCGGGCGAGGGGGCCCCGGTGTCGACGGAGAGCAGGGCGTTCGTCCGGAAGGGGAAGGGGGAGGGGTAGACGGCCGTCTCGACCGGCACCGCCGAATGCAGGAGGCCCACCCGGCCTTTCCAGAAGTCGAAGGACTCGCCGACCGAGAGGGTGGCCGAGGCGCAGACCACCGAGCGGAACTTGGAGAAGACGGCCTCGTCCATCATGCCGGTGATATCGAGCGGCGTCTCGATGTAGCGCAGGTAGGTCTCGCCCTGGCTCGTCTTGTTCTTCTCGATCCAGAAGACGGTCTCGGGGCTCTCGCCGAAATCCTTGAAGGCGGCGCAGAAGGAGGCGGCGTCGCCGAGTCCGCGTAGAAAAGTCTTGGCCTCGTAGACCGCGCGCTCCTGGGCGAGCTCCTCGGGGGCCTCGTCGAGGGCGTCGCGCAGGATCTCGGCGCAGGCGAGGAAGCGGCGCTCCAGCTCCGCCATGGGCTTCAGGACCGACTCCTCCAGGGAGGATGTGCGCTCGAGGAGGCGATAGCTCCGCTCCTTTTCGGCGAAGAGCAGGGCGGCCCTCGCGTCGAGCTTGTCCATGGCCTCGCGGGCGGCGGCCACCGCCTTCGGCAGGGCGTCGAGCGCGGCCTGCGGAAAGCCGCGCAGGTCGAGGAGCCTGGGCATGATGCCGAAGCTGCGGTTCCCCCGCTTCCGGCCCAGGCGCGAGAGGCGCTTGTTGACCGAGAAGCGCGTGAGCTCCTCCGAGAAGAAGCTCGTGGCGCTCGACTCGATCGCGTGCGCCTCGTCGAGGATGAGGACGCGGAAGGAGGGGAGGACCACGGTGTTCTCGTAGCCCGCTCCGTTCGAGCGCGCCGCCAGATCGGAGAAGAGGATGTGGTGGTTGGCCACGATCACCTGGGCGTCGGCCGCCTCGCGCCTGACGCGGAGCACGAAGCAGCCCTCGCGCTCGGAGCAGCGCAGCCCCAGGCAGGCGTCCGACTCCGAGCAGACCCGCGACCAGACCGCTTCTTCCGGCCAGAAGGAGAGATCGGCCCGGTCGCCGGTGGCGCTGGTCTCGGCCCAGGCGGCTATGCGGCGCAGGGGATGCTCCTCGCCGGCGAAGAGGCCCTCCTCGTCGAGGGCCTCGCGGAGCCTGGTGCGGCAGAGGTAGTTGCCCCTGCCCTTGACGAGGACGGCCTTGGTCTTCTTGCGGAAGAGCTTCTGGACCACGGGGATGTCCTTGTCGACGAGCTGGCGCTGGAGGTTGATCGTCGCCGTGGACACGACGACGCGCTCCTCGTTCCTGATCGCCCAGGCGAAGGCGGGGACGAGATAGGCGAAAGACTTGCCGACTCCCGTGCCCGCCTCGGCGACGAGCACCTGCCCCACGTTGAGCGAGCTCGTCACGTCGCGGGCCAGGCGCACCTGGCTGCGCCTCGGCTCGTAGTTGGGAATGAGGGTGGAGAGCTTGCCGCCCTCCTCGAGCACGCCGGCGATCTCGTCCTCGTCGAGCTCGACGTAGGCCCGCCGGCGCGCGGGCTCGGCGACGATATGGACGCGCTTGACGGCGTTGTCGACGATGTAGGAGCCCACGCCGGCGGAGCCCGCCTCGGCGGCCACGTCGACGTCGGCCTCGCTCGGCCGGAGGCTGCCGGAGGGGTGGTTGTGGATGATGACGTCGCCGCGCTCGAGGAAGGCGGCCAGGGCCGGCACGGCGCTCTTCGAGCCGCGGGCCACGACCATGAGCTCGGCGATCCTGCCGTCCTGGTCGAGCCTGCCCGCGGCGAACACCTCGTTGCCTCCGGCCTCGGCTATCTCCTCGCGCAGGCGGTCGGCCGCCTCGCTCGTGAATCGGTCTGCGGCTTCGGTCACGTCATCTCCGCGGGCGCGCTCACGCCTCGGGGGGCGTCTCCTCCACCCGGAACTTCGCGATGAGCTCGCCCAGGTGCCGCACCGACTCGGAGTTGCGGCTTCCGGCCTCGGAGATGTCCTGGGCGGCCTTGTAGATCTCGGTGATGCCCAGGGTCACTTCCTCCATGCCGTTCTTGGTGTCGAGCGAGATGCCGGAGACCCGCTCCATCGCCTCGCTGATCGAGCCCACCCGCGCGCTCATGTCGCGGGAGGAGCCGCGGACCTCCTCGGTCGTGGCGACGAGCGAGCCGAGGGCTTCGAGGATCTGCTGCGCGCCCACCGAAAGCTCGCTCGTCGCGTTCTTCATCTCGGACATCGAGGAGGCGACGCCCTTGATCTGCTCGACGATGCGGCTGAACACCGCTCCGGTCTTGGAGGTGCTGGCCTCGGAGACCTTGATGAATTCGGTGACCTCGCCGAGCGACTCGGTGACGGCCTTCGCGCTCTCCGAGCTGGACTCGGCGAGGTTGCGGATCTCGTCGGCCACGACGGCGAAGCCCTTGCCGAAGTCGCCCGCGTGGGCGGCCTCGATCGCGGCGTTCATGGCGAGGAGGTTGGTGCGGTCGGCGATGTCCTGGATGATCTGGATCATCTCCATGATGACGCTCGCCGAGTCGGCCACCTTCTTGATGCCGCGCTCGGTCTCCTCCATCTCGGCCTGGCCGTCCTGGGCGGTCGACTCGAGCTCGTCGGCTATCCTGAGCTTCTCCTCGGCGGCCTGGGCGATGTTCCGGATCGAGGCGCTCATCTCCTCGATGCTCGCGCTCGACTCGTTGATGGCCGAGGCCTGGTCCTGGATGAGCTGGGCCAGGCGGCTGATGAAGTCCTTGACCTCGCTCGCCGAGCGGGCGCTCGTCGAGACCTCGGCGTCGAGCCTGACGATCTTGTCCTTCATGCCTTCGGTGTTGGCGCGGATCTCGTGGAGGCTGGCGGCGGTCTCCTCCGAGCTGGCGGCCAGCTCCATGGAGACCGCGTTGGTCCCCTCGGTGACGTTCTTGACCTCGTGCACCATGCTTTCGAGCGTGCCGATGAAGTCGTTGAAGAAGGAGGCGACCCGGCCGACCTCGTCGCTCTGCCCGACGGCCGCGCGGACGGTGAGGTCGCCGGTCGCGGCCTGCTGGAAGGCCCGCACGTAGCCGCCCAAGGGTTTCAGGACGAGGCGGATGACGAAGAACAGGCCTATGCCCAGGAGGAGCATGAGGACGCCCGTGAAGATGATGATGTTGACGGTGGCCGCCGCCTGGGTGCGTTTGGCCTCGCCGAGCGAGGAGATGATCTCGAAGGCGCCGTGGACCTCGCCGACCTTCCAGCCCTCCCGTATGCCGCCCACCGGATCGACCGAGCCCTTGGGATCGCCGTGGCAGAGCATGCAGTCCTCGGTGAGCTTGATGGGGCGGAAATAGCGGATCCTGTCGGGTTCCTTGTAGACATACTCGGACAAGGTCCCGGACTCGAGCTTGTGGAGCACGTCGATCTCTATGCCCTTGGGCTCGTCGGCGGGGTTGCGCGGCTGGAACTTGGGCACGCGGAACTCGTAGTTGCCCGCCTTGGCGTTGGCCGAGGCCACTTCGATGGCGGTGATGATGGGCACGGCCTGGAGGAGCTTCGCCCTGTTCCCCTGGGCCGCCAGCGCCGAAAGATCGGTGATGACTCCGGACCGGATGCGCTCGGCCATGGCGTCGCGCGTGGCCTCGACCGTGAGGACGACGGCCCGGCTCTTCTCGAGGATGGCGAGCTCGGCCTGCTTGGTGATGTCGGTGATGTACAGCCGCGCGATGATGAAGTTGACGAGGAGGATGCTGACGAGGGTGAGGACCAGAACCTTGACTTTGAGACTCACGTCGCGGATGCGCATTGTATAGCTCCTTGGCGGGATGTCGCGCCGCCCCATGCCCTTCGACGGCCCCTGCGGCTAGGCGTGATGAGCCATTCCACAAACCTCGTCTGCAGCATGCTCTGCATCCTGAAGTATAGGCGGATCGGCCGGGCCGCTTCAAGGCGTTTTCTGGCCCACAGGAGCGGCCGGGGCCCTCATCCGCCCCTCCGCGGGCCGCTTTCGGCGCAAGCTTTCATCTATAGACGAAAATATCCCCGGCCGATATGTATACTACGTATATGACCGTAGGTCAGAAAGCCAGTCTCAGCCTCCTCATAGCCGTGCTCCTCTTCGCGGCCCTGACTGTGGCGGCTTTCTCCGGCCTTTTCAGCATCGTCGAGTCGAATTTCTTCAGTCCTTCCCTCTCCCGCGGCTTCGAATCGACCCTGGCCAAGGTCGCCGAAGCCTCGAAAAGCTACCACGAGTCGAATCTCCTCAAGTTCGGCGCCCTCCTCGGCCTCGACGCCATGAAGCGCAGCTTCCTCCCCAATTCCAGCGCCGAGGACGCCCAGAACCGGGCCTTCGCCTTCGGCAAGCTGCAGGAGGACATCCCGGGGCTTTCGGGCCTGCGCATCGTGGACGCGAGCGGGCGCCGCATCCAGTTCAGCAGCATCCCCGGCGACATCATCAAGCGGAGCGGGCTGGAATTCGTCTACCGCAATTACGGCGATCCCGGGGATCTGCCCTTCGCCTCGGTCGCGGCCGCCCAGGGAGCCGCCCCCGCCGTCCGCATCGACGCGGCCTCCAGCCGTTTCGTCTATTCCCTGCCCTTCGCCGACAGCTTCGGCGACTACCGCGGCAC
The DNA here is from genome assembly GCA_035530095.1 of Rectinemataceae bacterium. Classification (GTDB taxonomy): domain Bacteria; phylum Spirochaetota; class Spirochaetia; order Treponematales; family Rectinemataceae; genus JAJXZP01. The sequence goes on along the minus strand of DATKVK010000003.1, from coordinate 39,389 downwards.
CGCCTTGTTCTACGTCGCCGTCGACGGCCTCGAGTCGACCCTCGTCAAGGACGGACTCGATGCGGTGGGCGACGCGCCCCTGCCGGTCGGCGACCGGGGAATCCTCTTCCGCGCTCCCCAGGTCGGGCGCGATCTGTTGGCCGCGCGCGTGGCCGATATCTGGGCCGGCGCCCCGGACAAGCGTCCTCTTTCCCTCGCGGTCAGCGGCTCCGGCGATTCCTACGTGCTTTTCACCGAAAGCGCCGGCCCGGGCGGCTATGTCGGCTTCCTCGTGCCGGCGAGCGCCTTCGTCCTGCCCTCGGCCATGAAATGGCTGCTTTTGGCCTCCTTCTTCGCGACGGCCTACCTGCTCTCCTTCCTTCTCCTGAACCTGCGCCAGGACGGCATGGCCGTACTCTCGGACCGGATCAAGCGCTTCCAGATCACCCTCCTGGAAGAATACGTCGACAGCAAGTCCGACCTGGACTTCGACCGCTGGCGCCGCGAACTCGAGGCGAGGCGCTCGGAAGTGCGCTCGGCGATCCGCCGGAGCGTCGGCCGAATCAGGCCGGGCCGCAAGGCCGAGATCGACGAACTCATCGACAAGAGCTGGGACGAGATCCTCGCCGTGCTCGGCGGGCGCGCCGAGGGTGCGCGCGCCTCCGCCGGAACTTCGGGCGGCGTCAGCCTGAAAGACATCGAACGTCTCCTGGCCGAGGCTTTCAAGAATGGCAGATTCGTCCTGCCCGCCGAGGCCCTGGTTTCTGGCCCGAAGCCCGCCGCCACGCCTGCGCCTCGCCCCGCCACTACGCCTGCGCCTCGCCCCGCCGCTACGCCTGCGCCTCGCCCCGCCGTCTCAGCCCCTCCTGTCGCCAGCGCCGCGCCTAAGGCGCCCGTAGAGGCGGAAGAAGCAGTAGAGGAACTTGAAGAAGCCGAGGCGGTCGAAGAGGTAGAGGCGGTCGAAGAGGCTGAGGAGGCCGAGGAGCTGGAGGAAGCGGAGGAGCTGGAAGCAGCCGTGGCGGTCGAAGAGGCCGAGGAAGCCGAAGAAGCCGAAGAGCTGGAGGAAGCGGTTCCGCAGTTCGCCGAAGGCGAAGCGGAACAAGCGGCCTCCCCGCTTGAGGCCGAAGCGGTCGAAGAGGCAGTACCGCAGTTAGCCGAAGGCGAACACGTACAACCCATTCCATCGCGGCCGGCGGCGCCGCAGGCGCCGCTGGCAGTCGAAGAGGCAGAGGCAGTCGAAGAAGCAGAGGCAGTCGAAGAGGCTGAGGAAGCCGAGGAGCTGGAGGAAGCGGCGGCGGTCGAAGAGGCCGAGGCAGTCGAGGAGCTTGAGGAAGCAGTAGCGGTCGAAGAAGCGGTACCGCAGTTCGCCGAAGGCGAAGCGGAACAAGCGGCCTCCCCGCTTGAGGCCGCGGCGGTCGAAGAGGCAGTACCGCAGTTCGCCGAAGGCGAACATGTACAACCCATTCCCTCGCGGTCGGCGGCGCCGCAGGCGCCGCTGGCGGTCGAAGAGGCAGAAGCGGTCGAGGAGCTTGAGGAAGCGGAAGCAGTAGAAGAAGCCATACCGCTGCCCGCCGAAGTCGAACAGGCGACAGAGGCGCCGCTGAATGCCGAGGCGATTCCTGAATTCATCCTGATGGACGAGGAAGAGTCGCGCTTCATCGAGGAATTGCCCGATTGGCTCAAGGCCCCGCAGACCCTGCCGGCAGTATCGCCCGCACGTGAGACTGCCGGGGAAGAAACCGCCGCGGAGCTCGAACCGCAGTTCGCCGAAGGCGAAGGACTGCGACCGGCGTCCTCGCCGTCCGCGGCGCAGTCGGCGAGCGCGGCTGTTCCGGAAGAAGAGCTGACGGAGCTGGAAGCTGCGGGCGAGGGCGAGTCGGTTTCCGAAGGCTACGGGGACGATCTGGGATTCCTCTCCGCCTCGGCCCGGGCCTACAAGCTCGCCAGCGATCTGGACGAGGATATTCCCACCATCCCCGAATCCTCCGGGCTCGAGTTGGCCGACGAGGCGGATATCGCCGACATCATCGGTTTCATCGACGTCGACGATTCGGCCCGGCTGGAAGACCTCGATACTATAGAAGAGGATTTCGGAGCCGAGGGCGGTTCCGAAAGCCAGCTGCCGCGATCGCTTCAGCCCGAACTCATACTCGATGGCGCGGATATGCAGTCGGAGGAAAGCTCGCTCGAAGAGGTGGAGGAAGAGGATTTCCATCTCATGCTGTCCTCGATAGACCTCTCTTCGCTCGAGCAATGGGAGAGCGGTCCGGCCGGCGCGGCGGAGGCGGACGCGACCCGATCCGACTACGAGGTCGAGCCGAGGCCTCGGAGACCCTCGCGGCTCGAAGTGGACGGTGCGGCGCGATCTGCCGAAGACGATGCGGCTCGGACCTGGCACATCCAGCGTTCGGCGCCCATCGACACGGTCCTCGAGTCCGACGACTCGGTGCTCGTCGACGACGAGATTCCGATGCTGTCTGAGGATCTGCGGGAACTCGTGGAGTTCCTGCCGGCCGTCGAAAGCGACGATGCCAGCCCGAGCGAGCTCACCGAGTATCTGGGGCCCGTGATTCGCTACTGCCCGGCCTGCAGATACGAAGTCATAGCCCAGGCCGCCTCGGAGGAACTTCCTGTGGTCGGGGAGGGCGAGCCCTGGTTCGAGGCGGAGTATCTGGGGGAGTTCGTCGGGGAAGCGGCCGCGGGGGACGATGTCTTCGAGATCGATTCCGAGCAGTCAGACGGACCGATCCTCTATAAGGGCGGCATTTTCCAGATCAATGCCGGCTTCAAGGTCAACGACGCGGCGAAGCTCGATCCGGAGCTGCGAAATCTGGTGGACTCCGTGCTCGGCGGCGACTAGGAGCTCACTTGACGCCGCGTCGTGTCGCGTCTAGGCTGGGTTCCACATGACCCTTTCATCGTATACCACTATTCCAAGACGGCTGGGAACCTTCATCGGCGCCGCGGCGATCCTCCTCGGCGGCAGCGCCGTCGTCGTCTGGCCCCTATGGTATCTCGCCACCCAACGGCGCGAGATCTTCAATTTCGGCCTGGCCGCCCTGATCGCCATTCTCGTCCTCTATGCCCTGTTCCGCGCCGTCGCCCGCGGAAAAGTCCGCCGCGGCTCCCTGCGGCGCGCCTCCGCCTCCGGGCGTTGAACGACGGCATCGAATCGGGTATGATCGGGCGCATTGTGGGATCCGCTCAAGGGAATCTCTCGAAACTCGAGTCTCCCGTCTTTCCGGGGAGGGGGACGATGAAGCGCCCTCGACCGATTTTCGTCGCCCTGGCGGCTATCGGCATCCTCGTACCCCTCGTGGCGGGAGTCAGGCTTTCGGCCGACGATCTGCGCACGATCATCGCCGGCACGGCTACCGTCTCGGCCGACAATCCCGACGGCGTCAGGCTCACCATGGGCTACAACGACGCGATCGCCGTCCTGCTCGCCAAGGATTCCAGCTTCATACAAGGCTTCGAGATCGAGCTCAAGCTGCCCCAGGCGGCGATCGGCGTGCCGGGCGGCTTCGCCTACGAACTCTGGCGCGACATCAGCCCTATGCCCGACAAGAACCGCTACGGCTACCGGGGCGAGCGCATCATCACCCTGCCGCTGCCGCCCCATGCCGGCATCGTACTCCAGATTCCCGTCCGCAAGGACTTCGACATCCAGCCGAGCCCCTACGCGACTATCGTCCCTACGGTGGTCGAGGCGAAGAATTTTCCCTTCATCTTCAAGCTCCTGCCGATCGCCAAGGGTTTCGGCTCCGAGATAGAGTCGGCGCGATTTCACGTACGGGTGCGGCCCATCCTGAGCGACGAGGGGGCCCTGAATCTCAAGCTGCGCTTCCCCGAGGGCTCGACCGACCGCGCCGTGACGGTGACGATAGACGACAAGCGGGTGGATCCCTCCGCCCGCCTGATCCTCGCCTCCGGCGTCCACCGGCTGCAGATCGCTTCCGAATCCTACCGCGACGAGATCCGCTCCTTCGCCATCGAGCAGGGGCAGACCATGGACCTCGTCGTGGACATGCAGGACACCGCTCCCATCGCCCTGATCGATGCGCCGGATTCGGCCATCGTCTCGATCGACGGGCTGAGGATCGATCAGGTGGCCAAGCCCCAGCTGACCCTCGAGCCGGGCGATCATACGATCACCTGCCGCATCGGGGACTATACCATCACCCGCAAGTTCACCGCCTACCGCGGCAAGACCTACCGGCTCGTCCTCGCCATAGATCTCCGCATCCAGGAGAGTCCATGATCCGGCTTATGTCGTGGAACGTGAACGGCATCCGCTCCTGCGCGGGCAAGGGCTTCCTCGCCTGGCTCGAAGAGGCGAGCCCCGATGTGCTCTCGCTCCAGGAGACCAAGGCGAACCCCGATCAGCTGCCTGCCGAGTTCCTGTCCCCTCCCGACGGGCGGGGAGGGCGGTACAATGCCTACTGGGCCTCGGCCAAGCGGCGCGGCTACTCGGGCACGGCCATCCTGTCCAAGCGCGAGCCGCGCTCCATCTCCTTCCTGGGCATCCCGGAGTTCGATGACGAGGGCCGCAGCCTCGTGGCCGACTTCGGCGAGTTCACCCTGGTCTCGGCCTATTTCCCGAACAGCCAGGAGGGCGGAGCCCGCCTGGACTACAAGCTCCGCTTCTGCGACGCCATCCTGGCCCTCTGCGACAAGCTCGTCGCCTCCGGGCGCCGGGTCGTGGTGGCGGGCGACTACAACATCGCGCACACGAGCATCGACCTGGCCAATCCCAAGGCCAACGAGGGCAACCCCGGCTACCTGCCCGAGGAACGGGCCTGGATGGACCGCTACACCTCCTCCGGCTATATCGACAGCCTGCGGCATTTCAACAAGGCTCCCGGCCAGTACACGTGGTGGACCTATCGCGTGAAAGGCGCCCGCGAGCGCAATGTCGGGTGGCGGCTCGATTACCACTGCGTGAACGAGGCCGCCCTGCCCGTCGTGGCGGCCGCCGCGATCCATCCCGAGGTGACGGGCTCGGACCACTGCCCCGTCTCGCTCGACCTCGACCTTTGAAAGGGAACGCCATCATGAGAGTACGGTACAACGCGCCCACGACCCTGACCTTCGCGATCCTCGCGGCCCTGGTCCTGCTTCTGTCCGGCACGATCATGCCGGGGCTCACGGAGAGCTGGTTCTCGACGCCGGCGCCCTTCCACGCCGGCGAGGTCAAGGACTACATCAAGCTGTTCACGCACGCCCTCGGCCACGCCTCGGTCGACCACTACATCTCGAACTTCAGCTTCATCCTCCTGCTCGGGCCGATCCTCGAAGCGACCTACGGCTCCCTGACCGTGCTCGTCATGATGTTCGTGACGGCGCTCGTCACGGGCGTGCTCAACGTGCTCCTCTTCCCGAACACGATCCTGCTCGGCGCGAGCGGCGTCGTCTTCATGATGATCCTCCTCGCTTCCTTCACCAATTTCCAGAAGGGCGATATCCCGCTCACCTTCATCCTCATCATGGTGATCTACCTGGGCCGCGAGGTCTGGGACGCCGTGGCCCAGCACAGCAACATCTCGCACTTCGCCCACATCATCGGCGGCCTCACGGGCAGCTTCTTCGGCTTCTTCAAGCCGACCAGGCAGCCGGCCAAGCGCGCCTAGAGCCCCGGTTCGACGAAGGCATCCCGATGCGCCGCGCCCTTCCGCGAAGGAGTCGATTCGTCCGCTACATCCGGGGCCTGTTCAAGGCTGCCGTCATCCTGGCCGCCTTCGGGCTGATCCTGTTTTTCATCCAGAGGAGCTTCGGCCTCTTCGACCGCGAAATAGCCGCGATCGGTTCCTTCCTGGCCGCGGCCGACACCGACCTGTCCAACGAGGCCTTCGCCGGCATTTCGCTGGGAAGCCTGGCCCTGGTACTCGGCCTCTGCCTCCTTCCCGTCTTCGTGAAGAAGTTCGACAACAAGGCCTATCTGCGGGGGCTCCGGCGCGGTCTCATCTCGGCCCTCGTGTTCTTCGTCTCGAACGGGCTGTATTCCGTGGCGGCCCGGGCGAGCAGGCTCTATCTCATCGGCGCGATCGCCATCGTGGTCGTCGTGAGCGCCCTGCTCGTCGAGGGCATCGCCCTGGCCGTGCGCGAAACCGAGGAGCGCTCGTTCCGGACGGACATCGTCGCCTCGATAGCCTCGGGCCTGCTCTTCTCGGTCCTGCTCAAGCTGGGGCAGTACGGCTACGAGTGGCTCAGGTCGGGGATGGCGAAGCTCTAGCCGTGACGGCCCCGCGGGGAGTCCTGCACGAAATGCGCAAGCCCGATCCGCCGGAAGGGAACGGATCGGGCTTGCCGAACAGTGCGTCGAATGCGCTGTGAATCGGACCTGGCTACACCCCGGCCGGCTCGGCGACGGCGGTGCGGCCAGCCTCGTAGGCCTCGATCTCGGCCTTGACGACCTTGGCCAGGCGACGCACGCCCTCCTCGATCTGGAGCTTGGACGAATACGAGAAGTTGATCCGCATCGCGTTGTGCTCGGGCTCGTCGAAGTAGAAGGCCGAGCCGACGACGTAGGCCACCTTCTCGGCGACGGCCTTGTGGATCATCTCGTCGGTGTCGATGTAGGAGGGGAGGGTGAGCCAGAGGAAGAGGCCGCCCTCGGGCTTGGTCCACTTGATGTCGGAGCGGCGGGGCATGTGCTTCTCGAGCATGTCGCACATGAAGTTGCGCTTGTCGCGGTAGAGCTCGCAGGTGTGCGCTATGACGCCGTAGAGCTTGCCGGTCTTGAGGTACTCGGCGAGCCATTTCTGCGAGAAGACGTTGGTGCAGAGGTCGACCGCCTGCTTGGCCACGACGAGCTTCTGGATGATCTCGGGCCGCGCTATCACCCAGCCCACGCGGACGCCCGGCACGAGAATCTTGGAGAAGGTCTTCATCCCCACGACGATGCCGCGGTTCTCGCCCTGCTGATCGAGCTGGTAGAGCGAGGGGAGGGACTCGCCGAGGAAGCGGATCTCCCGGTAGGGCGCGTCCTCCACGATGAGGAGATCGTGCTTGTAGGCGAAGGCGAGGAGGGCCTTGCGCTTGGCCATGCTCCAGCAGACGCCGCTCGGGTTCTGGAAGTCGGGGATGACGTAGATGTACTTGACGCTCGCGCCGTCGCTGCGCGCGTGGAGGTAGCGCCGCTCGAGCTCCTCCATATCGAAGCCGTCGTTGTCCGCGCTGGAGGGGACGCCGAGCATGCGGCCCTGGTAGGACTGGACCGCCTGGATGGCGCCCACGTAGGTCGGGCGTTCGGCGATGATGTAGTCGCCCGGGTCGAGGAATATCTTGGGGATCATGTCGAGGGCCTGCTGGCTCGCCGAGACGATGAGCATGTTGTCGGGCCCGAGCTTGACGCCCTGGCGCTCCTCGAACTTGATGAGCTCGGCCTTGAGGTCCTTGTCGCCCTCGGTCGTGCCGTACTGGAGGGCCGAGCGGGCTTCCTTCTTGAAGACGAGGTCGGCGGCCGCGTGGAGGTCGTCGATGGGGAAGGTGTCCGGATCGGGCAGGCCGCCGGCGAAGGAGATGATCTCGGGCTGCTGGGTAAGCTTCAGGAGTTCGCGGATGACGGACTTTTTCATGTTGTTGGCGTTCTTGGAATAGAGGGATTCGAGGTAGAGCATGGCTGGGTCTCCTTCGTAGCCGCGCCGAGGGCGGCCTGGAATGGCGAGACATGGCTACTGGACAGCCGTCTCGTCCGTTATGGTACACCCCATCGAGATTCGAGTAAAGCGAAAATAGTATCAGCCATGGAAACGTCCGTTTCGAATATTGAAATGAACGATGTCATTGACCCGGCCCAGCCTTCCCGTTATTGTAACAACCATGCCTCTGAATTGCGGAATCGTCGGCTTGCCCACGGTGGGCAAGACCACCATTTTCACTGCCCTCACCCGGGTCAAGGCCGAGACCTCGAGCTACGGCTCCTCGGCCAAGAACGCCAACGTCGGCATCATCGCGGTGCCCGATCCGAGGCTCGACCGCCTCACGGCCATGTTCAGCCCCAAGCGGAAAGTGCCGGCCACGGTCGAGTTCGTGGACATAGCCGGCCTCGCCTCAGCGGCCTCGAAGAAGGAAGGGGCGACCAACCAGTTCCTCTCCCATATCCGCGACTCCTCCGTCCTGGCCCACGTCGTCCGCTGCTTCGACGATCCCGAGCTGCCCCACGTCTCCAGCAAGATCAGCCCGGCCGACGACATCGAGATGCTCCACATGGAGCTGGCGCTCGCCGACCTCGAGACGATCGACAAGCGGGCCGAAAAGCTGCAGAAGGAGCTCAAGGACCCCGCCAGGAAAAAGGACGCCGAGCGCGAGCTCGCCGCCTTCGCCAAGATCCGTCCCGTCCTCCAGGAAGGCCGTCCCGCGCGCTCGGTGGCCCTCGAGGCCGAGGAGGCCGAGGCGGTCAGGCGCTCCTTCCTCATCACGATGAAGCGCGAGCTGTACATCTGCAACACGGACGAGGCCGGCGTCACGGCGGGCAACGCCTACATCGAGGCCGCCAAGCGCGTCGCGGCGGCCGAGGGCGCCGAGTGCGTCGTCATCTGCGGCAAGTTCGAGGCCGAGCTGGCCGAGCTCCAGGGCGAGGAGGAGAAGCGCGAGTTCCTCTCCGAGCTCGGCCTCGAGGAATCGGGGCTATCCACCCTGATCCACGCCGTCTACCGGCTCCTGGGCCTGCGGACCTTCTTCACCGCGGGCGAGGACGAGTGCCGCGCCTGGACCATCAAGGCCGGCGACAAGGCCCCCGCGGCGGCCGGAGTCATCCATACCGATTTCGAAAAAGGATTCATCAAGGCCGAGGTGTACCACTATGAGGATCTCGTCGCCCTGGGCTCGGAGCACGCCGTCCGCGTCGCGGGCAAGCTGCGCCAGGAGGGCAGAGACTACGTCGTCCAGGACGGCGATGTCATTTTCTTCAAGTTCAACGTGTAGGCCGCGGCGACCTCCCCCTCCGAGCCTCCTATCGAGGCCCGCCGCGGGTTTCCGCCGGCCGCGACCGATCCGGCCCAGGCGCGGCCTGCCGGCCGTGGCGGCGCTGATCTTCCTCCTCGGCGCCGCGACTCCCCTCTTCCCTCAAATCGCCATCTGCAATCCCTCCATCCCGAGCGAAGAGCGCATCGTCTACACCGAAACCTTCGACGGCGCGAAAGGCACGACCACCGAGACGCTGCATCTGGTCACCGAGGGCGCCAAGAGCTGGTACGAGGTGCTCCAGTCCTCGCCGAAGGTCGACTCGCTCTTCCGCCTGGACGCCGGCACGCTCTTTCCCTTCTACACCGAGACCTCGACGCACGAGGGCCATGCCGAGGTCAGGAAAAGCATGCAGGTCGTCGAGATCAAGGGACCGTTCAAGGCCGACGAGCTGCCGGTCTCCGACCCGAACGCCCTGGGCCTCGAACTGCGCGGCTTCCCCTGGGGCAGCCGGGACTCGGCCAGGCTCGTCTTCATCGGACAGAACGGCGTCCAGAACCTGTCGTTCAGCCTTGCCGTCGAGGGCAAGGAGGCGCTCGAACTGGGCGGCCGAGTCTATGAGTGCTGGAAAGTCCAGCTCGGCCTGGACGGCTTTGTCGGCGCCTTCATACCCAAGACCTACTTCTGGTTCCTGGCGGAAGCCCCCCACTATCTGGTCAAGTTCGAGGGCCTTTCCGGGGCCCCGGGCTCGCCCAAGCGGACTCTCGTGCTCCGGAGCTACGAATCGGACGCGCCGCGCTGAAGTCGATCTTGAGTTTTACGCGGTCTACGAGTACAGTCGAACGATGAGCGGTACCATGAGCGTCGGTGAGAAGACCGGCGTGCACCGAGCGGGGCCTGCGCAGGCAGGCACCCGCACCTGGGACTACGCGGACATAGCGGCGGCGAAATACCGGGCGGCTCTCGAACGGGTCGCCGCGGTGCATGCCCGTTTCCAGAAGGAACTCGATTCGATCGGCGAGGGCATAGGCGTGCAAAAAGCCCTGTCCGAAGCCGCGATCGAGCGGTTCAGGCAGGTCGGCCCTCATCTCGATTCGATCGCCGACGACATCGCGGAGATGAGCACGCGCACGCGTTCCGTCGGCGCCTATGTCAGCGAAGGCCGCGCGGATCTGAGGACTTCGATCGGCGAGATGCAGGCGGTCATCGAGCAGCTCCAGGTCCGTAACCGGGAGATGCAGGACATCCTGGAAATAAGCGGCGAGGTGAGGCGGGGCGTCGACAAGATCGCGGAGATCGCCATCGAGAACAAGGTCATCGCGATCAACGCCTCCATCACCGCCAGCAAGGCCAGCGACCAGGTCAAGGGCTTCAAGGTCATCGCGAGCGAGATCACCAAGCTCTCCGCCGCCATGGCCGAGCGCGTCGGCCTGATTGTCGACCGCTCGGTCAAGATCGGCGAGAGAATCCGATCGGTCATCGAGAACATGGACCAGAGCATCGGGTCCACGCAAGTCGCCCTGGGCAACATCGACGAGGCTTCGGGCTTGCTCGACCGCATCGAGGCCACCATCGGGGACGCGGACGCGGCGGACAAGGCGATGCTCGCGGAAAACGGCCTCCTCGCCGGGAAGGCCGGGACGCTGGCCGAGGCTCTGGGCGCCATCGGGGTCACCGCCGACATGTCCAGCGCGAAGGCCGGGGAGATCCAGGAGGCCATGCGGAGGCAGGCCGGCCTGATTCGCCATATCGAAGAGCTTCAGCCCGAGCTGGAGGCCAGGGCCGGGGCCATCTCGGCTTCGGCCTCCGAGCCCGAGGGGCCCAAGATCCTCCGAAGCAGCGAGATGGCGGTCACCACCTACGACCCGACGCTGACGCGAATGCTCCGCGAGATGCACTACATCAACTTCGTGTGCATCCGGCTGCTGCGCTACTCGAGCGACAAGAAGATCGTCCCCTACCTGGCCGAGACCTGGTTCCTGCACTCGGACGGAAGGACCTGGGAGTTCCATCTCAAGGAGAACGCGGTTTTCCACGACGGTACGGCCATAGGCGGCCGGGACGTCAAGTTCTCGCTCGAGCGGCTCCTGAATCCGGCCCTGGGCTCGCCCTACGCGAATCTCTTCTCCGTCATCGAAGGAGCCGACGACTTCATGGCCGGCCGAGCCGCTTCGGTGAGCGGCATCGTCCTGGACGGCGAGCACGTCGTGCGCATCAGGCTGAAGAGCTCCTTCAACTTTTTCCTGAGCCTGCTCGCGCTTTCCTACGCCTCCATCCTCAAGGAAGACCGGGCCCTCTTCTCGAAGCCGCTCGGGCGGGAGGAGCTGCTTTCTGCCGGACCCTTCCGCTTCATCCCCGGCGAGGAGCCGGGGACGGACTGTCTGGCCCGCAACGAGCGCTTCATCAACGGCCGCCCCTTCCTCGACGGCCTCGAGATCAGGCGCGACCTGGAGGACATCCCCGGAACGATGGCGCAGGGCGGACTCGATCTGGCCTACAACATGCCGGCCTCCAGCATCGACCTGTTCAGGAAAAAGGGGGTCGACGGCGAACTGCGCCTGTATACCTCCCGCTATTGCTACGGGCTCGTCGTCAATTTCTCGAGGAAGAACTTCATCTCCCGGGATGCCGCGATGCGGCGCGCCCTCGCGATGTCCATAGACAAGGATGAACTGGTGCGCGGCACGCTCGACGGCAAGGCCATCCGCGCGGACACGGTCCTGCCCCCCGAGATGTTCGACCTCGGCGGAAAGCGCTTCATCGCCTACGATCCGGAGGGCGCGAGGAAGATAGTGGATCGCTGTCGGGCGGGCGGGAACCTGGACGAACCCTTGCGGCTCGCCTTCAGAGGCTATATAACCATCCCGCGCCTGGAGCACATAGCCGAGCGCATCGTGCATGACTTCACGCAGTTGGGCCTCAGGGTGGAAGCCAGTTTCCATCCTGCCTCGGCTTCCATAGATTCCTTCAAGCGGGATTATGACCTGGTGTTCCTCGGCTTCCTCTCGGAAATCGATCTGTACTCCGCCCTCGAGCCGTTCATCAATCCCCAGGGGGGCGACAATTATTACGGATACGGCAATGCGGAAATCCTCGCGATGCTCAACGACTCGATCGGCATCAAGGACACGGCCGCCAGGAAAGCGCGTTTCGTCGATATCCTGGAGAAGCTGACGCTGGATGTCTTTTCGATACCGCTGTTCTTCAACAAGTCCTTCGCGGCGATACCGAAACACGTTCATTCCGTATTCCTGAGCGCGGAAGAGTCTTTCGTGCCGGAAGTCGTCTTCATGGCCAAGGAGCGCGGTCCGGAAAGCCTCGGCGCCGAGGGCGCGGAAACGCGGCCGGTCGGAGCCTACGCCCAGGCAGTGCGAAAGCTGCGCTCCGAGACGGACACGGTCGCGCACGCTTCATCCGGCCTGATCGGCACCGGGCGGGAGATCGGCAGGCTGATAGCCCTGCAGAAAGACGGCATCAAGAAGGCCGACGAGCTGTTCGCGTCGTTCGCCGAAAGCGCGGCCAAAGTCCAGGCGACGCGCAGCGGCATGGTGGAAAGGATACGGGGCGCCACGGAGGAAGCCGGCAAGAGCAGCCAGGCCGCCTACCTGATCCAGGCCGGCCTGCGCGGACTCTCGACCGCGCTGGAGGGAGCCGTCCGGGCCTTGGAGCAAGCCAAGAAGGACATCGGCGACATTCTGTCCATCGTCGCGGATATCGGCAAGACCAACGAATTCATCGGCTCGATCGCGGTCAATGCGGCGGTGATATCCGCGAAGGCCGACGCCAAGGGCAGCGACCTGGTCAAGGTTTCGCAGGCGATCTCGGCTCAAGCCAAAAGCAATACCGCCAACACCGACGCGATACGCCGAATCCTCGACGAGATGGGCAAGGTCATCGACGGGCACTCGGTCTTTCTCGCCGCGCTCGTGCAGGCGATAGCGAAGGCCAGGGACCGCGTCGGACGCAACGGCGATATCCTGGAGAAGGTCGGCCCCCTGCTCGAGGGCATCAACTCGAAGAGTTCGGACATCGAGGCGACCTCCGGAAAGCTGGCGGCCCTGATACGGGACGCCCACGACTCGGTGGCCCATATAAGCGAGGATGTGGACAGCCTGGCTCTGGACGCCGAGACCCTGCAGTTCGGTCTGGATATGGAGCAGGCGGTCGCGGATATCCTGAAGGACATCGTCATGATAAACGACGGCGTCAGCGGCTTTTTGGAGAACCGCGCCGGAAGTGCCTGAGGCCGGGCCGGATCGGCGCCTACGAGTACGAGATGAGGATGAGTCGGTCCAGGAAGGCCCGCGCGCGCTCCTTTTCCTCGGCTGAGAGGGCTTCGGCCCGGAGCGGCCGGATGAAGCGCCTCAGGAAGGCCCGCGCCGCGGCGTCGAGCGGAGGATTCCCGGGGCCGAACTTGGGCGGAAGATAGGACGAGCCCGGAGAGGGCAGGCGGACGGCCCCTCGGAGCAGGGGATTGAGTTCGATCCAGTCGAGCAATCTCCCGGGCTCGGCCGAGCCGAAGGCCGGGCGGGCGCTTTCCCGAGCCGGCGCGGTCGGCGCGGCCGGCGCGGTCGGCGCGGCCGAGGGCCGGGGAACTTTCAGCGCGTAGAAAGCCAGGTTTGTTGGAAAGGCGCGCTTCTTTTCGAGGGCTCGGATCCTGGCCAGCTCGGATGGCAGGTCGGGCAGGGCGCCCTGGTGGCAGAAGCGGACCAAGGCGAGCGGCGCGGCCGATAGGGCTTCGAGGATCTCGTCGACGACGAAGGTCTTCGCGTAGGGGATGAGAAAGGCGTCGGCCAGGCCCTCGTCGAAGCCCAGCTCGAAGCTGTCCCGCATGCACTCGCGGAGGGTCTCGTCGGTTCTGGCCAGGCGCCGGACCTCGCGGGGCGTGGAAATGCCGCGCTCGGCGCAGAGCGTGCGCGCTCTCTCCACCTCGGAGCGCCCGTCCCGGCTGTACACCATGACGCGCAGGATGCCGCCGGGGGCGAGCCTTTCGGCGAGCGCGCGCAACGCCTGAGCGAAATCGGGAATGCAGTGCAGGACGCCGAAACTGTCGATATAGCGGTACGGTCCCGGCGCGATCGAGCCGTCCATGAGGTCGCCGGCCAGGTAGTCGATGTTGAAGCGGAGGTGGCGCAGGGCGTGCAGCCGGGCCCGGGCGAGAGAGCTCGCCGAGAGGTCGAGCGCGTCGATCCGGGCGTGGGGATTGGCGACGCTGACCGGATAGGGCAGGAATGAGCCGGAGCCCGCGAGGAGCACTCGCTCTCCCGTCCCCGGCCGGATGCGCTCGCCGTGGAAATGGGCCCAGAGGGCCTCGAGGCTGAAAATGTAGCTGTCCTGCGCCCGGATGGAGCCGAAGAGGCTGTAGCGGGGGTAGGGATACTGTTCGTAATGGCGCCTCATGCGCTCGTCGATATCGTGCAGCCAGGTCGCCATCGTCCGACTCCTCCTCGCGCGCCCGACCCGCCTCGCGCCGATGGCGGCCGACGCGGCCGGGTATAGCACGAAGGACTGCAGCTGTCAAACGCGGCTCGCCGCCGCGGGCCGGGGCCGCCGCAGGTCGTGTCCGCCGCTGCCCCGGCCTTCCGGCGGCGGCCCCGGCTTACGGCCGCGGACCCGCATTCCGGCGGCGGATAGTTCTAGCAAAAGCCGCCCCGGCGTGTTATCGTTGACTCGATGGCTTTGCTCGATTCGATAACCGCACCCTCGGATCTCAGAAAACTAGGCGCCGCCGAGCTCTGCGCCCTCGCCGAGGAAATCCGCGGGGTGATCATCTCCACGGTGACGAAGAACGGCGGACACCTGGCGTCCAACCTGGGCGTCGTCGAGCTCACCCTCGCGCTCCATCGCAGCTTCGACTCGCCCGCCGACGCCATAGTCTGGGACGTCGGCCACCAGACCTACACGCACAAGCTCGTCACCGGCCGGCTGGCAGCCTTCGACGGGCTCAGGATGAAGGGCGGCATCTCGGGCTTCCCCAAGCGGGCCGAGAGCGAGCACGACGTCTTCGAGACGGGGCACGCCTCGACCTCGATCTCGGCCGCCCTCGGGCTGCTCGAGGCGCGCGCCAGGACCGGCGCGCCCGGCAAGGTGGTCGCGGTCATCGGCGACGGGGCCCTCACGGGCGGCATGGCCTTCGAGGGCCTGAGCCACGCCGGCCAGCTGGGCCTGCCTCTCATCGTCGTCCTGAACGACAACAAGATGTCGATATCGCCCAACGTGGGCGCCCTCTCGCGGTATCTGTCGCGGCTCTCCGCGACCGCGCGCTACCAGGCCGTCCGCCGGAAGATCGACCGCATGGTGCGCGGCCTGCCCCTCGTCGGCGCCCTGGCCTACGAC
Organism: Rectinemataceae bacterium; assembly: GCA_035530095.1. Lineage (GTDB taxonomy): Bacteria > Spirochaetota > Spirochaetia > Treponematales > Rectinemataceae > JAJXZP01. The sequence goes on along the minus strand of DATKVK010000003.1, from coordinate 24,170 downwards.
CTCATGATGCGCGGCAAGAAGGCGGTGAAGGCTCTTTTCTTCAAGGAGAATTTCTTCTCCGACCTGGGCTTCGAGTACGTCGGGCCCATCGACGGCCACAACATCCCCACGCTGCTCAACGTGTTCCGGGACGTGCGCGCCCTGGGCCGGCCGGTGGTCGTGCACGTGCTCACGCGCAAGGGCAAGGGCTTCGACCTGGCCGAGGAGGATCCGACGAGGTACCACGGCCTCTCGCCCATGGCCTGCTCCGACGGCATCGTCGAGCCGCGGCCCGCCGCCACCTTCACCGAGGCCTTCGCCGCGGCCATGCAGAACCGCGGCTGCGCCGACCCGAGGCTCGTGGCCGTCACGGCGGCCATGACCAAGGGCACGGGCCTCGAAGGCTTCCGCGCCTCCTTCCCCGGGCGGCTCCACGACGTCGGCATCGCCGAGCAGCACGCCGTCACCTTCGCGGCGGGCCTGGCCGCGGGCGGGCTGCACCCCGTGGTCGCGATCTACTCCACCTTCATGCAGCGCGCGGTGGACCAGGTCTTCCACGACGTCGCCCTGCCGGGCCTTCCCGTCGTCTTCGCGGTGGATCGCGCGGGGGCCGTCGGCGAGGACGGGGAGACGCATCAGGGCATCTACGATATACCGATCTTCCGCTCCTTCCCCCGGCTCTCGATTCTCGCGCCCGCCAGCGCCGTCGAGCTCGAACTCTGCCTTAACTGGGCCCTCGATTCCGGCGCTCCGGCGATCCTGCGCTATCCAAAGGCGATCTGCCCCCGCGAGGAGGCGGCCTACGCCTCGCCCCTCGTCCCCGGCAGGGGCGTGTTCCTCAGGCGCTCGGACGCGCCCACCCTCCTCGTCTCGATGGGCGGCCTCGTCAGCCTCGCGGTCGAGGCTTCGGACCTGCTCCTGCGTGGCGGCGCGGCCCGGCTCTCGCCTCCGCTGGGCGGCATCGGCGCCGATGTCTACTCGCTGCGCTTCCTCTCGCCCATCGACGAAGATGCCTTCGCCGAGGCCGTCCGTCCCTACCGCCGCGTGATCGTGCTGGAGGAAGGTGTGGCCTCGGGCGGGGTGGGCGAGTACCTCACCGCGCTCGCGGTGCGCCGCGGGCTCCGCGCCGTCTTCCGCGTCGTGGGCTTCCCGCCCGCGCCCGCGGCCCAGGCGAGCAGGGAGGAACTGCTCGAGGCGGTGGGGCTCTCCGCCATCGGCATCGCCTCGCTCGTGGAGGAGCTCGACGCCGGCGAGCGCTCGGGAGGCCGGATCTACAGTTTCCGGGCCGCGGGAGCCGGCGCCTGATGGCCGGAGCCCTCAACCTGCCCCGGGGGCGGCGCCTCGCGATCGGCGAACGCGGCCTCGTCATGGGCATAGTCAACGTCACCCCCGATTCCTTCTACCCGGGCAGCCGCCGGCGCGGAACTCTCGAGGCGCGAGACGCCGCGCTGAAGATGGCCGAGGCCGGAGCCGCGATCGTCGATATCGGGGGAGAGTCCACCCGCCCCGGCTCGGACTACGTCGGCCTGGACGAGGAACTCGAGCGGGTCGCGCCCGCGGTCGAGGCGATCCGCCGCGAGTCGGACGTGGCCATATCGGTCGACACGCGCAAGGCCGCCGTGGCCGCCGCGGCCCTCGACGCCGGCGCCGACCTCGTCAACGACATCACCGCCCTGACTGCCGATCCCGGCATGGCCTCCCTCGTCGCCTCCCGCGGGGCCTGCGTCGTGCTCATGCACATGCAGGGCGAGCCCAAGACCATGCAGGCCGCGCCCCGCTATGCCGACTGTCCCGCCGAGGTCTTCTCCTACCTGCTCGAGGCGGCCTCGCGGGCCCTGGCCGCCGGCATCGGCCGCGAGAGCATCGTCCTCGACCCCGGCATAGGCTTCGGCAAGCGCCTGGAGGACAATCTCGCCGTACTCTCCCGGCTCGACGAGCTCGCGGCCGGGGGCTACCCCGTCCTGGTCGGGCTCTCGCGCAAGTCCTTCGTCGGCTCGGTCACGGGCCGTCCGGTGGACGAGCGCCTCTCGGGCAGCCTGGGCGCGGCCTGCGCGGCCTTCGCCAAGGGAGCGCGCATCTTCCGCGTGCACGATGTGGCCGAGACCCTCGACGCGCTCGCGGCCTTCGCCGCCGCCCTCTCCGGCCCGGCGGGCGCCGCCCTGGCCGCCGCGCCCGTCCGTCCGGCGCCCGCCCGCCCGGAAGAGGCCGCCTCGTGAGCGGCGCCGCCCTCTGGGCCTTCCTGACCGCCTATTTGAGGCCGGCCCTCGACATCCTCCTTTTGGCCTTCCTCGTCTACAAGACCTACGAGGTCCTGGTCCGCACCCAGGCCGTGCAGCTGGTCAAGGGCGCCCTCATCCTCGCCGCCTTCTACGGCGCGGCCATCTTCCTCCAGCTCACGACGGTGACCTGGATCCTCAACATCCTGGCGCCGGGCCTCGTCATAGCCCTCGCCATCGTCTTCCAGCCCGAGCTGCGCAAGATCGTCATGCGCCTGGGCCAGGGCTCCTTCTTCCGCGGCGCCTCCCGGCCGCGCCTCACGCAGATCGAGGCGGTGCTCGCCTCGGCCGAGATGCTCGCCTCCTCGCGGCGCGGCGCGCTCATCGTGTTCGCGCGCGGCGTGGGCCTCAAGAACATCATCGACTCGGGCACCAGGCTCGACTCCCTGCTTTCCTCGAGCCTCATCGTGACGATCTTCGGACACGACACGCCCCTGCACGACGGGGCGCTCATCGTGCAGGACGGCCGGGTCGCCGCCGCCGGCTGTTTCCTCCCCCTCTCCGAGCAGCAGGACATCCGCAAGAGTTTCGGCACCCGGCATCGCGCCGCGCTCGGCCTCTCGGAAGAGACCGACGCAGTGGTGCTCGTGGTGTCCGAGGAGACCGGCGCCCTATCCCTGGCCTACGAGTCCAAGCTCTACTACGGGCTCGGCTCCGACCAGGTGCGGCGCCGGCTCGGCGAGCTGCTCGATTTCCCCGCGGATAACGCGGACGAGACCGAGGAGGCCTCCGTTGTCGACTAAGGGTTTCTGGGCGCGGATGACCGCCAACTGGCCCGCGAAGGTGCTGTCGCTGGCCGCCGCGCTTCTCCTGTTCTTCTTCTACCGGCTCAACCGGCTCGAGGACCGCTACATCTCGGCCCCCCTCTCGGTGATCATGAACGACGAGTTCGTCCCCTCCAGCCAGATCCCCCGCACGGTTCGCATAACGCTTCGCGGGGACTCGAACTCCCTCTTCAAGATCCAGGACGACGACCTCAGGGCCAGTCTCGACCTGAGCCAGTTCCACGGCGAGGGCGTGTTCCGCGCCCCCGTGCACATCGAGCAGCGCGACACGGCCCTCGGGGTCGACCCGCTCATGATCCAGGTCGAGCCCGCCGAGGTGGCGGTCAACCTCGAGCGCAAGCTCACCCGCACGGTGCCCGTCACGCCCACCTTCCGGGGCTTCCTGGACCCGGGCTACGAGCTCGTCTCCTTCGACATCACGCCGCCCGAGGTGGAGATCACGGGGCCGGCGAGCGCGGTGAACCGCTCCAGCGACGTCTCCACCGATTTCATCGAGCTGACGGGCAGGAATTCCGATTTCGACGTGGCCGTGCGGCTCGTCAAGAAGGACAGCCTCATCTCCCTGACCGGGCCCGATACCGTGGATTTCCGCGCTGTCGTGCAGAAATCCCTGGCGGTGAGGACTTTCGAGGGGCTCGACATCGTGCCGGTGGGCCTGGCCGATTCCCTGTCCGTGGCCTCGGTCATGCCCAAGGGCATAGTGACCGTGCGTTCCTCGACTTCGGACATCTCCAGCTTCCAGCCGGCCCCCGGCGTGCTGTCGCTGGACTTCTCGTCGGTCCACGGACCCGGCACCTACACGCTGACTGTCGTGGCCAACGTACCCGACGGCTATACCCTCGAACGCTACGAACCCAAGACCGTGACCGTAGTCGTCGAAAACGGAGGTACGCAATGATCCTCGGCCTGGGCGTGGATGTGGTGCACGTCAAGCGAATACAGCACTGGCTCGCTACGCCGGGACTCGTCGACCGCTTCTTCCATCCGGACGAGGTCCGCACCTCGATGGAGCGCGGGCCTGCGGCCGCCCTCACGCTCGCAGCGCGCTTCGCCGCGAAAGAGGCCTTCGGCAAGGCCCTCGGGACCGGCCTCGCGGGGATCAAGCTCCGCGACCTGCAGGTGATCAACAATTTCAACGGCAAGCCGGACATGCTGCTGCACGGCACCGCCCTGAACCGCTTCAGCGAAGTCGGCGGCGGCAAGATCCATCTGTCGCTCACGCACGAAAGCGACAACGCCATCGCCGTCGTGGTGATCGAGGGCTAGCCATGGTCCGCCACCTCCAGAAGCCTGAGAAGGAAGACAAGGAGCGCAAGGTCACCTTCATCTCGAAGGAGGCCGTGCACTGCCCCGTCTGCGACAGCAACTTCCACAAGGAAGAGCTCTTCTCCGGCCGCGTCAACGCCGGCGAGCTCACCGACGAGCTGCACCGCACCTACATCCCCATGCAGGCCTACGGCGAGGTCCATCCCCTGGTCTACGATCTCACCGTCTGCCCTTCCTGCTGGTACGCCGCCTTTCGTCCCGATTTCCCGGGCATACCGCCCAAGGTGGTCAAGCCCCTCGCGGACGGCATCGAAGCGAGGATCGCGGCCGCGGGGCGCATATTCCCCTCTCCCGATTTCGGCTCGCCGCGGACTTTGGTCGAAGGCGCCGCCTCCTACTACCTGGCCATGCAGTGCTACGAGCATTTTCCCAAGGAGTACTCGCCCGCCATCAAGCAAGGCATCTCGGCCCTCCGCGCCGCCTGGCTCTGCGGAGAGCTGGACGCCAAGGAGCCGGGCCAGAACTACGCCTACGTCGCGCGCATCTTCTACGGCAAGGCGCGCTTCCTGTACCGGCTCGCCCTCGAGAACGAGCAGAAGGGCAAGGAAAGCCTCACTGCCGTGAAATGGCTGGGCCCGGACACCGACAAGAACTACGGCTACGAAGGAGTCCTGTATCTCCTCACGACACTCGAGCTCAAGTACGGCTCGACCGCGGACGAAGCCAAGCGCGTGGAGCTTCTCACCGAGTCGAAGCGGACGGTCGCCAAGATGTTCGGCCTGGGCAAGAAGACCAAGGCCAAGCCCGGCCCCTTGGTCGACAAGGTTCGCGATCTCTACGACCGACTGAAGATCGAGCTCCGAGAGGCCGGCGACGAGGACGATGACTAGCCGCAACATCAAGCTCGTGCTGTCGTACGACGGGACCGACTTCGGGGGCTGGCAGCGGCAGGACAACGCGCGTTCGGTCCAGGAAGAGCTCGAGCGCGCCCTTGCGGCCATGCACGGGCACCCCGTGCACGTGACGGGAGCCGGCCGGACCGACGCCGGGGTCCACGCCATGGGGCAGGCGGCCAATTTCTACACGGATATCGCCTCGATACCGGCGAGCCGATTCGTCCCGGCCCTCAACCATTTGCTGCCGCACGACCTGCGCGTGCTCGATTCCTCCGAGGTCGATCCCGACTTCCATGCGCGTTTCGACGCCCGGCTCAGGCGCTACCGCTATTTCATCCTCTGCGACCACGCAGCCGATCCCATGCGGCTCCGCTATTCCCATCACGTTCGCCGGATCCCCGATATCGAGTCGCTCAACGCGATGGCCGCCCTGCTCCCGGGAGAACACGACTTCACGACCTTCTCCTCGGCCCGCGATCCCAGCGCCAGCCGCTCGCGCTACGTGCACGAGGCTTCCTTCCGGTGGGAGGGGGGCTTCCTCGTGTTCCAGATAGCGGCCAACGCCTTCCTGTGGCGCATGGTCAGATCCTTGGTCGGCTCCTTGCTCGCCTACGAGGCCGAAGCGGCCTCCTCTGCGCCTGCTGCCGGCGGCCCGGCGGCCGCCTGCCCGGCGGCTCCTGCCGCCGCCGCTCGCATGTCCGCAGCCCTCGCTGCGCGCGACCGATCGCTCGCCGGGCCCACGGCCCCCGCGCGCGCCCTCTTTCTCTGGAACGTGGAGTACTACGCCAGGCCCACTCGGCCCGGCAGCGGCTCTCGCCGGGCCGGCGGTGACGCGAAAATTGTGGACGACCCGGAATGAAACCCGTCCGAGCTAGTGTAGCCCGGACAGGATACGAGGCCTTGTGGCATGCACAAGGTTCGTGCCACTACCTTCAGCCCATCGCCTTCTCGAAGCGCGCCGCCGCCGCTTTCCAGTCGATCACGTTGTAGAAGGCCTCGACGTAGTCGGCCCGCCTGTTCTGGTACTTGAGATAGTAGGCGTGCTCCCATACGTCTATGCCCACGATGGGCGCCTTCCCTTCGGTCAGGGGATTGTCCTGGTTGGCCGTCGAGAGCACGGCGAGCTTCTTGTCCTGGCCCACGACGAGCCAGGCCCAGCCCGAGCCGAAGCGTCCCAGGGCCGCCTTGGTCAATTCGCTCTTGAACGTGTCGAAGCCGCCTAAGTCACGATCGATCGCCTGGGCCAGGCTTCCGTTCGGCATGCCGCCGCGACCCGGCCCGATCGCCGTCCAGAAGAAGCTGTGGTTGATGTGCCCTCCTCCGTTGTTGCGCACCGCCGTGCGGATGCTCTCCGGCAGCTTGGTCAGATCTTTAATGAGGGTCTCGATGGACCAGGACTCGAACTCGCTGCCGGCGATGGCCTTGTTGAGGTTGCTCACGTAGGCACCGTGGTGCTTGTCGTGGTGAACGCGCATGGTCTCGGCGTCGATATGGGGCTCGAGGGCCTCGTAGGGGTAGGGAAGGTCGGGTACGGTGAATGCCATAGGTTTCTCCTTCTGCCGCGGAGAACGCTACGATCTCCGCAGCCCGATTATGATTATTAAAATAGTAATATTAAACCGCGAGAGCAAGCGCGGGCCGAGCCGACTGCGGACTTCTATCTCGAGAGCTTGGGCTTCTTGCCGTCCGAAGTGCGGGTCGCGGCGCCGCGGGGCTTCGCGGGGCCTTCCTCGGACGCCGGAATGATCGAGACGATCTGCACCGAGGGCCTGAGTCCGGTCTTTTCGAAGCGGGCCAGGATACCGCCCAGGAGCGCATTCTTGAGGGCGAGGTAGTCGTTCTTGCGGAACCAGACGCCGAACTGGAAGGTGATGCCGTTCGGCCCGAGCGTGTCGATCACGAAAAAGGGCTCGGGCTCGCTCAAGGCCGCGGGCACGGCCATGGCCGTGTCCCTCAGCATGGCCTCCACGATCGTGGGGTCGGTGCCGTAGGGCAGGGTGAGCGTGATGTCGAGCCTGCGCTCCGGCCATCGCGTCACGTTGACCATGTTGGTCTTGATCATAGTCTCGTTCGGGATCCGGACGAGGCGGTTGTCGAAGGTGCGTATCTTGACCGAGAGCATGTCGACCGACTCGATGGTCCCGCTCATGGCATCGATCTGGATGACGTCGCCGATCTCGAAGGTCTTCTCCGAGAAGAGGAAGAGGCCCGAGATGATGTTGGATACCGAGGTCTGGGCGGCGAAGCCGATGGCTATGCCGACGATGCCCGCCGCGCCGAGCGCCGCCGAGAGGTCGAAGCCGGCCGCCTCGGAGGCGTTGACCAGGACGACCAGGACGCCGCCGTACTTGATGATCTTCTCCGCGATGTCGGCGATCCGGGGCCGCAGGCGGCGCCGGGTGAGCCGCCGTGACAGGGCCAGCACCACGGAGATGATGACGTAGCCGACGATCAGGATGGCGATCACGCTGACCGCTCGCTCGAGGCTCTGCATGTTGAAAAAGCGTCGCAGGGTGTCGTCGAAAAGCTGGAACCCGGCAAGCCTCATCCTTCACCCCCGTCGTCGGGGCGAGGCCTTGCGGCGCCCCGGCCCCTTCAGCCGCTTGATGCTACTCTCCCATAAAGTCTAGCATGGACGCCCATGGGAGAAAAGCTCGCGTGAAGCCGGCGAAATCCGGAAGCGCCCGGGGCGCGCGCCCCGGGAGGGGCGGAAGACTTGCCGATCTCGCGGCCGGCGAAGGCCAGGGGCCGCTCAGGTCCTGGGAGGGTCTGGTGGAGTCCTCCGCGCTCGAGGGCCATCCCGAGCCGCGGGCCGATGTCTTCCTGGCCGAATGCGCCAAGGTCCTCAGCCGTTCCCAGCTCAAGGCCCGCGGCGCCGTCATAACCGTCAACGGCAAGGAGGCGAAGCCCTCGCGCATTCTCAGGCCCGGCGATCGCGTCGAGCTGCGCTGGCGCGAGGAGCCTTCCTCGACCCTCGTCCCCGAGGACATCCCGCTGTCGATTCTCCACGAGGACGAGCGCTGCCTCGTCGTCGACAAGGCCCAGGGCATGGTCACCCATCCCGGCCACGGCAACAGGCGGGGCACGCTCGCCAACGCCGTCCTGGGGCTACTCGCCCGGAAGCCCGCAGTCGGCGCTCCCGCGGCCGGAGGGCCTGCGGCGAATGCGGCGGCCCTCTCCTCCCCTTCGCGGGCGGGAATCGTCCATCGCCTCGACAAGGATACCTCGGGTCTCATCATCGTGGCGAAGGACGCCGAGGCCCAGGCCTTTCTGGCCGCCCAGTTCAAGGCGAGGACGACGCGCAAGGAATATCTGGCCATCGTGCGGGGCCTGCCTTCGCCCGAGAGAGGCAGGATATCGGACCGTCTCGGCAGGGACCGGCGCGACCGCAAGAAATTCGCGCCTTGCGCCGAGGGCGGAAAGCCGGCCGTGACCGACTACCGCGTCATGCGCGCCTGGAGCGATCCCGCGGGCGCGCCGCGGGGAGGGCGGGCCGAGAGCTACGCCCTGGTCGCCTTGCATCCGCGCACGGGCAGGACCCATCAGCTGCGCGTCCACATGGCCGGCCTCGGGACGCCCATCCTGGGCGATCCCATCTACGGCAAGCGCGATCCCCGCTTCCCGGACGCCACGCTCATGCTCCACGCCCATCGGCTCGCCATCGTCCTGCCGGGGATGGACGAGCCCCGTGCCTTCTGCGCTCCCGTGCCGGAGCGCATGAAACTGCTCCTGCGCGAGCTGCAAACTGTCTTCGGTGCGGGAAAAGCGGGGCCGAGGTAAAAAAACAAGCCGTGCGGCGGTCACGCACGGCTCGGTTCCCCACGTTTGGACGGGAAACGTTTGATCCGGAGGCGTCCGATGGACGACGTCGGACCGTTCCGAAGTCTTAGTAGTTCCTGGGGCGGAAGTTGTCCCGCCTGGGCTTGTCCTCGGCCTCGTTGACACGGAGCTGCCGGCCCATGTACTCGAAACCGTTGAGTGCCTCGATGGCAGAGCGGGCTTCCTCCTCGGTGTTCATCTCGACGAACCCGAAGCCCTTGGCCTTGCCAGTGTAGCGGTCGACGATGATGTTGACCGACACGACCTCGCCGTACTGGGTAAAGAGGTCCCTGAGACCATTCTCAGTGGTGGCGTAGTTCATGTTGCCGACGTAAACCTTCTTGGACATGCGAAAAAACCCTCATAGGGCCCGGGACGCGGAACGCGCCCGAGCCGAATCCGTCCGCCTAAGGCGGACGCGCCCGTGCGAGCGGACGTACTGCGTCTTTTCGGAGAGCTGTTCGGAGATCTCTTTGGTTTTCAAGGAGAGGAAAACGGGCGAGGCGTGGGAGAGGGAAACCCTTTCTTTACCTACTGGACGATTACCGCCGGTTGACATATGCCCGACCGCGGGGCATGTGGACCGCTGCGAACGAGTAAAAACAGCGTTGCGGACCCGGTTTTCTACCTTTAAACGTGAGAAGGCGAACTCATCCCTCCAAAAATACGCGAAGCTCCATCCGAAGCTTCATGAATACTATATAATCCGCCATTAGGCGCCGTCAATCGTAATTTCAATGAAAATAACGAAATTCTCCTAATCCTTGACAAAAAAGGGACCGTTCGTATAATCCTAACCTACAGCATTGTAGGAGTAGGGGGGGATATGACAGCACTGTGGTTTGCTGCCCTACCTCTTGCTGGTTTGATCCTTGGATGGACGATCCGCTGGCTGTATGCCAGATTTCAACTCGCCGCCGCCGAGCAAAAGGCGGAGCGCATTAAGCAGGATGCGGTCAAAGAGGCCGAAGCTCAGAAGAAAGAGATCCTGGTAGAGGCGAAAGATCAGCTCATTCGGGAACGTAACCAGCAGGAACGGGAAATTCGTGAACGCCGCGCCGAGCTTCAGCGCTACGAGCGCCGCGTTCAGCAAAAGGAAGAGACGCTCGACAAGAAGATAGAGACGCTCGATCGGCAGGAACAGGGCCTCGTGGCCCGACAGAAGGGCATCGCCGAAAAGGAAGAGTTTCTCGAGGGGCAGGAGGAGCGCTACCGGCAGGAGCTCGAGCGCATTTCGGGCCTCTCCTCCGACGAGGCCAAGAAGCTCATCATCCAGGGGCTCGAGAACGAGGCCAAGCGGGACGCCCAGCTCATCGTCAACAAGATCGAGCAGGAAGCCCAGCTGGGCGCCGAGCGGCGATCGCGCGACATCCTCGTCACCACGATCCAGCGCATCGCGACCGAGGTCACGACCGAGGTCACCGTCACCTCGGTCAGCCTGCCCTCGGACGAGATGAAGGGCCGCATCATAGGCCGCGAGGGCCGCAACATCCGCACCCTCGAGACCCTGACCGGCGTCGACGTCATCATCGACGACACGCCCGAGGCCGTGGTCATCTCCTGCTTCGACCCGGTGCGCCGCGAGATAGCGCGCATCTCCCTCGAGCGCCTCATAGCCGACGGGCGCATCCACCCGGCGCGCATCGAGGAAGTGGTCCAGAAAGTCACGCGCGAGATAGCCCAGAAGATCTACGAAGAGGGCGAGAAGGTCGTCTTCGACCTGGGGCTCCACAACATGGCCCCCGAGCTCATCAAGTCGCTGGGCCGCCTGCACTACCGCACGAGCTACGGGCAGAACGTGCTCGCCCACTCCAAGGAGGTGGCGGTCATCGCGGGCATGCTCGCGGCCGAGATCGGCGCCAACCGCGAGATCACCAAGCGCGGCGCCCTCCTGCACGACATCGGCAAGGGCATCGAGACCGACGGCGACCAGAACCACGCCGAGATCGGCATGGAGCTGGTGCGCAAGCTCGGCGAGGACCCGCGCGTGGTCAACGCCATCGGCGCTCACCACAACGACGTCGAGCCCAGCTGTCCCGAGAGCGTCCTCGTGCAGATCGCCGACGCCATCTCGGCGGCCAGGCCCGGCGCCCGCCGCGAAACCCTCGACAACTACGTCAAGCGCCTCGAGAACCTCGAGAACATCGCGGAAAGCTTCTCCGGCGTCGACAAGGCCTACGCCATCCAGGCCGGCCGCGAGCTGCGCATCCTCGTCAACACCGACCAGGTGTCGGACGATCAGGCGCGCGAGCTGTGCAAGAGCATCGCCAAGAAGATCGAGAGCGACCTGCGCTATCCCGGACGCATCAAGGTGACCATCATCCGGGAGATGCGCATCGTGGAGTACGCGCGCTAGCGCCTAAGCCAGTGGCGAAGACAGTCAAGGCCCTGATGATCGGCGACGTCATCGGGCAGAGCGGCCTCAAGGCCTTGTTCGCGGGCCTGGGGCCGCTCGTTCGCTCGAGCGGCGCCGACCTGGTCGTCGCCAACGGCGAGAACGCCCAGGCCGGCTTCGGCATCGGCAAGGACGAGGTCGACAAGTTCCTCTCCATGGGCGTGCAGGTCATCACGAGCGGCAACCATGTCTGGGAGAAGCCCGGCGCCGCCGAGCTGCTCGACGGCACCGAGCGCCTCCTGCGTCCGGCCAACTATCCGCCCGGCGCGCCGGGGAAGGGCATGGTCGCGCTCGACGTGGGCGGAGCGACGTGGGCGGTCCTCAACCTCCAGGGCCGAGAGAGCATGTACAACATAGACTGCCCCTTCCGCAGGGCGGACGAGCTCCTGGCCCGGCTCCGGGAAGAGTCGCCGGGCGCGCTCGTGCTCGTCGATTTCCACGCGGAATCGGTCGAGGAGAAGGAGGCGCTCGCCTACCATCTCGACGGCCGCGTCTCGGCCTTCGCCGGCACCCACACCCACGTCCAGACGGCCGACGAGCGCATCCTCCCCAAGGGCACGGGCTACCTCACCGACATCGGCATGACCGGCCCCGACGATTCGGTCATCGGCGTCAAGGCCGAGATCTGCATCCGCCGCGGGCTCTCCCAGATGCCCATCAAGATGGAGACCGCCGACACCGGCGCCTCGATCTCGGGCGTCCTCTTCACCATCGACGCCGAGAGCGGGCGCTGCCTGGCGGTGGAGCGCGTCAGGGCCTAGCCGGGAGCCGCCACCACGATCAGGTAGGGATCCTCCGATTCCGAAAACGCCCGTCCATCCCAGTCTCCGAAGGCGCCGCGCAGGGCGAAGCCGGCGGCCGCGAGTTCGTCGCGGAGTCTCGACGGTTCGATGGGGGCGAGCATCGTCGATTCCTCGGCGATGCGGCCCGAGTCGTCGTTCCACAGCTCGACGACGAAGCGGAGCGCAGGCGACTCGCTTGAAGCTTCGGCTTCGTAGCGGCGCCGCAGCGAGAAGGATCCGGCGCGGAGTTCGGGGAAGGCGAATCCCGGCCCCGCGCCCGGTCTGCCGTAGTTGAGCAGCTGGAGCACGAGACTCCCCGTCGGGCCGAGGAGGGGAAGCGTGGCCGAGAAGAAGCGGCCGAGGACGCCCGGCCCGACCAGATGGGGAAGCGTGTTGCCGAGACAGAGCACCAGATCGAAGCGCCCGCCTCCTAGGGCCGCCGCCTCGCCGGGCATGGCGCCGAGGATGAAGCGAGGAGCCGCGGCGCCCATCCGGCCGCCGGCCGCCTCGGCCAGCCTCACCATCGGAGCCGAGGGTTCCATCCCCGTCGCCTGCCATCCTCGCCGGGCCATGGCGAGAACGTGGCCGCCCGTGGCGGAGCCTACGTCCAGCAGAGAGCGCCGCTCGGCGCCATCCGGATGGGCCGCGGCGAGTTCGTCCAGGAAGTCGAGGGTCTGCGGATTGACCGGAAACAGCCGATCATAGAGCGGAGCCAGCGTATCGTAGAGGGCCATGCGGAGAGTATACCGGTTTTTCCGCGGCTGCGGGCTTGACGAAGGGGGCGAAAGAGGTTTAACTGCAATTAAGACTCTTAAATCCGAATAGTGCTTCGACAGGCAACCCGGAACAAGGCGGTGATCGTGGACAGACTCCTCAACATATCGGACCGGAGCAATGCCGCGCTCCATGTCCTGGCCCTGGCCGCGCGCTCGGGCGAGGCGCTCACCGCCGCGGCCGCCGCCGAAAGACTGGGCGTCTCGCCGAGCTACCTGGCCAAGGTGCTGCAGCCCCTGGCCAGGGCGGGTATCCTGAGCTCCGCGCGCGGAGCCCAGGGCGGCTTCGCGCTCGCGCGGGATCCCGGGAGCATCAGCGCCCTCGAAGTGCTCGAGCTGCTCGACGGCGGGCTTCCCGAGCGCGAGTGCCTCTTCAAGACGAGCGTCTGCCCGCGCGGGAACTGCGCATTGAAGAAGTTGAGCGATTCCGTAGCCGCCTCCGCGCGCCGCGCGCTGGAGACGACGACGGTAGCCGTCCTGGCCGAGAGTTTCTAGCCGGGGCGTCTCGGAGGGAAATGGATTTCCGGGATCGGTTTGAAGGCCTTCCTGAAGCAGAGACTTCAGGAAGACCCCACGTTACCCGCGATCGGACGGCCCCCGGCCGAAAGATCGCTGCGCCGCGCGACGCGGACGCGAAAGGAGAGGGAGAGATGTTCTGCCATCAGTGCCAGGAAACCATGAAGAACACGGGCTGCGCGGTCGCCAAGGGCGTCTGCGGCAAGACGGGCGAGGTATCCGACCTCCAGGACCTCCTCTTGCACGTCTGCAAGGGAATCGGCTTCTGGGGCGCCAGGCTCGCCGCCTCGGGGACCTACGACGAGGCCGCCGCCTTCTTCGTCGACAAGGCGCTCTTCGCCACCATCACCAACGCCAATTTCTCGGACAAGGACTTCGTGGCCTGGATCCGCGAGGCCCTTTCGGTCCGCGACGACCTGCGCGCGGCCTTCGCGAAGGCCGGCGGCAAGGTCGAGGGCGCGTTGCCCGACGCCGCGACCTGGTCGGCCAAGGACGAGGCGGCCATACGCGCGGCCGCGGCCTCGGGCAAGGGCGGCTGGATGGAAATCGCGAACGAGGATGTGAGGAGCCTGCGTTCCCTCGTGCTCTACGGCCTGAAGGGGATCGCCGCCTACGCCGAGCACGCCTACGTCCTCGGCAAGGCCTCGAAGGAGCTCTTCACCTTCATGCTCCGCGCCATGGCGGCCCTCGTCGACGACAGCCTGTCGGCCGACGCGTTGACCGCTCTCGTGCTCGAGACGGGCAAGTTCGGCGTGGACGCCATGGCGATCCTCGACGGGGCGAACACCTCGGCCTACGGCTCGCCACGCATCACCAAGGTGCGCACCGGCGTGCGGGACAAGCCCGGCATCCTCATCAGCGGCCACGACCTGCGCGACCTGCACGACCTCCTGGAGCAGACCAAGGGCACGGGCGTCGACGTGTACACGCACGGCGAGATGCTGCCCGCCCACTACTATCCCTTCTTCGCGAAGTACGACAACCTCTACGGCAACTACGGCAGCTCCTGGTGGGCCCAGGGTCCCGAGATCGAGGCCTTCAACGGGCCCGTGCTCTTCACGACCAACTGCCTCGTGCCGCCGCGCGAAAACCACAAGTCCCGCATTTTCACCACCGGCGTGGTGGGCTTCGAGGGCTGCACCCATATCGCCGACCGGGCCGAGGGCGAGATGAAGGACTTCGGCCCGATCGTCGCGATGGCCAAAAAGTGCGCCCCTCCAAAGGAGCTCGCGAACCCGGAAGGCTACACGAGCGAGATCGTCGGCGGCTTCGCCCACGACCAGGTTTTCGCCCTGGCCGACAGCGTCGTCTCGGCGGTCAAGTCGGGGGCCATCAAGCGCTTCGTGGTCATGGCCGGCTGCGACGGCAGGCAGAACAGCCGCTCCTACTTCACCGACGTGGCCCAGGAACTGCCCAAGGACGCCGTGATCCTCACCGCTGGCTGCGCCAAGTACCGCTACAACCGACTCGACCTGGGCGACATCGGCGGCATCCCCAGGGTGCTGGACGCCGGCCAGTGCAACGACTCCTACTCGCTCGCCCTCATCGCGCTCAAGCTCAAGGAGATCTTCGGCCTCGCCGACGTCAACGACCTGCCCCTCTCCTTCGACCTCGCCTGGTACGAGCAGAAGGCCGTCCTCGTCCTCCTCGCCCTGCTGTATCTCGGCTTCAGGAACATCCGTCTCGGGCCGACCCTGCCGGGCTTCCTCTCGCCCGCGGTGGCCAAGGTCCTGGTCGAGAAGTTCGGGATCAAGGGAATCACCGAGGCCAAGGCCGACGTGGCGGCCATGATGGCGGGCCGCTAGTCGGAGGACCAGGCCCAGTCGGCGTCGGCCGCGGGGCGGATCGTCACGACCGCCCCGCGGATCACGCCGCGCTCGTCCTTGCGGGGCTGGAGCTCGATCGAGACGGAACGGAAGCTGCCCTTGTCCAGGACGATGTGGCAGGGCGGGAGCTTGACGCCGCGCCGCTCCAGGATGACCGACTCGAAGCCCAGCGAGAGCGGCTGCCCCGTGGCGGCGTCGAGCGGCCGAACCAGGCGGAACAGCGAGGAGTTGGGCGGCAGCGGTTCGTAGATCCCCAGGAGGCGCTCGGCCGAGGGATTGAGGTACTCGATCGAGCCGTCCATGGCCGCGACGATGACCGCCTCGGCCAGTGAGCCGAGAATGCTCTCGAGCTGTTCTCGCTGCCTCTGCTCCTGATTATGCACCCCGGCGCGGTGCAGGGCCATCTCGATGCCGGCCTCGAGCGAGCGCTCGTCCACCGGCTTGACGATGTAGCCGTAGGGCTCGGTCTGCTTGGCGAACTCCAGCGTCGCGGCGTCGGAGTAGGCGGTGAGGTAGATGATCGGAACGTGGTACGCGTCCTTGATGCGCGACGCCGCCTCGATGCCGCTTATGCTGCCCTTCAAGTGTATGTCCATGAGCACGAGATCGGGCTCGATCTCGCGGAACCGCGCCAGGGCCTCCTCGCCCGAGGAGGCGAGCAGGGGCACCGCGTAGCCGACGCTCTCGAGATGGGCCTGGATCGCCATGCCCACGAGTTCCTCGTCCTCGACTATCATGATCTGAGCTTTCGCCATGCTGGACTCCTATAAGTAAACAATCCGATGCGGCAGATGTATCATGCGGCCCCGGCGGCCGGATCGCCGCTCGGGCCGGCGGCCGGGAACTCGAGTTCGAAACGGGCGCCGGGGCCGCTTTCCGAGCCGATGCACAGTTCGGCCCCCAATTGATCGGCCAATTTATGCACGATTTTCATGCCGAAACTCGCGGTCTCGGCGGGGTCGAAATCCTCGGGGACGCCGATCCCGTTGTCGGCGACGACGAGCGCGACGCGCTTCGGGCCGCTGCGCCTCAGGGTTACGAAGATCGTCGGAGGGTCGCCGACCCGTTCCGGCGGAAACGCGTGCTTGAGCGTATTGGTGCAGAGCTCGTTCAGGATGAGCCCCAGCGGAATCGCCTGGTCTATGCCGATGCGCAGGCTTTCCGCCTCGAAGCTGAGCGATACGCCGCCCTCCTCGCGGTAGAGGCCGAGGAGCCGGCTGACGAGCGTATGGGCGTAGGTGCCGAAATCGACGCTCATGAGGTCCTTGGAGCGGTAGAGGTCCTCGTGGATGAGGGCCATGGACGCCACCTGGTTCCGGCAATCCTGCAGGAGTTCCCTGAAGCGCGGATCTTCCGCGCGCCGCCCCTGGAGAAAGAGCAGGCTCGAGACGATCTGGAGGTTGTTCTTGACGCGGTGGTGGACCTCCTTGAGGAGGAGGTCCTTCTCCTGAAGCAGGGCGATGAGCCTCCGCTCGCTCTCCTGCAGGGCCCGCTTGGCCAGGGCTGCATCCATGATCTCGCGGGAGTGCCGCTGGCCCACCAGGACGACGACGACGAGCCAGGCGTATTCGACGGTGTAGATGAAGGAGTAGTAGCCGTTCCCGACCGCGAAGTCGTTCGCGTAGGCGAGGCTCACGATGGCCAGCATGCCCAGAAGGGGGCGGGCCTCCCGGCGGGCGCCCGAGGCGCGATATCCGAGAGCGATCCACCACAGATAGACGAGGAGGCCGAAACCGAAGAAATAAGCGGCCAGGGTCAGGGGGCCCGCATCGACTTCGAGGTAGGAAAAGCGGATACCGAAGGGGAGGGCGATGTGGATGATCGCGGGGCGTGAGGCTATCCAGGTGAGGCTGCCGAGGGGCAGGATCTGCGCCAGGGCGAATAGGCCCAAGGCGAGGGCTATGAGTCCCAGCGTCCGGCGGCCGATGCGCCCGGTCCGCTCGAAGAAGTACCAGGCGAAGGCGAGGGCGGTGAGGTTGAGTGTCGCGGCTTGCATGCGCATCCAGGGCTCGCTCTGGACCGGCAGGAATACGCCGTATTCGCCCGCGCAGGCGAAATTGTACAGGGCCCCGCCGAAGGCCAGGGCGATGAAGGCCAGATCCTGGCGTCGGCCGCGGGAGCGCAGCCAGGCGGCGAGCTCGTAGAGGGTGATAGTCACGCAGACCGCGGACATCACGATATTCGGCACGGACAGCGCCTTCATGCCCTTCACTATACCTCGCGGCGGCGAGGGGCGAAAGCGTTCGTCGCGGCGCCCGGGGCCGGCTGCGACTACCGAGAGAAGCGCTTGCGCCTGTGATATATCAGGGATATATTACCGAAGATGGAAAAGGAAATCGGCCTCGAACTCGACCTGCGCTCGCTCTCCGAGCTCGTATACGAAGACTTGAAGCGTCGCCTCAACGAGGGAAGTCTCCGGCCGGGGCAGTTCATCGACCTGTCGGCCCTGGGCAGGGAGCTGGGCATGAGCCGGACCCCCCTGCGCGACGCCCTCATCCGGCTGGAGATCGAGGGCTTCGTCAAGGTCTACCCCCGCCGCGGCGTGATGGTGCGCGCCCTCGACCTCGCCGACATCCGCGATATTTACCAGATTCTGGGCGCCCTGGAGGCCCAATCCGCGGTCAGGGTGGCAGGAAAGATCACCCCGGAGGACTGCGACAGGATGGAAGGTCTGTACCGCAGCATGATCGAACTGCTCGCGGCGGACGATTTCCCCGACTTCTACGCCGCGAACCTGGCCTTCCACGACGTGTACCTCGACCTCTGCGACAACCGGGACCTCGTGCACATGGTCAGGGTCCTCAAGGAGAGGCTCTACGATTTTCCCCGGCGCAACGCCTACATCAAGGCTTGGGAGATGGGCTCGAACGAGGAGCACGCCCGGATCGTCGAGTGCTTCCGCTCGGGCGATGCCATGGGCGTGGCGCACTGGATCCGCGACGTGCACTGGTCCTTCGAGGTCCAGGAGCGCTATATCCGGACCTACTACTTCGCCCCCGGCGGAGGAGGAGGTCCCAGCCGATGAGCGCGGGCCTGGTGTTCGACCTCCGCAAGTTCTCCATCCACGACGGTCCGGGCATACGCACGGCCGTGTTTTTCAAGGGCTGTCCCCTGCATTGCCTCTGGTGCCACAACCCCGAAGGCATAGCCCCCTTCCCCGAACTGCTCAGGCGGCCCGAGCGCTGCGTAGACTGCGGCGCCTGCAGGAAAGCCTGTCCCCTCGGCCTCGACCCGGCCCGCGTCGCCGGCGCCTCCGCCTGTTACGGTGGTACCGGGCGCGGCGGCAGTTCCGGGCGCGGCGCCCGCGAGGCTGCGGCGCGCGGCGGCTACGAGGCTGCGGCGCGCGGCGGTTACGAGGCGGCGGCGCGCGGCGACGCCTGCCCGGACTTCGGCGCCTGCGCCGCGGCCTGCCCTGCCGAGGCCCTGCAGCTGGTGGGCCGGCGGATGAGCGCCGCCGAGGTGATGGGGATCGTCCTGCGCGACCGGCCCTTCTACGAGGAGTCGGGCGGCGGCGTCACCTTCACGGGGGGCGAGCCCCTCGCGCAGGGCGAGTTTCTCCTCGAGTGCCTCGCCATCTGCAGGGCCGAGGGCATCCGCAGCGCCGTGGATACCTCGGGCTGGGCGGCCGAGGAACTCCTGCTCGAGGTGGGCCGGGCCAGCGACCTCATCCTCTACGACCTTAAATTGATGGATTCCGAGCGCCACAGGGCGGCGACGGGGCTGCCCAACGAGCTCATTCTCTCGAACCTGCGCGCTCTCGCCCGGCAGGCTAAGCGAGGCGCGAGCGCCGGGATCTACCTCCGCCTTCCCGTGATTCCCGGCATCAACGACCTGCCGGGCGACCTCGAGGCGGCGGCCGAGTTCGCGGCTTCGCTCGAGTTGCCGATGAAGGCGTATCTCTTGCCGTATCACGATTCGGCGCGCGGGAAGTACCGGCTGAGGGGGGAAGCGTATCCTCTCGAGCTGGTGTCCCCTCCCGCTCCCGAACGACTGGACGCCGCCGCGGCCCTTTTCGAGGCTCGCGGGGTTCCGGCCAGCATAGGAGGCTGAAGATGAACGATCGCATAGCGCGGCTGCGCGCCGAGAGCTTCGACACGCGCCCCGGTTTCTCGTCCGAGCGCGCCCGGCTCACGACCGAGTTCTACGAGGAATGGCAGGGGAAGGTCTCGGTGAGCGTGCTCAGGGCCATGAATTTCCGCAACCTCTGCGAGCGCAAGACGATCTACATCGGGCCCGACGAGCTCATCGTGGGCGAGCGCGGCCCGCGGCCCAAGGCCGTCTCCTCCTTCCCCGAGCTCACCTGCCATTCCGAGGAGGACCTCCGCATCCTCGACTCGCGGCCCATGACGAGCTACGCGGTGAGCGAGGAGGACCTGCGGATCTACCGCGAGAAGGTGATCCCCTACTGGCGCGGCCGGAGCATGCGCGACCGGGCCTTCGCCGAGATACCCCAGGAGTGGAAAGCGCTCTACGAGGCCGGGCTCTTCACCGAGTTCATGGAGCAGCGCGCACCCGGCCATACCTCCCTCGACGGCAGGATCTACCGCAAGGGGATGCTCGACTTCAAGGCCGAGATCGCCCGCTCGCGGGCGGCGCTCGACTGGGCCTCGGATCCCAACGCCCTGGACAAGGACGAGGAGCTCGCCGCGATGGCCATCTCCTGCGACGCGGCCGTCATCTTCGCGCATCGCCACGCCGGGCTCGCCGAGAGCATGGCGGCGTCGGAGCCGCGCCCCGAGCGGGCCGCGGAGCTCAGGCGGATCGCGGAGGTCTGCCGCCGCGTGCCCGAGTTCGCCCCGCGCGACTTCTGGGAAGCCCTGCAGATGTACTGGTTCGTCCACCTCGGCACCATCACCGAGCTCAACGGCTGGGACGCCATGAGTCCCGGGCACCTGGACCAGCACCTGTCGCCCTTCTACGAGCGGGGCCTGGCCGAGGGCAGCCTCGACCGCGAGGCGGCGAAGGAACTCCTGTCCTGTTTCTGGATCAAGGTGAACAACACCCCGGCGCCGCCGAAGGTGGGCGTCACCGCGGCCGAGTCGGGCACCTACAACGACTTCACGAACATCAATCTGGGCGGGCTGGGGCGCGACGGCTCCGACGCATCCAGCGAAGTGTCCTTCCTCGTGCTCGAAGTGCTCGACGAGCTCCAGCTCCTCCAGCCTCAGGCCAACGTCCAGGTGAGCGCCGAGACCCCCGACCGGCTCCTCGCCGCGGCCTGCCGCGTGATCCGCAGGGGCTCGGGCTATCCCTCGCTCTTCAATGCCGACGAGGTGGTGGCTGCCCAGGTGGGCATGGGCAAGAGCGTCGAGGACGCGCGCGAGGGCGGCACCTCGGGCTGCGTCGAGACCGGCTGCTTCGGCAAGGAAGCCTACCTCCTGCACGGCTACCTCAACGTCCCGAAAATTCTCGAACTCACCCTCAACGACGGCGTCGATCCCATGAGCGGACGGCGCATCGCCCCTCCGAGCGGCGCGCCGAGCGGCGACCCCGCAGCCTTTTCCGGCTTCGAGGAGCTGTACGCCGCCTTCGAGCGGCAGCTGCGCTACGTGGTCGACACGAAAATCCGCGTCTCGAACTATCTCGACCGGATGTTCGCCCGCTACGCCCCGGCCCCCTTCCTCTCGGTCCTCATCGGGGGCTGCATCGAGTCGGGGAAGGACTACTACGACGGCGGGGCGCGCTACAACACCGACTACATCCAGTGCTGCGGCCTCGGCACGGTCACCGACTCGCTCTCGGCGATCAAGAAGCAGGTCTTCGAGGACCGCCGCGTGGCCCTGGGCGAGCTGCTGGGCGCCCTCAAGGGCGATTGGGCCGGCCGCGAGGACCTGCGGCTCCTCGTATCCAACAAGACGCCCAAGTTCGGCAACGACGACGACTACGCCGATTCGATCGCCCAACGCGTTTTCGCCAGCCTGCGGAGCGCGATCGACGCTCGCGCCTCGCCCCGCGGCGGCCGCTACCATATCGACCTTCTGTCCACCACCTGCCACGTCTATTTCGGCTCCGTCACGGGGGCCACACCCGACGGCCGCCGCGCCCGGGCGCCCGAGTCGGACGGCACCTCGCCCGCCCAGGGCGCCGACCGCTCCGGACCCACCGCCGTCATCCGCTCGCTCGCCAAGCTGGACATCGCCGGCACCGGCGGCTCGCTCTTGAACCAGCGTTTCCAGCCCGCCGTCCTCTCGGGCGAGGAAGGCGTGCGACGTCTTTCCTCCCTCGTGCGCGGCTACTTCAAGCTCGGCGGCCACCACATCCAGTTCAACGTCGTCGACACCGAAACCCTCCTCGCGGCGCAGAAGCGCCCCGAGGACTACCGCAACCTCCTCGTGCGCGTCGCCGGCTACTCGGACTACTTCGTCGATCTCGACAAGCAGCACCAGGAAGAGATCATTTCGAGGACCGCACAGGAGGCCTTCTAGCGGACAAAGCGCGGCTTCCGGCCGAAACCGCCGCAATTCCGGCTCCCCGCGCTTGACATTCCCGAGCCTCGTCGGCTATAAAGTCTTCCGTTCCACGCGGCGATGGTGGAATTGGTAGACACGCTAGCTTGAGGTGCTAGTGCCGAGAGGCATGGAGGTTCAAGTCCTCTTCGCCGCAACGAAAACAGACCGGCCAATTCGGCCGGTCTGTTTTCGTTATAGGCGCGCTGAGCCGGCCCGGAGCGAGGCGCCAGGAGGGCGACGATCGGAGGGCAAGTCCTCTTCGCCGGAATATAGCGCATCAATTTGACAAATTTTCCCACACCGATTTGACTCGCCACCTGCCACTGCCAATGCGAAAACGCCACCGCAAGGCGCTTCGGGGGAGCGGCCGGCGGCGTTTGCGGATGAGGGATGGGAGGAGGGGGGAATAAGCGTGGCTTTGCCGGGCAGATCTGCGCCTTCGCGACCCAGGGTTTGAGCTTGGCCCGAAGATGATATGCGAAATATCGATCGGAGTGCCGAGCGTACTCGACCAGGCGGACAGGTACGCCAAGACCATCGGCGATGGCGGATGGGGAGCGGCAGGCGGGCCATGGCTGGAGCGCAAGCTGCCCTTCGTCTTCGCGACCAACGGAAGACCTCGGCTCGCGCAGCTTGCGGAGGCGAGCGGCATACGGTTCCGAGACCTTCGGCGGGCGGGCAACGCCGCCCGTCCCCCCGAGGGCTGGGACTCCCCGGAAGGGCTTGTCGGGCTCCTCAAGATCAACGCGGTCGGGGCGGAGAAGAAGCTGGACGACTTCGGCTTCGAGCTCGACTTCCCGCTGCGCTACTACCAGAAGGAAGCCATTCTCGCCGCGGAGAACGCGATCCGCGGGGGCGGCAGGAGGATCCTCCTCGCCATGGCGACGGGGACGGGGTAGACCAAGACCTGCATCGCGCTCCTCTATCGATTGCTGGCGACCGGCATGTTCGGAAGGGCCCTCTTCCTCGTCGACCGGAACGCCCTCGGGGAGCAGGCCGGAAACGCGTTCAATGAGACGAAGATCCGCAGCCTCCGCCTGGTCGTGGTCGATGAATGCCACCGCGGCTACCTCCTCGACCGCGAGCTCTCGGACGACGAGCTGGAGTTCCGATCCTACGAGGACTACATCTCCAAGCACCGCCGCGTCCTCGAGCATTTCGACGCCGTGCGGATCGGCCTGACCGCGACGCCCGCCAGGATCCTGCCGCGGGTACGGGCGGCTTTCTCATCGCCGCCAACCCCTACGGGAAGTCGAAGCGGACCGACCAGGGCGAGGGAAGCCGCTTTCCGCTTTCGGCGCTTCACCCGGGACTGGATCCGCGATAAGAAGCAGGACTCCCTCGACATAGCCTGGCTCCGCGACGAGAGCCTCGAGGATGCCGACTCCCTCCCCGAGCCGGGAAGAGGAGAATTAGTCTCGCCAGCCCTCGCCCGGCATCACTCGCCGCATGAATTCGTCGAATAGGGGTACCGTAAAGGCGGTGTCCCCATGGCTCGGGCTATAGGCCATGCCTTTCGCGATCAATTTGCCTCTGGTGGGGGCAAGGGATCGAACATCCCTGCCCAATTCGGCGGCGATGTCGCCCGACCTGTGCGGGCCGGGGCCGCGGGCCGCCATGGCGCGCAGGTAGACGCGCTCGGCGGGAGTCAGCCGATCGAAACGCACGCGGAAGAAGCTCTCGTCGAGCGCTGCTGTCGCGTGAACGGAGGCGGTCGCGACATCGGCCTCCGATATTTCCGTGCCGTGTGCTTCATCCCAGGACTGCTTGCCCCATTCCTGCACGAAGTAGGGAAAGCAGTGCGTCTCGAGAATGATTCTTTCGAGCGCGCCGGCGGTGACGGAGATCCCCTGAGCTGAAGCCGGCTTGGCTATTGCGGTCTTCGTGTCGTCGGGCGACAGCGGCCCGATCTCGGGGAAGTCGAAGAGCCGTCCGGCATAGGATTTCGCCCTGCCCAACCGTCCGCGTATCTGGGGAAGGCCCGCTCCCACCATGATGATCGGCAGTCTTTGCTGCGCGCATCGATGGAGCGCGGTGATGAGCGCCGCGAGCTCGTCTTCCTTGATTCAGTTTCAAGATCTACTCGCAGTATGCGCCGCTCCTCGCCCTCCTCTCCGAGGGTACCGAACCGATCAGGTGATATGTTGCAAAATGACCGGTATGTTGTATTATTGGCAACATAGTGGCTGAAACACGACATCTTTCCGAGCTGGGACCTGAGCTCGACTTCCTCGCGGTGGCTGCCTTAGGCGGGGAGGAAGGCGACATTCGCGGCCGCGTCAGCCGCTGGATGCGGGCGGGGGACCTCGTAGGGGTCGTGAAGGGCATCTATGTGACGGCAGCCGAGCTCCGAAAGCGCCCAGTATCCCTGGAGATCCTCGCCAACAAGATTTGCGGTCCCTCCTATG
>DATKVK010000002.1:0-49989 GCA_035530095.1 Rectinemataceae bacterium | reverse complement strand
CCCTCATGCCGGTCCCTCAGGCCTCCTCCTTCGCGGCGCGGAAGAGGAAGGGCGAGAGCGCCAGAACGAGGCCCAGGCCCGCGGCGAAGATGCCGAAGCCGAGACTGAGCGAGACCTGGGCGGCGGGACCCTCGCCGAGATTGATCGCGGCCGAGGCGCCCTCCACGATCATGGCGTTGAGCGAAAGCGCCGTAGCCCGGCCCGCGCGGGAAAGCCGTTCGACCTGGACTACGGTGAACAAGGGCTTGAATATCGCGACCGAGGCCGCGGTGGCCAGAAGGGCGGCGATGCCGACGAAGGCGTTCGCCGACAGGGCGAGGGCGAGGGCGCAGAGAAGGGACAGCCCGACCGCGGCGACGAGGACGTTCCGGCGTCCAGCCGCCTTCGCCAGCCTGCCCGCCGCGGCGGAAGCCAAGGACGCCGCCTGGATCGCCGCGAAAAGGAGGCCGTACCAGGCCTGCGCTATCCCCGAGCGCGCGTACTGCAGCTGACTCAGGAACACGGTAGCCGCCTGGGCGAACTCCCCCATCAGCGCACCCACGAAGAGAAAGCCGAGCATGCCGCGGTCGCGAAGCGCGGCGCGCAGAGCCGGAGCGATCGCGATGCGCGGCGCCTCCAGGTGTCCCGACCCGCCCGGCTCGACCAGAAAAAGCGAGAGCGCGGCCGCGGCGAGATAGGGCGGGACGGTCGCGGCCGCGGCCAGGCGGAAAGATCGGCCGTATACGAGGGGCGAGACGAGGGCCGCGGCGAGGAGCCCCGCCGTGCCCGCGGCGTTCCAGCGCCCGAAGCTCCGCTCCTGGGCTCCCCCGGCCACGGAGGCCGAGAGGAATGCTTCGGTGGCCCCGCTCAGGGCGGCGAGGGCCAGAGCCAGGAGCACGCGCTCGGCCAAGAAGAGGGCGAAGCCGCTCGCCGCGACGAAGAAGACCTTCGAAAGCGCGAAGATCGCGTTGCCCGCGAGGAGTGTCCGCCTCTGGCCGAATCGATCGGCCAGGACGCCGAAGGGCACTTCGAGGACGATCATCAGGATCCACGACAGCGACTCGATGAAGAACATCTCGGAAACCGTGATGCCGTAGCGGAGCCGGTACGCGGTGGCCACGGGGGCGTAGAACACCAATCCCTGAAGGAAAGCCATGATGACGAGGAGACGATAATTGCGTTGCTGCCGCATGCGATCCCTTTATCGACGAGAGGATGTCGAACTCCCATCGGGATGGGTTCCGACCTGCGTCCAGAGTTCGGTGGATTATGGAAGGGAAGGGGAAGCGGCGGTGCTCAGATCGGCATCATGAGGCCAGTATATCGCCGAATCGAGACGCGGGCAACGCGCGCGCGAGGGCCTCAAGAGGCCGCGATCCGCTGCCTCTTGAGAAAAATCGGCCTCGCGCATAGTCTCGTGGCCATACGGAGGCCGGCCTGCAGCCGGCGCCCCGAGCCGCGGCGGGCCGGAACGGGCTCGTCGGCCTCGAAAAGGAGACAGATGTGGATTTCGATACGGTTTTTCTGCGGCGCAGGTCCATACGCGCCTTCGAGGACATTCCGGTGCCGCGCGAGACGAAGGCTCGGATACTCGAGGCCACGCTCCGCGCGCCGACCGCCGGCGCGCTCATGCTCTATACGGTCCTCGAGATCGAGGATCCGGCTCTGAAAGTCCGCCTGGCGGAAACCTGCGACCATCAGGGTTTCATAGCGAAGGCTCCCTGGGTGCTGGTCTTCCTCGCCGATTACGCGCGGCTGTACGGCTACTTCGGGCATCAGGGCCTCGGCGAATTGTGCGAGCGGACGGGGACTCCCGCGCTCGCCCCGCGCGAGGCGGACCTGCTGCTCGCCTGCTGTGACGCCTTCGCCGCCGCCCAGACACTAGTCTGCGCCGCCGAAGCCCTCGGCCTCGGCTCCTGCTACATCGGCGACGTCATGGAGAACTGGGAGATCCACCGCGAGCTTCTGAACCTGCCCCGCTACACCTTCCCCATAACGATGCTGGTCCTCGGCCATCCCACCGAGCAGCAGAGGAAGCGGCAGCAGGTCCCGCGCCTGGACGCAGACCTCGTCGTGCACAGGGATCGCTACCGGCCGGCCTCGCCCGCCGACTACGATCGGATGTACCAGGGAGAGGGCTACGGCAAGTCAGTTCCCGGCGGCGAGGCCCGGACGCCGGGCCAGGCGCTCTACCTGCGCAAGTTCGCCGCGCCCTACAGCGAGGAGATGCGGCGCAGCGTGGCCACCATGCTGGAGGACTGGCGCTGAGGCCGGCGCAGAAGTCGGCTGTCGCCGCCGCGCACCATGAAAAAGGCCGTCCCTTTTCCGGGACGGCCTGGGGCTGAGGCAAGGGGGAGACGGAGGCGCGCTCCCCGATCTTCCGCGGTCTTACTTGCCGATCTTCTTGAGGAAATCCGTGAGCACCTCGGTGAGGTTGGGGCTGCCGATCTCCTGGAGATCGTAGCCGACCTTGACCGTGGGCTTCTGGATCTTGACGATGCGGTTGAGGTCGATCGGCGTGGCGATGACGACCGTGTCGCAGTCGGTCTTGTTGATCGTGGCCTCGAGGTCGCGGACCTGCTCGTCGCCGTAGCCCATGGCCGGCAGGAGGGTGCCGATGTTGGGGTAGGTCTTGAAGGTGCCGGCGAGCTTGCCGACCACGAAGGGCCGCGGATCGACGAGGGCCGAAGCGCCGAACTTGCGGGCCGCGACGACGCCGGCGCCGATCTTCATCATGCCGTGGGTGAGGGTGGGGCCGTCCTCGACGACCAGGCAGCGCTTGCCCTTGATGAGCTCGGGCTTGTCGACGTTGATGGGCGAGGCCGCGTCTATGACGATGGCCTTGGGGTTCACGCGCTCGATCGAGTCGCGCACGGTCTGGATGCTCTCGGGGCTGGCCGAGTCCATCTTGTTGATGATGATGACGTCGGCCATGCGGAGCGTCGCCTCGCCGGGGTAGAACGAGGTCTCGTTGCCGGGGCGGTGCGGATCGGCGACGGTGATCATGAGGTCCTGCTTGTAGAAGGGGAAGTCGTTGTTGCCGCCGTCCCAGAGGATGACGTCGGCCTCCTTCTCGGCTTCGCGGAGGATCGCCTCGTAGTCGACGCCGGCGTAGATCACGTTGCCGCGCACGACGTGGGGCTCGTACTCCTCCATCTCCTCGATGGTGCACTTGTGCTTCTTGAGATCCTCGACCGTCGCGAAGCGCTGGACCTTCTGCGCGACGAGATCGCCGTAGGGCATCGGGTGGCGGATGGCGACGACCTTGAGCCCCTTCTTCATGAGCCACTGGACGATGGCGCGGGAAGTCTGGCTCTTGCCGGCTCCGGTGCGGACGGCGCCGACGGCTATGACCGGCTTCGTGGACTTGATCTGGGTGTCCTTGGGCCCGAGGAGGGTGAAGGAAGCGCCGGCGGCGTTCACGAGGGCGCTCATGCTCATGACGTGCTGGTAGGGCACGTCGGAGTAGGAGAAGACGCACTCGTCGATGTTGTGCTCCTTGATGAGCTTGGGCAGATCGGCCTCGAGGTAGATGGGAATGCCCTGGGGGTAGAGCTTGCCGGCGAGCTCGGCGGGATACTTGCGGCCGGCGATGTCGGGAATCTGCGCAGCGGTGAAGGCCACGACCTCGAACTGTTCGTTGTCGCGGAAGCGGGTGTTGAAGTTGTGGAAGTCGCGGCCGGCCGCGCCGATGATGATGATCCTTCTCTTTGCCATAAAGACCGTCCTTGTAGTACTGGTATGGCGGCGACTCCAGGCGCCTGGAGGGTCTGCGTCAAGCCGCGGAAGCCACTATAGGTATGTCGTTTTATCCCTGTCAAGATCGATACTTAGCTCGATTTTTCTGTTCCGCGGCCCGCTCCGAATCCTTATGCAATGCCGGCTTCGCCGCGCGGGTTTTCATGCAACAAGCGGGCATGCGGACTCATAGATATGCAAGAAGCGAGATTGGGCTCCTGGAAAAAAAGCGCAAAATCCGCTGGCCTGCGGCGGCTTTAGGCCTCGGCCCTCCGCGGCAAACCTTTCCCGCAGCACCCGGGCAAGGCGGCGTTTCATTTCGAAACAAGAGCTTTTCAGGCCCGAGGCTGCGCTGTTTCGCTGCGAAACGTGCCGCGGGCCCTTCCCGATCTGGATTATTTCCTTTGACCACAGGCATCGACGCGGCATCGTGAGCGTTATCGACCGCTCGGGAGGGTCTTTCGCCCCAATGGATTCTCGCTCGCCCGTAGGCGGAATGTCGTGAAGTGCTTTTAAAACAATATGCCAAAACGAACTACCATTTTTCTTGCCTTGTTCTCCTCTCCCCGGCGGAGGCGCCTTCGAGACCCGTATAAAAACTTCTCCTGAAACTCTTCGATTGGCATGATTCTTGATAAGAAATTGGCGGAACCGTCTGGTTCTCAATCTTTCACCCGAGGGGGATCGTATGGATCTCATGAAGTGGACAAACCCCGCGCCGAAAGACCTCTGGGAGGCTTTCGATGGCTTGCGCGGGGAGATGGATCGGGCGCTGGATTTCTTCCACGGCCCCGAGGCAGCCGGAATTTTCGATCAGACCACGGCCCCGGCGATCGACGTCATCGAAACCGCCGACGAGTACATCGTCGTGGCGGACCTTCCCGGCGTCGACAAGCGCGACCTGAACGTGACCGTGACCGGCTCGATCCTGGCCATCCAGGGAGACAAACGGGAGGAGCGCAAGACCGAGAAGCGCAAGGTCTTCCGCAAGGAGACCTGGGTCGGCTCCTTCAAGCGGACGATCGATCTGCCCGAGCAGATCGATTCGAGCAAGATCGGCGCCGAGCTCAAGGACGGGGTGCTCGCGATTCGCATCGGCAAGCGCGAAGAGGCGAAGACGAAACTCATAAGCGTCCAGGCGAACTAGGAGGATCGGGATATGGAACAGAGCAAAGAACTGACCGAGCGGAGGACGATAGTCCCTTCCTGCTCCATCGTCGAGGACGAGGGACTCGTCACCGTCAAGATCGAGATGCCGGGCGTTTCCAAGGATGCGCTCGAGGTGAAGGTCGAGGGAAACGAGCTGTCGGTCTTCGGAGAGCGCAGGGCCGAGAATCCCGCCGGCACCTACCTCGTGCGCGAGCGCCGGGCCGC
Organism: Rectinemataceae bacterium; assembly: GCA_035530095.1. GTDB lineage: Bacteria > Spirochaetota > Spirochaetia > Treponematales > Rectinemataceae > JAJXZP01. Next base: position 44,898 of record DATKVK010000002.1, on the reverse strand, counting down.
GTCGTTCAGGAAAACCTTCACCATCGACGAGACTATAGCCCGCGACAAGATCGACGCTTCCCTGGTGGATGGCATCCTGACGATGCATCTCCACATCACGGAGGCGGCGAAACCTCGCAGGATCGAGATCGGCTGAGCCGAGCTCGGGCCCCGGCTCTGGCGGCGCCGCGCTGCTGTCGCGCCGCCACGCCGAAGCGCCGCTGTCGTGCCGCCGCCGCGCCGCTGTCGCGCCGCCGCCGCGCCGGAAGCCGCACGCATTTTCCTCTGAGGCCGGTCATTGCCCAGTTGCGAGCTTTCGGCTACAGTCGCTCGCGGAGGGTGAAATGGCTGGCCTCAACATTACGAGCGAAATCGGCGTCCTGAAGAGGGTCATCCTCCATACACCCGGATCCGAGATAGAGGCGATGACGCCGAAAGAGGCCGACGCCGACCTCTACAACGACATCATTCCCCTCTCGGCTGTGCGCGCGGAATACGACGTGCTCAAGGCTTTTCTGTCCACCGTGGCCGAGGTGGTCGAGCTCAAGGACCTGCTCGCGCAGGCCCTGGCCGACACGGGCAGCAAGTTCGAGTTCATATCGGCTTTGTCGAGGCTCTGTCCCGTCAGGCGCAGGGTCGAGGAGCTCATGGCCAAGCCGCCGGCCGAGCTCGCCCGCATAGTCATCGAAGGGCTGCCGGCCCTTCCCGAGAGTCTTTCCCGCCTCGTCTCGCCGCGCAGCTTTTCGCTGCGCCCCCTGCCCAACACCTACTTCATGCGCGACTCAGCCGCCGTCATCCGCGACTATGCGGTGTCGAGCGCGACCGCCTTCGACGTCCGCCTCATCGAGTCCATCATCACCCGCTTCGTGTTCAGGCACAACCACGACTTTCTCGCGCGGGGCATCCTCTTCGACGGCCCCGAGGAGCGAAGCCGGGCGGTGACCATCGAGGGCGGCGACATCCTCGTCCTTTCGCCGCGCGTCCTGGCCGTGGGCGTCTCCGAACGCTCCACGCCCGAGGCCGTCGAGCGCCTCGCGATGGCGGCCGCCAAGGCTTTCGGGGAGCCCTTCTCGGTGTTCGCCGTCATCCTGCCGAAGGAGCGGGCCTGCATCCACCTGGACATGGTCTTCACCGCGATCGACAGGGACGCCGCCCTCGTCTACGCGCCGCTCATCGTGGGGCCGCGCCGGGCCCGGGTCGTGCGCATCGACGCCCGCCGCGACGGGAACCTCTCGTTCTCCGAAGAGGAAGGCCTGATTCCCGGGCTCAGGAAAGCGGGACTCGACCTCGAGCCCGTGCTCTGCGCCGGAGGGGACAGCCTTTTCGAAGAGCGCGAGCAGTGGTGGTCGGGAGCCAACTCCTTCGCTTTCGCTCCCGGCCAGATAATGATGTATTCGTGCAACGTCCGCACTCTCGACGCCCTGTCCGCGGCGGGCTTCGATATCCGAACCGCCTCGGATTTCCTCGCGGGCGACGACAAGCCGGCCAACTACGGCAGGCTGGCCGTCGGCTTCGACGGCATCGAGCTGGCCCGCGGCGGAGGCGGCGCCCGCTGCATGACCATGCCGGTCGAGCGGGAGAATCTGGACTAAGCGAGGCCTCTCCTTCGAGGTGACTTCCGTATTGACCTGCCCGACGAATGGGTTTATCCTTCCGCGCATTGCGCAATCGGTTGCGCAGGGGAGGAGGGGAATCCGATCGCCGTCACTGCAAGGGATCTGGCGCGGCTGGCCGGCGTGAGCGTCTCGACGGTGTCGAGAAGCCTCAACGGCAGTACGCGCATATCGGCCGAAACGAAAGAGCGCATCAAGCGCCTCGCGGCCGAGCTCGACTTCGAGTTCGACGCGAGCGCGCGAAGCCTGTCCACCAGGCGCTCCGGCACGGTGGCCCTCGTCTGCCCCGGCTTCCTCGACCGTTTCGCCAGCACGCTCTACCTCAATATGCTGATCTACGATATCCGCTCGAACCTGGCGTCCAGGGGGCTCGATTGCATTCTCGTCGAGGCCGAGGCGCCCGGCGGCCGGAGCAATATCCGGCGGCTCGTCCTTCAGCGCAAGGTCGACGGCATACTGCTCCTCCTGGCCTCGACCTTGCCCGAAGACTGGAGCGTCATCAAGAAGCGCGGCATTCCCGTGATCCAGGTCCACTACGCGCCCGCCTACTTCGCCGCCGAGCGGGTCGACTACTATTTCACCGACAACGTCCGAGGCGGGAAGATGGCCGCCGAGGCGCTCCTCGACTCGGGCGGCGAGCGGATCATCTGCCTTTCGGACAGCCGGGCGAGCCCCGAGATGGCCGCGCGCGAGAAGGGCTACGGCGAAGCGCTCCGCTCGCGCGGGATCGCGGTCGACGAGCGGCTCGTGCTCGCGGCCGGCAACGCCTTCGACGAAGCCTATGCCTGCGTCAGGCGAAATATAGATCTCGCGCGGCATGCGGACGGCCTGTTCGCCGCCACCGACATCATGGCCCTGGGGGCGCTCAGGGCCCTGGCCGACGAGGGAGTCGGGGTCCCGCTCGAGTTCAAGGTCGTGGGCTACGACGACATCGAGATCGGAACCTACGTCAAGCCCAGCTTGAGCTCGGTGCACCAGCCCCGGGAAGAGATAGCGCGCCTGGCCTGCGAGCGCCTCGCGGCCCTGCTTCGAGGCACGGGCGGCTCCGGCGTCGAGCAGCGGCTCATCGCGCCCACGCTCGTCAGGAGAGAAAGCTGCTAGCGGGGATCTTCGGCGCTCCGTCGGGCGGCGACGCTAGGCTCTCTCAAGATGCGGAGGTATTTGGGGAGGGCTGCCATAACCTGAGCCGATTTCAGGAATCGGCCATTTCGGAAATCGGCTCCGCAGGTCTTTTGTTCCGTAAGGCGCAACCGATTGCATAGGAGGATTCATCGTGAAGAGAACATGGTGGAAGGAAGGGGTCGTCTACCAGATCTACCCTCGAAGCTTCAAGGATTCGAACGGCGACGGCATCGGCGACCTGCGCGGCATCGTCGAAAAGGCCGACTACATCGCCTCCCTCGGCGTGGACATCGTCTGGCTCAATCCGATCTACAGCTCCCCGAACAAGGACAACGGCTACGACATCAGCGACTACGAAAACATCATGGAGGAGTTCGGCAGCCTCGCCGATTTCGACGAGCTCGTGACCGCCTTCCACGCTCGCGGGATCCGTCTCGTCATGGATCTCGTGGTCAACCATTCGTCGAACGAGCATCCCTGGTTCCTGGAGTCGCGCTCGTCGCGGGAATCGCCCAAGCGCGACTATTACATCTGGAAGCCCGGAAAGAACGGCGGCCCGCCCAACGGCTGGGAAGCCTGCTTCGGTGGCTCCGCCTGGGAGTACGACGAGCGCTCGGGCGAGTACTACCTTCACCTCTTCACCCCCGAACAGCCCGATCTCAACTGGGAGAACCCCGGGATGCGGCGCGCCGTCTACGCGATGATGCGGCGCTGGTTCGAGCGCGGCGTCGACGGCTTCCGCATGGACGTGATCACCATGCTTTCCAAGGAGCCCTCGTACCGCGATCTTCTGCCGGGCGAGGGCATGTTCTCCTCCACCGCCCCCTACATCTACGGCCCCCGGCTCCACGAGTTCATCCGGGAGATGCGGCGCGAGGCCATAGACGGCTTCGACGCGATGACCGTGGGCGAGGCCCCGGGCACCACGATCGAGAACGCGGTGGACCTCGTGGGAGAGGATCGCGGCGAGCTCGACATGGCTTTCCAGTTCGAGCTCATGGGCGTGGACTACCTCGACGGAGACAAGTGGAAGCAGCGCCCGATCGATCTCGTCGAGTTCAAGGAGATAATCGAGCGCTGGCAGGTCGGGATGTTCGGCAAGGCCTGGAACTCGAACTTCCTCATGAACCACGACCAGCCGCGCTCGGTATCCCGCTTCGGCGATGATGGGCGATATCGAGTCCGGTCGGCGAAGGCGCTCCTCGCCCTCGATCTCTCGCTCTGCGGCACTCCGTACGTCTACCAGGGCGAGGAGATAGGCATGACGAACGTCGCCTTTCCATCGATCGAGGACTACCGCGACATCGAGACGCTCAATTACTACCGAAGGGCGGTGGAAGGCGGCGCGGCGCCGGAGCGGGCGCTCGCGTCCATCCACTACATGAGCCGCGACAACTCGCGCACGCCCATGCAGTGGGACTCGAGTCCCGGCGCCGGCTTCAGCGGAGGACGGCCTTGGATCGGCCTCAACCCCAAGTATCCCGAGCTGAACGTCGAGCGGGCCGAGGCCGACGAAAATTCCGTCCTGCATTTTCTCAGGCGGATGATCCGCTTCCGCAAGGATCACCTCTGCCTCGTGTACGGCAGCTTCGAGCTGATAGCCCGGGACGACCCCGCTCTCTTCGCCTATTTCCGCGACGACGGAAGCGAGCGGCTCCTCGTGGCGATCAACATGTCGGGCGGCGAGGCGAGGCTTCCCTCCGACATCGCCGTCGGCCCGTCGGCCGCCCGCCTCGCCCTGCTGCTGTCGAGCGCCCCGCACGGCGACGATGAGCCGAGCGGCGGCCTCGAGCCCTGGGAAGCCCGGGTATATCGGGTCGGGTAGGAGCCGTCGCGCTGCGCGCTCCGGCGGCGCGGAAGCGCAGAGGCGCTTCCGCGGGGCCCCGCAACCTCAAGTGCGAAACGTGCGTCTCCTTAACTTAGCTACAGCCAGTCGTACTTCCGCAGGTCTCTCGCCGTCGCTTCGCTCCGGCGGCGCGGAAGCGCTCGCGCGCTTCCGCGGTGTCCCGTATCCTGAAATGCGAGACCCGTTGTAAGTTCGAGCTGCGCAGAAAACCTTAACTGCACCCCGTTGTACTCCCACAAGTCTCGCATTTCAGGCATGTGCCGTTGCGGACGAGGGTGAGGTGGCCGCAGACGGGGCAGGGGTCGCCTTCGTAGCCCTTCAGGCGGGCGTCGCGCGAGCTGTCGCGCGACGCCTTGACCTTGCTCGAGGCGGCCCGGGCAGGCGCGCCTGTGGAGCCGCCGCTCGGGGCGGCCTCCCGCGCCGAGCCGGCCTCTTCGGCGCTCGCCGCGCCGGCCGCGGTGGCGGCGGTGCGATACCCGGCCTCGCCGTTGCGCCCCCGCGCGTTCTGCGTCGAGGTGGCCTCGAGGTCCTCGGGCTTGACCTGTCCCAGGTCGTGCCGGTGCATGTAGGCGATGGCGAGATCGCGGAAGATGTAGTCGAGCACCGAGGTGGCCATCTTGATGTAGTCGTGCCCCTGCACCATGCCGTTCGGCTCGAAGCGGGTGAAGGTGAAGGCGTCGACGTACTCCTCGAGGGGAACCCCGTACTGCAGGCCGAGCGAAATGGCTATGGCGAAGGAGTTGAGGATCGAGCGGAAGGCCGCGCCCTCCTTGTGCATGTCGAGGAAAATCTCGCCCAGGCCCCCGTCATCGTACTCGCCCGTGCGGACGAAGACCGAGTGTCCGCCGATCTTGGCCTTCTGGGTGTAGCCCGAGCGGCGGTTGGGAAGGGCGCGGCGCACCCCGCGGGGCGCGGCGGGCATGCCCGGCAGCTCGGGTTCGGCGGCCGCGCCCAGGATTGCGGATCCGGCCGGAGCGAGCGGGCGCGGCTCCTCGTCCTCCTCGTCGGAAAGGCCGTCCGTCTGCAGGGCGACGATCGAATCGGCTATGAGGTCGGCTCCGGGCGCCAGGGCCGAGAGCGGCTGGGAGAGCTTGGACCCGTCTCGGTAGAGGGCGATGGCCTTGAGCATCGAGCGCCACGCGAGCATGTAGGCGCCCTTGACGTCCTCGTAGGTGGCGGTGTTGGGCATGTTGATCGTCTTCGATATCGCTCCCGAGATGAAGGGCTGGACCGCGGCCATCATCGCGATGTGGGCCTTCCACTCTATGGAGCGCGTGCCGCGCTTGCCCGAGGGCGTCGCCGTGTCGAAGACGCCGAGGTCCTTGTCCTCGAGGCCGGGCGCTCCCTCGACGCCCATGGTTCCGCAGGCCCAGAACTCGGCCTCCTCGACCTCCCGCTCGGAATAGCCGAGGTGGGCGAGCAGGCTGAAGCCGGGCAGTCGATAGGTGGCCTCGGGCAGGCCCAGGGCGGCGAAGTCCTCGGCCGAGAGCACGCCGGGCGTGAAGCAGGATTCCAGCGAGAAGGCGTTCCTGATGGCCCCCTCGACCTTGGCCAGGGCGGCTTCGGTCATGCCCTTTTCCCGCAGGCTGTCGTACGAGGGCCCCGCGGAGGGGGCGCCGCGCAGCGTGCCGTGGCCCAGGGCGTAGGCCTCGATCTCCTCGATCGCCTCTTCGGAATAGCCGAGGGAGCGCAGCGCGGGGGGCACGCTCTGGTTGATGATCTTGAAGTATCCGCCTCCGGCGAGCTTCTTGAACTTCACGAGCGCGAAGTCGGGCTCGACGCCGGTGGTGTCGCAGTCCATGAGCAGTCCGATGGTCCCCGTCGGAGCCACCGCGCTGACCTGGGCGTTGCGAAAGCCGTGCTGCTCGCCGATCGCGAGCGCCTGGTCCCAGGAGTCCTTCGCGGCGGCCGCGATGTTGGCGGGGCAGAGCGCGGCGTCGATGCCCGCGGGAAGGATCGTGAGGCCCTCGTAGTCTTCGGCCGGGGCGTCGTGCGCCGCGCGGCGATGGTTGCGGATGACGCGCAGCATCCGCTCGGCGTTGGCTTCGTAGCGGGCGAAGGGCCCCCAGGCCGCGGCCATGCGCGCCGACTGGGCGTAGGCCTCGCCGGTGAGGATGGCCGAGAGCGCGGCGGCGACCGTGCGCCCCTCGGGCGAATCGTAGGCGAGTCCCATGACCATGAGGAGTGTGCCGAGGTTGGCGAAGCCCAGGCCCAGGGTGCGGTAGTCGTAGCTCTTGCGGGCTATCTCCTTCGAGGGGAACTGGGCCATGACGACCGAGATTTCGAGGACCGTGGTCCAGAGCCGCACCGCGTGGCGGTAGGCGACGTCGTCGAAGCGGCGGGATTCGGCGTCGTAGAAGGGCAGGAGGTTGAGCGAGGCCAGATTGCAGGCCGTGTCGTCGAGGAACATGTACTCGGAGCAGGGGTTCGAGCCCCGGATCTCCCCGTCGGCGGGGCAGGTGTGCCATTCGTTGACGGTCCCGTGGAACTGGAGGCCCGGGTCGGCGCACTTCCACGCCGCGCGGGCTATCGTGTCCCAGACCGTCCGCGCCTTGGTCTTCCGCATGGTCTTGCCGTGGGTCCTCCCCACGAGCTCCCATTCGCCGTCGTCCACCACCGCGGCCATGAAGCGATTGTCCACCCGCACTGAATTGTTCGAGGACTGGCCGGCCACGGTATTGTAGGCCTCGCCTTCCCAGGCGGTGTCGTAGACCGGCAGGCCGGGGGCGCCGCCGGCCGAGCCGGCGGCGGAATAGTCGCCCTGGCGGTACATGGAAAGAAGCTGGTGCAGGTACGGGGCGGGCATCCCCGCGCGCAGGGCCGCCTTGACCGCCCGCCGCAGCTCGGGATTGGCCTCGAACGAGAAGCGCTCTTCTCCGGTCAGCCCGGACTCGCGCAGGGTCGCGGCCAGGGCGGCGGCGTGGCTGCGGATGAGGGCCGAGCCGGCGGCCAGGCAGGCGACCTTGTATTCCTCCTCGGCCTTCCAGTTGGAGAAGGTCTCGACGTCGGGATGGTCGGCGTCGAGGATGACCATCTTGGCGGCCCGCCGCGTCGTGCCCCCCGACTTGATCGCGCTCGCCGAGCGGTCGGCTATCTTGAGGAAGGACAGGAGCCCGCTCGACACGCCGCCGCCCGACAGGGGCTCGTTGAGGCCGCGGATCCGGGAGAAGTTCGAGCCGGTGCCGGAGCCGTACTTGAAGAGCCTGGCCTCGCGGGTCACGAGGTCCATGATGCCGCCCTCGTTCACGAGATCGTCCTGGATGTCGAGGATGAAGCAGGCGTGGGGCTGGGGCCTCGCGTAGGCCGACTCGCTCTTGGTCACCTCGCCCGAGGCGGGATCGACGTAGTAGTGGCCCTGGGCGGGGCCCTCGATGCCGTAGACGGCGTGCAGGCCCGTGTTGAACCACTGCGGGCTGTTGGGCGCCGCTATCTGCCGGGCGAGCATGTAGAGCATCTCGTCATAGAAGGCCTTCTCGTCCTTCTCGCTGTCGAAGTAGCCGGCCTCCCGGCCCCAGGTCATCCAGGTGTAGGCCAGGCGGTGAAAGACCTGGCGCGCGTCGTGCTCGGTGCCCGGTTTGGGCGAGTCGCCGGCCAGGCTCCGCTGGCTCTCGGGCACGAAGGCCTCCCACTGCCGCGAACGGTCTTCGGGGACGCCTGCCTTCCTGAAGTACTTCTGCGCTATGATGTCCGTGGCTATCTGGCTCCAGGTCGAGGGCACGACGGCCCCTTCCATGCGGAACACCGACTTGCCGTCGGGATTGCGGATTTCGCTCAGCCTTTTTTCCCAGCTGAGGCCCGCGTAGGGGCCGGAGGATTCCGTAGTGAACAAGCGATCGAATTTCATGATATGCTCTCCTTCTCAATTTTGAATGCCGGGCGCGTGTATGCGCCGGGACGGTCGGCTAATGAGTAAGGTACTATATATGGTGGTAGAATCCAAGGCAATACCCAATAGCTTGAAATATTCCCGAAAACGACGAGTTCTGAAAAGGAGCAGGTCCCTGCTTTTCGCAGCCTCGAGACGCCCGTCGAGCTCGCCGAATCGTGCGTGGAGCCTTCGTCCCCGGTTAACGCGCGCGTCCCGCGCGTCCGATAATCGAGAATGACCATGAAGCTAGCCGCCCTCGTCTACGCGGGTTCCCTCTCGCCCCATGCTCTCGAGCCGCTCGCGGGAGGAGCCTCGGCCTATGAACGCAGTTTGGGCTTCGCCTCGGCCCTGCCGGGTCTCGAACGCCTCGTAGTCGCGGAAGGCTCGGTCGCGGCGCCTCAGGGCCCCCATCCGCGGCTGCGCCGCGAAACCTGGACCGTCGACGCCGTTCTCGAGGCGCTCGCCGAGGCGGGAGCAGGCATGGACGCGGTCGTCTTCCTCTGGGCCGACCAGCCCTTCCTGGACCTCGGCCTGGCCGAGCGCATGCTCGAAAGCTACCGCCGCTACCGCGCCGAATACTGCTTCGCCGACGGCTATCCCCTCGGCATCGCCGCCGAGATTCTCGCTCCCCGCATCCTGCCCGCCCTCCGTTCCCTCTGCGCTTCCCTGCCGCCCGAGCCGGCGCGCGACTCGCTGTTCTCGGTCATCCAGAAGGACATCAACTCCTTCGACATCGAGACCGCCATCTCCCCTCTCGACCTTCGCGATCTTCGGCTCACCCTCGCCTGCGACACCAAGCGGAACACCCTTCTCGTCGAGCGCCTCCTGGAGGCCGGGGTGCGCGACGAGGCGAGCGCCCTCGACATCATACCCAAGCGCCTGGACCTTTTGCGCACCCTGCCGGCCTTCGTGCAGATTCAGGTAGCCGGGGGCTGTCCCCAGTCCTGCGCTCTCTGCCCCTATCCGCGCATCGGGGGCGACATTCTCGGGCGCGGCGATTTCATGGAAAAATCGCGCTTCGTCTCCATCCTGGATCAGGTCGAGGCTCTGTCGGGCGATGCGGTCATCGATATCTCGCTCTGGGGCGAGCCGAGCCGGCATCCCGACATCGCCGGCCTCATCGGCGAGGTCCTCTCCCGTCCGAATCTTTCGCTCATCGTCGAAACCTCGGGGATAGGCTGGGACCGGAGCATGCTCGGCTCGCTCGCCGGCGCGGGACGCCTCAACTGGATCGTCTCGCTCGACGCCTGGAGCCCCGAACTCTACGAGAAGCTCCGCGGACCAGGCTACGCCGAGGCGAAAGCCTTCGCCGAGCTCCTGATCGAGCTCTTTCCGCGCGGCGCCTATGTGCAGTGCGTCAGGACCAACGAGAACGAGGCCGAGCTCGAGGCCTTCTGGCGGGGCTGGAAGAAGAAGACCGAGAACGTGATCGTGCAGAAATACTCGTCCTTCGTCGGCTTCCTGCCCCAGCGGCGCGTCTCGGACCTGTCTCCCCTGCTGCGCAGACCCTGCTGGCACCTCAAGCGCGATCTCGCCGTGAGCCTGGACGGCTCCGTTCCGCTCTGCCGCGAGTGCGTCCGCGGCGAGGCGATGCTCGGCAACGCCTTCGCCGAAGGCGGCCTCGAGGCGGCCTGGGCGGCCGGCGAGGCCTACCATGCGGCCCATATCGAGGCGGGCACGGTTCCCGGCTCCGGCTATCCCCAGCCCTGCGCGGCCTGCGATGAGTACTACACCTACAACGCCTAACCGCCGGACGGTGCCCTACACCGTCATCGGCAACCCGAAGGCCCCGGGCGCTTCCGAGCGGCTCCCCGTTTCGGTCGTCCTGCTCAACCGCGGGAATCGCCTCTATCGCAACGATATCTTCCGCGAGCTCGACAAGTTCGGCTTCGACTCGGTCCTCTCGGTGGAGGAAGGGCCCGAGAGCCGGGACGTCGAGGCCTTGGCGGCCCGATACCCGCGCAGCCGCTTCCTCGTCATCTCCGGGAAGACGAGCCCCGGCGAACAGATCAACCTCGGCATGCGCGAGTCTTCGGGCCTCTTCGTCTTCGTGCTCTGGAGCGACATGCGGCTCTCGACCCAGGGGCTTTCGAGCCGCTTCTTCGAGCGGGTGGCCGAGCAGAACATCCTCTGCCAGGCGCCTTTCCTCTCCTCGCGCGAGGGCGACCTCCTGCCGGCCGCGGCCGCTCCCGCCCTCCACCGGGCCAGTCTCAAGGTTCTCGCCCTGAGCCCGGCGCACGACGGCGAGCGGAGCCTCTATCCCTTCGATTACTGCGGCATCTACTCGCGCGAGAAATTCGTCCAGACCGGAGGCTTCGACGCCGAGCTCCGGACCCCCTACTGGCAGAAGCTGGATTTCGGCTTCCGTTCCTGGCTCTGGGGAGAGGAGCTCCATCTCGCCCAGGCGCTCAAGGTGAACTACGTCGAGGACGTCCCCGCCGAAGACTCCACTCCCGACGAGTGCTACAAGTGGTTCTGGCTCAAGAACCTCGCTCCCGTCTTCAAGAGCGACTCGGCCCTCATTCCCGCCTCGCGGCTCTGGGCCTATCTCCGCCGCCGCTCGGGCGGCCCCTTCGCCGGCGCCGCCGAGTTCCGTTCGGCCCGGGACTGGGTGCGGCTCAACCGCTATCGCTTCCGCTTCGACGCGGCCAGCCTCGTCGACCTCTGGGGAGAGACGCTGCCATGACGGCCGTCGTCGTGCAGTCCCGGCTCGGCTCGACGAGGCTGCCGGGCAAGGCCCTCCTCCCGCTCGGCGGCGCGACCCTGACCGACCAGGTCCTGCGGCGCCTCGGGTCCTTGAGCGTCGACGCCCGGGTGCTCGCCACCGACGAGGAGAGCGCCGCGGCCCTCGGCCCCGTCGCCGCCCGCAACGGCTTCGAGCTCCTGGTCGGCCCGGCCGAGGATGTGCTCGGCCGCTACTGCCTCGCCATCCGCCGCTACGGCATCGATCTCGTGCTGCGCGCCACGGGCGACAATCCCCTGGTGTCCGCCGAACTCGCGGCGCTCCTGCTCGAGCGCCGCGGGGCCGCGGATCCGCGGGGCCGCGCGCCGGACTACGCCGCCTTCGTCGGCATGCCCCTGGGCATGGGGGTCGAACTCGTCTCGGCCGAAGCCCTCCTCAAGGCCGAGGCCGAGGCTTCCCTGAAGCCCGAGCGCGAGCACGTCTGCCCCTACCTCTACGATCATCCCGAGATGTTCGCCATAGACCGCTCCGAGGCGCCGCCGGCCTACTTCCTCCCCGCCGCCCGGATCACCGTCGATACCCGCTCGGACTACGAGGCGGTGCTCCGCATCTACGGCGCCTTGTACGACGGGAAACCCGTGACGGACCGGGCCCTGCTCGATTACCTGAGGTCGAAGCCATGAGTCTTTCCATTCTTTTCGTACCCTCCGTCTCGAAGGGCAACGGCTCGGGGCATCTCATGCGCTGCCTCTCCCTCGCCGGCGCGCTCGGGCCCCGGGCGGCGGTCTTCGTCCCCGAGGCCAAATCCGAGACCTCGTGGAGCGCCGCCGAACTCTCGCTCTCCTACTCGCGCGAGCTCGTCGGCGTGAATCTCGTGACCAGCCTCCGCGATCCGGCGCGCTACGGCGGAGGCAACGGCCCCTGGGATCTCGTGGTCCTCGACCGTAGGGCCACGCCGAAAGAGGAACTGGCCTTCTGGGAGCGCATCGCCCCGGTGCTCGCGATCGACGAGGGCGGCGAGGCCCGATCCTCCGCGCCCTACCTCATCGACATCCTGCCCCGGCTTCATCCGCGGCGCTCGCCCCGGGCCAACAAGAGCTCCCTGGGCTTTCTCGATCTTCCGCGCAACCGGCGTTCGGCTGCCGCCGTATTCCGCCGCGTGCTCGTGAGTTTCGGCGGCGAGGACCCTGCCGGGCTCTCGCTTCTCCTCGCGCGGCGCCTTCTGGGCGAGGGGTTCTTCGAGGCCGAGAACCTCACGATCGTCACCGGCGCCCTCAGAAGGGGGGCTCCTCCGGCGGGGCTCGACGGCGTCACGGTCCTCGGCCCCGTGCAGGACCTCAAGGAGCACCTCGCTCGCTACGACCTGGTGTTCACCCAGTTCGGGCTCACCGCCTTCGAGGCAGCCTACGCGGGCTGCGCCGTCGTCCTGCTCAATCCGAGCCTCTACCATCGCGCCCTGTCCCGCGCCTCGGGCTTTCCCGAGATCGGCGCCGGCCAGCCCGACCTGACCGCGCTCAGGCGGCTCCTGCGCTTCCCCGCCGAGCTCGCGGCTCGCTGCTCCCGCCTCGTTCCGGCCGAGAGCCAGTCGCTGGGCGGCTTCCTCTCCTCGCTCAGTCCCCACGGGGCCCGGATCTGTCCGATCTGCAAGAGTTCGGACCGCTTCGCCCTCTATCGGGACGAAGGCAAGAGCTATTTCCGCTGCCGCAGCTGCGGCACCCTCTACCTGAGCCGTTTTTCGCCGGGGCGCGAGCAGCCCTACACCCAAGCTTACTTCTTCGAGGAGTATCGCTCGCAGTACGGCAAGACCTATCTCGAGGACTGGCCCAATCTGACCAGCCTGGCCTCCAGCCGCCTGGATATCATCGAGGACCTGGCTGAGTCGAGTCTCGGCAGGCGGCGCGGTCTTTCGGTGCTGGACGTCGGCTGCGCCTACGGGCCCTTCCTCGCCGAGGCTCGTGAGCGGGGACAGGAGCCCTTCGGGCTCGACGCGGCCGAGGACGCGGCGGCCTACGTCCGCCGAGAGCTCGGCATTCCCGCCGCTGTCGGCGATTTTCTGGACCCGGCCGCCGCCGGCAGCCTGGGCGGTCCCTTCGACGTGGTCTCCCTGTGGTATGTGCTCGAGCATTTCGACGACGCGGACCGGGCCCTGCGCAACGCGGCGGCCCTGCTCAAGGCCGGGGGCGTCCTGGCCTTTTCCACGCCCTCGGGCGAGGGAGCCTCGGCTCGCTTCGACAGGTCCGGATTCTTCCGCAGGAGCCCCGACGACCACTTCACCATCTGGGAGCCCTCGCGCGTCAGGGGCATCTTGCGCGCCTACGGTTTCCGCGTCGAGCGGATCCGCATAACGGGGCATCATCCCGAGCGCATCCCCCTTCTCGGCAAGCTGCGCGGCGGCAGGCCGTTCTCGCCGCGGGGTTTCGGCGCCCTCCTGTCGAGGCTCCTGGGCCTCGGCGACACCTTCGAGGTCTACGCCGTCCGCGAAGGAGGCTCAGCGCAGCCTCAGGAAATCGCCTACGCGAGCACCTCAAGCTCGCGCCGCGGCGGGGGCGCCGATCCCCGAGCCGGGGCTATCGCCTCGGGCGGCGCCCAGGGCGGCTCCGCGGGCGTGGCGGGCGGCTCCGCGGGCGGCTCCGCGGGCGGCGTCGACGGAAACGGCGCCGCCGACGGAAAAGCCGCTGACGGCGGCGGCGCCGCCCCGCGGCCAGGCAAGGGCTCCGACCTGCGCGGACGCCACCGGCCGGATCGGAGAAAAGAGTGACAGTCCTGATTCTCGGAGCGGGGGTCATGCAGGTTCCGGCGATACGCGCGGCCCGCGAACTGGGCTGGACCACGGCAGTAGCCGACGGCAACCCCCAAGCTCTCGGCGCCGGCCTCGCCGATCGCTTCTTCCCGGTGGACCTCAAGGACAGGCCGGGCCTCGAGGGAGCGGCGCGTTCCCTGCGCGGCGAGTGCGGCCTCGACGCCGTGTTCACCGCGGGCACGGATTTCTCCGCCTCGGTGGCCTGGGTGGCCGAGCGCCTCGGCCTGCCCGGCATTTCCTGCGAAACCGCCCTGCGCGCCTCGGACAAGCTGCGCATGCGCGAGGCCCTCGCGGCCGCCGGGATCCCCTCGCCGCGCTTCGCCGCGGTCGGCGCAGGCGAGTCGCCTGCCGCCGCGGCCGCGGGCCTCGGCTTTCCCCTGGTAGTCAAGCCTGCCGACAGCATGGGAGCCCGCGGCTGCCGCGCGGTCCGGAACGCAGCCGAACTCGAGGAGGCGGTCGCCGCGGCCCTTCCCCATAGCCGCTCCGGCAGGGCCATAGTCGAAGAGTTCGTCGACGGGCCCGAGTTCTCGGTCGACGCTGTCGTCGTGGACGGCGAGGTGCGTATCCGCGGCCTGGCCGACCGGCACATAGCGTTTTCTCCCTATTTCGTCGAGCTGGGACACACCATGCCGAGTTCGGCCCCTCGCGAGGTCGAGGCGGAGGTTCTCCGCGTCTTCGAGTCCGCCGTCCGGGCCATCGGCATCGACCGGGGTGCCGCCAAGGGCGACATGAAGTTCAGCCCCTCGCGGGGGGGAGCCTACGTGGGCGAGATCGCCGCCCGGCTCTCCGGCGGCTACATGTCGGGCTGGACCTATCCGTACGCGAGCGGCAGGGATCCCACCCGCGAGGCTCTCCTCGCCGCCGCCGGCCTCGTGCCGGGGCCTGCGCCCGAGGATCGCGGCTGGGTCTCGGCCGAGCGCGCCTTCATCTCGATCCCGGGGCGCTTCCGGGTGCTGGAAGGGGAGGGCGGGGTCCGGGCTCTGCCCTACATCAAGGATCTGTTCCTGCGATTTTCCCGGGGCGATCCGCTCGACTTTCCCTCCAACAATGTCGAGAAGTGCGGCAATGTGATCAGCCAGGCCCCTGACCGGCTCTCCGCGGCCGGCGCCGCCGAGGCTGCCATCCGCCGTCTGCTGGTCCGCCTCCTGCCCGGCGAGGAGCGAACCGAAGCATTCCTGGCCGGCGAGGGGCGCATCTCGAATCCCGACGGCTCCACCTGGCCTCCTTCGGCCTTCGCGCTCGATCCTGAACAGTCCGCAGCCCTCGAAGCCCTGCCCGAGTCTCCGGAATCGCCGAAGAGCGGCTCGAGCGGCGCCTCCCTTTCATCCGCGGCTCCTCGAAACGCCGGCGAAGCGGGGACTGCCTCGGGCATGCCGGCCCTGTGCGTCCTTCCCTTGCCATGGGCCGATACCGTGAAGGCCGTGGACTGGGCGGGCAGGGGATTCTCCGAGTCGGCCCGACTCGCGCTCGAGCTGGGGGGGGCCGAGCTGGGCGACCGGGGCCGTATCGTTCTCGGAGGACGCTTCTGGCGGGCCTTGGTGGCCGGGGGGGCCCAGGCTGCGCTCTACGTCCTCGACAGCGCCCGCGAAAAGGCCGACTGACTCCCATGCTGCCGATCCGCCGTCTTTTTCGCTCTTCCTCCGCCCTGGCGCTCGCCTTCGCCTGCATCCTGCCGTTTTCCGGCTTCGCCGCCTCCAACCCCGGCGGTCCTCAGGCCGCAGCCTCCGCCCTTCCCGAGCCCGATCTGCCCGAGCGAGGCCCCGCCTCGGTTTCCTCGGCGACACCCGGGGCCGCGGCCTCCCCAGCGGCCCTCTCCGCGGCCGCCCTCTCCGCGGCCGACGCCGGCGACGAGGATTGCGGAGCCCTGGAGACGGCGCGGCGGCTCAAGGCCAAGCTTTCCTACGATCCCCTGACGGGCTACGGTGTCTTCGACCGCCCGGAGCTGCGTGCCAGTTTCGCCCTGGGAGTGCCCTGGATCGTGCTGGACCAGGACAGGTCGCTCAGGGTCGAGGCGCCGCGGCCGGGGAAGGACGGCCCGGTCTTCCCCGCGTCGACGGTGGTGATGCTGCAGAAGGCCTTCGGGGCCGCCGAAGCCGCCAAGCCGCCCCATTACACCGTCGCGGCCATCGTCATCGACCCTGGGCACGGAGGGAAAGACCCGGGGACCACGGGCGAGCACATCATCCACGGCAAGCGCCTGGTCGTCGTGGAGAAGAACATCACTCTCGATGTCGGCCTGAAGGTGTATGCGGCGCTCAAGAAGCGTTTCCCCGACCGCCGCATCCTCATAACGCGGACCGGCGACACCTATCCCACCCTCGAGCAGCGCGTGTCCATGGCAAATTCCGTGGAACTTACGGACAACGAGGCGGTCATCTACGTTTCCATACACGCCAATGCCAGTTTCAATAAAACCGCGCGCGGTTTCGAGGTGTGGTATCTCGATCCCAACTACCGACGAACGCTCATCAGCTCGCCCTCGACGAAGGGGTCCGCGCACGAGATCGCACCCATCCTGAATGCCATGCTCGAGGAAGAGTTCACCACCGAGAGCATCATCCTGGCCAAGAATATCTCCTCGGGCCTTCAGTCGCAGATCGGCAACGATAGTCCCAACAGGGGCATCCGGCCGGAGGAGTGGTTCGTGGTCCGGAATGCCCGCATGCCGGCCGTGCTCGTGGAGACCGGTTTCGTCACCAATCCCGACGAAGCGGTGCTCCTTTCGAGAGAGGATTACTTGCGGCGCGTCGCCGACGGAATATATAATGGGATCGTCGATTTTGTAGCGTACTTCGAAAGCATGAAAGGCGCCCCTCCCCGATGAAGGATTTCCTCGCAGCCATTGTCGACTTTAGTAAGCGTGCCGCGCGCGCCTCCGCATCCGCGGCGAAGATCACTCTCGCCTGGCTCTCGGTACCGGTAAACCTCTGTCTGGCCCTCCTCGGGGCCACTTTCCTGATATCGCTGCTCTCCTGGGCCGTCCTCGACCGCAATTCCGGCTATGTGCTCTTCTTTCCCGACGCGCGCACCGGAGCGATACGGGGCGAGACGCGCGATTTGCCCCGCGTCTTCGGCAGCGAAGCCAGGGCTTCCCTCGTGGCTTCGGAGGAGCTTCTGGGACCGGCCGATCCGAATCTCATACCCGCCTTCGCCCTGGGCTCGCGGATCGATACCGTCATGTACCGAGGTCGGCGGCTCTACGTGGACATTTCGGACGTTGCGGCGCTCGCCGGACATCGCACGATCGAGCAAGGTCTGTACTGTCTTAAAAGAACCCTGAGGACGGCTCTGCCCTTCGCGCGGAGCATCGTCATCACCATCGGCGGCTACGAACCCTACGCCGATTACCCTCCGCCGCAGCTCGGAAACGGCACGAAAAATAAGAAAAATAATTGACAAAGGAATTGCGCCGCGTATACTTCGGTAGCAAATAGATCAAACCAGATAATGCGCACATTGAAAGGAGTTACTGAATGAGAAGGAACTCAATTGTAATCGCGCTGGCACTTCTCCTGATGGGCGCGCTCGTGGCCTCTGCCGACGAAGCCGTCCTCATCGATTTCTCCCTCCTGAAGGCGGATTTGCCCGCGTCGAGCGGCGGCACTTCGGGCCAGGCCACGGCTCCCGCCGCCGGCGCAACGACCACGGGAACCGCTACCGCTGCGACAACGCCTTCAACTGCCGCAACAACCACTCCGCAGAACCAGGGACCGTTGGTGTACAACCGGGCGACGATGATGGACTTTTCCGGTACGGCGGGCGCCAGCTACACGGCCGACCAGAAGAAGCAGATGCGCACCTCCCTCGCCATCGACAGCTGGGACGTGGTGCTCGCCTCTTCTTCGCGCACCCTGACGAACCAGGAGTTCTCGATGACGCGCGAGGCGCCCGTGTCGCCGACTGCGGCGCAGAACGCCGGCAAGACGGTCATGGGCATCAGGGTCCACTTCCCCACCGAGCACTACAATAGCTGGGCCATGGTGGAGCCGCCCTTCGAGATCCCCGCCTTCGAGTACAACACCGTCGCGAATGACGGTACCATTCAGCAATCCGCCAATCAGGATACCAGCGGCCTGAGCCGCTTCGAGGGCGCGATCGACCCCACGACGAAGCTCCTGACGGCCTACGGCATCGTCAAGAATGTCGGCATCCTCAAGTCCGTGGCCGTGGACGTGAAGGGCCTCAACTATCCCCACGGGCTCAGCGTGGTACTCATCGACGAGAACGGCAACAAGCACACCATGTTCATGGGCTACCTCAACTTCGACGGCTGGAAGCAGCTCCGCTGGGACAATCCTCAGTACGTAAGCGACGTCCGCAACCGCGATCTCCGCATCTTCCCGCTTTATCCGCAGAGCATTCCCTTCGTCAAATTCGGCGGTTTCCTCATCACCCGCGACGCCGCCTCCCCCGGCGGTGACTTCATCACCTATGTCCGCGATGTCAAGATCCTGTACGACGAGGCCGTCCTCTCGACGCAGAACGATATCCAGGACGAGGCCGTGTGGGGCATCGTCGGCAAGAAAGAAGCCGAGCGCAAGTTCATCGAATCCCAGCAGTTCGGCAAGACCTCCGTGCTTCGCTACATGGAGAAGCTGAAGGAAGACACCGTCAACACCTTCACGAACACCATGCAGTAAATCCCTGCCAAGCGGTATGGACTGGCCGGCGCTTTCGCGCCGGCCATTTTTTTCGATTCACGCCGGCCGGTTTTGGGTGTAGATTGGAGACATGACTGGAGATTCCGCCGAGGCAATACCGGATCGCGGAATGCTCCGCGCCTCCTACGACGAGGGAAGGCCGGGGTATGCCCGAATCATGAACGAAATGGAACGGCGCGTCCGCGTCGTGCTCGAGGCCAACGAGCTACGGCCGACCATCAAGGGCCGCATCAAATCCTTCGATTCCTGGTATGGGAAGCTTATTCGTCTGCTTCGCCAGGCCAAGCAGTCCGGGTCGGCGCTGATTCCCATCAACGACGTCATCGCCCTCCGTGCCGTCTGTCCCTTTCTCGGTGACCTGAACAAGGCGGAGAGGGCGCTCTGTGCCGCCTTTTCGGTGGTGGAAATCGAGCGCAAGGGCTCGGAACGCTCCTTCCGCGAGTTCGGCTACGAGTCGATCCATCTTCTCTTGGAGTTGCCGGAGGATCTCCGCCATCTCGCCTTGCACCTGGATCAACCGCGGATCGAAATCCAGCTGAGAACCATTCTCCAGGAAGCCTGGGCCGAGGTCGAACACGAGATCGTGTACAAATCCGAGTTCACTCCCTTCGACGAGCCGATGAAGCGCAAGCTGGCGGCCTTGAACGCCAACCTTTCCCTATCGGACATCATTTTCCAGGAAATTCTCGACTATCAGCGCAGGCTCAACACGGAGCTTGAGAGGCGGCGCGCGAACTTCTACGGAAAGATTGAGAGAGCCATGGACCGTCCCCTGGTCGACGCGGATGCCCCTGATCCGGGGGCGGAGACCGTGCCGATCGTCGCGTCCTCGTCACCTGCGCAGACGTCCGCGTCGGACGGACCTTCGGGAATCGTCCTGCCCGTCCTTCCTCCCGATTCCGAGGTCGAGATAGGTGAAACCGCCAGTTTGGACGATCTATTGCTCGCAGGGCTGATGGCGCACAATCGGGAGGACTACTCGCGGGCCTGCTCCATCTACAGCGATATCCTCTCCCGCGAGCCGCCGCGGGAGATCGCGGCTGTCGTTCACAAGCACCGGGGAATGGCCTATTTTTCCCAGTCTCGATATGAAGAGGCGATCGCGGATTTTTCGGCCGGCCTCAAGCTGGACCCGGCCTGCTACAAGGCTGCCTATTACCGCGGCGTAGTGCGGAGCGTCCTCTTGGATTACGGAAGCGCGATAACCGATTTCGATCTAGCGCTTTCGA
Source organism: Rectinemataceae bacterium (assembly GCA_035530095.1). GTDB lineage: Bacteria > Spirochaetota > Spirochaetia > Treponematales > Rectinemataceae > JAJXZP01. The sequence continues at coordinate 25,097 of DATKVK010000002.1, read as the reverse complement.
TCCATCCGTACCACTTCTATTCGCGATATCGGCGCGGTGTGGCATGGTGGCACCTGGGAGACTACGTTCAGGCTCTCGCCGACTGCGAAGCCGCCCTCAAGCTGGAACCCGACAGCGCCCCCGCGACCCGCCTCAAAGCCTTGGCCCTGGCTCGGCTCAAGATGTAGGCTCGGAGAGCGCCGCGCGCGGCTAAGTCTTGACACCGAAGTGGAATCCGGCTATATTCCAGTCTCTTCTTGTCCCCATCGTCTAGAGGTTAGGACAGCGGGTTTTCATCCCGCCAACAGGGGTTCGATTCCCCTTGGGGATGTCAGGATAAGCCGGCCTCTGGCCGGTTTTTCTTTGGAGGCGCGCATATGACAGGACGGGAGCGAGTCCTAGCCTCGGTAGCCCATGAAGAGCCCGATAGAGTTCCCATTCTCATAGGTCCTACCAACGCTACCGGCATCAAGATGAAGGCCTATCGGGCTCTCAAGGCAGAACTCGGCCTCGGGGGCGAGGATCGGTACATCTACGACTGGCCCGAGCTCGGAACGGCCTCGCCCGACGAAGAAGTCATGCTTCGCCTCGGTTCGGACGTTCGAGCCGTGCTCGACCGCTTTCCCGCCGCCGTGTACGATCGCGCCCGCTCCCGGCCTCCCCACGACCCGTTCTTCGACGATTGGGGCACCGGATCGACCGAGATCGAGAGCGGACACTGGTACCCGGGCATCCATCCCATGGCGGACGCCACCAGTCTCGCCGACATCGAAACCTATCCCTGGCCGGACATGTCCGATCCGAGCAGGGTGGCCCATGTCCGCGCCCGGACCGAAGAGCTCGCCTCGGAAGGCGACTACGCCGTGCTGGGCTGCCCCTGGCTGCTTTTTCCCTTCGAGCGGGCCCACGCCTTGCAAGGCCTCGATCGCTTCCTCGAGAACATGCTCGTAGAACCCGAGTTCGCGAGCGCCCTGTTATGGAAGATCGAAGGTCTGTGCAAGGATCTCATGGGACGCTTCCTCGACGAGGCGGGCCCGGGCCTCGACATAATCAAAATCGGCGACGATCTGGGCAGCCAGGACAATCTGCTCATCTCGCCGACACTCTATCGCGAACTGCTCAAGCCGGTTCACGCCGACCTCATCGCCTTCATCAAGTCCAAGACGAAAGCCAAGATTTTCTTCCACTCCGACGGTGACATCTTCGACCTCATTCCCGACTTCATAGAGATCGGCGTGGACATCCTCAACCCTATCCAGTCGGGTGCCGGCAGGATGTCCGACCTGGCGCGGCTCAAGAAGACCTACGGTAAGGATCTCACCTTCTGCGGCGCCATCGATACCCAGCGCATTCTTCCCTATGGAAGCCCCGAGGACGTGCGCGCAGAGGTCAGGCGGGTGATCGAGCTCCTCGGTCCGGGCGGCGGCTACATGCTCGCCGCAGTCCATACCGTGATGGACGAAGTGCCGGCGGCGAATATCCTGGCCATGGTGGATGCGGTGAAGGAGTTCGGGACCTACCCGCTTCCATAGACCGCTTTCCGAGCGGTTGAGCCGATTTTACGTCTTGCGCGCCGAGGCAATCGACCTATACTGTAGTCTTTCGGTAGAAACAGCAGGGAGGACTTATGCGCGCGCGTTATGCTGCTATTCTCGTCGGTGCCATCTTCCTGGCCGGCTGCTCCGGCGCCTCGGGAAGGATGGGGACTATCAAGGTAGGCTGGACCGGCGCCCTCACCGGCGACAATGCCGATTGGGGTCAGTCCGAGTTCAATACCATAAAGATGTCCTTCGACGACATCGACACCAAGGGCGGCATCGAGATCGGCGGGAAGGCCTATCGGCTCGTCCTCGTGTCCTACGACGACCATGGCGACGCCGGCGCGGCCACCGAGGCCGCCAAGAAGCTGACCGCGAGCGATCACGTCACCGCGATCCTGGGGCCCATGTTCTCGCGCGAGGCCATTCCGGTGTCCCAGGTCATCGACGCGGCTTCCACGCCCTGCATCGCCACCACGGCGACCAACCCGAGCGTGACCGTGGTCGACAACCGCGTCAATCCTTTCATGTTCCGCGCCTGCTACATCGATCCCTATCAGGGCCAGGTGGCCGCGGCCTACGCCTACAAGAGACTCGGGGCGCGCAAAGCGGCCATTCTCATGAAGACCGACGACGCCTACTCCTCGGGCCTGGGCGATTTCTTCAACGAGAACTTCAAATGGCTCGGCGGAAATATCGTCGCCTCATTGGGCTTCAAGGGAGACGACGTGGACTTCCGGACCCAGCTCTCGCTGATCAAGACCGCCCGCCCCGACGTCATCTTCGTGCCGGTCTTCGACAAGCAAATCGCCCTCATCGCCAAGCAGGCGAGGCGCATGGGCATCTCGACCGTGATGATGGGCGGCGACGGCTGGCCCTCGTCCAACCTGCTCGCCATGGCGGGCAATGCGCTCGAGGGATGCTATTACGTCAACCATCTCGATTTCGACGATCCCGCGGTCCAGGGCTACAAGGACGCCTACCGGCAAGCCTTCGGCAAGGATCCAGAGATGCCCGGCTATCTGGCCCACGATGCCGTGCTCATGCTCGTCGACGCGCTGAAGCGCGCCCAATCGCTCGAGGGTGCGAAAATTGCCCAGGCGCTCGAGAGCTGCGATATCCAGGGCATCACCGGACGCATCAAAATCGGCAAGGCCACCCACAACCCCGAAGGGAAGGAGGCGGCGATACTCAAGATCGAAGGCGATCGCTTCGTGTTCCAGGAGAAGTTCGCGGCCTCGCCCCAGAAGTGAGGCGGTCCTGCCGCCGCCGAGGGGACTCTCAGGGCTCTTCGGCCAGTTCGCTTTTTCGGCCGTTATGCCGGGCTACGTTGTCCTGGAGCGCGCCTACGGGGCAGATGGCGCACCAGCTGCGCGGCGAGTAGAAATAGGCCATGGCGAGGGCCACGGCCAGGCTGAGGGCGCAGACGAGCCAGAAAAAACGGCCGAGGTTCCCGAGGGCATCCCAGTTCCGCGCCGTCTGTCCTACCGAGCAGACGAGAAGAAATCCGCAGAGGGCGGTTCGTACGCGGTCTGTTCTCAGGAATGCGGGAAGATTCCTGTACAGCGATACTCGGCGGCCGAAGCCGCCGAGTATCGCGGCGCGAGGGCAGACCGTCGAGCAGAACCAGCGCTTTCGCAGCAGGCTGCCGACGGCCGCGACGATAACCAGGACCGGCACGGCCAAGCCGGCCAGCGGCTGGAAAAAGCCTCCGACGACCACCACTCCGGAGAGCAGCAGCGCAGAGAGCGTTCTCCAAAGGCCGTATCCGCGGCCTCGGCCCGTCATCGCTGAAGTGCGCTCTCGATCTCCGCAGGGCGATAGCCGACGAAAATCCTTCCGTTGACGTCCGTGACCGGAACTCCCATCTGCCCGGACTTCCTCACCATCTCTTCCGCCCTTCTCTGGTCGCGCGAGACATCGTAGTCCTCGAAGGGAACCTGCTTCTTCTTGAGGAAGTCCTTGACCATGGTGCAGTAGGGACAGGAAGGCGTAGAATACACGATAACGCTCATGCGCTTCTCCTGGAAAATGATGTTCGGAGCCCTTCCACGTCTTTCGGCGGCTAGGGCCGAGCGGAACTCGCTCCTTGTCCTAGAATAATCAATCGACCCCGCGCGTTCTGTAACAGCCGTCACACAGCGCGGGGGCTCAGCGGCGCCCGCCGCCGGCGCCCGCCGCCGTCGAGCTAAATGAATAGGTTCACGTTCGCCGAGCTGGCCGCCTCGAAGTAGGTCGCCACCCCTCCCACCTCGATGCCGCCGATGAGCTCCTCGCGCGAGATCCCGAGCAGGTCCATCGACATCTGGCAGGCGGTCATGTGCACGCCGGAGGCGAGGGCGGCGGAGATCATGACGTCGAGCTGGTCGACCTTCTTCTGCTTCATGCGTTTCTTCATCATGGCCGAACCGAGGCCGCCCATGTTCTTGTGCGACAAGGCCAGGTGCTCGCTTCCGCGCGGCAAGATGAGACCGAACATCCTGGCCATGAAATCCTTGGCCAGGGCCGCGCTCCCTTGGCGGCGAATGACCGAGAGGCCCCAGAAGGTGAAGAACATGGTCACCTTCTTGCCCAGGGCCGCGGCTCCGTTGGCGAGGATGAAGCTGGCGAGAGCCTTGTCCAGGTCGTCCGAGAAGACGATGAAGGTCGCCTCGTTGCCGATCGTGCGGATGAGGGCGGGGGAGGAGCCGGTCCCCGTCTCGGCCGGCTTGGCCGACTTGACGATGACCGCCTCGTAGGTGCCCTGCTTGTCCTCGATGCTGCGCAATTCGTTGCCGGTGAGCGTGCACCAGGATTTGGCGTCGCGCACGAAGCCAGGGTCCGTGGCGCGCACGACGATCGTCGTGCCTGCCGCGACGCGGTCCACCTCGGACTTGAGCCGCATGATCGGGCCGGGGCACTGGAGTCCGCAGGCGTCCACCAGGATCGTGTCGGTGGAGCGTGAGGCGAAAGGCTCGGGCATGCCCGAGCCTTCGGCGTAGGAGACTGGCCCCAAGTCCGGTTTCGCGAAGCCGAGCTTGCCGGGCCGGTAGATGTCCGGGTTATCCTGGCGGGCCGTGGCCGCCTCGTAGGTCTTCCAGCCGCCGGACAGGTTGGCGAGTCGAGTCCAGCCGTTCTGGCGGAGGATGCGCTCGGCCATGTAGCCGCGGATGCCTACGCCGCAGTAGACGAGGACGAACGTGTCGCGCGGCACTTCGCCGAGCCGCTGCCGGAGCACGGTGTTGGAAATGTTGGCCGCGCCTTCGATGTGTCCGAGGGCGAACTCCTCGGGGGTGCGGACGTCGAGCACGAAGGCGCCCTCGGCCTTGAGCGTCTCGACCTCGTTCCAGCGCACCTGGGCGCTCCTGCCGCGCAGGATGTTCTCGGCCACGAAGCCCGCGTAGTTGACCGGGTCCTTGGCGCTCGCGAAGGGCGGCGCGTAGGCGTGCTCGAACTCCGTCAGGGCATTGACGCGGGAACCCACGGCTATGAAGGCGGCGATGACGTCGATGCGCTTGTCGACTCCCTCGTAGCCCACCGCCTGGGCGCCCAGGATGCGGCCGTCGTTCGGGTCGTAGACGAGCTTGAGCGAGAAGGGCTTGGCGCCCGGATAGTAGCCCGCGTGGCTCTGCGGGTGGACGATCACGGCCGTGTGGGGCAGGCCTTCCTTCGCGAGCGCCTTCTCCGAGAGGCCCGTGCAGGCGACGGTCAGGTCGAAAACCTTGGCGATCGAGGTGCCGATGGCGCCGCGGTACTCGACCCCTCCGCCGCCGGCGATGTTGTCGGCGGCGATGCGCGCCTGCTTGTTGGCCGGGCCGGCGAGAGGCACGGCGATGGGCCTGCCGGTGAGCGGGCTCGTGAAGGATACGGCGTCGCCCACCGCGTAGACGGCGGGATCGCTGCTGCGCATGCGCGAGTCGACGACTATGTAGCCCTTCTGGTCCAGGACTAGACCCGCCTCCCGGGCGAGCTTGGTGTCGGGGCGCACGCCGATGGAGAGGATGACCAAGTCGGAGGGGAGTCTGGTTCCGGACCTGAGATTGACGACGAGCTTTCCATCCTTGCGCTCGAAGGCCGAGACCGAGTCGGCGAGGTAGAGCTCGATCCCCTTCGATTTGAGGTGCTGGTGCACGATCGCTGCCATCTCGAAGTCGATGGGACTCATGACCTGGTCCAGGGCCTCGACGATGGTGACGAAGATGCCGCGCTCGTGGAGGTTCTCGGCCATCTCCAGGCCGATGAAGCCGGCCCCGACCACCACCACCCGCTCCGGTCGGCGCGCGTCGAGCTCTTCTTTTATGCCGTCGATGTCGGGCACGGAGCGCAGAGTGAAGATGCCCTTGTCGTCGATGCCGGGAATGCCCGGGCGCAGGGGTTCGGCTCCCGGAGAGAGAACGAGGGCATCGTAGCTCTCCTCGTAGTTGCGTCCGCTTTTCCTGTCGAGTACGCGGACTTTCTTCGCCGCGGGATCCAAGGAAAGGACTTCGCTGCCCGTGCGGACATCGATGTCGAGAGTTTCCTTGAGACGCTCGGGCGTCATGACGAAGAGCTTGGAGCGCTCTTTTATGACGCCGCCGGCGTAGTAGGGGAGGCCGCAATTGGCATAGCTCACGTAATCGCCGCGCTCGAAGAGAATGATCGAGGACTTTTCGTCGAGACGTCGGAGCCGGGCTGCCGCCGTCGCCCCTCCCGCGACTCCTCCGATAACCAGATACTTAGCCATGTGGCGCTCCTTCAAGGCTCTGTCCCCGACGGCACCGACGGCATGGTCAAGCCATTGCAGGCGCTACTGCCGAAAGTTCGGGTACCTGGTGCACAATGCCTTTGCATTGGGCACGAGCCATATTATCTATTTAAATATATATAATAAATGCTCAATATAGACAAGATAAAGACCGGTTATTTCGATAAAAAAAGGCCGTACGAAACGTACGGCCTTCAGCTCGATCTGATGTCCGGCTTAGATGAAAAGCGACGCCTTGCTGGTTCCGGCCTCGGCGAGGAACTTGGCCACACCGGCGCTCTTCATGCCGGGGTAGTCGATCATCTCCTCCATCTTGTAGCCCATGAGATCCATGCTCATCTGGCAGACGTAGATCTCGACGCCCGAATCGGCGGCGGTCTTCATCAGCGCCTCGAGGCTCATCACGTTATGCTTCTTCATGACGGACTGGATCATGGCCTTGCCCATGCCGCCCATGTTCAGCTTGGAGAGCTTGGTCCCGGCCGCGCCCTTGGGCAGCATCATCTCGAACATCCTGGAGACGGCATCCTTGGAGACCGTCTTCTTGGGGTCCTTGAGCGAGGAAATGGACCAGAAGGTGAAGAACATCACCACCTTGTCGTACATCGCCGCGGCCCCGGTGGCGATGATGAACGAGGCCAGGAGTTTGTCCATGTCCCCGGACATCACCACCATGGATAATTTGTCCTCTGGCGCGTTGGCCTTGAGCGTCGCCACCTCGGCCTTGAGCTCGGCGATCTGTGTCTCCAGTTCATGCAAGTCTGCCATATCTTCCCCCTCCTCTTGTCTGAATCCGAGATGTGCGACCTAGGCGCTGGCGGTCTTGGCGGCCACTTCGTCCTTGATGTGGCGGAAATAGACCGCGAGCGGTCTGAAGAAGATGTGGATCCACTTCGTGAAGGGAACCACCAGGATGATCCACGCCGTCTCCACGGCGATGTCGACGCGGTAGATCACGGCGAGAGCGCCCGAGTTCGGGCCGAACGCCACATTCGAGAGGAGCGTGGCCACGGTGGAGAGTCCGATGAGGAAGAGCATGATCACGAAGAGCCAGTCGGTCGGATGCGAGAAGCGCGAGGACTGGGCGTTCTTGGCGATGCGCCGGATCGACATCGAGGCGCCGCCCACGATCACCGCCAGACCGGCATACCATACGAGGAGGCTCACCGGCTCGAAGGGGGCGTACTGCCTGGAGAGCGGCTCCAGGAGGTGGAAGTTGGAAATGACCAGCGTGAGGGTGTAGCCGCTCATCACGAAGATGTGCGAAAGCCAGCGCCACCAGTCACGCTCCTCGCAGCCCAGGAAGTTCTTCTGCGTGAAGCCGTGCAGGAATATGTCGAGGATGTGGCCCGGCTTGAAGGATAGCTTTATCCCCCCCAGCGGCTTCACGATGTTGTAACGGTAGAAGTTGACGAGGTAGCCGATGATCGCGATGCCGATGTAGATCGGGAACAGATGTTCGATGACTCCCGCGAGGTTTCCGAAATTGCCCGGGTAGCCCAGGTAGACGGCCAGAGCGCCCACGAAGATGCCGATGGTGAGCAGGATCTGGACCCAGGTGTTCTTGTAGAAGATCTTCGACAGGCCGGTGAAGTCGTACTTGGCGATCTGGTAGCGCCGCAGCGCCATCATGTACTCGCCCGGCATGGCCTCGCGGGGGCAGGTAGCCGAGCACTCGCCGCAGTAGTAGCAGTGCCAAGGCTCGGAACCGGAAAGCAGTTTCTCCTCCATGCCGAGGTGCCCTGCGCGGATGAGCTTCCTCGGGAAGGAGATGTCTTCGGCGGCGAGCGGACATACCGCGGTGCAGTTGCCGCAGTTGAAGCACGCGGAGATGTCGAAGGCGCCGTATTTCTTGATCTCGCCCAATAGTTGCGGATTGACCTTCATCTATTTCGCCTCCCCGGCCTTCAGCGCGTACTTGGGGTATTCCCCTCGGCCGGGAACTTCCTCAAGCTTTCCGTACTTCTTGAGGCCGACCAGGTACCAGAGCGTCCGCTCCGCCACCATTCCCGTGGCGGCCGCCAGGGTAGGCACGTCCTTGGGACCTTCCTTGAGCGCGTCGAGGATCGCCTTCTGCGCCTTGTTCTGCAAGGCGACGCGGTCCTTCAACTCCTGCGGGACGGGCCCGCGGAGTTCGGTGAGCTTCTTCAGCTGCTCGGCGAGTTTCGCTTTGTCTGCCATATCATTCCCTGGCGATGGCTTCGACCATCGCGTCAAATTGATTCAAGGTCCAGCCGGCAAGGTTGATCGCCCTGGTCGGGCAAACAGCCGCGCAGGCGCCGCAGCCCTTGCAGAGGGCGGGGTTCACCACGGCGATCTTCTTGCCGTCCTTTTCCGTCATCATGAGGGCGCCGTCGTAGGAACACTCTTCGGGGCAGAGCCCGCAGCCGGTGCAGGCGGTCTCGTCCACCGTCGCCACGAAAGGCTCGAGCGGGATGTCCGGCTCGGCGAGCAGGATGGCGGCCTTGACCGCCGCGGTGCCCGCAGAGGCCATCGCCTCGGTCGAGTCCATCGGGTACTGGGCCGCGCCGGCTATGAAGATGCCCGCGTTGGCCAGCTCCACCGGCCGCAGCTTGAGGTGCACCTCCTGCAGGAAGCGGTCCGCGCTGGAGGACATCTTCATCTGCGAGGTGATGAGCTTGATGTCCGAGGGCATGAGGCCCGTGGCCAGCACCACCAGATCGACGTCCATCTCGAGCTCCTCGCCCCAGGTGAGCACGTCCTTCACCGAGACGTTCAGGCCCCGGGCTCCGGCCTTGACGACGGGCTGGTCGCTCTCGTTGTGGCGGAAGAAGAGCACGCCGTTCTTCGAGGCCTGCTCGTAGTAGCCCTCGTGCAGCATGCCGTAGGTGCGGATGTCCCGGTAGATGTCGTAGATCTGCGTATCGGGATATTTCCCCTTCACCTCGTTGGCCGTCGTTATGGCGGCCGTGCAGCAGACGCGCGAGCAGTAATCGTTGACCTTCCCGTCGGGCTGCGGCTGATGCACCCCTTCGATCTGCCGGGAACCCACGCAGTGGATGATCGCGAGACTCTTGATCTCCTTGCCGTTGAACACGAGCTTGCCAGCGGGAGCGTCTTTCAGGAAGGCGATGAAGGAGGGGAGGGTCACCACATTCGGACTCTCGCCGTAGCCGAACTCTCCCTGGAAGGGAGTGTAGTGTTCGAAGCCGGTAGCCATGATGATGGCTCCGGCCTTGACGTGGTCCGCCTTCCCGCCGGAGTCCTTGAAGTCGACCGTGAAGTTGCCCACGAAACCGCCGACTCGCTCGATCGTCGTGCCGGTGTGCACCGTGATCTTCTTCTCCGCCCGAACCAGGGCTTCGAGCTTGCCCGCGACGACGGCCCCGCTCTCGCCGGAGGGATACATGGTCCCGCGGTTCAGGATCTTGCCGCCCAGGCGCGGTTCCTTCTCGATGATGACGGCCTCGAGGCCCTTGCCTGCCACGGAGAGCGCGGCCCGCATGCCGGCCACGCCGCCGCCGATCACGGCCACCCGGTGCTCGGCGGCCACTCGGATGGGACTGAGCGGATCCATGCGCCGCACTTTCTCGACCCCGGCCTGGGCCAGCTTGATGGCCTTCGCCGTGGCGCCGGCGTGGTCGGCCTTGTGCACCCAGCTCGCCTGCTCGCGGATGTTGACGTGCTCGTGGAGATAGGGGTTCACGCCGGCGCGCTGGAGCACGCCGCGGAAGGTGAGCTCATGGAGGCTCGGCGAGCAGGCGCAGACTACGCTGCGGTTGATCCCGAGGTTTTTGATGTCCTCGGTGATCATATCCTGCCCGGTGGAAGAGCACATGAAGGCGTACTCGCGCGCCACGGCCACGCCGGGATAGCTCGCCATCGCGGCAGCGACGGCTTTCACGTCGATGATATCGGAGATGTTGCCGCCGCAGTGGCACACGTAGACTCCGACCTTCGGCTCCTGCCGGTAATTTTCCTTGGACGCCAGATCGTTGGTATTTTCTTCCATCACAGCTTCCGTATGTAGTTGACGGCTTCTATCGCCGCGCTTCCCGCGTCCACGACCGAGTCGGGAATGTCGCGAGGGCCCTTGACCACGCCGGCGGCGAACACGCCGGAGCCGGCGGTGACCGCCGAGGAGATGGTCTCGTCCGAGAGCTTCACGAAGCCGAAGTCGTTGAGTTCGACGCCGAGGCCGAACTTCGAGACGTCGTGGCCGGGTATCAGTCCTTGGGCGAGCACGACGAGGTCGTGCTTGACCTCCTCGGGGGCGGAGTTCCCTTCCTGGCGCTCGATGCGCACGATGGGATTATGCTCCTCGTCCTCGGTGACCCTGGCCACCTTGGCCTTGACGAAATTGATGCCCATGGCCTTGGCATTGTTGTAGAACTGCTCGTAGCCCTTGCCGAAGGCGCGGATATCCATGTAATAGATCGTGATGTCGGCGACAGGCAGAGAGCCCGACAGGAGGATGGCCTGCTTGATGGCGTACATGCAGCAGACGCGCGAGCAGTAGGGCACGCCGATGCTCTTGTCCCGTGACCCCGCGCACTGCACGTAGGCGATGGAGTCGGGCACCTTGCCGTCGGAGGGGCGCAGAACGCGGCCGTAGGGACCGTGCGGCGCCAGCAGGCGCTCGGCGGCCATGGGCGACAGCACATTGGCAAGATCGCCCTCTCCGTACTGCTTCTTCGCCGTCATCGGCGTCGTCTCGTAGCCCGTGGCGAGGATGACCGCCTTCGCCTGTATCTCGAGCGGCGAGGGCTCCTGAAGGAAGTCGATGCAATCCTTGGGGCAGACGCGGGCGCAGGCCCCGCAGCGGATGCAGTAGTCCGGCTCCATGACAGGATACTGGGGTATGGCATTGGTGAAGGGAATGGAAATCGCCTTCTTGACGCCCATATCCTGTTCATATTCATCGGGAACGAAGACCGGGCAGGCCTCCTCGCAGCGCTTGCAGGAGATGCATTCCTTCTCGTCGATGTAGCGCGGCTTGCGCGTCACGGCCGCGGTGAAGGTCTTGCTTTCGCGCTTGATGGCATCGACCTCGCTGTAGGTGAAGGCCTGGATGCGGGGATGATGCGATACCGAAGCCATGCGCGGGGTCGTGATGCAGCTGGCGCAGTCGAGGGTGGGGAAGACCTTGCTCAGGCTGATCATCTTCCCGCCGATGCTGGGCCTCTTTTCGACGATGCCGACGCTGTACCCCTGATCGGCGATATCGAGGGCAGATTGCAGGCCCGCGATGCCGGAGCCCACTACCAGCACGTCCACTTCGATTTTTTCGACGTCGCTCATAGGGCGGCTACCACCTTTTCCATTTCGGAGATTTCTTTGAGGAAGGCCGCGAGACATACCGTGCAGATCGTCGTGAGTTTGAGGCGATTGACGGTGATGCCCTGCGCCTTCATCTTCTCGTAGACTCGGGCTACCCGCTTGGAGAGCCGGTCGTAGGCGCCCTCGTAGGGGCAGTCCGAGCCCGAGGACATGATGATGATGCCTGCTATGCCCTCGGAGAAAGCCTTGAGATAGAAATCCTCCGGGAACATCACGGGATCCGGCACGCGCATGATGTACGTGTTGGCATCGTAGCCGAGCCTGGCCTGTCCGACGGCGTTGGCGCCGGGATAGGAACTGTGATTCGTGGTGATTATGAGTATTTTATTCTTAGCCATGAGCGTGCATACCTCGTTCGTCCGCCTGGCCTGGAAGCCCGGCTGGGATGCGGATTCTCTCGACCGTCGCGTAGGACATGGCATGAATTCGCGCCGAGCCTCGCGGGGCGCGGCTCGGCCGCGCCCGAACCCGGCGGGCCCATGCCCCCGCCGGGCCGCGGTCGCTTATCTCACTTCTTGCGGGTGACGAAGAGGCTGTCGTAGCCGTCGTGCTCGACCACGCCGAGATATTCGTGCCCGGTCTTGCCGCACCAGGCCGGGATGTCTTCCCGGCTTCCCTTGTCGCCTGATTGCACCTCGAGCACCTGACCGACGGCCACGCCGCCGATGCCCTTCTTCGCTTCGAGAAGCGGTCCGGGACAGGCCATGGAACGAGCGTCCACCGTCTTCGCCGGCTTGATCTGACTTAGGTCCATCGTAGTCTCCTACCTGAATAATGAAGATGTATCAGCCAGACTCAAAAGCAGCTGACTTTCGAAATGGCTGCGCATCTGCTCGGTCCCCCCGTGGGGCCCATGCAGACACATGACAATAAAGAGCGCGTTGCAATTAACGCCCAAATAAATATTATTTTTTATATAGTCAATCGAATCTATACTAGATTATCAGTATAAAAGGAATTTGTCAATTGAGAGCTTTTCAAAACTCGAAGCCGTCGCCCTCGCGATGCTCGACCGCCTGCTCCTTCTCATTCCATATGCTGACATATTGAGTCATATATAAATAAAAGATTATCGAAATATAAAGCTATTGTAATATTCAAGAAAATGTTGTATATAGCCTCAGCTTCAAACGACAGACCTGCATGGGTATGGACACACATCTTGCGCGTTACTACGCAGAAGAGCCGGGCTCGCTCTCGGATTGCGCTGCCATGTACGGCCGCATGGAGGAACAACTATGCTGACCGGTTTTCTTCCCTTCCTTGTTTTCATGGCGGGGGGATTCCTGTTCGCGCTGCTCGTCATCGCCACGAACTGGCTTTTCAGGCCTCATCACGCCGGGCGCATGGATGAGCGAACCTACGAGTGCGGGCTCGATACCGAAGGGCCGACTTGGATCCAATTCAAGATCGCTTACTACCTATATGCATTGGTCTTCGTCGTCTTCGATGTCGAGACGGTCTTCCTCTTCCCCTGGGCCCTGACGTTCAAGTCGGCGGGGATGGCGTCTTTCGTCGAGATGGTCGTTTTCATCGCGATTCTCGTCCTGGGAATCTGGTATGCATGGCGCAAGGGGGCTTTCGAATGGAAGTGACCGATAAGGACGTCGAAGAGCTCGCGGCGAACGGCATCGACGTCGCTTTTTCGACGGTGGAGAAGGCGCTGGACTTCTGCCGGTCCAATTCGCTGTGGCCAGTCACCTTCGGGCTTGCCTGCTGCGCCATAGAGATGATGGCGGCCGGCGGAGCTCGCTATGACCTGTCGCGCTTCGGCTTCGAGGTCTTCCGGCCCTCTCCGCGCCAGGCGGACCTCATGATCATAGCGGGCACGGCTACCGACAAGATGGCTCCGCTGATCAGCCGGCTATACGATCAGATGCCCGGACCCAAGTATGTCATAGCCATGGGCAGCTGCGCGATCTGCGGCGGCCCCTTCGCCGATTCCTACTCGGTCCTCAGGGGAGTGGACAAGATCATTCCCGTCGATGTCTATGTGCCGGGCTGCCCTCCGCGGCCCGAGGCGCTCATCGACGCCTTCCTCAAGCTTAGGGCCAAGCTGCGCAAGCCCGAGATCGCCGAGGCGAAACTCCATGCGTGACGCGGCCCTCATCGCGGAGGCTCTGGGACCCGAGCTGGGCGGCGGAGTCGGGCTCGAGGCCGATTCCTCCGCCCGCGAGCTCAGCGTGGCGGGGCGGGATCTGGCCACGGTCCTTTCCGGGCTCAAGAGCCTCGGCGGCTTCGTCCTCCTGGATATTGACGCCGTCGATCGCCCCGAGGGCTTCGATCTATCCTACAGGTTCCTGGACCGGGGCGGGGAAGGGCCGGTAGCGGTCCTCACGGTCAAGGTCCGGGCTGACCGCGGGCGACCGCTCCTGCCTTCGGTGATGCATATCTGGAAATCGGCGGACGTGCTGGAGCGCGAAGTCTGGGACCTCATGGGCGTGGTCTTCGAAGGGCGGACGGGGCTCACGCGGATTCTCTGCAGGGACGACTTCGTCGGCCATCCCCTGCGCAAGGACTTCGCCCTCGAGCGGCCCGACCGCTTTCCCGAAGCGGCGGAGTCGGAAGGAGGCCGCGCATGAGCGATAGCACGACGGTCGAGCAGGAAGACGCCCTCGAGACCCAGGAGTACACGCTCAACCTGGGGCCCCAGCATCCGAGCACCCACGGCGTCTATCGCGCGCGGCTGCGCCTGAACGGCGAGACGATCGTCTCCTGCGAAAGCATCATCGGCTACCTGCACCGGGGCATGGAGAAGCTGGCCGAATCCCGCACCTACGCGCAGTTCGCCCCGTACACATCCCGCTTCGACTATCTCGCGGGAGCCCTCAATTCCTGGGGCTACGCCCTGGCCATGGAGAAGCTCGGCGGCATCGAAGTGCCCGAGCGCGCGGAGTACCTGCGCGTCATCGTGGGGGAGCTCCAGAGGATAGCGAGCCATCTCGTCATGGTCTCGAGCATGGTCATAGATCTCAACGCGGTGACGGCCTGGATGTACGCTTTCACGGCCCGCGAAGGCATCCTCGACCTGCTGGAGGAAGTGACCGGCTCGCGCATGAATCTCAACTACATCGTCGCGGGCGGCGTGACCGAGGACCTTCCCGAAGGCTTCACCGCCAGAGCCGAGAAGACCCTGGACGAACTGAAGTCCCGGCTCGACGACTTCGACCGCCTGGTCTCGGGCAACGAGATCTTCCTCGGCCGCACGCGGGGCATAGGCGTGATAGGAAGGGATCTGGCTCTCGAGTACGGCATGACCGGCCCGAATATCCGCGCCTCTGGCGAGCGGCTCGACCTGCGGAAGGACGCCCCCTACAGTGTCTACCCGCGCTTCGATTTCGAGGTGCCCCTGCTCTCGGGCGGCGACAGTTTCGATCGCTACTACATCCGCCTGCTCGAGATACACGAAAGCGTCAAGCTCGTGCGGCAGGCCCTCGGAGCCGCGCCGGCGGGGCCCGTGAGGGCCAAGGTCCCGCGGGTCTGGAAACCCGCGCCCGGCGAGGCCTACGCGCAGTGCGAGAGCGCCCGCGGGATACAGGGCTATCACCTCGTGAGCGACGGGAGCGTCAAGCCCTATCGCATGCATCTCTGTTCGCCCTCTTTCGTCAATATCGGCGTCCTGCCCGTGATCTCCCCGGGGCTCACGATACAGGACTTCGTCTCGACCCTCGCCTCGATGGACATCGTCCTCGGCGAAATCGATCGGTAAAGGCTGGACATGGGAACTCTGAACGACTTGTTCCTGACACTCGCCTCGGCGATCCGCGGACTCCTGGCGCTCTGGGGCTTCCCGCCCCTCCTGGCGGCGGCGGTCGTGGATATAGCCGATTTCGTCCTCGTGGCCGCCCTTGTGACGGTCAACATCATCGTCATCGTCTGGCTCGACAGGCGCGTGGCCGCCTTCTTCCAGGAGCGCCTGGGACCGAACCGGGTGGGGCCTTTCGGGCTCCTCCAGTCGGTCAACGACGCGGTCAAGCTGCTCGGCAAGGAGTCGATCATACCGGTCGCGGCGGACAGGAAGCTGTACAAGGCGGCGCCCCTGATGATCTTCACCGTCACGGTGCTGCTCTACGGTTTCCTGCCGTACGGGAAGGGCATGGCTCCTGTCGACCCCGACCTGAGTCTTCTCTTTTTCATCGCCCTCTCCTCGATGACGACCATCGCGATTCTGATGGCGGGCTGGGGTTCGAACAGCAAGTACTCGCTCCTCGGCGGCATGAGGACCGTGGCCCAGGTCATCAGCTACGAGATACCCATGGCCTTCTCCATGCTCGGCGTGGTGATGCTCTCGGGTTCGCTCAACCTCGGGGCCATAACCGAGGCGCAGCGGGGCGTCTGGTACATTTTCCTCCAGCCCCTCGCCTTCGTCATCTTCCTCATATCATCGCTAGCCGAGCTCGCGCGCTCGCCCTTCGATATGACGGAGGCCGAGCAGGAGCTCGTGGCGGGCTACCACACGGAGTACACGGGCATGCGTTTCGCGCTGTTCTTCATGGCGGAGTACGGCAACCTCTTCGGCGTCGCGGCCCTGGGCGCCACGCTCTTTCTCGGCGGCTGGCAGGGACCCTTCCTGCCCGGCTACGTCTGGTTCCTCGGCAAGTCCTGGCTCCTGGTGCTCGTGATACTCTGGCTCCGCTGGACCTTCCCCCGCGCCAGGCTGGACCAGATGATGAAGTTCAACTGGAAGTTCCTCATTCCTCTCTCGATCCTCAACATCCTCCTCACGGGTGTCGGCATCAAGCTCTATCAATACTTCGCCGCGGTCGGGAGGTGACGCGTGTTCGGCATAGGATTGGTTCAAGGTCTCTACACGACCGCCAAGCGTTTCTTCATGAAAAAGGTGACGCAGCGCTACCCCGAGGTCCTGCCCGATCTCGCGCCGCGGAGCAAGGGCTCTTTCGCCTTCGACGCCGACGCCTGCATTTCCTGCTGCCTCTGTTCCGACGCCTGCCCCAACGGCGTCATCAAGGTCGACTATAGCGTCGGAGAGGACAAGCGGCGCCGGCTCGAGCTGTACCGCATGAATCTCGGGTATTGCCTCTTCTGCGGCCTCTGCGTCGAGGCCTGCCCGAAGAGCGCCATCGTCTTCAAGACGGACTTCGACTTGGCCTGCTTCCGGAAGGACGACAATCTGTTCGTCTGGAAGGGACCGCTTCCGCGGCTCGCGGCGGCGGTCCAGGCTCCGGCCGCCGCCGACGCGGAGGCCGTGCCCGCGGCGCCTTCCGGAGGAAGCCCGACCGCCGCCGGCGGGAGGAGCTGAACGCGATGCTGGAAAACGCGCTTTTCTACATATTTTCCGCCCTGATCGTGGGCTGCGCCCTGGCCATGGTCGTTTCGCGCAACCTGGTGCGCAGCGCCCTCTTCATGGCCGCGACGTTCCTGGGCATGGCCCTCATCTTCCTTCTCCTGCACGCGGAGTACCTGGCTGTCGTCCAGATAATGGTCTACGTGGGCGCCATCTCGATACTCTTCGTGTTCGGCATCATGCTCACCAAGCGCGAGCGCATGGAGGACACGAACGGCTTCAACCGCTACGCCCTGGCCGCGGCCGTGGTGGGGCTCGGCGTGTTCGCCCTGCTTGCGCGGGCCGTCGTCGTCTCGAGCGCGGCGCTGCTCCGCGCCGCGGCCGGAGCCGCCGCGGCCGGGGCGAGCGCCGTCGAAGCGGCCGGGGCCGTCGCGACCGGGTCGGGGTCCGCGACCGCGGTAGCTGCCGCCGCAGTGGCGGGGGCCGCCGCGACCGGGGCCGCCCAGAGCCCTGTCGCATCGCCCGCGGCCTGGAACTCCGCTGCCGCCATCTCGGGAGTGATGCTCGGACCTCTGGCCCTTCCGCTCGAGGCCTCGGCCCTCCTTCTGCTGGCCGCACTGGTAGGGGCGATCGTCATGGGCAAAGGAACGAGGAAGAACCGATGATTGGACTCGATCACTATCTCGTGCTGGCCGCTGCTCTGTTCTGCATTGGATTCGTCGGGGCGGTGGTCAAACGCAACGCCATCGCCGTGCTCATGGGCATCGAGCTCATGCTCAACGCGGTGAACCTCAATCTCGTCGCTTTCGACCGCTTCGGTCCGCACGGCGCTCCGCTGGGCCAGAGTTTTGCCGTGTTCATCATCGCCGTGGCGGCGGCCGAGGTGGCCGTGGCCCTGGCGATCATCCTCACGCTCTACCGTCGACGTTCGAACACGAGGGTCGACGATCTGGACATGCTCAAATGGTAGCCGGCGCGGCAAGGTGGATACTGCAATGGTAGAATCGGCAATTGGCCTGGTGCTGGCGCCCCTCGCGTCCTTCATTCTCATCTCTTTCGTGACGCGGCGCGCCAAAGTCCTGAGCGCGGTCATCTCGATCGCGGCCGCCGGGATCTCGTTCGCGCTCGCGCTTTCGCTTCTCGTGGGCCTGCTCTCGGCCCCCGCGGGCGCCGGGCTTTCGGCGGAGGTCCACGCCTCGATCCAGTGGCTGTCGATTCCCTCGATCGGCCATTTCCGCGGACTCGAAATCGCGATGGGCGTGCTCGTGGACCCGCTGTCCGCCACGATGAGCGTCATCGTCAGCCTCGTGGCCTTCCTCGTCACGATCTACTCGCTCGGGTACATGAAGGGCGATCCCGGCTTCTCGCGCTACTTCTCCTACCTGTCGCTTTTCGCCTTCTCGATGCTCGGCCTCGTGGTGGCCGACAACTACTTCCAGACCTTCGTGTTCTGGGAGCTCGTGGGACTCAGCTCCTACCTCCTCATCGGCTTCTGGTACGCGAAGCCCTCGGCTTCGGACGCGGCAAGGAAGGCTTTCGTCACCAACCGCTGGGCCGACTTCGCCTTCATGGTCGGCGTGCTGCTGCTCTTCACCTTCTTCGGAACCTTCGATTTCGGCCAACTTTCCTCGGCCATCGCCGGGGCGCGCGGCAGCGCCATGCTCGCCCTCGTGGCGGCGCTCATCTTCGTCGGGCCTTTGGGCAAGTCTGCCCAGTTCCCCTTCCACGTCTGGCTCCCGGACGCGATGGAAGGCCCCACGCCGGTCAGCGCCCTCATCCACGCGGCCACGATGGTCGCGGCGGGCGTCTACCTCATAGCGCGCGGCTTCGTCCTCTTCCAGAGCGTGAGCGGGGTGATGGAGACCATGGCCTACCTGGGCGGCTTCACCGCCCTGTTCGCCGCCTCCATCGCCTTCGTGCAGAAGGACATCAAGCGCATCCTGGCCTACTCGACCCTGAGCCAGCTCGGGTACATGTTCATGGCACTCGGCGTAGGCAGCATGAGCGCGGGCATGTTCCACCTCACGACGCACGCCTTCTTCAAGGCCCTGCTCTTCCTGGGCGCGGGCAGCGTGATCCACGCCACCGAGGAGCAGGACATCTTCAAGATGGGCGGCCTCGGCAGGAAAATGAAGATCACCGCCTGGACCTTCGTGATCGGCGCCCTCGCGCTTTCGGGCATCTTCCCCCTGGCTGGGTTCTGGAGCAAGGACGAGATACTCTTCGCCTCGCTGAGCTCGGGCCATGTGGGACTCTACGTCCTCGGGCTCGCGGTGGCCTTCATGACCGCCTTCTACATGTTCCGCCTCATCTTCACCGCCTTCGGCGGTAGCGCCTTCGGCGGAGAGTCGCCTGAGCACGGGCACGCGCACGAGTCGGGTCCCGCCATGACGATTCCGCTCATCGTGCTCGCGATTCTCTCGGTGTTCGCCGGCCTCATCGGCTCTCCCTGGTTCCAGAGCGCGACGGGCTTCACCTTCGGCTCCTTCATCTTCTTCGGCAAGCCCGAGGCCGCGCACCTGGACCTGACGACCGCCTCGATCTCGACGGTCGTGGCCCTGGCCGGGATCTTCCTGGCCTGGCTCGTGTACGGCAAGAAACTGATCAAGGCCGAGCGGATCGCAGTCGCCCTGGGTCCCCTGTACCGCCTGCTCGACCACAAGTTCTACATCGACGAGATCTACGGCTGGGTCTTCGCTAAGATCATGCTCGGCCTGGGCATCGTCTTCGACTGGGTCGACCACTACATCGTGGACGGCCTCTTCGACGGCCTGGGAAGCGTCACGAAAGCCGCCGGTCGCAAGCTGAGGCTCACGCAGTCGGGGCGCCTGCAGGGCTATGCCCTGGTGATCTTCGCCGCCGTGGCGATCGCCGTCGTCTTCATCTCCACCGACCTGCTGGGAGGTTTCCTCAAATGATCGGTTTCCATCCTCTCCCGGCGACCCTCCTCTCCCCCTTCGTCGGAGCCCTCCTTCTCCTTTTCGTGCCAGAAGGCCGCAGGAACGCCATACGGGCGATAGCTCTCGCCGCAGCCACGGTCTCCCTCGTCCTGACGGTCGCGGCCATGTTCCTCTACGACCGGAGCGCGGGCGGCATGCAATTCGTCGAGCATTACTCGTGGATCCCGAGCCTCGGCGTCCACCTCGACCTGGGCGTGGACGGACTTAGCCTCCCGCTCGTGCTGCTCACCGCCATCATCATCTTCGCCGGCGTGTTCGTGACCTGGCGGCTCGAGACGAGATCCAAGGAGTTCTTCATCTACGCCTTGGCCCTCGTAGGCGGGGTATTCGGCGTATTCATGTCGATGGACCTCCTGGTGCTCTTCATGTTCATCGAGATCGCGGTCATCCCGAAGTACGTCCTCATCTCGGTCTGGGGCAGCACGCGCAAGGAATACGCCGCGATGAAGTACACCATGTATCTGCTCTCGGGCTCGGCCGTCGCCCTCGTGGCCATCGTCGCCATCTTCGCCTACGCCCACAATCCCGCCCACGGGCTCGGCGTCTGGACCTTCGACCTTGCGGCCCTTTCGACCATCCACTTCGACCCGGCCTTCCAGAAGTTCGCCTTTTTCCTCATGCTCGCGGGCTTCGGGGTGCTCATCCCCATCTTCCCCCTCCACCGCTGGACCCCAGACGGCCACTCGGCGGCGCCCACCGCCATCTCGATGCTCCTCGCCGGCGTCATCATGAAGCTCGGCGGCTACGCGCTCATCCGCGTGGGCATCGGTCTCTTCCCCGAGGGCGCGCACTTCTGGGCCCCCCTGATCGCGGTCCTCGCGGCCATCAACGCCGTGTACATCGCCTTCGTGGCGATGGTGCAGAAGGACCTCAAGTTCGTGGTGGCCAATTCCTCGATCAGCCACATGGGCTTCGTCCTCATCGGCCTAGCCTCGCTCAACGCGGCCTCCATGGACGGGGCGGTCGCCCAGATGTTCGCGCACGGCATCATGGCCGCTCTTTTCTTCGCCATCGTCGGCCTCGTCTACGACAAGGCGCACACCCGCGTCATCGCCGACCTCGGCGGCTTGGCCCACCAGATGCCGCGCGTCTCCGCGGCCTTCCTCATCGCGGGTCTGGCCTCGCTGGGGCTTCCGGGCATGTTCAACTTCGTCGCCGAGTTCACGATTTTCACGGGCGCGATCCAGGTCTACCCCGTGCTGGCCATCGTGGCGATCTTCTCGGTGGTCGTGACCGCGATCTACGTGCTCTGGGTCTTCCAGCGCGTCTTCTTCGGACCGCGGAATCCCAAGTGGGATCACCTCAAGGACGCCCGCGGCGTCGAGATGGTGCCGATCGTCGTCCTGGCGGCGGTGCTCATCGGCTTCGGGCTCTATCCTAGGGCTATCATGGATATTATTACCGGCGGCATCCTGCCCCTCGCGCAGCATGTCGCATCGCTCGGGATCGGAGGACCGTTCTGATGGACTTCTCGGCCATACGCATCGAACTCGTCGCGGCCCTCATCGCGCTCGGCCTTCTCGCCTTCGGCCTCCTGCTGCCGCGCGGGAAGCGCGAAATCACCGGCTACATCGCGTCGATCGCCTTCCTGGCTCTCCTCGTCCTGAGCTTCCTGGCGCCGGGAAGCGGCGGCTCGTTCCAGGGCGGCCTGTACCTGAACGATCCACTTTCGCTCTTCTTCAAGCAGCTTTTCATAACCGCGGCCTTCCTCGTGTCTCTCATGTCGCTGCGCTTCACGAAGAGCCTGGAGGAATCGCGGAGCGAGTTCTTCTCGCTCCTGGGTTTCAGCCTCGTGGGCATGATGATGCTCGCCTCGGCCAACGACTTCGTGTCGCTGTACATAGGGCTCGAGCTCATGACCCTGCCGCTCGTGATACTGACCGCCTACGACCGCACGAGCGGCAAGTCCACCGAGGCAGGCACCAAGTACATTCTCTTAAGCGCGATCTCCTCGGCCGTGCTGCTCTTCGGCTTGAGCCTGCTGTTCGGCGCTGCGGGCAGCCTGTCCTACGCGGATGCTCTGAAGGCGCTCGCTTCGGTCTCGGGCGATCCGCTCGTGGTCATCGGCTCGATCATGGTCGTGGCCGGCTTCGCCTTCAAGATTTCGGCGGTGCCCTTCCACATGTGGTCGCCCGATGTCTACGAGGGAGCTCCCGCGCCCGTGGCGGCCTTCCTCGCCGTCGGCTCCAAGGCCGCCGGTTTCGCGGCCCTCATCAGGCTTCTCCTCTTCGCGCTTCCCTCCTCGGGCGGAGATTTCCCCCTTCTCGTCATCTCGCTCTCGGTCCTGTCCATGGTGGTCGGCAATCTCATAGCCCTCCCGCAGACCAACATGAAGCGGCTCCTCGCCTACTCGAGCATCGCGCACGCCGGCTACATTCTCCTGGGACTCGTCGCGGCCTCGACAGCCGGCCTCGCGGCCATGCTGTACTACCTGGTGCTCTACCTCTTCGCCAATGTGGGCATCTTCGCGGCCCTCTCCTCTTTCGGCGAGGCGGGCGGCTCGGGCGAGATAGCCTCGCTCAAGGGCCTGTGGAAGCGCTCGCCCTTCATGGCGGCTAGCCTTCTCGTGTGCCTGCTCTCCCTCGCAGGCATTCCGCCGGCGGCCGGGTTCATCGGTAAGTTCTACCTCCTCGCCGAAGTGGCCAGGCAGGGCAAGCTCTGGCTCACGGCCCTCGCCCTCGTGATGAGCGTCGTGTCCATCTCGTACTACATTTCGGTCATCAAGGTCATCGTCATGGAAAAGGCCGAGGATGAATCGCGGATCCGCGTTTCCCCGGCCAGCAAGGCTCTCCTGGCGGTATCGGTCCTCGTCACCATCGGCATGGGCGTCTTCCCCGCTCCGATCACCGAGTGGACCAGGGCCATCGCGGGGACGATCGTGCGATAAGCGTCTACGGCTCTGTTACGGCTCCGCGAGGGACGGCTCCGCGAGGGACCGGCTCTGTTACGGCTCCGCGAGGGACGGCTCCGCGAGGGACAGAGCTCAGCCGCCGTGAGCTGAAGAGGAGAACTCAGTTGGAGGGACAGAGCTCAGCCGCCGGAGGGACCGGCTCCGTGAGGGACAGAGCTTAGCCTTGAGGGACAGAGCTGTTGAAGTGAAGAGGGACAGAGCTGTTGAAAAGGCTCAGCTGAATCAGCCGCAGTGTCCGTGCGCGTATCGGAGACATGAGAAAGCCGAGAGAACTCCGGGAGGGTGCGCGCTACCACGTGACGGCGCGGGCGAATCGCAAGGAAATGATCCTGGATACGGGCGCGATGAAGGAACTGTTTCTGTCGGTGGTGAAGCGAGCGAAGCAGAAGTACGACTTTCGGCTTGAGAACTTCTGCCTCATGGGGAACCACTTTCATTTCGTTATCCAGCCGGGGAAAGGCGAAAGCCTGTCGGCTATTATGCGATGGGTCATGAGCGTGTTCGCGATGGCGTACAACAAGATCAAGGGATTTGCGGGGCACGTCTGGGGAGAAAGGTTTTTTTCTCGGATCATTTCGGGGCTTCGGGAGCTTGTGCAGGTCTTCGAGTATATCGACGAAAACCCGGTGAAGGCGAACCAGGCGGCCGATCGGCGAGAGTGGCGTTACGGAGGGCTGTGGCACAATCGTATGGGCTGTCGCGAGATTGTCGATGAGATGCCTGAATGGATGAAGTCGCTGTTCCCGGAGCGCATACCGCTCCTTCTCGGTTGCTAGTGCACTGTCCGATTCATCATGCATATGTCCTAAGCGAAAGTAATCCCGATCCGCGCAGCAGGGGCGATGTCGGGCGTACGCATTTCGCATCGGACAGCACCCCAGGCACAGCACACTGTGAATAGGAAAAAGTAGATATCAGGCGACGATAAGACCGTGCGCGACGACATCCTTCCGACTAGGATTTCACCTTGCGCGTGGCCTGGGCGGCCACCGCGGCTATGGACGCCGCGATCTTTTCCTGGTCGCCGAGATAGTAGTGGCGCAGGGCTCGCATATCGTCGTCGAGTTCGTACACGAGCGGGACGCCGGTGGGAATGTTGAGTTCGGCGATGTCCTCGTCAGATATGCCGTCGAGGTGCTTGACGAGGGCGCGCAGGCTGTTGCCGTGCGCGACGACGAGCACGCGCTCGCCTCGGCGCATCGCGCCCGCGATTTCTTCGTTCCAGCAGGGCAGGACCCGCGCCACCGTATCCTTGAGGCACTCGGCCGCCGGCAGCTGCGAGGGCTCGAGGCCCCTATAGCGCGGATCGAAGCGCGGGTGACGCGGATCGTCGTCGGCCAAAGCTGGCGGCGGCACCTCGTAGCTTCGACGCCAGAGCTTGACCTGAGCCTCGCCGTACTTGGCCGCCGTCTCTGCCTTGTCGAGCCCCTGGAGGGCCCCGTAATGCCGCTCGTTTAGCCGCCAGTCCCTGCGCACCGGCAGCCACATGAGGTCCATGCGATCCAGGACGAGCCAGAGCGTCCTGATGGCGCGCTTGAGCACGGAAGTGAAGGCGAGATCGAAGGCGAAGCCGCCCTCCTTGAGGAGGCGCCCGGCCTCCTCGCCCTCCTGCCTTCCCTTGTCCGACAGATCGACATCCGTCCAGCCAGTGAAAAGATTGTCCTTGTTCCAGACGCTCTCGCCGTGGCGCACGAAAACCAGTGTGTGCATGCCGAAGTCTCCTTCCTTAAGAGCGAATATACTCATGGAAAGGAGACTGCGGGCTCGACCACCCGGCCGACCACCCGGCCGACCACCCGGCCGTCCATCCGGCCGTCCATCCGGCCGACCACCCGGCCGTCCATCCAGCCGACCACCCGGCCGACCATCCGGCCGTCCATCCGGCCGACCACCCGGCCGACCACCCGGCCGACCACCCGGCCGTCGAACCGCTCGGAGGCTCGATCAGCTAGTGTGCTGTCAGATACAGAATGCCTGAGCCCTGCCACGCCCCCGGCCATGCGGGGCAGGGCTCAGCGCGGGGCTGTAGGTTGAGCGAAGCGAATCTGACAGCACACTAGGAGCGCAGACTGTCGATGATGGCCGTGGCCAGGTTCCGCTCGAAGGTGAAATACGAGCCGTCGGGCGGAAGGTAGTGCGTGATGAGTATCACGGTCCTGACCTTGGCCTGCTCGGCCAGGGCTTTGACCGTCGCCGGTGGCGTGCCCAGCTCGGTGAAGATGACCTTCACATGGTTCGCCGCTATGAGCCTGTCGAGATCGGCCAAGTCGGCTGCCGAGCTCTCGGCCTCGGTGCTGATGCTGGGAATCACGGCACCTATCAGCTTGAAGCCGTAATGCTGGGCGAAGTAGCCCAGGGATTCGTGCCCGGTCACCAGCTTGCGGTTCGCGGGTGGAAGGCCGGCCACCTCGGCGCGAATCTGCGCATCGAGGGCGTCGAG
>DATKVK010000001.1:0-92204 GCA_035530095.1 Rectinemataceae bacterium | reverse complement strand
GGACTTCTAAAAGAGTCAATTTTGCCTGGTGATTATTGTGAGGGGGCCACACCCGTTCCCATTCCGAACACGGAAGTTAAGCCCCTCAACGCCGATGGTACTGCCTTTGGGTGGGAGAGTAGGTCGTCGCCAGGCTTTTTTATTTCCCTGACGAGCGCTTGCGGCTCCCTTTAGCCGCTTTTCTTCAATACCAGAACTGTTCGAGACCGATTCTGGCGAAACCAACGAGATCTACCCCACAAGCGATGTACCCAGAGAAATCCATCCGGCCGCCAAGCTGAGGTGGGGGGGCGCGAAAAAGCCCCGTACTTCCGTGCGACTTGTACGGATCAGCCTTCTCCGATAGAATCTACGCGACGACGAGACTTCTACCACTCGTCGGCCGGCGGCGCGGATGTAGCGCGGGGAGACTTACTCGCCCGCGAATACGAGATTCGCGTTCGTCTAACGTGGCGCCCAAGGCGCCGTCGCGTCGCGCGGGGACCTCGCCCCGCGCGGAAAGGGGTTCTCCATGGATATTTTCAAGAAGTGCTTCGAGTTCGATCGGGACAAGATAGCGATCGAGCAGGGAATCTATCCGTTCTTCCAGGCTTTGGAGAGCACTGAGGGAACCGAGGTCGTGATGGACGGCCGCAAGGTCCTCATGCTCGGTTCGAACAACTATCTCGGCTTGACCTTCAATCCCAAGGTCAAGGCCGCCGCCCAAAAGGCCATCGACGATTTCGGGACGAGCCCGACCGGCAGCCGCCTCATAAACGGCACCTTGGTCATTCACGAGGAACTCGAGCGGCGGCTGGCCGCGTTCATGGGGCAGGATGCGGCACTCGTGTTCAGCACCGGGATGCAGACCAATCTCGGTGCCATATCTTCACTGATCGGGCGCAACGATATCGTGGTGACCGACAAGGAAGACCATGCGAGCATCGTCGACGGCTGCCGCCTCGGGCTCGGAGAGATCAAACGCTTCGTGCACGGGGACCTCGACCAGCTCGACCGAATACTCGAGAAGATCCCTGAAGACAAAGGCAGCCTCGTGGTCGTGGATGGGGTGTTTTCGATGGGCGGCGACATCGTCGACTTGCCCAAGCTCGTGAAGATATGCAAGGCCCACGGCGCTCGGCTCTACGTGGATGACGCGCACTCGGTAGGCGTGCTCGGAAAGGGCCGCGGCACCGCGGCCCACTTCGGCCTGACGAAGGACGTCGACATCACCATGGGGACGTTCTCCAAGAGCTTCGCTTCGTTGGGCGGCTTTATCGTAGGCAACAAGGACGTGATCAACTACATAAAGCACCATGCTCGTTCCTTCATTTTCTCTGCTGCCCTTCCCGCTGCTCTCGTCATGGCCGCGCTCGCGGCTCTCGACATAATGGAGAAAGAGCCGGAGCACGTCGAAAAGCTCTGGGAGAACGCCCATTTCATGATGAAGGGATTCCGCGAACTCGGCTTCGATATCGGCGCCACACAGACCCCTATCATTCCCGTCATCATCGGCGACGACGAGGCCTGCTTCCGACTGTGGAGAGAGCTCTTCGACAACGGTCTGTACGCGAATCCGGTCATCTCCCCCGCCGTGCCGCAAGGCATGGCCCTGTTGAGGACCAGCTACATGGCGACGCATACCCGCGAGCAGCTGACCCGCGCCCTCGACATTTTCGAGAAGGCCGGAAAGAAGCTCGGCGTCATCTAATCGAGGTTGGGCGGTTCGAGAAGGCCGTGCTCGACGAAGCTGAAGAATGCCTCGCGGCTGAAAATGATATGGTCGAGAAGCGCCAAGCCGAGCGTGTCGGCGGCGCTTTTAAGCCGGTTCGTGATTTCACGGTCCTCGGGGCTGGGCTCCAGCCGCCCCGAGGGATGGTTGTGGGCCACCACTACCGCGCAGGCCCTGTCGGTCAGCGGGTCGGCAAAAACCTCGCGCGGATGGACGACCGTAGACCCCCTATGATAAGTACGATATACTAAAGACAGGTCTAGTAAGCCCTTATCGGGGAGGCCCGTCTATGATCGGTATCTATTGTCGTGTGTCAACGGACAAGCAGGAGGAGGGCTACAGCCTCGATCTTCAAGAGGAGAAGGGCATAGCCTACGCTACCTCACGGGGAGAAACATACAAGGTCTATCGCGATATCGAATCAGGAACGAGCCCGAAACGACTCGATAGAATCAAGAAAGATATCCAGGCGAAAAAGATCGACGCCCTCTGGATCATCCACATCGACCGCCTGACTCGACTTTCCCCGGTACTCGCTTTCGAATTTCGGGAGTACCTCCTCCTTCATCGAATCAGAGTCATCGAGCGTGACAAGGAATTCGATCTTTCGAGCCTCCTCAACTTCGGCGTCAACGCACTAGTGAACTATGACTACATAGAGAGACTGAGGCTGAAAACGCGGGAAGCGAAGGCCGCGCAACGGAACGCCGGGCGACAGACCTACTCAAGTCTCTACGGCTACGAACAGACGGTAGTAGGCTCGGGAAAGAATGGGAAAGCTCTTCGGGAATGGGTCATCAATCCGAAGAAGGCGAAGGTAGTTCAGCTCATCTTCGAGCTGAACACGAAGGACCGGCTAGGTCTCGCAGAGATATGCAAGCGCGTAAACGGGATGGGCTACAAGAGCGAGAAAGGTATCAACTTCGAGCCTTCCGCTATCAGTCGGATTCTCGCGCACATCGAATACACGGGGAAGTCCGTAGACAAAGAGGGACGGATAATCGAGGGCCAGGTCTACGCTCCGATCATCGACTTCGCTACGTGGGAAGCCGCACAAAACTCCTATGTTCCGACGATCACGAACAACTCGAAGCGGGGCCGAATCGCATCTCACGCAATGACGAATATCCTTCATTGCGAGTACTGCGGCGCAGGGTTCTATTACCATTTCGGGAAGTCGCCCTACAAGTGGAAGCATTCGGACAAGGTGACCATCCGTTATCGTCACCTTTACTATCACCGGCACACCGTTCCATGTAAGAACCAACGCAAGTCATTCTCGATGGAGGTCCTCGACTTCATCGGCCTTATCCTCTACAGGAGGTCGATGACCGAGGCCAGCGCGGACCTTCTATCCGAGGTCCTCAAAGATATCAGGAGCCGACTAGAGGATGCAAACACGCTTCTCGACAACCTCAGAAAGGAACTCGAGATCAAGCAGGCGGAGATCAAGAACTTCGAAGGCGCAATCGCCAAGGGCCTCGGGATCGAGATAGCGAGCGTGAACATCAACCGTCGGCAGGTCGAAGCAGAGGCGATCAAGAAGCGGATGGCCGAAGTAGAGGAACAGAACAAGGCCGAGACTCAGGACTATCAATCCATACTTGCTGAGTTCTCGCTGAAGAAGGTCCTAGAGTACATAGAAGCATCACCCAAGATACGTCTTGCAATGCTCAAGCGCATTCTCAGAAAGGCGACGACCAAGGACGGAGAGCTGATGTTCGAGCTTATCGATGGGCGAAGCTATCAGTTCAGCTACAAAGCCTATCAGGCAAAGTTCAAGGAAATCGTAAGCACAGCGAACCGGATTCTCGCCGTCTATCCGAAGAAGAAGACTCACGAGGGTGAGATGGAAAAGCTAATGAAATACTATGCGCCGCCCTGCATGATTGACGGAGTGGTCAAGTCCTTCGTCTCCGAGGACGAGAGTAACAACCAGATGCTAGAGCAATGGGAGTTTATGTACATCTTAACGAGCTATCTCATTTCCAAAGCCGCCTAGATCGGAGGAATTGGGAGGATGAAAATCATCGTGTTCAAGACCCTAAACGCGAAGGGGGATATCAAAACGCTCGGGACGGCCCGCATGAAGAACGGGAAGGTCACAATCGCTTTTAAGGAAGCCCGAGTCCAGAAGAATCTAGAGTTGGGTAGCGTTATCGGAGACGGCGGCCATGCCTTCACTCCCGAGGACGGCGTGGACTACCTGCTCAGCCTCCCAGTGGCATTCTCGGGATCGAGGCTGTGGGCCGAGGTCGAGGACCAAGAATGCAAAAGCTCGCGCCTTAGGGCCGCCATCGTCACCGCCTGAGGGGTTCCATCCCGTTCCCACCATAATCAAGCGCTAGCCAACGCAAGGGCACGGAGCCGGGAAAGGACCCAAGCTACGGGTCGGACACGTCCTACGGCACAGCTACGCCACGGAGAGAGCTTCGGCAGCAACCCTCCCGGACGACGTTCCTTCGCCTTCGGTTTTCCCATCATCCCCTCAGCTTCCCATCCGCCCCCGGCAGCTACGAGGTTGGCCCTTAGCTGAACTGGCCCAGTCGCGGGCTACAGGGCAAATCCCAGCGCATGTCGCGAGGGAGCAGGGCGTTCACCAGTCCTCCAGCAGTGCATCCCGCTGTTCGCGAGTTCCATTGGACGACGACTCGGCCTTTTTGCGCAGCGACTTCAGGTAGGGGCGCGTGTCGCGGTCTGCATCTAGGAGTGCGGCGACCTTTCTGATCGCCGCTCGGCTGTGAACGACCTGGAAAACCGTCTCCAGAGACGTGGTCTGTTTCTCTATCAGACGGGCTAGCGCCGCCGCGAGCCTCTCGCATCGATCCCAGTCGTGGTACCAAGACACCGAGGGCGCGTGCTCGCGAAGCCAGTCCCACTCGTCGTACTCGAGCCGCGAGCTGCCTGCAGCGTCGTAGGTAGGTTGGAAGCACGCTGCGAGAAGCGG
This sequence comes from Rectinemataceae bacterium, assembly GCA_035530095.1. Classification (GTDB taxonomy): domain Bacteria; phylum Spirochaetota; class Spirochaetia; order Treponematales; family Rectinemataceae; genus JAJXZP01. The sequence goes on along the minus strand of DATKVK010000001.1, from coordinate 87,546 downwards.
CGAGTCTGCGATGCCCTCCCAGAGGGCGAGCGCAAGCCCGAAGGCAGCCACGCGAGGTACGAGAGGGGCTGCACCAGCCGTTCCGGTCTTCCAGACCTTCGCGAGCCGCGCTTGGTTGGCTCTGGGGCTCAAGAACTGGCTCCCGAGCTCAAGGTGGCGGAGCGGCGGAGTCGGCAGGTTTTCGACCCACTCGAGCACGCTGTCCGGCTGAGCCGAGAGCGTTGATCGCCACGACCACGAAAGCTGTACCTGGCCAGTGGCCAACGCGGAGAGTCCTTGGAAGATGGCGACCTTGCCACCGAATCGAACGAGTCCATCCACCGAGATATCGAGCCCAGAAGCGAGGATCGCGTCGACTACTGCCATGCGATCCTCGTCGCTCAGGTTCGACTTACCTAGGTGTGCTAAGACCTCTCCGCTTCGAGCCCCGACACGCTTCCAAAGTACTGGTGAAGACGCGAGATGCGAGTTCGCAGCGACGATGGTAGGAAGGAAGGGTGCGTGCATATCCCCGAACGTCTCGAGGTCGCTCGAGACGAGCAGGAGCACCGCAGCGCGCAGTACGCGCTCTCCGACCTCCGTCAGCTTGCTGCCGAGGAGCGAAAGAACCAGCGCAACACCCTCCGCACGAGACTCCTCGAAGAGCTTCCGCGCTTGGTCTTCGAGCATTGGTGTAACCGGCGCGAGGTCGATATCGTGATCGCCGCATAGATCCTGAAGCAGCTCTTGCCGAGTCGTCCCAGCCTCCGCACCGGCACGGTCAAACGCCATCCCGATGAGTCGACCCTGCACGCTTGGATCGAGGAACTTGGAATTCGCGACGCTCGTAATGACGGACCGCGCAGAAGAGTTGGGTGCGTGCCACTCGCCGAAGATTGGCACGAGGCTCGAAACAACAGAACGGCCGGCATCCGCCCCAGCAGCAGTTTCGAGCCAAGTTCGAAACGTCGCGTCACCAAGCATCGCACGGTCGATCACCAGGTCGACCCACGCCTCCGGCCGGCTCGGAGCTCGAATATCGAGAACGAGGGCAGTACCCGCGCTTTTGCGGAACTGTGCCGGCGGAATTGCACGCGGGACTGCTTGCAAGTCAAGCAACGCACTAGCGTTCGAACGTGGCATTAGCGCGCCTGTGCAGAAGGAGAACCGTGCCCTCTCGGCGGGCCATAGTTCCTCCCAGAGCTGCAGTACTACAGCCTCAATTTGGGCTGCCGTGTCGACAACAACGATTACTGGACGGGGTTGCCCCAGGACAGTACCGAGGAGCGCAGCCGCTACGGCTCTGTCGCTGAAACCGTTTCCGCTGGAAACGGCAGAATCAACGTCGAATACGATGGGCATCGCGGCCGCCTTCTCGACATCCTCAGGCCGGGGTCTTTGAAACTTCTCGAGCAGGCAGGCCGTCGCCACATGGGAGATCTGGGCCTGAGGAATGAGCAGTGAGTGCGTCCACACGCAGCCGGGGCGCTGCATCTCCGGCGCGTACCAAGTCTTCGCGAATACAAAAAGATCAGAACCAGGCAAGGGATAGCCGGTCAAGTACTCGTCGAAGCCGGGCTGTATCGATGGGCCAGACATGTCGCTCAGGACGAGCATCACTCGCGCAGCATCCGCGCTCAGCGGAGTCGAGCTGCTCAGCAGACGGTGACCATCACGGTATCCGTGGATAGTCTGATGGACGCTCACAGGTCCCATACGCTACCTGCCCCTCAAGAGCCATGCAATTGGCTTCGTAATGTCTTGATCGGTTTGGTGGTCCTGCCGAACCTTGATGCGCTGAAGCGCATCATCGAGACCAAGGAGCGTATGCTTCTGCGCCTCGACGGTGATATCTCCTCCTTGGGCGCTCACACCGAAGACGGAATACTGAAAGATGTCTTCGTTGGACTCAAGGAACTGCTGGAAGAGCGGAAGTTCTCGAGACACGAACTCTTGGGGCGTACCGAGGTTGTCGACGAGATCCCACGCGGATACCACGACAGCGACTCGTAGCTTCCGTTGCGTTCGTTCGAGGATAAACTGCAGAAGTTCGACGAGCTTAGCTTGCGTAGGGAGCAACTCAGGGGACCAGGCATTGTTCCCGACTGCACTCGCTGTAGTCGTGTCCTCTTCGTGCCCGCCTGGCAACTCAGCCTCAAGAAGTCGTGCTACGGTTAGCTGCGTGCCCTTATGAACGTCAGGGTGAAGGAATAACATCAGGCCCGTCGCCTCTTGGACAAACGCGTCATGGTGGCGGGTCATCCGTCGTTCTGTAAGTTGTTGCTTGAACGCTTCGCCCGCCAGGTCAGGGATCGAGAGGTCAAACGACCCAAATCCATTGCCATCAAGATGCAGGATAACGACTTGCTCGGTTTGGAGGTTCGTGCGTGGCACTTGCGAACACTCTCGCCACTCCTTGGTGATCTGATTGAGGTAGGTGCGATCGCCGCTCAGCTTCGTCAGCTTTAGCGCCGTCGCGCTGCTCCGGTCATTTAGTACGTGCCACAGTGCTGCTAAGAAGGTCGTCTTTCCTGAGCCAGGCAGACCGATAAAAAGTAGGTTCGCTGGATTGCTCACGGGGCCTTCCTTGTGCGCTCGAAGTGCCTCCAGCCGAACTTGCTGAATTCGCGGTCGTCGCGGGCTGGAGCAGGCTGGCCGACATGTTTGTCTATCGACAGCAGTGGCACGACGGTCGTCCATGAAACGAACGCGTCCGCAAGCCCGCGCTCCATGATCTCCGGAGCAGGCGAAGGAGCGGGACGCGCGGCGATCTGCCTGAACGAAAGGTGTTGAACGCGAGTTCGGAACTTCCCTTCAAACTTCTCCCGCGTCTTGGATAGGAAATCCAGGGCAGTCTGTCCGGCAGCCGTGATGCGATCAAGCTTGGAGAAGACGATCTCCACTCGACAATTCGGGCTCACCATATTGGCATCGAGCAGGCTCTCGAGAATGTCGGCCGCGTCAGCCTGCGCACTTGTTCGCTGCGCGGGTGTCGCAAGACGATCCCCATCAACGAGGACAACGATAGTGTCCGCTCGACGAAGAAATGTTAGCCTCTCCGCTTCTTCCTGCGAGTCCTTCGCCATGCGGAACAGCTCCCCTGACATCGCCGACAAGAATACGTCGCGACGCTTAGCCAAAGGCTCTGTACTCCTTAACGCGAGGTGGTAGAACTTCGTCTCGTCCGTCAGTCTTGTGCGCTGTGTGTCCGGTTGGGTCCCTCCCGATGCGAGCCGGTTCAAGTGGCAGATCTCCTCGAAGCCAGACAGAGACCTCGAGCCAGCGAACTTGAACCCCGCGAAAACACCTTGGTTTAGTCTCTCGTAGATCGATGTAAGCACCGTCGTCTTGCCGCTACCCTCAGCTCCCACGAAAACCACGAGGTGCGTGCGTGAGCGTCGCGTGATCACCTCAGCGTCGGTCGCCCCCAAGGCAGCGCCAGAGAAAAGATCGATGAACTCAGGTTCCGCTTCTTCAATAGGTTCGGTGGTATCCAGTATTGCATCTGCGGCGACCGAGTCGGCCATGTTATTCCTCCGTGCCTAAGTCGGACAGCGCACGCAACATGATCCCCTCGACGTATGCCTGGTGCGCCACGCAAGCAGCCGTTACTTGGGTAGACGACTTCATCCCACTGGATGCGTCGAAGTACTGTTGCCAGCTCGCGGTGTCGCTTCTTGCACGGTGTACCATAGCGAAGGTGAGCGGAGTCAGGTCGAAGGCGCTCTCATTGGCCTTGGCGGCCCGCTCTCGAACCCACTCGTCGGGGAGAGCGTTGACGTATGCGGCCAGGGGCGAGTCCTTGCCGTTCGAATCCGACAGCACACGCTCAAGAAGTGCTGCCGAGTTACGTGGTCCTAGGGTGACATCGATTAGGTCAGCCAGCTCGGTTCCCGCAATGATCGCGGCGCCCTCCTTGAAAGCAGCCCACGGCTTGTTGGTGTCGCGACTGCAGCCGCCCTCCACCCACCACAGGATGTCCATCTCCTCGTCGGCACACCGAAGGTTATGTGCGGCACTAGCAAGCTCGCCGTCTGCCGAACGAACCGAGTCAAGCAGTGCCTGAAAGACGGGGGCCACCGCCGCCTTGAGCAGGTTCCAGTCGGTCGAGGCAGCCACTTGCATCAGCGCTTCGGCCGCACTATCGGCCTTAACACTGATGTCGTTCAGAACGAAGGGTTTTCGCTTCCGCTGGTCGACCGCAATCACCTGAAGCCCCGAGAGAACCTCACCAAAGATCTCTTCGAGCCGAGGCTCGGTAACGCGAAGGCTGGATGCCTCCAACGCTGCACTAGCGAGGATGGCAGCGTGAAGTCCCTCGCCATTCGCGTCGACGGACTGAACGCAGTCGACAAGAGAGGCGCCAGCAAGCACCCGCAGCTCGAGGTCGTTGCGCTGGGGGAACGCCGGGTCCAGGCTCTGGAAGACGGCCAGGAAGGGCCGCATCGACGCCGTGGACGCGAGTCCTTGGAAGATGCGGACCGTCTCGAGAACGCTCTTGTCGTCCTTACGAAGTACCGCCTTCCACGCCTCCACTCCTGCCCAACGCTTCTGGAGCTGCGCCCCATCGGGCTCGAATGCAACAAGTCGATACCATTCACCAAAGTTCTTGTGCATATGCGCTTTCCTCCCAGCTATTTTTAGCTCTCAAAAGGGTTGAAGGCCGCAGGATCGGCATGACGTATCTCGGTCTCCTCCCAGAGCTTTGCGAGAAGTTCGCTCTCCGCGGCACGTTTGAATAACTCACGAAATAGAGCCTCGTCGCTAAGTGCGCGGTCCTCATCCGTCAGGACATTGAGGCTCTGGGCGACTGCGATCTGGTGGCGAAACGGTAACGTGAGGAACCGGTAAGTGAGTCGGCGCTTGTGGTTCGGAGGCGGCATGGTATCGTGGTCCTTCTCAATCGTTTGCACAGGGCTGACGGCCGACTCGGCGATTTTAGCGCACCTCGGATCGTGAGCACCGCCGCTCTGTTTTTCGGGCTGCACAGCCACGGGGTAGCCAGACCAGAAGAACTCGCGGTGGTCCATACCGTTGGTTGGATCTCGGTACGCCACGAACTTCGTGTCCTGCTGGCTCCAATTACGTTGGTAGACGCGAAGGCCGATCTGATCGTTATTGCGTCGCGATAGCTCCAGGAAGTTATAGGTGGGATTCCATTCACGTTTACCGCGCTCGGGGTGCATGGCACCAGCAACAAGCCGAACATTGCCATTGATCACATCGAGTCGTTGGGAGTGCTTGTGACCGAATAGCTGAATGTGGACCTTCGATTTCAGATGATCTTCGACAGCATCCTGGTCTCGAAACCAATCCGGTGGGTGATGGCAGAGGGTCACATGGAAAACGTCAGACGCACGAGCGACACTTGCCTGAGCGGTGCCGAGCACGATTCCGCCTCTCTTGTCATCGGCGTTCGATACGAGCGTGCTCGTGAGACCTCGGAGTCGGATTACAGTGCCGCAGGCAAGATTGAGGTCACGCTCCCAGTAGTACTTTTCGGCCGAAATCGAACAACCAAAGCGCCCGACGAAGGTATTGTACTCGGTCAACGGCTCGAGGAGAGCGGCAGCAGATTGAGAATCGGAAAAGATCTCTTGCAGCTCCTTGTCGATGTCCGAGTCCTCTTCCCTTATGCTCTGATGAAGTGTTCGAGTGACCTTTCGTGTTGCGAGCTTCCGGTCGACGTCATGGTTTCCAGGTACAACCCAAACGTTCTCCTCGGGACACCCGATCGCGCGGCAGAAGTCGCTGAGCCATTCGGTCGCATGGTCGTACTCCGCTTTGCTGCCAGAGAATGCTATGTCGCCAGTGACGAGCAGACCAGTGACCGTACCGATGTCCTTAGCAACATTGACTGCGTCAATACGAAGCTCGTTCCGAACATTTGTATCGAGGTCGTGGATAGACACTCCAGAGGAGCGCGTGAAGTGGATATCCGAGAGATGAACGAGGACGATATTGTCCATAAAATGCCAGCTCCTACCGCTGTCGCGTAGAGGGATAGGAAATGCTATGGCCGCTCGCCCGCGCCACACAATAATCTGTAGCCAGCCCGATCCCCCGCGACGGAGCGCCCGGACGCGCTCCCGCAGATCCCACCGAGGCTTCGGAGCCCCCGCAATCGCCCTAAATCCTGATAACGGCCCTTCCTAGGCTACTCCTAGCGATCTTAGCCGTCAACTACGTCAGGTTGGAGTAGTTGACGAGCCGAGGCCACGCACCCAAGTGGCAGAAAGGTGACATAATGAACTCCCTTTCGGCTGTTATCCCAAAACGCATTTTTCGTAGCCACTTCTTCAGAGCTAAAGACAATAGTCTCGTTAGGGTCGTCTTTTAGTGCGCGATGAATGAGGGAAGCGGCATCCCGCCTTCGGCGGCTCCGAGTTTGCGACTGGAAACGCCTTTTCGACCGCCACCGGTATTGTCCTAAAACCCATTGAGGATCGTCGCTATCCAATGCAGGACACCGGGGGCGGGAAAAGTATCAACCCGAGCGCTCACAGGGCAGGAATAGACAAATTCGATCACGTCGCGGCGGCATGGGCCTCGCAGCATCGCCGGGGCGGCGTGCGGGCGCGGGGAGAGTCAATTTCTGAAAACTATCGGGAGAGTCATTACCGGGGGAAGGATTCTCTTGAAACGGAAGAATCCTCATAGGACAGGGAAGCAAGCGTCCGTCAGGACGCGAAGTCCCTATCCTTACCCTTTTCTTATCTTTCTATACCTACACTTAGTTTACTAATACTAGATATAGTCTAGGTAGTCTATCTTTGGTACCTCCCGAGAGAGGTTTGTACAAACCTCTCTCGGGAGGTCTGTACTCCTCTCAGGAGCCCCCGTCCTATATCTTCGACAGGTCTATATCCGTTCGCTTCCCCGGATGCTTCTCCCGGTAGCACGCCGTCCCCTCCGCGCAGTCCCCGCACTCCGGATACTTATCGATATCCTTTCTGAAAACGTGTCCGTAGGGGCAGCCGGTTCGCCGTCGTTTCCGATGCCCGGCTTCGGGCTTCTCGACTCCGGGATCATCCGGAGCGGCAAGGAGACTTCGCCTAAACTCTTCCTCTCGGGCCTCGAACTCGCGTCGCTCGGCTTCATACTCGGCGGGGCTCTTCGTCCTTGCCGCATTCTTCGCCAGCTCCGCCCAGACCTTTTCAACCTTCGCCTTCGAAAGGGCCAGCTCAAGCCCTTTATAGTTTCCCCGGCACCAGGACGCGAATTGCTTCCACGTCGCGTTCCCGTAGCCGAAGTTCCCCGGCCGCCAATCATTCCATATCTCGGAGAAGTCGCGGTAACGGTCGAGGAACTCGGAGAAGGGTTCGAAGTGGTGAATCCATTGGCCTTCACAGTAGGCGTCGTCGTAGGCCCGCACGTCCTTCCGGTTCGCCTTGTACCATTCGTACAGCTCCACCACTTTTCGGAGGAACGGCTCCCGGTCCCAACCTTTCCCCCGGAGGCTCTCTACGGCGGCCTTCGTTTTAGGACCAAACCCGAGCCCTTCGTAGCGCTCGCTCGCTGAGACCTTCCTTGTTATCGGCTTGGGTTCGTTGAAGACGCAGTACAGAAACCACGAACGCTCGGTGAAAGGGTTGTAGAAGAATTCGTCGAGGCTCTTCGAGAGCATTTCCTTCTTCACGGGCTCGTGGTCGGGACTCCTCATCAACGCATATCGTTCTACGGCTTTCAAGACTATTTCGTCCCGGCTCTCCGGAGTTTTCCGGAAGTACGGGAAATCGATCCCACTCTCTGAAAGCCATGCCCCGTCCAGGGGGCCGAACCTTCGGCGGAAGTCCCTATTCTTCACCGAGACAACGAAGACCCACGCCGTCAAAAGGACTTTCGTCGGCGCGGCCTCCGGGCTTTTCGGGAGCTTATTCGTGAAGCCGCCCCGATGGATCACGTCCCCAAGAAACCGGAGCGTCGCGGGGGACAGCCTTCGTTCCTTCTCCGGTGGCTCCGCTTCCTCGGCGACTTTTTTGGTAGCCGGTTGTTGCGTGCTCGCCTCGGCTCCCCCGCGCCGTTTTTTCGGGGGCTCCTCCTCGGCCGGAGCTGACTTCGGGACCTTCTCGCCGCACAGCACCGCGTATCGGCGCTCGTTCAGCCGGAAGTAGGTATAGGTTCCCCCGGCTTTCACGAGGTGCTTCTCGACGACCCCGGCATTTTCGAGTTCAGCAAATCGCTTCGACAATGACCAGGCGTCCTTAATCCCGATCACGAGAAGGTCGTCGAGACATTTCTGATACTGGACCCAGTAGTAGGCTCGCCCATCCCGGTTGATGCTCTTCATCGTCCCGCTCGCGATATAGTCCGCGAGCCAGCGGAGTATCAGGGCGTCCACGAGGTCGAGGCCGAACTCGACGAGCTTTCGCTGCTGGAAGCCGAACACGTCGCCTTTCATCGCCTAATCATACAACACGAGGGACGACAAAGGCGAGCTTTGAGAACATCATGAGAGGTCTTCGCTTCCTCTAGATCGTTGGCGAGAACTTCGCGAAGATCGCACCCGGCCTTCCCGTAGTTCCCCGGACGATGTGGAAGAACTGAACATCCAGAATATCAGGACGCTCCTATGGACGACGACGAGAGGGATTGATCGCATGCATAGCCAGAAAACTGGTAGTCGGATAAGAAAGCCAAGGGCCTTCTTATGAATCCCAAGATTTCCCATCGGGGTACCAATGCGAATAGGTTGCTGGATGGGGTAGGTCATAGACGCTTTGGATGGAACGCCAATATTCTTAGGTGTGCCCAGTCGATTTCGGATATTTCAGGAGGGCGCAATGGGAAGAGCGCGAAGTTGTCGGGGCCTTGTAGAGGATATGTGCCGTCTTACGATAGGGAATCTCAGAGACTGGGGCTATTTGCGGGAAGGCACGACACAAGGCCTCGTGACATTGATGTTAGGGAAACGGACCCTGAACATTGATATGGAAGTCCAGCTCTACACTCCGTATTTCCTCTTCCTTGTGATCTTCAGCTACGAGATAAACGGCGTCCAAATAATGGATCGGTTCTGTCTTGAACCTGTCGCGCTAAAGCATGGGCAAAGATACTACTTCCTATGCCCGGAGACGGGACAACGGGTGACGACGCTGTTCTTCGTCAACGGTCGCTTCGGCTCTAGGTACGTCCACAATCTAACCTATCGAGCATGCGGTGAGCATAGGCAGTGGTATGAGAACGCTCGAAAGTATTTCCGGTGTGTAGCGAAGGCGCGCGACATAAGCCGGTCATGCTACAGACAAAGCCAGTACTGGGATAAGAGCAATGAGTACCAAAGACGTATGGCCGATGTCCTCGACCGCCGGGTCTCGAAATACGAGGACCAGATTCAAGCGGCGAAGCAAGCGAAAGTCCGTCAGCTTAATAGGGCTTCGATGATCGATGAGAAGATGAGCGTGAGGCTATTCAACTTCCCTGAATAAGTCAAATATCTCCATTTGGAGAGCTTCGCATATTCTCTTCGCTTCAATGACATCTATCCGGCGAACACAGGTTTCGATCTTACTGACAATGCTTTGATCGAATTCGCGGCCTAGGCGTCGCGCAAGCTCGGACTGGGATATACCGAGCTCCTTCCGCCTAGTAACGAGGCGCTCAATGACGGCTTGGTACTCCTGCTGGAAGATGCTCTTCACGCAAGACAGTATCTGCTAGGTAGCGAAATATGCGAAAATCGCATATTATCCTAGTATGCCAATTCGCTCAGAAAATGAGAACTCAGGTCCCCGACATACCGACTTCGAAAGCGAGCCAGTCTTTCGGCTGCTCTGTTCTTACTTCGGTGGCGATCGCGCACGCGCCGTCGCCGAAATCGTTCCCCTCATGGAAAAGGGGAAGAGTCTGAATATGGCGTGCGAGATTGTCATAGCGTCGAACGGATTCGAGCGGAGCTTCTACTAGCTTTCGGCGATCAAAGCCCAAGGCGAGCCCATCAAGATGCCCGGGCGCTCATACGAGTACCAACTGCGTAAAGTGTATTGTAGACCTTTATGGCGAACCTGTGCCGAAAGTCATGCGCAATGCTGCCTGATTCGCAACATCCTCTGCCTTCAATCGCGCTGCGATCGCCAAAATCTCGTCCCCGACTGGCTCGTGGTCCCTCGCGGTATCGATAGCGAGGACCGCCTCAGCTTCTGCGCCTCCTAAAGTCTTCTGCCGCTTCAATTCTGAAGCCAAACGCCGGATGGCTGGGAGGGACTCGCAGATGAGCGATTTGGCACGGTCTTGCCAGGGAGTGAGATCGTCTGTCCCCCCTTGGAAGTGGAAGATCAAGTCAATAGCCCAGCCTATGTCGTCTTGCTCACCAGAGACCCGATATTCCTGAGCGCTGTTCAAGTGGTCCATCACTGGCCCTGCTAGGAAGGCGAGAATCTCGCTGTCGATACACCAGTCAAGTAGCTTCTGTTCGCGTTCGTCGTCGAGGTTTTGGAGGTACTCCCACACGTCCTTGTTCATCAGGACGCCGGAGACATATCCTCTGGCGTCAACGCCTTCTGCGTTAATAAGGTCTTCATCAATCGTGATCTTTGCAATGGGTAATCCCCGCCTGTATCTCATCAATGCATGAGCGGCCTCGTGATCGGCCGCTAGATCAATCTCATTCATGGAATGATTGTAAGTCGGAAAAACAGACATGAACAGAGCGATTCTCGTCCCGCGCCTCCTTGCAGACTGCTATCGCGAATCGATGTCGGCGCTTCGCCCGCTTTTTGTCCTACGACTCGTTTGGCGAAATCGACTTCGTGACGAAGAAATTCGAGCGATGCTTCTTCTTCGGCACGAGCAGTATTTGCTCGCAAAGGGCCTTCAATCCGAGGTACTCCTCGAAGGACAAGGTATTCGGAGGTACCGCGACGAGGATCGGTCCGGCAGGGAAGGGTTTGCCGAAAGCCTCAGCGAGGACCTCGCTTGAGACAATGAATGCATCAACCATACAAGCTATACGCTCGCGAGGCGCCAGAACGCTTCAAGGATCAAAGAGATAGTTGAAGTGATATTCTATTTACTATTTCCCGATAAGCTTATATTATCAGGATTGTCAGATATAGGAGGAATCCAAGGTGACAATCGACCTTCAAACCGTGCTTCGCGATCTTGAGGCCGCGAACCTTGAAGCTCTCCGCGTCTACGAAGTGGACAAGGCGGGCGGCTCTGGGCGCGAATCGATCGCCTTCGATTCCGGCCGATACGACGGTCTCAAGCAGGCTATCGAGATTGTCGGGGCTTCCGCTTCTTCGGCGGTTCGGGGGACACCGTGACATCGTTCGCGCACGCGATCCTCGCCCAGACAGGCAGCGAAGTGGGGCCAGATGCCGTGGACGAAATGGCCCACCGTATCGCGAGGGAGGCCCCGTCCCTCTCCCGCCTCGCCCCGGAGGAGCTTGAAGCCATCGTCCGAGCCGCTGTCGGCCAACGCCTCGTCCGAGACCTCGATCGGAAGGTGGACCTCGCGGGAATAGACTACAAGGCGGAGAAAGAAACCTTCCTCGGACAAGCGGGGCGGACGAAGAGCCCGAACACCCGCCGGGCTTACGCCTCGGCGCTCATCCGCCTCGAAGGCTTCGCCGCCCGTCGCGTGCTTCCGGTCCTCGCAATGAAGGCGAAGGATGCCGATGACTTCGCCTACGCGCTCGCGGCGGAGGGGCGAGCCCCGGCCTCAGTCAATCGGGACATCGCCGCTGGTTCGTCCTTCTTCTCATTCATCGAACGCCGCTTCGAGGTGATTCGGAATCCATTCAGGGGCACGAAGGCCAGGCTAGAGAAGAAGGCTAAGAAGGGTGCAGCCTATCCCTCAGAGAAGGAAGCTATGGCGATCCTCGCCACCCTTCCGCCGCTGGTTCGAGCCGCCGCCACCGTGATGCTCTTCCGGGGCCTCCGAGTCGGAGCGCTTCCTAGCCTCACGATCCGGGGCGAACGTTTTACTGCTCGGAGCAAAGGGAAGGACATATCGGGGGATCTTCCAGCCGAGGTCTTCATCGTGCTCCGCGCTGGCACGATCGACGCCCGGCGCCCTTTCGCTGAGACCACAGAGACGAAACTTGCGGACGCGATCCGAAAGCGAACGGCAAGGCTCGCCGAGTTTGGGACGATAAAAGCCGCCTACTCCGCGCACGATTTCAGGCACCTCTACGCTGTCACGGAGTATCGAAGGGATCGGGACATATACCGGGTGTCGAAGCTCCTCGGGCACGCTTCGATTCAGGTCACGGAGACGTACCTCCGGGGCCTTGGGGAGGTCGATTGACCCTAGTTCTGCTCGCAGCCTCCTGCTGTATTGACAATGACGATTTTACCATTCTTTTCCAAGGTGTATTCACCTTTATCCACTTTTCGAATCTTATAGGTCTTTAAGGCCTCGGTAAGGAGACCGCTTTGCCGTAGACGAAGATTGCTGGCTGCATTTCGATTCAGTCCTGCCATATGGTTCTCCCTAAAATCTTAGCTACTCGCTGTGATTTGTCAATCCGCAGTGAAGGGTTCTAAAAGTCCATGCTCTATAAATGAGTAGTATCCCCGGCTTGAAATGATGAGATGATCGAGAAGGGCAATCCCGAGTATTTTTGCTGAATCGTGCAGTCTACTTGTTATCTCTCTATCCTCCGGTGACGGGGTGAGGTTCCCACTTGGATGATTATGAGCGATGAGAACCGCCGCTGAATTGTAGAGGATAGCTGGATAGAAGACTTCCCGAGGATGAACAACTGTACGATTCATCAAGCCGATAGAGACAATTTCCTCGCGGACGATTTCGTGTGCTCCGTTGAGGATTAGCACGATGAAATACTCCTTCCTTTTTGCGCCGTACTTGCGCAATAGTGGGAATGCATCACCTGGACTATTGATCTTCAAAGGTGGCTGTGGGCTTGCAGAATCGAGTAACATGAAAGCAGCGTCATTGTACCGACCGTCCTTGATTAACTTGTAAACCTCATTGTGTTTCACTGCACGATCTCCATTGGGTGTGATTAGGTGTATCCGAGTATATACGCATTTTGAGAATGAGGTGATAATATTATCACTATTATTTGGAAAAGTAGTTTTGGAAGTAATATTTCGGAGTAACTATGAACTATGCCTGACCTAGTGATCGGTTCTTGATGCTGAGTTCATAAAACGTGCCCATTCAGAAGGGGTGACGTGCTACACACGTCTGTCAACAGCAATACATGGTGTTTGGCACGTGTTATCCCAACTCGTAGCAGACGGCGGCTCTTCATTTGCGGTGCTGGTTCATTGTCAGGTGATAAGGGGGATAGATTGTTACCAAGGTGAAGGATGATAACGCCATCGAATTCCTTCCCCTTGGATTTATGTATTGTCATTACATTTAGGCCCTTCTGGTCGCCGTCTCCGCCGATTATCTGGTCCTCGGTGATAGCTGTCTCAATAAGTGATCGCGCGCCTTCATATCTTCCCTTGCGCAGCCATATCTCAGCCAAAGCATCGGAAATTCGGCGACCGCGATTATAGCTTATCAGGTAAATGACAAGGTGAGCGATCATTTCGAGTTCAGTAGTATCACTCGTCTCGAACAATCGGCGAACAGTTAACCAGTCTTGCCCTGGACTACCTGCGAAGGGTTTAGACCGAATGCTTTCGATGATTGCTTTGAGGGTACGAGGACATTTTGCATTGCCATGGATTTGACCTTGGCGCGCATGGGATGCGTTCAGTGCAAGTTGAGCTGCTTTTTTGATATTCCCCCGAGCTCGGTAAAGTTCTGCTATGAGATCGAGACCATTGGCTAGGGTGAGCCAAATGTCATCGACGGGCTCTAGACAGAGAGCAACAACACGAGTGGCTAGGAGGACCTCGGCATCGTCCATGACAACGCGGTGGTGAATTTCTTTGACTCCATTGCCACCTTGGAGAGCACGAGCAATGATAGTGACACCCTTACCCCAAGTTGCTAAGTATCCGATGCTTTCAGGCTGTACGCCAGTGGAGTCCTTTATGCGCTTACAAAGGATTCCCACCGCTGCTCTAATTTTAGTATCACGATTAGTGGAATTTGGGATAAAGGGAAGTTGGCTGACACCAATATAGGAGGAACCGCGAGGCGTGCCTGCGAGGATGTCATTTCCAAATTTGACAATTTCGGCTCCAGGGCTTCGATTGTTTTGTACGCCGAGATCAACCTCGAGAGGATGAAGTGCTGTCATTATTTGCTTCAAACGCTCTGGACTTACATCGCGCCGAAAGTCGTATATTTGTTGGTCGAGGTCGGCAAGGCAAACCAATTGAGTCAGTTCGGCGAGTGCCTCCATGCAGGCCCATTGTTCAGTACCTGTGTCTTGCGCCTCGTCGACAATAATAAGTGGATAGCGATCGGCAATCAGCTTACGGTGAGAGGCACTTTTGCGCAGTAGCGCAAGGGCTTGAGGCGCGAACAGATCGAAGGCGATCCTTCCCTCTTCAAGAAATAGCCGATCGAGTTCAGTATCCCACAAGGGGTCGTCATTCTTTGCTCCTTGTCGCATGGTGCGCTCATCGTGCGGCGGGAGAAGACGGATAGGTGTAACTGCGCCGAGGAGGTACCCGTGGCCACGAACAAAAGGCCAAAAAAAGGAGTGGAATGTCTGTATGTCGAGAAGTTTACGTGACTCCTTTGGAAGGTTCTTTTGGGCTGCTTGCATTATCCGGGCGACAGCAGCGCGCGAGAAGCTCAGGAACAGTACCTTCTGGCCTGGGAGCATCCCCGCCTCGATCCGCAAAAGTGCCTTGTGTAGAGCAACGGTAGTTTTCCCACATCCGGGACCGCCTGTAACAAGGACGTGTCCGTCGGCACCCAAAATGCGGTCACGGTCGGGACATGTAATGAAGGTCATTGGCCTTCCGAAGGTATCGTATCGGCGACCTCAACAGCCGTAGCCGTTTCGACGGACTCAGCCTGCGTACCCGCAGGCTCGATATCCGGCGTTTTGGGGCGGGGGAATTGCATGTAAATCTTGTCGAGGAATCCCACTATAGTTGAAGGGAGCTCCCCTACCGTGCACAGCTCAAGGAGATCAGCGGCACGGCCCCATCCCTTCCCATCCTTCAAAACTTGTCGAGTGAGGAGCTGTATTTTGTCATTGGCAGGATGCGCGAGTGGGATGCCGACTCCCGGAGCTAGACCGGAATCTCGGATATTCTCAAGATAGGTCCATTGATGATCTAGTGGTACTTCGGCTGCAAGTAAATCTTCCATTCCAGCATAGGGAATTTCATTGAGAACTTGGAAGCCGGCCTGATTCAGCGCGTCTCGGTCTTTCGGTGTTCTTGTCTTGTTATCGAAAAATGCAAAAGTTGGAAGATCGAGTGAGACAAAGAAGCGTCCAAACTCGGGAATACTTCCATCTCCATCAGTCGTGATAATAGTGACACCCGATAGGTCGATAGGGTATTTTGAGGAGTCGGCGGCCTCTACTTTTTCGGCCACAGTCTGAAGGGCTAATTGCTCGGTAATGCCCTCAGCAACAATTACCCCACGTCCAAGCATAGCTTCAGCGAAGCCTCGACGGATGTAGCGCCTATACGTTTTAGCCTTCATGTCTGGACCAAGGATCACTCGTTTACCGGTCACTATTGCGTTGTCATCTCTTCGCAGAATAACTATCTGTTCTGGGGTGAAGCTCTCAATAACGTATGGCGAGTGAGAGGTGACAAAGCATTGAGTAGTTTTAGTTAGTAGGTAAGTTGCGATGCGGCGCTGAGTGTGCGGAGCAAGGGCAATTTCTGGCTCCTCCATCGCAAAGATCACGTTCTCCTCTTTTAGCTCTGCTAAGAAGCTAAGTAACGCCAACACTAATGTATTAATCGTTCCTGTACCTACATTCTGAAATGGGATGGGCTTCTGGTCTTCTGTGACCGAGATAAAGAAGCTTAGGGTCTTGCGAAGATGCTCGCGCGTGAGTTGCGAGACGAAAAGGCGCGTCGCTTCCCCTGGCTTGGCAATGGAGATGTATTCGGCAAGACGTGCTTCAATATTCTGCAATACGGGGGTTAAATTGGTAGTGTCGGCATCGATAGGCGGATCAAGCGTTTCAAGCCTTTGACGTACATGCTCCCAAATTCCGGTCTGAAGGCTCTGGATACGTAGGATAATGTCCAGAAGAGAGCCACGCTCGAGGCTAAGTGCCCGCGAACCAGTTCGGAGCGCTCGAAGGTACAAGAAGCCAAAAGTACGCTTAGTAGCCCGCGGAACACGGCTATTATCCTCATTGTCTGGATCGTAGATTGTTGCATAATGGGTGGTACTTTCAAATTCGTCTTCTTCAGGGTTGTAACGAGCGAGACTCAGCAGTCGGAGACACCAAACAAGACCCGCACCATCAACTTTATCGATTTCCCCTTGTGTGAGAATTCGTCGTGTCGCTGGGTCCCATCGCTCTAGGTAATTTCCGCACGCGCGTTCCAAAGTCGGAGTGACCTCGGTCAGAAGAACCTCTATTCGGATTTCGACTGGCTTTTCGGTTTCGTCAAGGTAGCGTGCGTTATAGAAGTCAAACTCATCGACTACTGGGAAGCGGTTCTGCCTGTCTGATCCTAGGGCTAAATCTAGGGCCTCGCAGATCGTAGATTTGCCCACATTGTTTGCCCCGATGAGCAATGTATG
Organism: Rectinemataceae bacterium; assembly: GCA_035530095.1. Lineage (GTDB taxonomy): Bacteria > Spirochaetota > Spirochaetia > Treponematales > Rectinemataceae > JAJXZP01. The sequence continues at coordinate 70,964 of DATKVK010000001.1, read as the reverse complement.
CCCGTCAAAATCCAGTTCCGCTTCTTTGATGCCTCGAAAGTTCTGTAGTTTTAGCCGACTCACTTTCATACATTAGCCTCGCTACCATTATTCAATGGAACCCTGTTTGGGCTCTTTTGCATGATACCATAAATACATATTGCCAGGAACATAGACTCCGTTTCCAGTTACTCACTATAGGGGAATCCTTTTCCGGGAAAGTGTACTTTCCGGTAGTATTCTATGAATATGACGGAAAATACACTTTACTATTCTCGTGATATCACGTATACTAATACTAGATTACCGTGATAGAGGCGGAATATGAAGATAGGATATGCAAGGGTTTCTTCTGAAGACCAGAACCTTGCCCGTCAGCTCGATGCCCTCAAGGCCGCCGGATGCGAGAACATCTACGCGGAGAAGGTAAGCGGAGCAAATCCAGAACGGCTCCAGCTCAAGGAAATGCTCCGCTACATCCGGGAAGGCGATACTCTCGTCATTTCTTCCCTTGACCGTCTCGGGCGCTCGGCGGCGGACCTCCTCCGGATCGTAGACACGCTCCGAGAGAAGAAGGTCGAGCTTGAATCACTCAAGGAGAAGCTCGACACCTCAACACCTACAGGACGCTTCACCCTCCAGATATTCGCCGCCGTGGCTGAACTGGAAAGGGAATCGATTCGAGAGCGACAGAAGGAGGGAATAGAGGCGGCCAAGAGGCGCGGGACTAAGCTTGGCCGTCCTTCCCGAGCGCTTCCGGCAGAGTTTAGGGCTGCTGCTGAAGAGGTCTATTCAGGGAAGTGCTCGAAGTATTCGGCGGCCAAGAGGCTTGGGCTCCCATATCAGACTTTTTCCGATGCTTATAAACGAACCATTGCCGAATAGCCTCTTGGGCAATCAAGGGCAATCGTTTTCGGCGATATGCGAGGGATCGCTCCTCGGACACCCCTCGATTCAGGTGATGAATCTACCTCCAGGGCTTCGGAGAAGTCGATAGCGCTCTTTACTCTCGAACAAAGTTAGCATCTCCCGGCAATAGGCATTGACACCATAAGTGAAGGCGATACAATGTCGAAAGTTATGGTATGGCTCCTAATTAGCTGGTTATCAAATAAATAGGACAATGAAGAATATACGCTTATGAAATTAGTCAAATCAAAGCAACGAGTTGCCGACCATGGAGAAGTTTTCACGCCAGCGTGGATGGTTGAGGCCATGCTCGACCTCGTCAAAGACGAGACCGAGCGCATCGATTCGCGCTTCCTTGAGCCAGCGTGCGGGAGCGGCAACTTCCTCGTCCAGATACTCAAGCGAAAACTTGCCGCCGTCGAACTCAAGTTCGGCAAGTCCGACTTCGAGAAGCAGCATTACGCGCTCTTTTCGCTTATGTGCATCTATGGCATCGAGTTACTGCCGGACAACATCGCTGAGTGCCGCGAGAACATGCTAGAGATACTTGCCGACTATCTGGCTATAGATGAGTCGGACAACCTGTATCGAGCCGGATACCATGTGCTGTCGCAGAATCTCGTTCACGGTGACGCCCTCACCATGCGCGCGAACGATGGCCAGCCGATCACCTTCGCTGAGTGGGGATACCTCGGTAAGGGCAGGTATCAACGGCGCGACTTTCGCTTCGATACCCTTACGCAAATGTCTGCCTTTGGCGCGGAAGACAGCCTCTTCTCAAACTTGGGGACACACGAAATCTTCACGCCGGTTATGACTTACCTGCCGATGTTGGTGAGCGAGCTTGCTGCCGAGCAAGGCAACACCCCGAGGGAGGAGATATGAGCCCTCAAGCCAGCTTTACGCTACGTGGCCGCAATCCGGATGTGTTAACCTGCATCGCGAACCTTTCCAACGACGAGGTGTTCACGCCGCCAGAGTTCGCGAATAGGATGCTGGATACACTCGCCGAGGTTTGGGCTGTCGACCACAAGGGCGAGAGCATCTGGGCGGATAGCTCGGTGCGCTTCCTCGACCCTTGTACGAAGTCCGGCGTCTTCCTCCGCGAGATCACGAGCCGCCTAATCAAAGGCCTGGCGAAGGAGATTCCAAAGCTCGACGATCGGGTCGATCACATCCTTACAAATCAAGTCTTCGGCATCGGTATCACCTACCTTACGAGTCTCTTAGCTCGGCGTAGTGTGTACTGCTCGAAACATGCGAAGGGCAAACACTCTGTCGCCAAGGGCTTTATCAGTGACGCTGGTAATATCTGGTTTGAGCGGCTGGAACACGAATGGGATAGTACGAAATGCAGGTACTGTGGTGCGCCACGAGCGATCTTTGATCGCGAGAAAGAACTTGAAACGCACGCCTACGCATTCATCCATACAGACAATATCAGGACTCGAATAGCCGAACTGTTTGGAGGCGAAATGCAATTCGATGTAATTATCGGTAACCCACCCTACCAGATGACCGGAGGCGCCGGTGGTTCAAGCGACTCCTCGATCTATCATCTTTTCGTCCAACAAGCATTCAATCTTCAACCTCGATATGCCGTTTTTGTCATCCCCTCGCGATGGATGGCTGGTGGGAGAGGGCTTGATGAGTTTAGAGTGCAATTGCTTAACGAAGGTAATCTGCGTAGATTAACCGACTTTCCAGATTCTGGCGATGCATTCCCCGGTGTCCAGATCAAAGGTGGCGTTTGTTACTTTCTATGGGATGGTGCATACAAAGGTGACTGTGATGTCACACGTGTTACAACGGGAGAAGAGCATCTTCAGCATGATCGAAAACTTGGCGAGTTCGATGTCTTTGTTCGTGACGAGCGTGCACTTGGTATCCTGGGGAAGGTTCTATCTAAAAAGGAGTCATCAGTACTTGAACTTATATCTGGTGACACACCTTTCGGAATCGCAACGAACTTCGAGGATTGGACAGAGAAAAGTGTGGGTAGTAGGATCGCGCTCCACCTGATCAGTAAGGGCAAGCGAACTATCGGTTTCATGAAACGCGGGGACATTCGTAAAAATGCAGATGCCATTGACAAGTGGAAGGTCCTCGTTCCCAAAGCCTACGGGGCTGGTGAGACTTTCCCGCATCAAATCCTTGGCAAAGAGATTATCGCGGCGCCCCCGTCAGCGTGTACTCAATCGTATCTAGTCGTTACGCCCTTCCACTCGGAGAAGGCAGCCCGGAGTTTTGCTAGTTACTATCGAACTCGCCTGTTCCGTTTCCTTGTGTCTCTACGGAAAATCACCCAAGACGCGCTCCGTTCGACTTATACTTGGGTGCCGCAGCAGCCTTGGAATCGGACTTGGACTGATGATCTTCTTTACGCTAAATATGGCATAGCAAAGGACGAAATCTCTTTCATCGAAAGCATGATCCGTCCGATGGCCGATGACGATGACTAGGCCCACCATCGAGGAGGTCCTCGGAGCCAAGCCGGAAGCAAGGCCACGTATCTATGCGTACTCCATCGACGACGCTGCACACGAGGGGCGCCTAAAGGTCGGACAAACGACGCGCGATGTGAAACAGCGTGTCGCCGAACAGGTCAAGACCGCCGCCATTCGGAACTATCGCATCGAATTGAACGAACCCGCTGAACGCGACGACGGTACGATCTTCAGTGACCATGATGTGCGCGTGTTACTCGTTCGGAAGGGCTTCGAGAATACCGAACTGGAGTGGATGTGCTGCTCGGTGACGGACGTGAAGACTGTTCTCGCCGAATTGCGTAGCAATCAGCAATTCACTGGCACGCATCACGAGACTTTCCCGATGCGCCAGGAGCAGGTGGAAGCGGTGAACAAGACGTTCAGCTACTACAACTCCATCTGGACGGAGGGCGATGGAAGAGTTCCGCGCTTCCTGTGGAACGCGAAGATGCGTTTCGGTAAGACTTTCACGACCTATCAACTCGCCAAGAAGCTTGGCGCCAAGCGCGTACTAGTCGTTACCTTTAAGCCTGCCGTGGAAGACGCGTGGCAGACAGATTTGGAAAGCCACGTGGACTTCGACGGTTGGCAGTACCTCTCCCGCCACTCCGACAAAGACCCCACCACGATCGACCCTAAAAACCCGGTCGTCTATTTCGGCTCCTTTCAGGACCTGCTGGGGCGCGACGAAGTAGGGAACATCAAGGCCAAGAACGAATGGCTACATACGTTGAACTGGGATTTGGTCGTGTTCGACGAGTACCACTTTGGCGCGTGGCGCGACACGGCGAAGGAACTCTTCGAGGGCGAGGATGACGAGATCGTCAAAGAAGGGGCTAAGCTTGAATACGCGGCAAATCTGGCGGAGATCAACGAGGACCTCGGCATACTCTCGGAAAAGGAGACCGAGTTCCTACCGATAACGACGAAAGCCTACCTATACCTCTCCGGAACTCCCTTTAGAGCCCTAGCCACGGGCGAGTTCATCGAGGAACAGATATTCAACTGGACCTATACGGACGAACAGCGTTCCAAAGAAGAGTTCGCTTCCAAAAATCCCGGTATGTGGAACCCCTACGGCGCCATGCCACAAATGCGTCTTTTGACCTACCAGATGCCGGACGAGCTGATTGCGATTGCAAACGGCGGGGAATTCGACGAGTTCGATCTCAACGAGTTTTTCGCCGCTGTGGGCTCGGGGAAGGCCGCCAAGTTCGTGCATAAGAACGACGTGCAAAAGTGGCTAGACATCATTCGTGGTTCATACGCACCTAAGGCGACCGAGTGGCTAAAGACCGGTTCGCGACCGCCCTTCCCGTATTCGGACATCCGCCTCCTTCCCTATCTCCAGCATTCCTTCTGGTTCCTCCCGAACGTGGCATCCTGCCATGCCATGGCGAACCTTCTCGCCGAGAAGCACAATGTCTTCTGGCGTGAATACGAGGTTGTCGTCGCTGCCGGGGCTCAAGCGGGTATCGGGCTGGACGCCCTACCGCCCGTGCGGAAGGTAATCGGGTCGGGTTTCGAGACGAAAACGATAACGCTCTCCTGTGGCAAGCTCACGACCGGCGTGACCGTGCCGCAGTGGTTATCCATCCTTATGCTCCGCAACCTCACGTCGCCCGAAACCTATTTCCAAGCCGCCTTTCGCGTGCAGTCCCCCTGGTCTATCAAGAATCCGAATGGCGATGATCCGAATGAGGAAGAAGTGCTCAAGCCCGCCTGCTTCGTATTCGACTTCGCGCCTACCCGCGCCCTTAGGCAGCTCTCCGAGTACGGGATCGGCTTATCGCCAAACGAGCCGAATCCCGAGAATGCGGTGAAAGACCTCGTGTCCTTCCTTCCCGTGCTCGCCTATGACGGCGCCAACATGACGCAGATCGATGCGGGCGGTATCCTTGATATCGCGATGGCAGGCACCTCGGCCACGCTCTTAGCGCGAAAGTGGGAGTCCGCCCTCCTCGTGAACGTTGACAATGACACTCTCAAGCGAATTATGGAAAATCCAGAAGCGATGGCCGCTGTTGAGCGCATTGAAGGTTGGCGTGCTCTTGGCGACAACATCATCGAGGCGATCATCAACAAGAGCGAAAAGGTCAAAAAACTCAAGAACAAGGCCAAGGAGAAGGACCTGACGGAGAAGGAGAAGAGAGAGCTTTCCGAGGAAGAGAGGGAGTATAAGTCTAAGCGCAAGCTCGTGCAGGAGAAGCTAATCAAGTTCGCTACGCGCATCCCCGCGTTCATGTACCTAACCGATTTTCGCGAAAATACTCTGCAAGACGTAATCACAAAGCTGGAACCGGAGCTGTTCCTCACCGTCACCGGGCTCACGGTCAAGGACTTCCACCTTCTCGTTCGTCTCAAGGTGTTCAATACCGAGCAAATGAATCAGGCAGTGTTTGCTTTCCGGCGTTATGAGGATGCATCGCTACGCTACACGGGCATCGAAAGCCACGATGGATTAACCAATTATGGGCTCTACGATACTGTTGTGGCGATAGACTGAATGCTGTCTTGCCTTGTCGTAGTGGCGGAAATACACTACGTGTTGAGCACATAACAAAAAGGAGGGGGTTCATATGTTACAGGGAACGAGATACAGGCAGAAAAGTCCTCGATGGGGAAGTCACCCTGTATGATCGATGAAGCGCTTTCTGCCCCCAAAGTCGTTCGGCGCGTGCGGCGAGGACGATCCTCCAAGAGGGATATCATAATTAGCCTTCATCCTTCCTTCGATGCATCATTGCCGCTACGATGCGACTATGGGGCTATGGTTCTGAGGATTGGGGCGCAGAAGAGGGCTATCCCATATTTCCGAATGCAGGTTGATAGAAGGCGAATAGTCCTGTCTAGGATCGAACTTGGGGGGACTCATCAGAATCCGTCAAACGGTCCGAAGGAGCCATGGGAATGGCTGGTTCCGTTCAGGGCAAAGCGCTTTGTTAATGAGCCCCACCTTCATCTATGGGCTGAGGGGCTTCGCGATGGATGGGCCGTGCCGCTTGCTCGTACCGACTTCGAACATTTCGATGGACCATCTATTCAGCTTATTGAGGCATACCTGGAATATTGTTCCATTTCCGGCTACGCCTCGATCGAGTGGGCACTATGGTAAATGAATGTCTCGCTGCTAGGCGCTACTCTGAATGGCTGGCAGGAACGGTTCAAGGACGCGTAGTTGATGGGGATTGCGTTGTGACAATACCGTTCTATGACCCTTCGCATGATAGCCTTGAGCTTCTGGTGAGGAGGAGCGCTGACGGCGGTATCTCTATCAGCGATGGTGGGTATATCCTCGGATCATTTGGCAATGGAGATACACTCAGCGACCTTCCTGAGCCGAGGGCTATGCTGATAGCGAAGATTCTTGAAGACAGCGGCCTTTCGATAGTGGGAGGGGAAATCATCGGCGATGCCGAGGATGAGTTCTTCCCAATACGCTTTCATGAAGTCGTGCAATGCATTCTGCGACTTGTCGATGTTTTCGAGCTTCGCCTTGAAACACCGAAGGCGAGCTTTCAGCCGGAGGTAGCTACTTTCCTGAGGAAACGAAATGTGCAATTCGAGCCTGGGAGGAGGATTGTCGGTTATTCTGAGCTTCCTCATGTCTTCGATTTCGGTATTGATAGTCCGAAGGGGGAGCATCTCATCAAGATCGTCTCTCGCGCTGATGCGAAGACTACAGGCTCCATCATCTTCGCCCATGAGGACATAGCCAGGCGGAACACGAGTCCGAATCTCTTCGCGCTTTATGACGACCGAGTTTTCGACTTCCCCAATAGCAAACGTCGCGCGCTTGAGCGATACGGAATTCCCACAATACGTTGGCAGGATACTGCTTCCGTAGAGCATATGATCGGTGTGGCCTAGCGCACGGATACTTGGTGGTACTGGGCCCATGTCATTTCGCTTAGGGGGGTCAATTTTGAAGAAATCCCTAGCCTTCATTGTAGCTGGATTCATCCTCGTACTCTCCGCTTTCGCGGAGATGCCGATAGCATCCACTACTTACGAAGTCGGCTTCTCCCCCGGAGGGACCGCCGTCAAGCTAGTCCTTGAGGTCATAGGCTCCGCGAAGTCCTCTATCCTCGTCGCCTGCTACAGCTTCACGAATCGCGATATTGCCGAGGCTCTTGAGAGTGCCGCCCATCGAGGGGTCAAGGTCCAGATCGTCGCCGACGACGGCGCGGCTAAGGACAAGTATTCGCAAGTCCGCATTATCTCGGCGGCAGGTATTCCGGTACGCATCGCGACGCGCTACGCGATCATGCATAACAAGTTCATGGTTATCGACGGCGTCACGGTCGAGACTGGGAGCTTCAACTACACGGCGGCAGCCGTGAAATCGAACGCAGAAAACGCGATTGTACTTCGGAACGCACCTGATATTGCTAAGGTGTACGCGGTCGAGTGGGCTAGGCTGTGGGACGAAGCGAAGGGGAAGTAGCTTTTGAAGAGAAAAAGGACCTGTGCGGAGGTTCTGCGATAGGAGGAAATGATGGCGCTCTTTTTCGGTAAGATAAGTGCCGCCAAGGGACCCCAGGGCCAGCTCGAAAACGGCTTCTATCTGGCGCCGCGCGACTGCTCCTGGTACAACGGTATCGATGTCGGGGACTACGCCTTTGTCATCGGCGGCGGGAAGGTCGCCCTCTGGAAGGCGCGGGAGTGGATGGAGGCTGGGGCGGAGAACGACGGTGACCGCCTATATTTCGATATCGTGATCAGGGACCTCGCGGTGGCTATGACAGCTTTCACTTCGCTCAAGTTCTTCAAGGTGACTCCCGACTTCCTCGTCTTCACCTGGCGAAGCACCGGCAAGGCCAAGAAGGCATTCTTCCCAATAGAGCTGGCAGAGGAATTCCCCGAGCACACGATGACGGACCCAGCAACCTATGCTAATCCCGAGAACTATCGGCGCGTCGTTTTCACCTCTTCTCCAGAAGCCATGGTTGGCGACCGGGATATCTTTGTCTTCGAGTCCGAAGTCGGCTCCTTGTCCTTGCATCCTTCGGGCTTCCTCGCTCAGACGATCATACAGGACTTCACCGACAATCGGCCGAGTATCGGATTAGGCCAGTCGCAGAAAGACACCACTCTGCGGCGCTTCCAAGCGACAGACGGGACACGCGCCCTCGGCTACGAGGAACTGCCCCTGCTGCGATTCTATGATGCCTTCTGTTGCGATTACCGCCGCGCCTTGATCTCCGCGGTACCCGATGCCAAGGACGATCTAGAGCTCGAGGACGAGGCTAGCGCTGAACTCTCTCGCATTAAGGACATGGCGGAGATGCTCTCGATCCTGAAGCGAAAGAAGCAGCTCATCCTTCAGGGCGCTCCTGGGGTCGGCAAGACCTACGCGACCAAGGAACTCGCTCTCCGCGCCCTGGGCGAGGGACAGCTCGCTTCTCGAGAGAACATCAACCAGAAGTACGCGAAGGCCGTCGCGGATGGAAGGGTCATCTTCTGTGCTTTCCATCAGTCTATGGACTACGAGGACTTTGTAGAAGGCTATAAACCTGCGGGGGCGAAGGACGGTACGCCGATATTTGAGCTAAAGCCCGGCCCGTTCAAGATTATCTGCGACCTCTGCCTGAAGGACCCGGCGAGGAAGCCGCGCGTGCTCATCATCGACGAGATCAACCGCGGCAACCTGTCTAAGCTGCTCGGCGAGCTCATCACGGCCCTGGAAACTGACAAGCGAGAGTCCGAGCCGGGGAAGACCGGGGAGACGATAGCAGTCCGACTCACCTATTCGGGTTCCGCGCTCACGGTGCCGAGAAATCTCTTCATCATCGGGACCATGAACACCGCCGACAGGAGCCTTGGACAGATCGACTACGCCCTTCGCCGGCGATTCGCTTTCTTCACCTTGAAGTCGGACAAAGATGCTCTAGCGAGCTTTTACTCTGGGAATAATAGCGCACTCCGTGAAAAGGCCCTCGGACTCTTCGAAACGACCATGGAGTTCTTCAAGGCCGAGGGGCGGGTGCACCGGGACTTCGATCCGGAGGATATTCTCGTCGGGCATAGCTACTTCATGGCCGAGGACCAAGATGAGCTCGGATTCAAGATGCGGTATGAGCTCAAGCCCCTGCTCGAGGAATACCGAAAAGACGGCATTCTAGCGATCAACTCCGAATCCGCGCGGAAGGACTATGCAAGCCTGCTTGAAAAGCTGAGCAGAGACTAGGCCGTACATGCTTCCTTTGTGCGGCGTTGAGCAGAGGCAAGTCGGCACCGACATCCTCGCCAAGGTGGACCGCTTCCGCACCCAGGACCTTAGTCTAGGACGAGACTTGACGGAGGTCTGGGCCTTCGGACTCGGGACTGGGGGCTGGCTCTCCTACTACGTGGGTCTCGACTGGCTTGATGATGCGCGAACGATTGCCCTCCGCTCCGAGCCCAAGATTATGGGCTTGGATATGATGAGAATGTTTATGGACTGCCTCGACTCGCCCGCGACCGTGAGCTACCTCGGCGAGGCTTACTGCGTTAAGGCCTGGGAGCCCTTCATCCTTTGTCCCCGGGAATCCTTCGATTGCACGCCCTTCCTCGTCCTCCATTTCCTCCGCCTCCTCGGAGAGCTCGTAAAGAGGCCGCTGATGAAAGGGTATACGACGAGACGTGAGAACTTGCGTACCAAGATCAAGGGCAAGGTGGTAATTGGAGAGCATTTCCGTCGCAACGTGCTCGGCATGAGGCCCGATCGCATATGCTGCCAATATCAAGACTACACGACGGACTGCGCTGAGAATCGCCTACTCCATACCGCCTACCTGGTCTCGATGGAGGCGCTCTCCGGCTGGAAGCGCTCGGGCGCGCTGCGATGTGGAAATATCGAGGAGTATTCCGACATTAAGCCGTATTTCCGTGGGGTCGGTGAAGTTGAAAGCCTGCGCGAGGTCACGGCCGCGAAGGCGAATCCAATCTACAGGAACTACGGCGAGGCTCTTGGTCTGGCAAGGGCAATCATGAAGATACAGGGCTATCGCGACAGTCTACATGAGGCTGTTCGCGATAGCCGACTAGCGTACTTCCCGCCATTCGTCATCGACATGTCCAAGCTCTTCGAACTCTATGTCTACAGTCTCCTCCACGAGGCCCGTGGCGAGGCTATCCTCTACCAAAGCAAAGCCGCCTTCGGCTACACCGATTTCCTCGACCTCGACCTGAAGATCGTTATCGACACGAAGTACAAACCCAGGTACACCGGCGAAGGACGCGATAACGGCGACGATATGCGGCAGATCGCTGGCTATGCCCGTGACCTAAAGGTGCTCGAGCTTCTAGGAATCGCTGGAGAGGACCGTGACCAGGTAGTGCCCTGCCTCATCATCTATCCAGATAGTGAGGGGATGGGTACGCTCGGTCCCGACTACTACGAGCATCGCAGGCAGGACGATACTCGGTTCTACAAGATCGACAAGCTCGGTGTACGGTTGCCGATATTGTCGTCGATCGATGGGACGGTGCCTTGATATTTAGACCCTTTTTAGAGCTAGGATACCGTTGATAGGCCTTATCAAAAAAAGGATGCACGACGGTTCGGTTCACGAGGCCGACCGAAACGATCCTCGCCGCGATGAGCTCGTGCGCTCCGTTGAGCGAGCAGCAGATGAAACGTTCCTGCTTGCGGTCGGCCCAGTGCGAGACGAGCGGCCAGATGTCGCGCGGGGAGGCCACCCGCTTTTCGCGGAGACCGTAGGCCCTCCGGCCGAGTTCGAGCGCGGCGGCCACGGCGCAAGCCTTGGCTTCGCCCATGCCGCTTATCCGCCTGAGAACGGCGAGGTCGGGGACGGCTCGGGAGACGTCCAAGAGACCAAGCACCTCGTCGGCCAAGGCCTGCACGCCTTTCCCGTGCATTCCCGTGCCGATGAGCGCGGCTATGAGCTCGCCGTCTGAGAGCGAAAGCGGCCCTTCGCTCGCCAGACGCTCACGGACAGTCGGAGCGACATGATCGACTATCGAACCAGCATAGAGCGTATCGGAGCGCATTTCCATCCCCCTCATTGAGATACGCGCCGCAGCGCCTCCTGCGATTCAATCCCGGAATGACGGTTCGGCGGAAAGCATTGCGCGTGGAGCCGGGGTCGGCTATAGTGATTCCTGTCGAACTACTTTAGACGTTGCCTCTATCTATATGCCCAGTCGCAGCCGCCGCGGGTCGATCGATGCATCGCCTCTACGCTGGCCGACGGGGTGAGCGCGGCCCGGAAGGTCCCTTGATGCGGTTTTTCCCACGGAACCCCGGTTCCGGATATTCCATCATCATAAGGAGCAGGGTATGAAGAGTGTCAAAGGCTCTCAGACCGAGAAGAACTTGCTGGCCGCGTTCGCCGGAGAATCCCAAGCGAGAAACCGCTACACGTACTTTGCTTCGAAAGCCAGGGAAGAAGGCTTCATCCAGATCTCCCTCATTTTCGAAGAGACCGCCAATCAGGAGAAGGAGCATGCCAAGCGCTTCTTCGGCTTTCTCGAGGGAGGGGAGCTGTCCATCACCGCGGCTTTCCCCGCCGGGGTGATCGGCTCGACCAAGGCCAATCTCGCCGCCGCCGCCGCGGGCGAAAACTTCGAATGGAAGGAACTGTATCCCGGCTTCGCGAAGAAGGCGCGGGAGGAAGGTTATGAAGCCGTAGCCACGGTCTTCGAGGCGGTCATCGTGGCGGAGAAACAGCACGCGCACCGCTACGAAAAGCTGATGGCCAATATCGAGAAGGACCGGGTCTTCAAGTCCGATGCCAAGACCGTGTGGCGCTGCACCAATTGCGGCTACCTGTTCGAGGGTACGGAGGCGCCCAAGGCTTGCCCCGCCTGCGCTCATCCGCAGTCGTATTTCGAACGCCTCGGCGAGAATTACTGAATCGCGTATCCCGGGAGATTCGCTCGAAGCCCGGGAGGCTCCCGGACGAGTTCCGGACGGGGATGACTCCTCCAAGGCGCTTTCGTTTTGGAGGAATCGCGGCGTAGAGAAGATAAAGGAGCGTACGATGGCCGAGAGATCGCAGATTTTCAAGTGCGAGTCCTGCGGGGACATGGTGGAAGTGCTGCACGCTTCGACGTGCGAACCGGTATGCTGCGGCAAGCCCATGAAGCTGCTCGGAGAGAACACGACCGACGCCGCCAAGGAAAAGCATGTGCCCGTCATCGAGCGAACGGCCGACGGCTACAAGGTCAGCGTCGGATCCGTCCCGCATCCGATGGAAAACGACCACTATATCGAATGGATCGAACTGATAGTCGGCGCCGGAAGCGGGCAGGAGCTCATCTGCAGGAAATTCCTCAAACCGGGCGACAAACCGGAAGCCCATTTCACGATTCAGGCGTCCAAGGTGATGGCGCGGGAGTACTGCAACAAACACGGGGTCTGGAAGGCCTGAGGGCGGCTTTTTCCCCGGCTCTATCGGGCGAAGGCGCGGCAAGCCCGCGCATGAACGAGAGATACCACGCGAGACAGGAGCGAGACATGAAGAAGTACGTGTGCGATGTGTGCGGCTATATCTACGATCCGGCCATCGGCGACCCCGATGCCAAGGTAAAGCCCGGTACATCCTTCGACGATCTGCCTGCCGACTGGGTTTGCCCGATGTGCGGAGCCTCGAAGGACAATTTCTCCCTGGCCTGAGCGGTCTCCTGCGAGGCTCGCCTTCGGCCCGACGCGCTCGCGGCGAGCCGGGGATGGGCTGAAGCATAGCCAACGGGGCCGAAGAAACCGAAGAGCGGCGCGTTCGGGTGGCAGCCGAGCCCTCCGGATTCGCCGCCGCCTTTTCTTCGGCCCTACAAATTCTCTAAGCGGAGCTAGCGATGATTTCCCGCGAGGATTTCGTGTTCACTATCGGATTCGACGGCGCGATGGCCGTCGTGGACGGCCGCGCCAAGCGGCAATACGGCCGGCTTTCGACAATGCAGCTCGCCGAAACTGGTCTGTACCGCGCCGCTTTCTCTTCGGCGCTCTACTCGAAGGACGAGGCCGAGATGCGGGCCTTCCTGGATTATTTCAACGCGAAGGCCGGAACGGCCTACACCGAAGCCGAGCAGCTCAAGCGGCTTTTCGGCGTGAACGAGGAAGGCATATCCAGAGTGCTGGTGCTCTGAACGGCTAGCTTACCTCCGCTATGACGCATTTCAGGTACCTCGACTCCCCGTAGCCCGAGACGACGGGATGGTCGAGGTCCTGCCCGCGTTCTTCGATGATGCGCAGCCTTCTGCCGGCATCGCGGGCGGCTTCCTCCAGCATCTGGGCGAATCGTTCCCTGCCGAACCAGAATGAACAGGAACAGGTCACGAGCACTCCGCCGTCCTCGATTATCCTCAAGGCGCGGAGATTGAGGTCCTTGTAGCCGCGGTAGGCCGAGCCCACCGAGGCGCGGTTTTTGGCGAAGGCCGGCGGGTCGAGGATGACGAGTCCGAAGCGCTCGTGGCCGCGCTCGAAAAGGCGAAGCTGGTCGAAGGCATTGGCCTCGAGCGCGCGCACCCGGTCCGACAGGCCGTTCCTCGCGGCATTGGCCGCGACGGCCGCGACGGCTTCCGGCGAGGAGTCGACGGCTAGGACCTCGGCAGCGCCCGCGGCGGCGCAGGATAAGGCGAAGCCGCCCGCGTTGCAGAACGCGTCCAGGACCCTGCGGCCCGAAGCTCCGGCCCGATCGAGGGCGAAGCGCGCCGCCGCCGCGCGATTGGCGCGCTGATCGAGGAACCAGCCCGTTTTCTGCCCGCCTAAAAGATCGACGGCGAAACTGAGCCCGTTCTCGTCGATGACGACCCGCTCGGGCACCTCGCCGTCGAGCTTTCCGGAAAAGAGGGGGAGCCCCTCCAGCGTCCGCACGGAGGCGTCGCTCCGCTCGGCGATGCCCCGGACGGGAAAGACGCGCTTGAGGGCGGCGAGGATCTCGCTCTTGCGCATCTCGACGCCGAGCGAGAGGAACTGGGCGGAGAGCCAGCGTCCGCGGCTCGGCTCGGAGCGAGGAGCCGCGGCGCCGGGGCCGGACGCCTCCGGGCTGCCGACGAAGGAGTCGAGTATGAGCCCGGGCAGGCCGTCGGCCTCTCCGAAGACGAGGCGGAGGCTCTGCAGCTCCGGATCGAAAAAGCGGCGGCGCCAAGCCAGGGCGCGAGCGATGCTCTCTTCGAAAAACGCCTGATCGGCGGGCTTTACAACGCGCGAGTAGATCCTCGCCCTGATTTTCGAGGCGGGGTTGTAGAAGGCCGAACCGAGGGAACGTCGACGCGCGTCGAGCACCTCGACCTCCGCTCCCGGATCCGGCTCGCCCTCGATCGAGGCGATTTCGTTGTCGTAGACCCAGGGATGACCTCCGCGCAGGCGGAAATCCTCCTTCGGCTTGAGTATGAGTCGGGCTCGTTCCATGGATGCGAGAGTATACGCCCGGAGGGCCGAGGGACAAGCGCCTCTGGCCGGGAGGCTAGGCGTGGGAGGCGATGAAATCCCTGACCGCAGCCTCGATCTGGTCTCTCACCTGCCGGACGCCGGCCATGATTTCCTCGTCCGGGCCTTTGAGGGCCGACGGGTCGCCGAAGGGCCAGTGAAGCTTCTCGTGAAGTCCCGGGAAGACGGGACAGCGCTCAGCCGCCTCCTTGGAGCACACGGTGACGACCACCTCGTACCTGCGTCCGGCCTTGAACAGGTCGTACACGCTTTTCGTCTCGTTATGCGAGATGTCTATGCCCAGCTCGGCCATGGCGCGGACGACGAAGGGGTTGAGAACGCCCGGCTCGAGACCCGCGCTCTCGACCTCGAATCGGCCGCCGCCCAGCTTCTTGAGAAAAGCCTCGGCCATCTGGCTGCGGGCGGAATTGTGGACGCAGAGAAAGAGCACCTTGGTCATGGCTCACTCCTGAATCGAACGTAACGGATCTTTGTTAGCGCTCAATGTGCGTTTCGTCAGGGTATGGTGAAACCATCGCCGATCTACAGCTCCTGATACGTTTCGACGGTCGAGCCGCCGGCGGAAGCCGCCGAGACCATGGCCCTGCTGTCCGCCCCGCGCTGCGCCGCTGCCGCTGCCTTGGAGGCTAGTGCCTGTGAGTGCGAGGCCGCCGACGCCGCCGGCCCCCTGCGGTCGTTTCCCGGCAGCTTGAAGTAGGTCAGGGTCTCGGCGAGCGCCTCGGCTTGCGTGTTGAGCTCTTCCGACATCGAGGCGAGTTCCTCCGAGGCCGCCGCGTTTTGCTGGATCACCTTGTCGAGCTGCCCCATCGCCTTTCCGATCTGGTCCACGCCGGCGCTCTGCTCGCGGCTGGCCGAGGTGATCTCCTGCACCACTTCCGCCGTTTTCTGGATGTCGGGCACCACGGACTTGATGAGCGTCCCGGCCTGCTCCGCCACGGAGACGCTCCGGGAGGATAGCTCCGAGATCTCGCGCGACGCGCTTTGCGAACGCTCGGCGAGCTTTCGGACCTCGCTCGCCACGACGGCGAAGCCTTTCCCGGCCTCGCCGGCCCGGGCGGCCTCTATCGCAGCATTGAGGGCGAGGAGGTTCGTCTGTCGCGCTATTTCTTCGATGATGGTGATCTTGTCCGCGATTTCCTTCATGGCCGACACCGTCTGGACCACCGAGGCTCCGCCAGAAGCCGCGTCGACGGCGCTCTTGCGCGCGATGCCGTCGGCTGCGATCGCGTTATCGGAATTCTGTCGAATCGTGGAAGTCATCTCCTCGACCGAGGAGCTGACCTCTTCGCCCGAGGCGGCCTGCTCGGTCGCTCCTTGGGAGAGCCTTGGGCGGTGGTGCTGATTTGAGAGCTCCCCGACGCGACGCTGCCCGCCGAGGCGGTCACCGCTACGACGACATCGCGAAGACTGATCGTCATTTCCGAGAGCGAGTGGGCGAGCGTTCCGAGCTCGTCTTTGCGTGAGAGGAACGTGCCGGCCACCTCCTCGCGCAGATCGCCCTTGGCTATGGCCGAGCTGAGCGCCACCGCCCGCGCGAGCGGCCGGGTGATGGAGCGGGAAAGGAGGAAGCCGAAGAGCAGGGAAACGATCAGGGCCAGGACTACGACGAGGGTCATGGCCAGGATAGCCTGGTCGGCGAGCGCGGTGTCCACGCCGGACTGGGATCTGGCGTCGTTGATATTGGTCAAGATCATTTGATTCAGCGAGGCGTTGAGCACATCCAGCACCTTGGCGAAATTTCCCTGGGCGATGTTCACGGCCTCGCTCTTTTTGCCCGTGGCGATGAGGCTGAATATGTTGTCCACTTCTGAGTTGAAAGAGGCGTAATCCTGCTGGAGCTGAGCGAATTGGCGTTCGTCTTGGGCGCCTTCCATCGTGGGCGGGTAGGCCTTCAAGGCGGCGTCCATCTCCTTCCGACGGGCTTGCACGCTGTCCACCAGATCCTTCACCGAGGCCGCGTCCTTGACGATGAAGAGGTTCAGGGTGCTGCCTCTGATCCTGTTCACGGAGAAGCCGAACCGCGCGATGAGACCCAGCGGTTCGGCTACCTTCGCGTACATGTGCGTATCGGCGGTTTTCAGTTTGTTCAAGTTGGCGATACCGACGACGCCGATCGCCGCGGCGATGAGAGCCACGATAAGGAAACCGCCGATAAGCTTCATCCCGATTCTCATTGTGGACTCCTCGATGGCCGGATAATAGAATGCCGAACATGGGGTGTCGAGTGTGAAGTGTTGAGATTGCGCCACCTGACTATATAAACAACGCCCGGGTGCCTATGTTTCATCGATTCGATGTTCCTGCACGGTTCTCGCGGGGGCGGGAACCGGCTCGTACGGAATCGCGACAGCTTTGAATCCGATCTAGCCTAGGCTAGGGTGCCGGAGCATGAGCGCAAATGCGAAGCCAATCTCAAAGCCAAGCGGCTTTGAGATTGGCTCAGTCGGCGACTCAGTGGATGATCGCGTTGAAGAGATAGCCGGTGAGCATGATTCCCGCGGCCACGACGCTGAAATAGATGACGAGCAGCTTGGGCTTCAGGACCTTGCGCAGGATGATGGCCTCGGGCAGGGAGAGGGCGGTGACCGCCATCATGAAGGCGAGCGCGGTGCCCATGGCCATGCCCTTCTCGATGAGCACGTTGACGATGGGAATGACGCCGGCCGCGTTCGAGTAGAGGGGCACGCCTATGAGCACGGCGAGGGGGACCGCGTACCAGACCCCGGGGCCCGCGTATTTGGCGAGAAGGTCGGCGGGGGCGTAGCCGTGCATGAAACCGCCGATCGCGATGCCGACGAGGACGTAGGGCCAGACCTTGCCCACGATTTCGCCTACGTAGCCGAAGGCGTACTGGATCCGGTCTTTCAGGTCCAGCTTTTCGATGACGCCCTGTCCGCTGCGGACCTTGTACACGTACTCCTCGACCCATTTCTCGAGCTTGAGCCTGCCTATCGCCGCGCCGCTGAGTATGGCTACGACGATGCCGCTCGCGATGTAGATGAGCGCTATCTTCCAGCCGAAGAGTCCCCAGAGCATGATGAGGGCGACCTCGTTCACCATGGGCGAGGACACGAGAAAGGAGAAGGTGACGCCCAGGGGAATGCCCGCCTCGATGAAGCCGATGAACAAGGGCACGGCCGAGCAGGAGCAGAAGGGCGTCACTATGCCGAGCAGGGCCGCCAGGATGTTGCCCAGGAACTCAGGTACCTTTTCGAGAAGGCGCTTCGTCTTCTCGGGAGGGAAGAAGCTGCGCACGAAGGCTATGGCGAAAATGATGACGACGAGCAGGAAGAATATCTTGCCGCTGTCGTAGACGAAGAAATCGAGGGCCGAGCCGAGCGCCGATTTCGGCGACAGGCCGATTCGGCCGTAGATGAGCCAATCCACCAGGCGCTGCCACATGCCTAGACTCTCCCGCCGAGGCTTCGCACGCGGATCGCCCTCTGCCCGGTCCGGACTCCTCCGAAGGCGAAAAGCATCATTTGCCGTCCTTCAGGATCGCGGCCACCTGGTCCTTGGACAGCACCCGGCCCGCGCTCTTCACCACCCCGTCTATGGCGAGCGCGGGAGTCGACATGACGCCCATGGCCATGATCGCCTCGATAGCCGTGACTTTTTCTATCTCCATCGGCAGCCCGAGCTCCGCCACCGCCTGGCGGGCGTGATCTTCGAGCAAGCGGCATTTCGAGCAGCCCGAACCGAGAATCTGGACTTTCATACTCACTCCTTCGGCGAGACTTCGCTCGCGCATAGATAATTGCCGCGGTCGACGACGCAGTCGATCGCATCGATGAGGCAGGCGGCCTCCAGGCGGTATATCCGCCGCTGGGCGTCGCCATGGCAGGAAACGATACCCGTATCTCGAAGCACGGCCAGGTGCTTGGAGATGTTCGTGCGTTCCACCGAGCAGGCGCATTCGAGCGCCGAGATGGCCTCGACCAGCTCCGATACGCTCAACTCGCCCTGGGACAGGGCCTCCACGATGGCGATGCGGGCGGGGCTGGCCAGGGCGGCGAAGATCTCGGCCTTGCGGCCTATCCTGACCGGATCGATTGCTTTTTGTGTTATGTGAGCCATGACTCACATAGTACCCGCATCGCGGCACTTCAGTCAAGAACGGCCGCCGGATTCCGCGCGCGGCCCTCTTTCAATCGCGAGCCTGGAGGAGTTACGATCCTTCGATATGACCCCAAAGAAGAAGAGCCTGGTCTATCGCTGCTCGAACTGCGGCCATACCGAGCCGAAGTGGCTGGGAAGATGCCCGGAGTGCGGGCAATGGAACAGCCTGCGCGAGGCGGCTGTGGGCGCGCCGCGCGCGGAGGTCGGCGGCGAGACCTTCTCGTTGCCCATCATGTCCATAGATCCGGGGCAGGGCGTGCGAATACCCACCGGCTCGGCCGAGATGGATCGGGTGCTCGGCGGGGGCCTCATGCGCGGTTCCGTAGTGCTCTTGGGCGGGGAGCCGGGCATCGGCAAGAGCACCCTCCTGCTGCAGATCTGCGCCCGGGCCGAGACGAAGGGCCGGGTGCTTTACGTGTCCGGCGAGGAGTCGCCGGCACAGATCAGGCTGCGGGCCGATCGGCTGGGCGCGCTTCGCGATACGCTCGAAGTGTTCTGTTCGGGCGACCTCTCGCTCGTGCGCTCCGTGCTCGACGCGGTGAAGCCCTCCGTGGCCGTGATCGACTCGATCCAGACCCTGCACGCCGAGGAGGCCGGCGCAGTGCCCGGCACCGCCAACCAGATCAAGTACTGCGCCCAGGAACTCTCGGCCTGGGCGAAGGCCCACGACTCGGTCCTGATACTCGTCGCCCATGTCACGAAGGAAGGCCTGATCGCCGGGCCCAAGGCGGCCGAGCATCTCGTCGACGCGGTCCTCGGCTTCGAGCAGGGAGAGGGCGACATGCGCATGCTGCGGGCCAGCAAGAACCGCTTCGGCAGCGCCGAGGAGGTGGGGCTTTTCCGCATGGGCGAGCGCGGCCTCGAGGAAGTGCTCGACGCCTCGGGGCTCTTCCTCGTTCGCCGCGGCAAGGCCGAGCCGGGCGGCGCCGGGAGCGGCTTGCCGGCCGGCACCGCCGTGGTGCCGGTGCACGAAGGCAGCCGGGTCCTTCTGGTCGAGATCCAGGCGCTCACCGTGCCGGCCAAGGCGGGGCTCACGCGGGTCTACTCGGAGCGCATCGACGCCGCCCGCGTCTCGCGCGTGGCCGCCGTGCTCGAGAAGCACACGGGCGCGCGCTTCTCCGACCAGGACCTCTACGTCAATGTCGCGGGCGGCATGCGCCTGACCGAGCCCGGCATCGATCTCGCGCTCGCCTGCGCCCTGTACTCGGCGCGCTCGGGCCTGAGTCTGCCCGTCGAGGCCGCCCTCGCGGGCGAGCTGTCTCTGGCGGGCGAGGTGCGGCCGGTGCGCCAGATGCGCCGCCGGGCCCGCGCGGCGGCGGCCCTGGGGTTCGGCATGGTCCTCGGCCCGGCGGCCGACGCCGAGGCCGCGCGCGCCGAGGAGAGCGGCGGTCCCGATCGGGGCGCCTCAGGCGGCAGGCAGGAGGAGCGGCGCGGCGCCGCGCCCGGCCAGGCCGCCGCGCCCGGCCGGGCCGCCGCCACCGGCCCCGCGGCGAGCCGCGGCCCGGCCGAGTGGCGGGGCGTCGCGGACATACGCGAGGCCTTGCGCGTGCTGTTCGACGGGAAGAAGGGAGGAACGACATGATCAGACTGGGCATCGCCGGAACGTCCGGCGGCTACGAGCTGCGGCCGAGCAAGATAATCGCCGTCGGGCTCAATTACCGCGAGCATGTCGCCGAAAGCCCCGCCATCCTCGATCGCCAGCCCGCGAAGGCCGCGGTCCCGACCGAACCCATTCTCTTCGCGAAGACGCCCAACGTGCTCGTGGCTTCGGGCGAGGACATCGTCATCCCGACCTCGTTCCTGGCCGCTTCGGGCATCGCCCGGCCGCGCACCGACTACGAGGCCGAGCTGGCCGTCGTCATCGGCCGCCGCTGCCGAAACGCGAGCCCCGGGGAGGCGAGGTCCTTTGTGCTGGGCTATACCTGCTTCAACGATGTCAGCCAACGCGAGATCCAGAATCTCGACCGCTCCGGCTGGTTCCGGGGCAAGAGCTTCGACAGCTTCGGCCCCGCGGGTCCGAAGCTGCTCCTCGACCGCGACGTCGCCGACCCCCAGCGGCTGCGGATCGAGTGCCGGCTCAACGGCCGCACCGTCCAGAGCGCCTCCACCGCCGACATGATCTTCGGCGTGGCCGAGCTCGTGTCCTACATCTCGCGCAACATGACGCTGGAGGAGGGAGACCTCATCGCCACCGGCACGCCGAGCGGCGTGGGAGCCCTCCGCGCCGGAGACCTGGTGGAGGTGGAGATCGAAGGCATAGGCGTCCTGCGAAACCGCGTCGTGGAGGAGTAGGGGGCGCCCCGGGCCCCGCATCTCTACGCGTTTTTCGGGGGCGCCGATCCGGGCGCGGGCGATTCCGAGGGCGGGCGCTTCATCGGCAACTCGAAGCGGAAGCGGGCGCCGCCTCCGGGCGCATCGTCCACGGCGAACCTGCCCTTGTGCTTGTTGACGACGATGTCGTAGGAGATCGACAGGCCCAGGCCGGTGCCCTTGCCCGGCTCCTTCGTCGTGAAGAAGGGGTCGAATATCTTGAGGCGCAGGTCGGGCGGTATTCCCGGTCCGTCGTCGGAGATGACGCAATGGACGTAGTCTCCCGCCGTTTTCGTCTCGACCTTGATGCGGCCGAGCGAACCGCGCTTCTGCTCGGCTATGGCCTGGGCGGCGTTCACCAGCAGGTTGAGGAGCACTTGGTTGATCTCGCCGCCGGAGGCGTCGATCTGGGGCAGCTCGGCCAGTTCGAGCTCCACTTCGGCCACGTACTTGATCTCGTTGCGCGCCACCGCGAGAGTGCTCTCGATGCCTTTGTTCAGATCGTAGGAAGCCACCGCAGTCTGGCTGTCGGTGCGCGCGAAGCTCTTGAGGTTGCCCACTATCTCCATGATTCGGCGGAAGCCCTCGTCCGATTCGGCGAAGATCGATCCGATCTCGCCGAAGACGTACTCCAGATCGGCGCGACGGGCGATGGCGCCGAGCGCGGCGGGATCGGCGGAGGCGGCCTCCTCCCAGGCCGTCCGCACCGTCGCGAAGTACCTGGCCAGCATGCCGTGATTGCTCTTCAGGAAGCCCAGGGGATTGTTGATCTCGTGGGCGACTCCGGCCGCGAGCTGGCCGATGGAGGCCAGCTTCTCGTGCTGCACCATGATCATCTGGGTTTCCCTCAGGCGGGCGTTCGCCTCGGCGAGCTCCATGTTGGTCTTCCACAGCTCGCGCTCGGCCTCGATCCGCTCGGTGATGTCCTTGATGATGCCCTGGATCTCGATGATGCCGCCGTTCCGGTCCTTGACGGCCTGGGCGGTCTCGATGCAGAACACGCTGCGCCCGTCGGCCGTCGTCAGGACTATCTCGTAGTCGCTCACGAAGCCTTGATTCCGCATTTTGTCGAGAAAATGCGCGCGGTCTTCGTGGTTGAGCACGAACGAGGAAAAGGGTCGGCCGACGACCTCGAAGCGGTCCCGGTAGCCCAGAAGGCCGAGCCCCGCCGAGTTCATCGAGGCGACGACATCGCCGGCGTTCGCCGTATAGATCATGTCGCGCGACTCTTCGAAGAAGGTCCTGAGGCGCTCTTCGCTGCGCCGCAGGTCCCGCTCGGCTTCGGCGCGGATGACTTCCTGTCGCCTGCGTTCGGCCCGGGAGCGCATGAGGGGGAAGAGCTCGCCGAAGAACCGGTCGAGGAAGGCCGCCGCGGCGTCGGAGAACGGAGCCGCGCCGCAGCAGACGACGATGACTTCGATGTTCCCGGGGAGCTCCAGCTTCCGGCCGAGGTGGTGGGGAAAGTCGAGGCCGAGAGACGCGAAACGGTCCCCGCCGTTCTTGACCGACTCGCGGAGATGCGCGATTTCGTCGCCTCCGAGCTCGAGCAAGGCCTTGGCCTGGAAAACGACGGCGCGCCCGGACCCCGCCGCGAGCCAGGCCAGAGCGCCGCTCCTCGCGCCCGTAGCCTGGACGATGAGCTCGACGAGCTCGGCGTACAGCGGCTCGTCCTCGGCCTGGTGCGCGAAGAGCAGGGCCGCGGCGCTGCGGACGCGGAGTTCTTCCGTGCGGGCCGCGACCTCGGCTTCCAGCGCGCTCCGCCAGTCCGTGACCTTGTCCATCATGTCGTTCATGGCGTCGGCGAGCATGGCGATGTCGCCTCGTGCGTTGCGCGGCATAGGGGGCGGCCGGCTCCCTTCGGCGAAGGCGTTCAGGGATTTCTCGAGCTCGACGAGGGGGAGGAAAAGCCGGTACATGGACAGCCACACGAGAAGCAGGCCCGCCACGGTGGCCGCGATGACGACGGTCAGCGCCGCCTGCCTGTCGGCGCGTATGGCCTTTTCGACGGTCGATACCCTGGCGGATATGAACAGTTTGAAATCGGCCAGACCCGGAGCCTGGGTATCGAGCGTGCCGGCCAGGAGCTTCTCGCCGCGGGAATCCGCGACCTCGAGTATCTTCTTGTTTCCGAGCGTTTCCAGCGCATGCAGCGGCAGCGGCAGCGCTCCCGGCGGGAATCGGGTGGTGTCCGAGGAGGTGATGACCCGGGAGTCTTCGCCGAGAATGGCGAGGTCCAGACCGAGGATGCTGTCCATCTTGTCCGCGCGGATTTGGGCGAAGAGAGCGTCCATGCGTACGTACAGGAGAACGGCGAGGGGGGCTCCGGCCGGGCTCTCGAAGGGATAGCCCACGACGCAGCGTCCTTCCTCGTCGATCCTGACGTTCGCCTGGGGCCCGATCCACGAGGCGTCGTCAGCCTTGCCGAAGGGCGGCTCGCCGGTGTCGGCGATGATCCGCCCCGTGATCCCGTCCACCACGCGCATGGCGGCCAGGTTTCCCTTGGTGCGCAGAATCGTCGAGAGCTCCGAGCCCAGGCGCAGGGCCTCCGTCCGGGAAGAGCGGTCCCAGCCTGTTCGCGCGGCCTGCAGCAAAGGGTCCGGGGGGACGATATTCGGCACCGCTCCGGCGATCGTCTTGGCTTCGTCGATCTGCGAGGAGAACCATTCGCCGATCTGCTCGCGCTTCGTCTCGGCCGAGGCCTCGATGCGCGCGACCGCGTCGCTTCGCGTGACGGCGCTTCTCCCCCGGTAGCCGATCAGGGGAAAGCCCCAGTACTGGACGACGATGGTGGCCGTGTTGCACAGAACGATGATCGAGGCGGCCGTCAGCGCCACGCGCAGACTCAGCGAGCCACCTCTCCTGCGATGAAGCGGAATGCCGCCGCGCTCCTCCCGCTTCATGGAACTTCCCCGCACTCGTCGAGGACGGGGAAGAAGCTCGTGAAGCCCAGGACGTCCAGGATCGAGCGGGCCTGGTCGGAGATGTGGCAGAGAAAGAAAGGCAGCTGATGCCGCTTCGACTCCACGAGGACCTGCGTCAGCGCGCCCACGCCCGTCGAGGAGATATAGTTCAGCCGGGAGAGATCGAGGACCAGAGCGCCCCTTTCCTTGGCCGTTTCGAGGGCCTTGGCCAGGATGGCCTGGAAGTCTCCGGAGTTCTGCGTATCGAGGGCTCCGTCGAGCCTGATCACGAGGGCGGGCGGAGAGGATGTCTCGGCCAGGGAAAGCCGGGTGCCGGGGTACTTGGCCGAGAAGCCGGAAAGCGCGGACTCGAGCGAAGCCGAACTTGGGCTCATTCGAGCCTCGCCGTCAGTATCGTCACGTCGTCCTCGAAATCGGGGGCGCCCGATCGCTCGAGCGCGGTCTCCAGGATGCGCTTGTGATACTCGGCACCGTAGGGCGTCGCGGAAAGAATGTCCCTGATCGCGAGGGCGGGCCTGTCCTTGTCCTTCGCGCCCGCCTCCACGAGGCCGTCCGTGTAGAGCAGGATAGTGTCGCCGGCCGACAGCCGTTCGATCTTGTCGATGTAGCTGATGGAGCCGGCGAAGCCGAGGCCCGAACCCGAGACGGGGAGCTCCTTCGGTCCCGAATCCGCGACCAGCACGGGATGGTTGTGGCCCGCGTTCGCATAGGTGAAGGTCATGGCCTGGCGGTCGAGCAATCCCGCCACGAAGGTGACGATGATGTCGGAAGCCTGTCTGAGCGTGAAATTGAGGCGCTCGTTGAGCCAGCCCAGGAAGGCTGCGGGCGAGAAATTCTTCGAGGCCGTCATCTGCACGTATTCGGGATAGATGATCGCCTTGAGCATGAGCGTGACGAAGGCCGCCTTGACCCCGTGGCCGGCCACGTCGCCCAGGAGCATGAGGTAGCGGTCGGCGCCCATCGAAATGACATCGTAGTAGTCCCCGCCGCAGAAGAGTCCGCTCACCGGCCTATAGCTCGACCGGAACTCGATGCCGTCGGATTTCTGCAGGCTGGGCTTGAGGACGGCGCGCTGCATCTCGCCGGCCCAGCGCAGCTCGTCCAGCATGGTGCTCGCGTAGGCCTCGTTCTGCCGGCGCATCTTGAAGCTTTCGACCGCCTTGACGAGTTCGGACCGCAGGTAGTCGGGCTCCCAGGGCTTGAGGATGTAGCTGAAGATCCCTGCCTTCACGGCCTTCATGAGCTCTTGGGTCTCGGAGAAACCCGTCAAGAGAACCGTCACGATCTTGGGCCATCTTCGGCTGACCTCGAGCAGGAAGTCGGAGCCCTTCATCTCGGGCATCTTGAGGTCCGAAACGATGACCATGAAGCGGTCGGGCTCGGCCTCCACGAGCTTGAGTCCTTCCCTGGCGGAGGGCGCCGTGAGGATGCGGATCTGGGACTCGCGTGCCCAGTCGTGCAGCTCGCGTTTGAGCGAGTTCAAGATGCCAAGCTCGTCGTCCACGAAAAGAACCGTATCGGTCATGAGCTTCCTCCGTCTTCATTATAGTCCGTCCGATGGCCGAAGCAACTCGCCGACTCGGATCTCATTGCCACGGCCGCCAGGGCGGCGATTCCCCGGCCGGGCCGTGCCCGGAGGGCTTGCGCATCATGCTCGGGGTGCCCGTGGCGGCGGAGGAAAAAGGGAAGTAAAATGCTCCTTGAAAGGCGCGATCGACCGCCTCGCAGCCCAGCTAAGAGGACGAAAGGCCCATGGATAAACTGGACATTCTTTTCGTCGAGGACGATCCCTACGACGCGAAACTCGTGGAGTCCGCCGTGCGCAGGTCGGGCATCGAGGCTTCGTGGACGAGAGTGGACACGGAGGCCGAGTTCCTCGCCGCCCTCGATTCGCCGCACGACGTGCTGCTCACCGACTTCAAGTTGCCCTCGTTCAACGCGCTGAAGGTCCTCGACCTCGTCGCCGAGCGAGGGGCGGATTTTCCCGCCCTCGTGGTCACCGGAGCGATCGACGACGAGCTCGCCGCCGACTGCGTCAAGCACGGCGCCTCGGACTACCTGCTCAAGGACCGGCTCGCCCGGCTCGGCGACGCCATTCTGTCAGCCATCGCGCGGCATCGCGCCCAGCGCGAGAGGCGGCAGGCCGAGGAGAAGCTGCTCGTCGAGGCGAGGGCCCGCATCGTGCTTCATTCCATGCTCGCCCGCTCGCTCGCCCGCGGCTCCTCGGCCGAGGGACCCGGAGCCGACGAGGTGCTCGCTCCGCTCCTCGAGCCGGGGGCCGTCGCCGGCCTCGTCGGCCTCCGCTACGAGCGCGAGGGCGGGCTCGTATTCGAGGGGCGGAGCGAGGCTTCGGCCGCGGAGACCTTCGAACTCCGCCGCAAGCTCGATACCCAGTCCGAGCGCATGGGCGAACTCGTCTTCGTCTTCGAGGCCGCGGCCCGGCGCGGAGTCGAGACCGGCCAATTTCTCGACCAGGCGGCCGCGGCCTTCCTCGGCCATCTCGTGCGAGGCGAAGCGGAGCGCCGGCTGGTGGACAGCCTCGCCGAGAAGGAGGAGCTGCTCCGCGAGATCCATCATCGCGTGAAGAACAATCTCGCCGCGGTGGCCAGCCTGATCTCGCTCGAGGCGGGGCGCTGCGTCGACGACTCGGCCAGGAACGTGCTCGTCGATCTCGAAGGGCGAATCAATTCCATGGCTCTCGTCCACGAAATGCTGTACGCGCGGGGCGGTTTCACCGGGATCGACTTCCAGGACTACGCGCGGGAGCTGGCCGTTCGCGTCGCGCAGAGCGTGGGTGTGGACAGCGGGGAATTCGAGCCGCTCGTCGAATGCCCGAAACTCCGCGTCCCCCTCGAGACGGCGGTGACGCTCGGCATCATGCTCAGCGAACTGTACGCCCGATCGGCCGGGAGGATAGCCGCTGGCGCGTCCGTCTCGGCGACCCTGCGCGCCGGGGAAAGCGCCGAGAGGCAGGGCGTGTGGCGGGTGGAGTACACGGAACGAGGCGGCCTCGGAGGCGATTCCCCGCCGTCCGGGCAGGAGGCCGCGCCGCCCCTTTCCGAGCTGTATTTCGTCGGCCTGGTGGTCGCCCAGTACGGAGGCGCCCTCGTAGAGGAAGCGGGAACCTTGCGGGTGCAATTCGATCTGGATTTCGGCGACGGGGCGGCGATACCGTGAGCGCGCAGGGCGCGGCCGAGGAGCTGGGAACCTTCATCTCCGCCCTGGCCCACGACCTCAAGGCGCCTCTGCGCGCGATCGACGGCTTCGCCCGGATCGTGCAGGAAGACGAGGGGGCCCGCCTGAGCGAGGACGGCCGAAGATCGATGGAGATCATCCGCGTCAATGCGGCGCGCATGGGCGAGCTCATCGAGCGGACCCAGGCCTATGCGCGCCTGGCTTCGGCCGAGGTCGAGCTCCTCGAGGTGGACATGGAGGAGCTGGCCCTCGGCGCCTACGGCGAGACGGTCCCGCCCGAGCGAAGGCCGCGCATCGACTTCGACCTGGCGCCCTTGCCGGCCGCGGCCGGGGATCCGCGCCTCCTCAAGCTGGTGTGGACGAACCTGTTCTCGAACGCCGTGAAGTTCTCGTCGAAGCGCGAGCGCGCCCGCATCGAGGTCCGGGGCGGGCGCATTGACGACGAACTGGTCTATTCGGTCCGCGACGACGGCGCCGGCTTCGACATGCGGTACCGCGACAAATTGTTCGGGGCCTTCCAGCGCCTGCATTCCTCGCGCGAGTTCGACGGCTCGGGCCTGGGGCTCGCGATGGTGCGGCGGGCCGTGGCCATGCAGGGCGGGCGCGTCTGGGCCGAGGGCTCCTCCGGGCAGGGGGCGATGTTCAGCTTCGCTCTGCCGGCGGCTGGTTTATGAGGAGCCAGTAGTAGCCGAGATTGATCATGGCCTCGGCGAACTGGTCGAAGTCGATGGGCTTGACGACGTAGCTGTTGGCGCCCAGGGCGTAGGCCCGCGCGATGTCGGGGTCCTGCCGCGAGGAGGTCACGATCACGACCGGGATGGACTTGGTGCGCTCGTCCTTCTTGATCGCCTCCAGCACTTCGAGCCCGTCCACCTTCGGCAGCTTGAGGTCGAGCATCACCACCTTGGGATTGCGGGACTGCGACCTGTCGGCGTAGCGGCCGCGCCTGAAGAGGAAGTCCAGGGCTTCCTCTCCGTCCTCGACCCAATGGAGGTGGTTCGCCAGATTCTTCTTCTTGAAGGCGCGCTTGGCGAGATCCGCGTCTTGGGGGTTGTCTTCGACGAGAAGCACCTCGATCTCCTGGACGACATCCATTTCAATCCTCCCCGGATGGAAGCGTGAACGACACGGTGGCCCCTTCCCCGACGGCGCCGGCCGCGTCGACGCTGCCGCCGTGCCGTTCCACGACACGTTGCACGATCGCAAGCCCGACGCCGGTGCCGCCGAACTCGCGGGCCCCATGCAGCCTCTGGAAGACACGGAACAGCTTGGCCTTGTAGCGCATGTCGAAGCCCGCTCCGTTGTCCCTCACGTAATACCTTACGCCGGAGCTGAGCTTTTCGCAAGCTACCTCGACCTTCGGCCTCTCCCGGCCCGAGCTGAACTTGAGCGCATTGTCGATGAGGTTGACCCAGACCTGCCGCAGGAGCAGGGCGTCGCCCGACGCGCTCTCCAGCCGGGCGACGGAGAGCTCGATGCGGGCCCGCGCCCCGGGAGCGCGTCCATCGAAGCCGTAGGCGGGCAGGAGCTCGTCGAGCGCCGATTCGACGAGGGCGTCCATGTCCACTCTCTCGCGGTCGAGCTCGATCCGGCCCACGCGGGCGAACTCGAGGAGGTCGTCGATGAGCCTGCCCATGTGCCGCGTGGACGAGCGGATCCGCCCGAGCGCTTCCTCGCCCGCCTCGCTCAGGTGCGAGGCGTCCTCCTCCTCGAGGACGCTCCCGTAGCCGTCGATGGCCCGCAGCGGCGAGCGCAGGTCGTGCGACACATTGTAGGCGAAGGCTTCGAGCTCGGCGTTGGCGGCCTCCAGTTCCTTCGTCCTGGCGCTCACGCGGCTCTCGAGCTCGGCATTCAGTTCGCGCAACTGTTCCTCCGCGCGCGTCTTGGCCTGCTCGGCCGCGTACAGCTCGCGGTAGCGGGCGAGGCGGCGGCGTTGCCAGAAGAAGGCGGCGAGGGCGAGGGCCGCGGCAGCGAAGACGGCGAAGAGCGCGACGATGAGCCGGGCGGACGAGTGCCAGGGCGCCTTCGCTTCGGCGATGTCTATTTTGGAGACGATGAACCAGGAAGTGCCCGGGACCGGCGCGAGGGCGGCGAGCACCGGCACGCCGCGGTAGTCGCGGCCCCGTCTGACCCCGACGATGCCGGAGGCGGCCATGACGGCGGGCAGATCTGTGCGGGCCATGGATATGCGCAGCGACAGCGGCGGGCCCGGGCGATGGCGCAGCTCGTTGAGGAAGAGTACCGAGTCGCCGTCTTTCCGCACGAGCAGGGTCTCGGCGCTCGCGCTCGGCACCGGCCAGCTTTGGATGAGAGGGTAGAGGAAGGTGTCGGGATCGCTGCGGAGCACCAAGGCGAAGATTCCGCGGGCGATCCTCGCCCGGGGATGTATCGGCGCTATGGCGTCGATCGAGATGCGGCCGTCGCGAGCGCGGTACAGGTCCGTCATCCCCGGCGCATCCCGCCGGAGGGCCGTCTCGAGGACGGCGAGGCTCGGCGGGTCGAGCTGGCCCTCGGAGCCGGCGAGGCTCAGGAGTATCTTCCCCTCGGCGTCCACGAGGAGGATGTCGCTGTAGTCTTCCCTCCGCTCGACGCTTCCGAGCCGAGTCCGCAGATAGCGCAGGCTGGCCGCGTCGCCGAGCACGGCGTAGTCCTCGGCCGAGGCGCCCAGATAGGGGTCGTCGACGAGGGCGCGGCAATCGGCCAGGCGGTCGCGTTCCCAGCCGACGATTTGTCCGATCTTGAGCTTGGCGACCGCGCTGAGCTGATTCTCGACGGCCGACAGGGCCAGGCGTTCCTGCGAGGAATAGAAGGCCGCCCCGCCTGCGGCGATGAGGAGGAGGGCGAGGACCGTGGCCGCGGCCATGCGCGCGCCGTCCGGCGCGCGCGGCGGGGACTCCTTCGCCGGCTTTCCCGTCATCATTCTTCCCCGAGCGAGAAGAGGAAGGTCGCGCCCTCGCCCGGGCTCGACTCGGCCCGAATCTCTCCGCCGTGCTTTTCGACGATGCGACGCACCGTCGCGAGGCCCACCCCGGTGCCGGGAAATTCCGCGGCGCTGTGTAGCCGCTGGAAGGGCGTGAAGAGCTTTCCGGCGTGGGCCATGTCGAAGCCCGCGCCGTTGTCGCGCACGAAGAAGACCCGACGGCCGTCCTTCTCCGCCGCCCCGAACTCGATGCTGGCGATCTCTCGGGCCGCGCTGTACTTCATGGCGTTGTCGAACAGGTTGTACAGGACGATGTCGAGCAGGTCGCCGTCGGCCCGGGCCGCCAGCCCGGGCTCGATCGAGACCTCGATGGATCTGCCGCGGTACGCGTTTCGCGCGCGCTCGGCGGCTTCCCGGGCGAGCGCCGACAGATCGACCGGCGCCGCGCTGATCGCCGAACGCGTTATGCGCGACAATTGCAGGAGATCGTCGATCAGCCGGCCCATGCGCCGCGCCTCTCCGCGGATCCTGGCGAGGTAGTCCCGCGCGGTTCCGTCGAGAGCCGGCGCGTAGTCTTCCTGCAGCGCCGCGCTCCACCCGTCGATTCCGCGCAGGGGGGCGCGCAGGTCGTGCGACACCGAATACGAGAAGGACTCGAGTTCGCCGTTGGCCGCCTCCAGTCCCCTGTTGGCGGTCACGAGCTCGGCGGTCCTCCGCCGGACGCGCTCCTCGAGCTCGGCGTTGAGGCCGCGGACCTGCTCTTCGGCCCGCTTGCGCCCGGTGATGAGGCTGAAGACCGCGACGAAGAAGCCTCGCTCCGGCGAGTAGACCGAGACGGAGTACCACTGCCCGAGCGCCCGCACGTCCATCTCGAACTGTTCGGTGATCCCCGTGGCCGCGACGCGGCCGTAGATCGCGAAAAGCCCGGGATCCGATTCGCGGATGCCCGGGATCGCCTCGGTCACGTTCTTGCCGACGACATCCACCAGGCCTGTCAGGCGCCCGAAGGCCGGATTGACCGAGAGATAGGTCCAATCCACCGGCCGGTCTCCCTCGAACTCCATCCTGCAGTAGGCGAGGCCCTCGATCATGTTGTCGAAGAGACTCCGGTAGCGGGTCTCGCTCTCCCTGATCGCCAGCTCGGCCTTCTTCCGCTCCGTGATGACCTCGGAGAGGATGATGATACCCCCGATGGCGCCCGAGCTGGTGTACCAGGGCCTGGAGATCCAGCGGATCCAGTCGAGCGAGCCGTCGGCGCGGGGAAAGGGATCCTCGTCGCGGCTTTCGACGGCGCCGGCCAGGCAGCGGCGGTGTACGCCTTTCCAGTCTTCGCCGATCTCCGGGAACACCTCGTAGTGGCTCAGGCCCGTGAGGTTCCGGTCTCCGAGCTCGTAATCCTCGAGCCAGCGGCGGCTCGCCAGGATGTAGCGCATATCGTGGTCGAACATCGCTATGGCGGCCGGGCTGTTCTCGACGAAAAGCCGCAGGATGCGCTCGTTGGCCCGGAGCACGGCCTCGGCGTTCTTGAGTTCGGTGATGTCCTGGAAGATGCCCTGGACGCGGGATACCTTGCCGTCGACGACGACGGGCATGCCCACCGTGTGCACCCACTTGCGCACGCCCTTGGCGCTGAGGATCTCCAGCTCGAGATCGTAGGGCTCCGCGGACTCGATCGCCGTCTTCACCGCCGTCTCGATCCTGGCTCGCGATTCGGGGGTGTAGAAGCCGAGACCCAGTTCCACGCTCGTCAGGATCGAAGGATCGAGATCGTGGATCCGCGCCACCTCGGTCGTCCAGGATCCGGTGCCCGTGGCCGCGTCGAACTCCCATCCTCCGACCTTGGCCATCTCGCCGGTGAGGTTGAGCAGCTCGTTCGTCTTCCTGGCTTCGCTCTCGGCCTTCCGGCGGGCCTCGTCGCTGCGGCCTATCGAGCGGGCGCCCCAGATCGAGAAGGAGCAGAGGAGGACGATGTCGAGGCCGATCGCGAACAGATGGCCGTACTCGGGCTCGTAGAGCCCGAAGCGCGCGCCGGCCTCTTGAACGCCGCCCACGAGGATCGGTACGAGGACGGCCGCGGGGATGAAGCGCCTGGCCACGCGGCCGGCGACTCCCGGCGCGCGGAGCATCGCGAGGAGGCCGTGGTCGGGCTCGAGGGAGAGCGCGCCTATCGCGAGCACGAGGATGGTTGCCGCGGTATGGGGAACCATGCGAGTTCCGGCTATGGAGGCCGTCGAGGGCGGAAGACCGTACAGGAGGGCCAGGAACGACAGGCCGGCAAGCACGAAGGCGATCAACTCGAAGGACTCCACGAGCGCCCCTGCCTTGCCGCGCCGAGGCTCCGCCGCGAGAGCTGCCGCCAGCAGGATGAAAACGAAGGCCGTGGGGGGCGACATCCATCCGGGGACTATGCTGCCGGGTTCTTCGGGGAAAAAGCGGACATAGAATCGATCTCCGCCGAATCCGGCGATATAATGGGCCAGGCCCGTGGCGGCGAGGATGAAGGCGACCGCCGCGAGAGCGCGGCGCGCGGAGCCGAGCGCCGGAGCGCGCTCGCCTTCCAGGGAGGCCAGGAAAAGAGCGAGAGCGAGCAGGATCGTGCAGGCCGCGGTGTCCGGCTTCATCGCGATGAGGGCCCGCGGGAGCCGGATGAGGGTAGCTATGCCGAAAAGCTGGCCGGCGACTGCCGCGGCCGCGGCCGCCAAGGCCACCAGCCCGGCGCCACCGGCTACGCGCCGAAAGAACTCCGGAGAGAGGCCGCTGCGCTTCGAGCTCATGGATCTCCTCGAGCCGGTCGATAGCCCTCGACTCGCGAACCAGTCTACTATGGGAGCGGCCACTGTCAAGTTTGAAGCCATAGATGCGACGAGTCGAGGCGGGCCGGAGAGGTGACGGGAGTGGGAACGGAAGATCGGCGAATCGAAGAGCTGGAAATGAAGCTCACCTATCAGGAGGCCGCGGTCGAGGACCTCGGGGCCCTCGTGCTCGATCAAGGGAGGCGTCTGGAACGGGTCGAGGAGCAGTTGCGGCTGGCTGTGGGCAAGCTCAAGGAGTTGGAAGAGGGAGCTCAGCAACCTCTGCCGAAGGGCGAGCGGCCTCCCCACTACTAGAAAAACGCCGGGACACCGAGGAGGCACTGCGGTGCCCGGCGATAGAGACGAAGATTAAGCGACGCGGTAGCTGGAGCTCTGCCGGATGCCGCTGAGCAGCACGAGATCGTTGCTTTCGACGACGAAGCTCTCGCGCTCGGAGAGGATATGGTCGAGGGGATCGTTCGCGACGGTCACCCAGAGGCTGCCGGAAGTGCAGGTGAGCTTCGAGCCTTTGCCGCGCTTGAGCACATCGATCTGCCCGCGCGCCAGTTTCTTGACGCCGCTTCCCGCCGCCTCGGCTCCGTTGATCTGCATGACATTCACGTATTTCATGGTCTGCTTGTTCATACGACCCTCCTCGTAGTGCTTCGATCAGCGAATCTTTCGATCCGCACAAATAATATAGATATAAAGCATCATAAGAGTACAGATTCAGGGAATTGAAATTATACACAGTACAATAGTAACATGGTTCAAGTGTTATGGTTGTTTTCTGAGGTATCTGTACCGTATGTCAAGATTTTCCAAATAATTCAATATATTTCAGGTATATGTCTGGTTTGTGCTCGCTTTGCGGGAGGTGCTATGATCAAGGATAAGCAGGTGCCGCTCTACGAGCGCTTCGCCCTCGAACTCGAAGGACAGATCAGGGCCGGAACCTTCCCGGTAGGCGGCCGGCTTCCCGCGCTCCGCGAATCGAGCGTCCAGCGCAAGCTCAGCATGACCACCGTGCTGCAGGCTTACCGTCTCCTCGAAATGCGCGGCATCATCGAGGCCCGGCCGCAGTCGGGCTACTACGTCAAGTTCAAGCCCAAGAGCCAGACCCTCGAGGAGGAGCAGCCCCAGTCGCACGGCGATCCGACGACGGTCAGCATCGACGATCTCTCGATGCAGCTCATCAAGGACACGCACAACCGTCATTTCGCCCAGTTCGGCGCGGCCTTTCCCGACCCCGACCTCCTGCCCACCTCCCGGCTGAACCGCATCCTCGCCGAGCTGGCCCGCGAGGGGCGCTTCGCCCTGGACACCTCGGTCTACCCCGAGGGCGCCGACGAGCTCCGCGTCCAGGTGGCGCAGCGCGCTTTCAGCTACGGCTGCACCATCAAGCCCGACGAGGTCGTGATCACCGCCGGCTGCAGCGAGGCGCTGTCGATCTGCCTCCAGGCCATCTGCGCTCCGGGCGACCTCGTCGCCATCGAGTCGCCGACCTACTTCGGGATCCTGCCGGCCCTGGAGGCCCTCAGGCTCAAGGCCCTGGAAATACCGACCCGGGCCGGCGTGGGCCTCAGCCTCGACGCCCTGCGCTTCGCCGTCGAGAACCATCCGGTGCGCGCCGTGATCGCGATGACGAACTTCAACAACCCCCTGGGTTCCTGCATGTCCGACGAGGGCAAGCGCGAACTCGTCTCGATGCTCGAGGAGCGGGACATTCCCCTCATCGAGGACGACATCTACGGCGAGCTGTACTTCTCCGACCGCAGGCCGAGCGTGGCCAAGTCCTTCGAGAAAAAGGGGGGCGTGCTCCTCTGCTCCTCGTTCTCGAAGGACATCTCGCCCGGCTATCGCATAGGCTGGGTGGCTCCGGGGCGCTATTTCGGCGCGGTGCAGCGCCTCAAGATGGCCCTCAACAACGGCACCTCGGTCCTGCCGCAGATGACCATAGCGCGCTACCTCGAGTCGGGCGGCTACGACATCCACCTGCGCAAGATCCGCCGCGCCTATGCGCAGAAGGTCATGCAGATGTCCGAGTCGATCGAGGCCACCTTCCCCGAGGGTACCCGGATCGCGGAGCCGCTGGGCGGCTACGTGATCTGGGTCCAGCTGCCCGGGGGCATCGACTCGATGCGGCTCTACCGGGAGGCGATCGCCGCCTCCATCACCATCGCCCCGGGCTACATCTTCTCGCCGACGCACCGCTTCCAGGACTACGTGCGGCTCAACGCCGCAGTCTGGTCGCAGCGCACCGAGAAGGACCTCGCGCGCCTGGGCGAGATCGTGCACCGGCTCCTCCTGCGCGGCTAAAGGGTACCCGAGAGCGCGGCCTTCCGCCGGGGCCGCCGGGGCCGGGGCCGTCGGGGCCGGGGCCGTCGGGGCCGGTGCCGCCGGTCGCCGCGCGGCTCCGGCGGCCCGGCTGCCGCGCCCGGGGACTGGCCCGGCTATCGCAGTCGGCGACTGTGCTCGCTTTCGCGTGCAGCCTTCCGCCGTCGCCGCGCGCGGAAAGCGCTCACTTCAGGTCGAGAGCGCCCAGGTAGGCCGCGTAGGCGTCGTGCGCGTTCTGGGCGGCGGCGCGGGCCGCATCGATGCGGCCGCCGAGCTTGTCGAGCTCGGTTTCGGCGTCCGAAAGCTTTTTCATGTACTGCTGGCCCTGGCTCGAGTCCCTGCCCACGGCCTGGATGTTGGCCCTGAACCTCGCCTCGTCCGAGCCGAGCTCGGACTTCCGCGACTGCAGCTCCGAGAGCGCGCGGTCGGCGTCGTCGGCCTTGAGCTTGAGGTCGACGGCCCTGCTCAGGGCCGCGCGGACCGAGGCCGGGATGTCCTTCGAGCTGGCGTAGGCCAGGAAGGCTTCCGGGCCGAGCGAGGCGAGCGTTATGCGCTCTTCTTCGGGCGAGCTTTCCTTGACCACCAGCGAGGAGGAGCCCGAGGCGGGCAGGGCGAGGCTGAAGCGGTAGAACGCCGGGGTCTTCTCGTCGTAGGCCGAGGGCGAGGCGAGGCTCGTGCCCGGGGTGATCGGATGCTCGACCACGATCGTCTTGGCCGCGGTCGAGGTGTTGGCGAAGGAGTAGCTGCGCGTCCAGGTGACGCGCCGAGCGAAGGTCATGACGCCCTTCGCGACGGTGACGCCGAGGGTCTCGCGCGAGCTCGAGGCCGAGACCTCGGCGTCGACCGAGAGGTCGTCGCCGAAGACGATGAGGCGCTTGTCGTGCTCGGGAAGGAAGTCGAGGAGGGCGTCGCCCGCGTAGATGCCCCCGTCGAACACGGTGATCGGGCCGGGGGGCAGCTTCATCCCCGTGTCGTTTTCGAGGAGGGCGCCGAGCATGGGGTGGAGGGGATCGGAGCCGCCCGGGCCGGAGCCGGGCGTGAACACCGAGACCTTCCGGCCGTCGATGGCCCCGGCTACGAGGGGCAGCATGGCGCTCTGCCTTCGATCCAGGGTCACCGCCCCGCGGAGCGTGAACTCGAACTGGTCTCCCGCCGCCCGGCCGCTCGCCGCCTGAGCCGCCCCCTGCGACAGGGACGGGGTAGGCGCGGCGGCCTCGGCCAGGGGCGCCGCGAAGGACTTGGCCGCCGCCCGCAGCATGGCCGCCGGGGCCGGAGCTCCCGAGGCTTCGTCGGCCTCCGCCCGGGCCTCCTCCGGCAGGCCCGACTCGAAGCTGCGCGCCTGGGCCGCGCCGGCAATGGCGAGCGGCAGCAAGGGGCGGTTCAGGTACAGCGGAGCGTAGAGGTCCTGCCGGAAGGATACGGGCCGGCCGCTCACCAGCGAGAGGCTCACGTCCTTCCAGTCCTGGTCGGTCGGATTGTCGACGATGGCCCAGGCCTGGAGAAAGCACTTGTCGCCCGAGAGGTCGAGGCGGTACGAGACCTTCCAGACCGGCGCGGCCACGACGTAGCCGAGGACGGCCTTCCGCGGCCCCGAGCCGGGCAGATGGACTGTGAGCACCCGCCTGAGCGAGTCCTCGGTGGAGAGGATGAGCGAGAGGGCGCGGTCGAAGTCTTCCGATAGCTGCGGGTCGAGGAAGCGGAAGGCGGCGATCCGGTCGATCGATATGGCCCGGATTCCGTCCTTCGTCGCGAGCACGAGCCAGGGCAGCTGCACCGAGCCGTCCTTGCCGCCCGGCCGCGACTCGACCGAGACGATCCGGCCTTTGATCGTGTCGGGCGCGTCGACCGCCAGTTCGGCGCCGCGGAGCCGGGCGAGCATGTCGGCGATCCGGGGCGAGCCGGACAGGTCGATCCTGAAGCCCTTGAGCGCGCGGTCGAGGCTCTCCTGGGAAGGATAAGTGACCGAGGGGGCGTCCGAGAGACCTCCCGAGCCGGGCCCGGAACCGGAACCGGAACCGGAACCGGAGCCGAAGTCCCAGACCACGAGGGACTTGAGCGCGTCGTTCACCTCGTCGGAGCGGAAGCTCAGGGCCACCGTGGCGTCGCCCGAGACGCTGCCCCGGTGCTCGAAGTAGCCGACGCCGGAGGAGTAAAGCACGACCTTGGTCACGGGCAGCTCGATGGGGCGGGCGGCGGTTCGGCCGCTTTCGCCCGAAGCCGCCGGGCCCGCGCTCTGGGCGAGAGCGGGGAGGAGGGCCAGCGACAGGAGGGCGGCGAGGACCGCTGACCGGGAGAATGAGGGGCGCGACGACATAAAGCAGCCTCCTTGGAAAACGTTCCAGCTCGCTCGGGCGGCCGAGGAAGCGGTCTCGACGGATCGGTACGAGTATAGCGGGAGAGCGGCGGAAAGGAAA
Organism: Rectinemataceae bacterium; assembly: GCA_035530095.1. Classification (GTDB taxonomy): domain Bacteria; phylum Spirochaetota; class Spirochaetia; order Treponematales; family Rectinemataceae; genus JAJXZP01. The sequence continues at coordinate 33,184 of DATKVK010000001.1, read as the reverse complement.
TGAAGGCGAGAAGGGCATCAGGGGGCGGCGGCGGGCCGGTGCGGCGGCGGGCCGGTGCGGCCGGCGACCTGGCGATCGGCAAGCGCGAGCAGTATCTTATGGTGTGCATCGATGCGAGCGAGGCCCCTGGCCAGGTTGCGCCTCCGGGGCAGCCGCTTTCCCTATCCACGAGGAGGACCTGATGCTGGTACAGGAACAGATGAGTTCGAATCCCTTTACGGCGGCGCCCACCCTCGCCGTCCCCGACGCGCTGAGCCTCATGCACGAGCGCAAGGTCCGGCGTCTCCCCATCGTGGATGCGCACGGCAAGCTCGTCGGCATCGTGTCGGAGAAGGATCTTCTGTACGCCTCTCCCTCTCCCTCGACGTCGCTCAACGTGTGGGAGATCCATTCCCTCCTGTCCCGCCTCACGGTGGACAAGGTCATGACCCGCGACGTCGTCACGGTGGCCGAAGACACGCCCCTCGAGGAAGCCGCGCGCATCATGGCCGACCGCAAGATCGGCGGCCTGCCCGTCGTGCGGGGTTCTTCCCTCGTCGGCATCATCACTGAAACCGACGTTTTCCGCGCCCTCCTCGAGCTCCTCGGCGGCCGCCGGAACGGCATCCGAGCCACCTTCTCCATTTCGGGCTCGAAGGGCTCCCTGTCCAAGGCCATCGCCGCAGTCTCCACGGCGGGAGGGGACATCGTGGGCTTGGGCGTGTCGGAGGTGAAGGATGCCGGCGTGATGCGCTGGCACGTGACCCTGAAAACCAAGGACGTCCAGAAAGATGCCCTCATCCGCGCCCTGACGCCGGTGGTGAACGAGGTGCTCGACGTTCGCGAGACCTGATGCGCGCCCGGTGCCGGGGCACTATTCGCACCGGCAGCTAAACTATCGACCCGATTATCGTAGTGCCCCGGCCCGCCCCCTCGCATGGAGAAGGCGGAAGCCGGGGCTTAATTTTCCTTATCGTTCCTGACGTTCTCTGATGCGTTTTGTCGTATGGTGGAGAAACGTACTGTGTACCGCCTCAATCACCGAGGTTCGCCGATGAACACCATTAGTTACATCTAATGTTAAAATGGATAAATGAATAACCAAATTATGCATTTAATGTATTTCTAATGAATATAGAGAATTATGCCGCTTCTATTGACATATTATGCCGTATTTGCTATCCCTACGCATGTCGGGGCTGCAGGCAGACGCTAAAACAGCATCGTAGATGCTTATGCGTCGCTCACGCAGATTCCCGCATGTCTCATGGAGAGGAAAGCAATGAAGTACCTCAAGATCGCTGCAGTCGTCGCTCTTGCCGCGCTCGCCTTCGCCTGCGCTCCCAAGATTCCCCAGGCCGCCGTCGATGCCGCCACTGCCGCCTTCAACGATGCCAAGACCGCGCAGGCCGATGTCTACGCTCCCGATTCCTTCAAGACGGCTTCCGCCGCGAACGATACGCTCCAGGCCGATCTGACCGCCAAGGCTTACGGCAAGGCCAAGACCGACGCCCAGGCCCTCCTCGACGCCTCCAACAAGGCCAAGGGCGATGTCGACGCCGGCAAGGCCGCCATGCAGACCGCCGTCGACGGCATCGTCGCCGCCATCAACGCCGATCTCCCCGTCGTCCAGAAGGAGATCGCCAAGGCCGCCCGCTACGGCAAGAAGGCCAAGGTCGACGTGAAGTCGCTCAAGGCCCTCCTCGCGCAGGCCAAGACCGGCCTCGCCGACATCAAGACCAGCTATGACGCCGGCAACATCGGCGACGCGGACGCCAAGGCCACCGCCCTCCAGGCGACCGTCGAAGGCGCCCGCAAGCAGCTCGAGGACGCCGGCTACAAGGCCTGAGTCGAGCCTGAATCCTTAAAAGTTCCGGCGGCGCCGATTTCGAAGGCAAGCGGCTTTTGAAATCGGCTCAGGGGATCGCTTCGATCCTCATTCCGCTTCGGGAAGGGGCGTCGTTCCGAGAGGGGCGGCGCCCTTTTTCAATGCCCCGATGATCGCGCCCACGAACAGCAGGGCGAGCAGGGAGAAGGGGAGGAGCGTGAAGAAGGAGGGAACGCCGCCTCCCGATCGGGCGACGAGCAGCCAGGGCAGCATGAGGATCCAGTAGGCGACCGTCGAGAGAGCGTAGAAGGGCATCGAATAGGTCCTCGCGCTCATGATCCGTCCGACGACGAAGGAACCTATCGCGGCTCCGCCGAACAAAGCGAGGTTGAGAAAGCCGTAGAGCTTGAGCAGCCCGGGATCGCGGCCCCAGCCCAGGTTGGTCAGGATGTACAGCTGAGCCACGCCCGGGATGGCTGTCACGGCGGTCAGGCTGAGCATGAAGAGAATGCCCATCCAGGGTTTGGCGTCGCCGAAGGCCTCCTTGAGCACCGCGCGGAGGGGCATCAGGGTTTTCGATTGCGCCTAAGCGCAAAACGGTATATTTTCCTCGTATGAGCAACTACAGATTTGCCGCCTTCATGGAAAAATATCCGGGCTATGCGAAGACCGCTCCCTTGGACGCCTTGCGCGCCGCGGACTATTCGCGGCTCGATTCCCAAAGGCACGTGTACCTCGACTACACGGGCGGCGGCCTCTACGCCGAGTCCCAGATCGAGGCGCACCGCAGGATCCTCGCGGCGGGTATTTTCGGCAATCCGCACTCGAGCAATCCCTCGTCGCAGGCGGCGACGAAGCTCGTCGAGAGCGCGCGGGAGTATGTGCTCGAATACTTCAACGCTTCTCCCGAAGAGTACCTCGTCATCTTCACGCAGAACGCCTCGGGCGCGCTGAAGCTGGTCGGCGAGTCCTATCCTTTCGAGTCCGGCTCGCGGTATATGCTCACCTTCGACAATCACAATTCCGTCAACGGCATCCGCGAGTTCGCGCGCGCCCGCGGCGCCTCGGTCACCTACCTCCCCGTCGAGCTTCCCGATCTCCGCATTTCGAGGGAGAGACTCGGCTCGGAGCTGGGCGCCTCGCCGAAGGCGCCGAGCAAGCTTTTCGCCTATCCGGCCCAATCCAATTTCTCCGGAGTCCAGCATCCGCTGGAATGGATCGAACTCGCCCACAAGAGCGGCTGGGACGTGCTCTTGGACATAGCCGCCTTCGGACCGACCAACGTCGTCGACCTTTCGCGCTGGAAGCCGGATTTCGTCCCCCTCTCGTTCTACAAGATGTTCGGCTACCCGACCGGCATCGGCGCCCTCCTCGCGCGAAAGTCGGCCCTCGCCAAGCTTCGCCGGCCCTGGTTCGCCGGCGGCACGATAACCGTCGTCTCGGTGCAGGGCGACAAGTACTACCTGACCGACGGGGCCGCGGCCTTCGAGGACGGGACCGTCGACTACCTGGGCATCCCCGCGGTCGAGATAGGGCTGAGGCACCTGAAAGCGGTCGACGTCGGGCTGGTTCACGAGCGGGTGCTGAGCCTGACCGGATGGCTCCTCGACAACTTGTCCGAGATGCGCTACTCGACGGGCGTGCCTCTCGTGAAAATCTACGGACCTCTCGATGTGCAAGGGCGCGGCGGCACGATAGCCCTCAATTTTTCGAACTCGCAGGGGAAGACGATCGACCACCGCGCGATCGAGGCCGAGGCCAACACCCACGGGATCTCGCTCCGCACCGGCTGTTTCTGCAATCCGGGCGCCGGAGAGATCGCGCTGGGCATCTCGAGCGAGGAACTCACCTCCTGCTTCACGGCTCCGGGGCACGACCAGCGCCTGAGCATGGACGATTTCCGCGACTGCATCACGACGACGGCATCGGGAGCGGTGCGCATCTCGGTCGGCATCGCCAGCGACTTCGCGGACGCGGAAACCTTCCTCGATTTCGCCCGAGGTTTCTTGGAAGGGTCCGCTTCGAAGTGAGCTCGGCCGCGCTCCTGCCCGCGCTGCGCGGCACGGAGCGCGGGCCTTCGGGCCGGCGGGAGGGGCCGGGCTAGAGCGCGGTCTTCACGTAGGGGAGCTTGCCGATGGCCTCGTAGGCCGCGTACATCTGGTCGCGGCTCTCGATCGTCACGCGGCTGCCCATGCGGCCGTACTTGGAGCCCGGCGCGGCTATGCCCTGAATGAGCGTGCAGCGGATGCCGAGCCCGGCGTAGATGCGCTCGAGGTCTTCGACTATGGTGGCGCCCTGCGAGAGGACGTAGATTATCCTGAGGTCGAAGGTGACGGGATAGTCGACCTGGACATCGTCGAAAAGAGGCTTCCCCGACGCGTCATAGAGCCCGTCGGAGCGCTCGGGTTCGCTGCCTTCCATGAGGCGATACTGCCACGATAGGCCGCCCTTGGGCTAGGTGGCCGTCCGAGGGAGGCTTCTTCATGAACCCCGGCGCGCCGACCTCGTCAGCCCATCAGGATTTCTATCCGGTGTTCGCCGCCCGAGGGGAAGAAGGGGAGGACGACGGCTCTCCCGCCGGCTTCCGAGAATCTCTCCTTGGGCAGGGCCTCGCCGTCGATGGAGACCGAACGCAGGCCCGTGCAGACTCCCTCCGGATTGGCGACCTCGATCCTATACACGGCCCCGCGGTATTTTCTCGTCGCGGCGAAGCCTTTCCATCCGCGCGCGAGGCAGGGCTCCACGCGCAATCCGCGGTAGTCGCTCTTGATCCCGAGGATGCCCTGGGTCAGGGCCACGAAGGCCCAGGCCGCCGTGCCGGTGAGCCAGGAGTTCTTGGCCTCGCCGAAGCGGGGCGAGTCGCGGCCGGCGATCATCTGGGCGTAGACATAGGGCTCGGAACGGTAGCGCTCGATCTCGTCCTGCTTGGCGCTCGGGCAGATCGAGAGGTAGTACTCGAGCGCTCGGTCGCCCTCCCCGAGGAGGCACCAGGCGAGGTGGACCCAGGCGTTGTTGTGGCAGAAGATGCCGCCGTTCTCCTTGACCCCCGGCGGATAGCTCGACACCTCGCCGAGTTCGACGCGATAGGCGGAATAGGCCGGCTGCTGCAGGATGACGCCCTTGGGCGTGAAGAGCTCGCGGTGGACGCTCTCCATGGCGAGCCGAATCCGGGCGGCCCTTCCCTGAGCCGGCGCCCCCGGCTCTGCGGCGCCTTCGCCGAGGCCGGCCCCGCCGAGCGCGCACCAGGCCTGGCTTTCGACGTAGATCTTGCCCTCGTCGCACTCCTTCGAGCCCACCGGCCTTCCCGCGGCGTCGTAGGCGCGGCGGTACCACTCGCCGTCCCAGCCCGGTCCCTCGACCGCGAGCAGCATCTCGCGCCGGGCGGCGCGCATCCGCCCGGCGTCGGAGCTTCGGCCCAGGAAGTCGTAGAGCTCGGCCATCTCGCGCGCGGCGTAGAGGAAGAGCCCCGCGATCATGACCGACTCGGCGCTCGAGTCTTTCACGTCGCCGGCCGTCTGGAAGCTCTCGTTCGGCTCGGTCGAGAAGCAGTTGAGGTTGAGGCAGTCGTTCCAGTCGGCGTGGCCGATGAGCGGCAGACCGTGCGGGCCGCGCTTGCGCAGGGTGTAGGCGATCGAGGTTTCGAGGTGGTGCAGGAGCGTCTCCTCCGCGGCGGCCGGACCGCCGGCGCCTGACTCGGCCGTCTCGTCGACCGTGGCCGCGCAGCTTTTGTCCGCATAGCCGCAGCGCTCGTCCAGCACGGCGAGGTCGCCGGTTTCCTTTATGTAGGCGCAGACCGCCAGGACGAGCCAGAGGTGGTCGTCGTAGAAGTCGCCGCCGACCTCGGCGTTGCCCTTTTTCGTCAGGGGCTGGTACTGATGGTAGCAGGTGCCGTCGGAGAGCTGGGTCGAGGCGATGTCGAGGAGCCGCTCGCGCGCGCGAGCGGGGATCATGTGGACGAAGCCCAGGATGTCCTGGTTCGAGTCGCGGAAGCCCATGCCCCTGCCTATGCCCGTCTCGTACATCGAGGTCGAGCGCGAGAGGTTGAAGGTGGCCATGCACTGGTACTGGTTCCAGGTGTTGAGCATGCGCGAGGCGTGCTCGTCGGGAAGCTCGGCCTGGAAGTTGGACAGCAGGTTCTCCCAGAACGAGCCGAGCTCGGCGAAGGCGGCGTCCACGGCGGATTCGTCCGCATAACGTGCCAGGATGGCGCGGCCCGCGCTCTTGTTGGCCCTGGCCGGAGCCTCGAACTTGGGCGCTTCGGTCTGCTCGACGTAGGCCAGGATGAAGGAGAAGACGGCCTCCTCGCCCGGCGCCAGGTCGAGATCGACTTGGTGCGCCCCGATGGGATTCCAGCCCGAGGCCGCGGATCCGGTGCAGGCGCCGGCGAAGGGCGCGCGCGCCTCGTGGAGGCCCTCGTGCAGGCCGACGAAGGCGTCGCGGTCGGTGTCGAAGCCCGCGACGGGGCGCGTGCAGGCGAACAGGGTGTAGTGGTTGCGCCGCTCGCGGTACTCGGTCGTGTGGTAGATCGCGTTCCCCTCGACCTCGACCTCGCCGATGGACCAGGTGCGCTGGTAGTTGGTCATGTCGTTGAGGGCTTCGTAGAAGGCGAACTCCTGGTACGAAAAGAGCCGCGGCCGCTTGCGCCGGTCGGACCTGTTCCGGACCCGCGTCTTCCATATCTCGAGGTTCTGCCCGGGAGGGACGAAGAACAGCAATTCCACCTCGAGGCCGTCCTTCGCGCCGAGTATGCGCGTGTAGCCCAGGCCGTGCCGGCACTCGTAGGCGTCGAGCTCGGCCTTGACCGGCATCCAGCCGGGGTTCCAGAGACTGCCGCCGTCGTTGACGTAGAGGTAGCGTCCGCCCAGGTCGTAGGGGACGTTGTTGTAGCGGTAGCGGGTCAGGCGCCTGAGGCGCGAGTCTTTCCAGAAGCTGTACCCCCCGCCCGTGTTCGTGCAAAGGCCGAAGAAGTCGTCCTGCCCCAGGTAATTGAGCCAGGGGAGGGGAGTGTCGGGTCGGGTTATGACGAATTCACGCCGCGCGTCGTCGAAGTGGCCGTAGTTCATGGCTAGACTGTACTTTGGTTGGTTGGATGCGTCAAGCAACTTAAAATACGCATGAACCTCCTCTCCCGGTAGGTTCACCGCTCGGGGAAAATGCGCGATGCGGAGAGAGCGGCGTATGATTGAGCAGTCGGGTGTATACTTGAACGATGCCATGCCCAACCGATCCGCAGGAAATACTAGCCGGTGCGACGAGTTCCGCAGAGCGGACCGCCCAGGCGATCGAGTGGCTTTCCGTCAATTTTCGCATCTGTCCCGAGGTCGGACGCCGCCTCATCGAAGAGGAGCTTCCCCGCGCGGAGTCGGCGGGCGAGGCGATCGGTGCGGCTTGGCTGCGCTTCTACCTGGGCTGGATCCACCTCGATAACGACGACTACCCGGCGGCCTTCCGACTCTTCGAGGGCGTCCGCCGGACATTCGAGTCGCTCGGCGAGGCCGTCGGCATCTGCCGTGTCTTCAATGCCCTCGGCGCGGCCCAGGTGAGCATCGGCGCCTATGACCAGAGCCTGGACTATTTCAATCGCTGTGTCGAGTCGGCGGAGGCCCTCGGGCGTCTCGAGATAGCCGGCGGCGCCGAGGTCAACATCGCCGATTGCCTTTGGGAGCTCGACGAGTTTGAGGAGGCCAGGGAGGCGATCGAACGCTCGTACTGCGACTTCCAGCTCCTTCCCCAGAATATCCAGCTGCGCGAGATCATCGCGGGGCGGATCTACCGTTCGGTCGGCAGGGGGGAGGAGGCCGAGCGGCACCTCCTCTCGGCCATAGAGAACTCCTCCGGCGTGGCCGTCCAAATCGTCGACGCGCGCCGTGGGCTCGCCGAGCTCTACCTCGATCAGGGGCGGCTGGCGGAGGCCGGGCGCGCGCTCGCGGGCTGCGTCGAGATGGCCGACGAAGCGGGCGAGCGAGTCTCCGCTGCCTTCTGCCGGCTCGCCAGGGCGCGCCTGACCCTGGCCCTTGGCGAGGCCGGAGGACTTAAGGACGCGGAGGCGGCGCTGGCCGCCTCCCGCGCGCTCGGAGCGCGGCGGCTCGAAGCCGACGCCCTCCGCGTCCGGACCGAGGCGCTGAAGGCAGTGGGGCGCTTCGCCGAGGCCCTCGACTCGCTGGAGCAACATATCACGCTCAAGGACTCGCTCAAGAGCGAGCGGACCCGCATCCGCATCCGAGGCCTCCGGGAGGAGCAGGCCCGTCGGGAGGCCGCGATCTTCCGACAGCAGCTCGACCGCCTTTCCGCGTTGAGCGATATCGGCCGCCGCATCATCTCCAGCCTCGACCTCGGCATGATCGCCGAAGCCGCGCGGGCGGGGGCCGACCGGCTCATGGACGCCTCTCAGCTGCTCCTCGGAACGGTCGGCGGGCCGCCGGGCCGCGTATTGCGCAAGATCGTCTCGACCGACGGCGAGAGAGTCGAGAGGCCCGACCCGGTCGCGGCGCTCGATCCTTTCCTGCGCGGCTGCCTGGAGCGCGGCGAGGAGATACGGGTCGACGACGCGGAGGCCGAGTGGGCCGCGGTTGCCCGCCCGGGCGAGGCGTTCCCGGGAGGCTATCGCTCCCTCCTCGGCGTGCCTCTTCTCACGGGAGACCGCCTCGTCGGCCTCCTCGGCCTGCGCAGCCCGAGATCGGCGGCCTACGGCCGCGAGCAGGTCGAGGCGCTCCGCGTCATCGGCGCCTACGCCGCCATAGCCATCGTCAACCACGATCTCTTCCGCCAGGTCGAGGAACTCGCGTCGATCGATCCCCTGACCGGCCTCCAGAACCGGCGCAGCATCATGACCGCCCTGGGCGAGGAATTCCGCCAATTCCAGCGCTACGGCCGGCAGGCCGGCGTCATCGTGCTCGACGCGGACCGCTTCAAGTCGATCAACGACCGCTACGGCCACGAAGCCGGGGACCTCGCCCTCTCCTACCTCGCCTCGATCCTGCGGCGGGAGGCCAGGAGCTGCGATCAGATCGGCCGTCACGGCGGGGAGGAGTTCCTCCTCGTCCTACCCCTGACCGATATCCCCGGAGCCTTGGCCTGTGCCGAGCGCTTCCGCTCCGCCCTGGCGCAGGCGCCCCTGGTGCTTCACGACGGCTCCAAGGCGCGGCTCACCGCGAGCTTCGGCGTGGCGGTCTTCCATACCGACGACGAGTCCCCCGACGCAGCCCTTTCGCGGGCGGACCAAGCCATGTACCGCTCGAAGAGCGAGGGCCGGAATCGGGTGTCGGCCGAGGCTTGAGCGAGATCGGCCGCGAAGTGGGCTCGTGCCTCCGCGGGCTACTGCCGATCGCCCAGGAATACATGGAGGAGTTCCCGGTATTCGCCCGTCTGGTAGCCGTTGCGGACGAAGGTCCTGAGCAGTTCGAAGACCTCCCCATCCAGCCGTCCCGCACGGACCTCGTCCTCGATGATCACGATGGCCTCGGCCGGCGGCAGGGCGCGCCGGTAGGGCCGCTCCTCGACCAAGGCGACGTAGTTGTCGCAGACCTGGACTATCCGGGCGCGCATGGTCAGGTCCGGGGCGGCCAGCCCCATGGGATAGCCCGAGCCGTCGAGGCGTTCGTGGTGGTACACGGCGTCGAGGACTATGTCCTTGGACCGGATGATGGGGTCGATCATCTTGAACGACTCGACCACGTGTCCCTTCATGATTTCCATCTCGCAGGGGATGAGGGCCGCCGGCTTGTGGAGTATGTCGAGGGGGATGGTGATCTTGCCGAAATCGTGGATGAGGCCGGCGAGCTTGAGTTCGAGGGCGTCGCGCTCGGACAGGGCCTCGAGCGCCAGGTCGTGGGCCAGGGTGGCGATGCTGAACGAGTGGTTCCGCGTGAAGGGACTGCGGTAGTCCTGCGTGAAGCTCAGGGTCTCGACGAATTTGATGAAACGCGGCAGATCCACCTCGGAGCTGCCGAAGTAGCGGTCCGCGTGCGGGGAAAGGTCGAGGCAGTAATTCATGTCGATGACGTCGAGGAGGAGGTCCTTCGCGCCCGGGCGCAGCGCTTCCGGGACGCCGTCGGACTGGATGAGGTCGTAGAGGGCGTGGTAGGCGGCGGTCCTGCCCTCCGCGAGAGCTTTCCTGTAGATCCGCGACATCTCGTCGGCGGTCTTGAATACGCTCGCCAGGAGGACCGTCTCGTCGTCGTCGGCCAGTTCGTCGATGGGTCGATGATGTGCCGCGATAGCCTTGGCGTAGGGCTCGGGCAGTTCGATGTAGCGCAGGATGGAGGAAGATATTTCGGCGTGCCGATTGAGATTGTCCGACTCCAGCCGGTCGAGGAGACTGCCGAAGTCGAAGGATCTGGTCTCGTCCTTCGTGGGGAACACGCTGTCGCCCAGGGAGAGGGCGAGACGTCCCGGATCCTTGACCGCGTTCCGGACGAACAATCCCCAGTCGTGGAGGAGCCCGGCTATGTATACGGCGCGCTTGTCGAGACGACCGCCTCCGACGCGCTCCGCGATGCCCGCCGAGAGCTTGGCGACATCGAGGGCGTGCGTTATGAGGGGCGCGAATTCCGAATCGGTGAACGAGTTGAAGACGTTGATGAGTCCCTCAACCTGGAAATTGGCATAGCTATGCATGCGGTCTCCCGGGGAACCGTCGAGAATGGCAAAAGCCTGGCCGGCGGCTTCGTCGCCTGCCGGATATCGGGGTTACATGGTCGCGCGACGGCTCTCGCGACCTGTTCGCATTGAAAGGATCGCGCGAGCCTCAGTATCATATTCAAGTCTCGCGACATTCGAGTCAAGAGCCGGGCTGCGGCCGACGGACCGACTTCGGAGCCGGCTCGCCCGAGCGGTCGCGTCCTTCGCCGCAGCGACGGCGAGGAACCGAAGCGAAATGCATGTTCCGCGAATCGAGGCCGTATGAACGATGACCGTCCTACGATCGATAGCAAGAAAAAAGCCGCCTATGCCTTTCTCGCCCTGCTCGGCGTGGTGAGCCTCTTCTCCGATTTCACCTACGAAGGGGCACGGAGCATTCTCGGTCCCTATCTCCTCCTCCTGGGGGCCTCTGCGGTCACGGTCGGTTTCGTCTCCGGCCTCGGCGAGCTCATCGGCTACGCCCTGCGGCTGGCGACCGGCTACCTCAGCGACAGGACGCACCGCTACTGGCTCCTGACCATCATAGGCTACCTCATCAATCTTTTCGCCATACCGGCCCTGGCTCTCGCCCCCGGCTTCGGCTGGCTCTTCGCCTGCGTCCTCATCGTCGTGGAGCGCCTGGGCAAGGCGATCAGGAATCCGGCCAAGACCACCATCGCCTCTTTCGCCGCGAACGAGGTGGGCGCGGGCAAGGGCTTCGCCCTGCAGGAGGTGCTGGACCAGATCGGCGCCGTCCTGGGCCCCTTGATGCTCTTCACGGTACTCACCCTCAAGGAGTCCTCCGGCAGGCTCTCGGCCTATTCCCTGGCCTTCCTCCTCCTGGGCATTCCCGCCTCGATTGCTCTCGTGCTCCTTCTTGCGGCTCGGTACCGCTACCCGCGGCCGCACGAGTTCGAGACCTCCGTTCCCGCGCGCGAGCGGGACGGGCTATCCAGGCCCTACTGGCTCTACTTCGGGGGCATCATCTTCCTCGCCATAGGCTTCGCCGACTTTCCCCTCATGGCCTTCCACGTGGTCAAGCGGCAGATCTTCCCCGACAACATCGTGCCGGTCCTCTACGCTCTGGCCATGGGCATCGACGCCGTCTCGGCCCTCGTCTTCGGGCGCATGTTCGACCGGAAGGGCATGGGGGCGATCATCCTCTCCACCGCGATCTCCGCCTTCTTCGCCCCCTTCGTCTTCCTGTTCAAGGCGCCCGCCCTCGTGATCGCGGGCGTGCTTCTCTGGGGCATAGGTATGGGCGCTCAGGAGTCCATCCTCAAGGCCGCCGTGGCCATGATGGTCCGGAAGGAGAGGCGCGGCACCGCGATCGGCGTCTTCAACGCCGGCTTCGGCGCCTTCTGGTTCCTCGGCTCCTGGGCGATGGGCTTTTTGTACGACAAGTCCTTGGTCGCCCTCGTCGTCTTCTCTCTGGTCGCCCAACTCGCCTCCCTGCCTTTCTTCTTCGCGGCCAAGAGGGCGCTGGCCAAGGTCGATTGAGTCGTTGACGCATCCGGCAGGCGGGGGTATCCTGATCGCCGGGTAGTGCGGGCGATGGAGTTCGCCGGAACCGCCGCGTATCGCGGCTGATGACTCCTGGATACGTGGGTGCGTTTAAACTGCGATCCGGGAGGTTCCATGAGCAGAGACGGCAGCGTAGAGACCTGGTCGAGCAGGTTCGAAGAGCCCGGCCTGATGCCGGCAGCCTGCGCCGACATGGTCGCCGAGGCCTTTCCCGATTTTCCGTACTGCGTGCGCGCCCCGGCCTCGCGCGGCATGCGCGGCTCGGAGCCCGAAACCTTTCTCTGCCAGGCGCTCTCGCGGGTGCTCGTCATCAAGAAGCGCCGTTCGGGCTACGAAAAGCGCCTCTTCGAGCTTGCGGACGTCGATGCGCTGGAGACGGCCACCACCCTGCTCGCTTCGCGCATGAGCTTCTACCTCCGCGGCGGCGATCGGGTTTCGCTTTTATACAACACCGTCAGCTCCTATTTCTTCGTTCCGATGATAGCCGCCTTCAGGCGGTACCGGGCGCTCGAGGCTCCCCCGGAGCGTCGGGTGCGATCGATCCGGCCCGATCCCTTCGCCGACCTCGTGCGCACCGACTACAAGTACCACAGCTACGCCGTCGAGGTCATGGGCGACGACGAGCTGGCGGCCAGGTTCTACCACCCCGAGACGCCGGTGCCCCGCTTCCTCGACTCGTCCAGGATCATCTCGTCGTATATCCTGACGCTCTCCCCGTCCATGTTCTACGGCATATCGGAGGAGCCGCCCTTCCGCTCGAAGCGGATGGCCGAGTACAGCCACATGACGCGTTATGTGCCGCTGGATGCGGGCGTACGCTTCGAGTACGTCCCGCTCGCGGACGAGAGGCGGTACCGCATGCTGGAGCTGCGCTCCGGCGGCGCCCGGTTCCGCTATCCCCTGGCGGCCGGCGAGGCGGAGCGGTTCGACCGGTTCGAAGAGGCGGTCCGGAATGCGGCCGCCGCCGAGCGCTCAGCGGCTACGTGAGGCGCCGCCGCTCGCTCAGCCGTGCGCGCCGCTGCTTGCGCCGTCGCGACGTGCGCCGTCGCGACGTGCGCCCTCGCGACGTGCGCCCTCGCTACTTGCGACGGATGCCCAGGATCGTCAGGTCGTCGTACTGGTCGTCTTCCTTGATGCCGGCGTAGAGCAGGTAGCCGGGGTTGTCCTTCTGCGGGTCGGCGTAGGGCTTTTTCTTCGAGCAGTAGAGCCGGTACTGGTCGAAGTGCCGCTCGAGGAACTTGTCCACCTTCTCGTCCACCAGGACGTAGTCGCTCTCGGTCGCCTGGGGGTCGGGATACATGCGGAAGACTTTCTCGACGGCGATGAGCGCGAGCACCTGCTCCTCCAGGCTGCCCGAGCAGGTCGAGAAGTCGAAGCTGAGGACGTCGTCGCTCAGGGGGTCGTGCTGCTTCACGAGGCGATACGAGCCGCGGCGATCCACCGCCGTGAGTATCGACGTTATGCGATCGTAGCCGAACTCCTCGTTGTCCTGGCCTCCCGAATGGTTCCCGTGCTCCTGGTCCTTCGGCACGTCGGTGCAGGGCACGATCTTGAAGTCGGCGTCGCGGAAATGCCGCTTCGCCTCCTCGATGCCGTCGGTGTAGAGCAGGAGCACGTCGTCCTTCTCGAACTTGCGGACGATCTGCACCATGGGGTTCTTCATCTGCACCATGAAGCTCGGGAAGATGCCCGCGGCCGGCGAGTCGGGCAGGAGCTCCTCGACGAGCTCGCCGCGCCTGTGGTCCCAGAAGTGGAGCTTGCGGTCGCCGGCCTCGCAGATGTAGGCGGTGCCGCCCTGCGAGTCCCAGAGGCCGAGCGTGAAGGCGGCGAAACGGCCCTGGAAGCCGCGCTCCTCGATGAAGTCGTTGATCTGGTAGGCGAGCTCGGTGAGGTCGATGTTGCGGGGCATGGCCTTCTTCCACTCGTTGAAGTAGTTGATGACCATGGTCGCGACCTGGACCATGATGAGGGCCGCGGAGACGCCCTTGCCGGAGATGTCGCACTTGATGAAGTAGTGGTAGCGGGCGTTGATCGACTTGAAGTCCCAGTAGTCGCCGGAGACGCCCTTCGCGCCTTCGTAGTAGCCGAAGACCTCGAAGTCCTTCTCGTCGCGGCTGCCGGTCGAGAGCTTGGCCCTCGAGCCGGGGGCCGGGTCGAGGGGGATGAACATCTTCTGGATGCCCTTGCCGACGATGAGTTCCTTCGAGGCCTTGGCGGCCTTGACGAGGCCGTCGGTCATCTGGTTGACGGTGTCGGCGAGGGTGAAGAGCTCGTCGTGCGTCGCCACCTCGATGCGCTCCCCCGCGAGGGTCTCGATGTCGGGCGTGTCGCGGATCTTGGCTATCTGCAGCACGAGCTTGCGGATCGGCCGCACGATCGCCGTGGAGAGGATGAAGGCGCCGAGGATGCCGATGCCGAGCGCGATCGCGGCTATGATAAGCGTTATGCGCACGAGACTGGCGGTGGCCGAGCGGAGCTCCGCCACGATGTGGACCGTGCTGACCTCCAGGCGGACCATGCCGCGGTACAGAAGCTGGTCGTTCGGGCGGTACTCGATGATCGGCTTGTAGAAGAGGAAATCCTCCGGCCGGGAGGCAGGCTTGGCCGGGTCGAAGCGCGGCATGGAGCCCACGGCCGCGTCGGAGATGGACCTCAGGGTCTCGCGGATGCGCCGGTCCTCCTGGTCGAGCGCGTCGTTGATCTGGGACCTGCGGGCCGAGGCCGCGGCGCCCTGGCCGAGGCCGGCCTTCTCCTGGCTGAGCCTGACCTTGTCGGCGAGGTTCTGGGCTATCGCCTCTTCGGATTTCGTCTGGAGCTCGGCTGCCATCGAGGCGATCCCCGGCGCGAGCGGGTCGGCCCCGGGGCCGGAGCTTCGCATGACGGACTGCCCGAGCACGAAGGGAGCGCCCTCGACCTTGGAGGCGATCGCGTCGTCGTTGGTGGCGTAGACGACGTCCTGCCCGGCGACCTTGGCCTGGGCGCTGTTGCCGGTGATGGTGATGTACACCCCGCCCTCCATGGCCTTGGCCTGGTCGGGAAGGAAGCTCAGCTGGGTGACCGCGTCTTCCTTGCCCAGGAAGAAGCGGCCTCCCTGGGCGGCGCTTTCGAGGAGGACCTTGGCCCGCTGCTCCAGGCCCGTGGCCAGGGCCGAGCGCTGGGTGTTGATCATGAGGAGCCCCAGCGGGATCGAAACGAGGACGACCACGAAGATGACGAGGATGCCGATGGTGAGGGTGAACTTCACCCGCAGGCCGGCACCTCGCCGCTTGAGCGTCTGCGCTCGACGAAGCTTTTCTGTAGTCGGCATGGACCCTCCGGAAATCAGGGCGAGCACTTCTTGCCGCACCTCGGCGCCTTCCCGCGCGACCAGGACGACCTGTCGCAGGGAGAGCGCGAGTCCGAGGCCGGCGAAGAGGATCGCCGCGAGTATGAATGCGTCGTAGATCGAGAGCGGCCGGCTCCGCAGGCCCAGGAAGCGCCAGGCGGGATGGTAGGCCGCCTCGACGCCGTACTTGACCGTGCCCGAGAGATCGACCGAGACGAGGGCGGGCGTCCAGTACCAGCCGCGCGCCGTGTGGTGGAGGCCGAGCCGGTACTGGCCGGTCTGCACGTCGCCGAAGGAGAAACCGTCGATCTCCCGGTCGGAGGCGAGGCGGTAGTCGCCGTCGCCCGCGCTGCGCTCCACGTCGTAGGGGCTCTGGCCGTCGCGGTCGAGGGCTATCCGGTCGATGATGCCGCCGGTGGTGAAGCCGCGGCCCAGGATGCGCAGGCTCGTCCGCCCCAGCGCGTCCTGCGTGGGCTCGACCCGGGTGACGATCGTGTGCGGCACGTACTTGTCGGCGCGCAGGAGAATGGTGGAGACGTCGCTGATGTTGCCCACGCTGTCGATGGCCGCGACCGAGAAGAGGTAGTAGCCGTCGTCGACGTTCGTCTGCGAGAAGCCGGGCGTCGTGCCGCGGATGACCGGCGGCGGCACGGGCGGTCCCGCGAGCTGCACGAGCTGGCTCTCGTAGGGGCTCAGGCCCGGCAGCGGGGCCGGGCGCGCCGCGGCTCCCTTCGCCGCGGCTCCCTTCGCCGCCGTGAGCTGCGCCGCGGCTACTGCCGGCCCGCCCGTCCGCTGCGAAAGCGCGCCCGGGGCCGCCTTCCCCTCCAGGGGCCCCGCGTAGCGGAGTTCCCAGGTGTAGCCGGCGAGGTCGGGATCGGGCGCCTCCTGCCAGTCGATCGTGAAGGTGTTGGACGCGAGGAAGCCGCCCGGGTCGGTGTCGGGCGGGAGGATGATCGGCGGCCGCGGCGGGGTGCGCTTGCGCACGAAGGTCAGGGAGGCCGGCCGGGAGCGGTTGCCGGCGTTGTCCTCGATCGAGACCGCGAGGGTCCAGGAGCCGTCCTGCGCGGCGGGCAGTTCGAGGCTCTGCTCCGAGGCCGGGACCACCGTGCCCGTCCGCCAGATCAGGGCGGCGTCCTGCCGCTGCGCGGCGCCGGCTCCCTGCTCGGCGAGCGTCGCCCCGGCGCTCCGGGCGCCGCGGCTCCAGAGGTAGGCGAAGCGCTTGATGCCCGAGACGTCGACGGGGAAGTCCACGCGGATCTGCGCGCTCTCATGCCGCGACTTTCTCGCGGGATCGAAGTTGAGCGCGGCGAGACTGGGCGGATCGACGTGGAGCACGGGCTCGAGCGTGTAGATCCGCGAGCTGCCCGATTTGTCGTACTGCCAGGCGACGTAGCTGCGGCCCTTGAACATGATCACGCGGGCGAAGGCGGTGAAGCCCGATTGCGCGGGATCGCTTTTGGCGCTCAGGCCCAGGCTCTCGCTTTCCCAGCGGCCCTCGCGATAGTGCGCGTCGTAGACCGCGTTGCCCTTGAGCCTGTCCTCGAGGTAGACGACCATGGGCCGGCCGTCGGATTCGTAGGTCTGCGAGAGGATGTAGGAGCCTACGTCGGGCGACACGGGGGCCAGGCTGCCGCTTTCCAGCGCGCCTCCGCCGTCCAGGCGGGCCGACCAGATCTGCGTCCTCGTCGTCTTGGTCATGCGCCGCTCCCAGACGAGCAGCGCGCTGCCGTCGATCGGGAAGAGGACGGGGCGCTGATTGTCGTAATTCTCCGAGCCGGCGCTCTCCCCTCCCGCCGGATCGGCGAAGCCGGTCACCAGCGCGGCCCGGGACCAGCTTCGCCCTCCGTCGGCGGAGGTCTTGGCCATGAGCATGTAGTGGGAGGGAACCGAGCCTTCGAGCGGGATCAGGGTCTGGAACACGACGACATCGCGGCCCCCCACCGGGGCCGAGGCCGGGAGGAAGTTGACGCTCAAGCCCTCGTCGGGCGCGACGAGGGGCTGGAGCGTCGACCAGGACCCGCCGTCCGAGGAGACCGAGGAGTAGATGCTGATGGTGCTCGGCAGGCTGCCCTGGTCCTGGCCCAGGGCGGCGCCCGGCTTTCCCTGGGTCACGAAGAGGATCCAGCCGCCCTTCGCGCTGGGGAAGATGCGCGGGGCCACCGAGGTCGAGGCGCTGTCGATCGAGCCCGAGCGCCGGAAGGTCTTGCCGCCGTCGTCAGAGAGGCTCACCTCGAAGCTCCTGGACGAGGAGGGCCAGGCGACGGCTATCTCGCCGCTCGTGGACATGGAGGCCGAGTAGAGCAGGGGTTCGGCGCCCTGGAAGGCGAGGGGCTGCTCGTCGATGCGGTCGCTCCGCCAGGCGCCGTCCCGGAGATAGGCGCGCCAGATCCAGGCCTTGCCCGTCTCGCCCGAAACCTGGGACTGCTGCCAGAGGACGAGGGGGCCCTCCCGAGTCGCGAAGACCGTCGGGAAGCGGCCGGATGCGAGCACCGAGGGCGGCTCCCAGTAGTCCAGGGCCCCGGAGTCCCGCGCCGTGAGGCAGACGAGGAGCAGCGCGAGGGCGGCTCCGATCCGCAGCGGCGACACGAAACGCTTGTTCGGCCTCATCCTAGTACCCCAGCTGCTTCAGGTTCTGGTCGAGCTTGACGACGTCCCGCGTCATCCTGCCGGCCTGGAGGAGGCGGTTGATCGTGTCGCGCGCCTGGTTGTACTGACCGGAGGCGTATTGGGAGGTGGCCGTGTCGAGCAGAGCCTGGTCCGCGGGGTTGAGGCCGGGACCGGCCTGTCCGCCCCTGCCCGAGAGGACGGTGAGGTACTTGATGTCGGCGAAGGCCTTGGGGTTCCGCGGGTCGAGCGCGTAGGCCTGGTTGAGGAGATCCGCGGCTTTCGCGTTGTCCGAACTCCGCCCGGTCTTCATGAGGTTCTCGGCCTGGGCCACGAGGGCCGCCGCCCGGGCGATCTGCTCTCTCGTGGGCTCGGGCGGGCGCCTGCCCGTCTTGATCTCCGCCTCTTTGAGGAGGCTCTGGATGCTCGCGTTGCCGCTCTCCATCTTCGCGAGATCGGCGATGCGCGAGTAGGCCGTCTGGGGATCGGTGGCCAAAAGGTCGCGCGCGGCCTGGATCCTGCTCGGCAGGGACTGGAGGTAGGCCGCCTGGTCGGTGGCCTTGAGGATCTGGAGGGTGAGGAGGCCGGCCTCGGCGTTGAGGGGGAAGGCCCGGGTCACGTAGCTGATGTTCTGGCGGGCCGCGTCGAAGGCCGCGGCGGCGGCGGTCCTGTCGCCCTTCTGCATGAGGTCGCTGCCGCGGACGTACTGGGTGCGGGCCTGCGAGAGGTAGTTGCTGATGTCGTAGTACAGCGGGTCGCTCGGCTTGACTTCGCGCTTGTTGTTCGTGTCCTGGGCCATCTTGACGAAGTTCTGCCAATACCGCACCTGGGGCTGCTCCTGGCTGTGCTTGCTCATCCAGATGGACTGGGCCGAGTCGAGCGCCTCGCCCGCCTGGTCGTAGAGCTGCTGATTGTAGTAGCGCTGGCCCGCGTCGAGCAGGGCGAAGGTCTCGTTGAGCACATAGGCGTCGTCGGCCTTGTCGCGCTCCGCCTTCAGCCTACCGTACTGGTTATTGTAGTACTCGGTCCAGGTGGCCAGGTCGAAATCGTTGTTCGACCACTCGAGGATCCTGGCCAGGGCCGAGGCGAGCCTGGCCTTGGAGAGGTCGAGGTCCTGGCGGACCTCGGTCGGGCTGGCGCTCCGGGCCTGGCTCGCCGTCAGGAGGCGCCGGGCCTCAGCGAGGAGCGGCCCGGCGGCCGCGAGGGCCTTTTCGGCGGCGCGCTTGTGGTCGAGGGCCTTCGCCAGGTCGGCGGAGCGGAGGTGCTGCAGGTCGGCCGCCTGCGCAGCCGCCGTGGCGAGCTCGGCTCGGAGGGCCTGCACCGCGGGGTCGGCGCGGACCTCCGGCGACTCGGCGTCGATTCCCGCCAGGAACTTCGCGATCCGGGCCTCCAGGTCGCCGATGTCCTTCTCCTCGGCCGCGAGCATCGCCGCGGCGCGCGAGGCGCTCGGGTCGTGAAGCCCGACCCGGTCGGGTATGGCCGAGAGAGGTCCGACGATGAGATCGCCGGCCGCGCGCACGGCCGTCTCGGCGGCGGCCAGCGCCTTGTCCGCGGTGCCGGTCTGCAGGCGCGCGCCGAAGGCGATGAGCTCCGTCTTTTCCTGCCGCATCCTGGCGAGGAGATCGGAGACGCGCTTCAAGTACTCCCTCTGCGTCTTGGCCGAGGGATCGTCGCTGTTTTCGGCCTTCAGCCAGGCTTTGATCTGCTCGGTGAGCCCGTCGGTCTCCGTGCCCAGGGCGATGAGCGCCTTCTCCGCGTCGCCGAAGCGGGCCAGGAAGCCGTCGAGCGCGGCGAGCGAGGAGTCCAGGGGGGCGTCGGGCGGCAGGCCCTTCATGAAGACCTGGGCCTCGGCAAAGACCGCTTCCGTCGACGTCGCCGCCTCGACGAGCTTCGAGTATCCCGACGCGAGCATCTCGAGATGCCTGATCCGGTCGTAGTCCGCCTTCTTGCGATCGGCCGCCGCCTTGTCCGCAGGGTCGAGGCTCGCGAGGGATTCGGGCGGATAGACGAGCTTCCACAGGTCCAGCATGCCGAGTCCCGGCGCGGCGAGCTGGGCGGCTTGATCGAAATCCGCCTTGGCCCCGTCCCAGTTCCGGCCGTCGATGGCCGCCAGCCCGGCGGAGAAGAGCTTCTGGAGCCGAGGCTCGAAGGCGGTCCGCAGGCCGTCGAGGTAGGAAGCGTACTCGTCGAGCATGGCCCCCGCGATGCCTTCGCTCTTGTTCCGCTCCTCGGGCGGCCGCCAGCGCGGATCGCCGAGCTGATCGAGGCTACCGTAGTCGGCGACCACGGGGCGTCCGCGGAGGAAGAGATCGGCGTAGGAGAGGTAGGCGTACAGGATGTACGAGACATCGGCGCCGTCGCGGCGCTTGGGCAGCTGCTTGTCGAGGCTTTCGAGGCCGAGTCCGGCGGCGATTACGTCGGAACGCGCCTTGGCCAGATCGCCGAGAGCCGCCTGGACCGGCTTCAGGGCCGCCGCGGCCGCGGCCGGGTCGCCGGAGGCGAAGGCCGCTTCGAGGCCCTTGGCCGCGGGGGCTATGGCGGCGAAGGGGCCTTGGCCGCCGCGCAGGGCATCGGCGGTCGCCTGCGCTCCCTGCACGAGATTCTCCGCGTACTCCACCACGCTGCCTTGGCCGCTTTCGAGCTGCTGGCGCCCTCCCGCGAGCACGAAAGCGAGAGTCTGCGGCTTGCCCTGGGCGTCGAGCGCGGGCAGGTCGCCGCCGTCGGGGCTTTTCAGGACATGGCCGGACGAGTCCGTCCGGAGCAGGGTGCCGTTGGCGTCGACTACGAGGGTCTGGAGCCGGCCGCTCTTGTCGACCGTGAGCACCTGACCGGTGCGCGGATCGCGCAGATCGTAGCCCGAGTTGTCGAACTGCCGGCGATAGAGTTCCAGCCCCTGTTCGTAGGCGGCGATGGCGTCGGCATAGCGCCCGTCGTCGAGAAGGCCGCGGCCCTGCGTCATGACGGCCCGCATGGTCCGCAGGTTCTGGGACTTGAGGATGGCCTCGGATATCCGGATGAGGATGTCCTGGTTCGAGTAGGGGTCCAGCTCCTGCAGCTCCTGGGTGCGCTCCTTGATGTAGTTCTGGGTGGCGGGGAGCGTCGTGTCCTTCGTCTTGATCGCGTCGAAGAGTTCGGTCGCGATCCGGGCGTAGCGGTCGCGGATGCCGATGATTTCGCGGATGAGGCCGTTGGCCTGGTCGAATCGGTTCGGGTTCCGCCTGATGAGGTCGGTGAGCGTGACGATGACGGCATCGTAGTTCTTGAGCGACTTGTCTATGTCGGCCTTGCTGAGCAGGGCCGAAGTGAGCAGCGAAAGCAACTGACCTCCGCGGTCCTTGCCTTCCTGCATCCGGGCCTCGAGGCGGTCGATGATGGTCTGATAGCGTTGGGAGGCTTCCTGGTAGAGCTGCGAAGCCTTGAGCTTGTCCTGGGTGCTCCGCGCCGAGGAAACCATCGTCTGGGCCGCGCCCATGTCGCCGCGCGTCGCCGCCACGAAGGCCTCGAAGTCGCCCGGCCCGGCAGCCTCGGCTCCCCGCAGGCAGGCTATGAGGAGTAGGAGGCTGAGGAGGACCCGGCTCGAACCCCTCCACGGGCGCTCCGCACGGGGCGTCGAATCGCGGGGCGCGGCAGGGCCGGACTGCTCGTGGCGCATTGGGCGTTGATCAACACCTTTCAGTACTAGAAGATACTTCGCCCCAGGGGCGGCTAACCGGCCGAATCGTCCGGCAACCCGGTGCCAGCCGTACGATTCCGCTTAATTTTCGGTAGCAGTTTCCTATAATTGAAGGAAGAACGGCGCCATATAGAAATGTGGGGCGCCATACAGTATATTTGCGGTTGACTATGAAGCGGATGCCGGTTTTTTTCGCGGCAGCCTCGATGCTCTTGTCGGGCGCCGGCCTCGCGGCACAATTCTCGCCCGATACCTATCAGACCCTCACCCAGCTTCTCAATCCCGATCCCAACAGCGGGCTCACCACCTTCAGGTCCTTGCTCATTCCCATGGGCGGCCTCGACGAGGGCATGGGCACGGCCTACACCGCGGTCTCCAAGGACTCCTCGTACTTCGAGGCCAACCCCGCGGCCTCGAGCATGCTCGATTATACCGAGCTGGCGGTCTATCACAACAATTGGATAGCCGACACCAAGATCGAGGGCGCGGTCTACACCATCAGGACGGGGGGCTTCGGTTTCGGCGTGGCCGGCAAATGGCTCTACCTGCCCTTCACCGCCTACGACCAGTTCGGCGACCAGCAGGGCTCCGGGTACTATAGCGAAGCCATGGCAGGCTTCAATATCTCCTACGACTTCTTCCCCGGCTACTACTTCAGCGGCCTGGCGGTCGGGGCCACCGGCAAGGTGGCGTACCGCTCCATGCCCGCCGTCGCCAACGGCGCCACCGCCGGCAATTCGGCCTTCGGCGCCATGGTGGACGCCGGCCTCCTCACCCGCTTCGACTTCGGCAAGTTCGACCACTGGCGGGGCAAGAATCTCTCCTTCGGCCTCGCCCTCAAGAATATGGGGCCCCCCGTCGAGGGCGATCCGCTGCCCACCACCGCTTCCTTCGGCATCGGCTACTCTCCCCTCCACCCCCTCACCCTGTCCTTCGACCTGTCCAAGCCCGTCAATCTCGTCGACCCCTCGCTGTCGGAGAACTTCTACGTGGCGGGGGGCTTCCTCCTCGACGTGACGAGCTTCTTCCGCATGCAGGGCGGTCTGCTCCTCAAGGGCGGCAATCCGCGCGTCACGATCGGCTCCAGCGTGGATTTCGAGCTGGTCCGGATCGCGGTCAACTATACCCTCGACCTGACCACCCAGATGACGCCGCTCAACCGCGTCTCCATCCAGGCCTCCTTCCTGCTCGGCGATCTGGGCAGGGCCGCCCTTGCGAAGCGGGTGGATACCCTGTATCTTAACGGCCTCGACGCCTACGCGAAGGGCGACAACGCCAAGGCGGAGGACTACTGGAAGCAGGCGCTCGTCCTGGACCCGACCTTCGACCCCGCCAAGGAAAGTCTCCACGCCGCGCAGAGCGCCGAGCAGCTCAAGAAGACGATGGACGAGCTGGGCAAGCTGAATGCCCCGGGCACGTAGCTGATTTCAGGATCAGCCTCCGGTGAAAGGTGGAGTCGGTGGTACTCTCGATCGTCGCACGAGTGCTGAGCGCCCTGGTCTCGGTCTACTTTTTCCTCTGCATGATCCGCATCTTCGTATCGTGGGTGCCGCGCGTCGATCTGGGCAGGGGCGGCCAGATCCTCAAGCGCGCGGTGGATCCCTATCTGGGCTACTTCTCGCGCTTCCGCTTCCTGAGCGCCGGCGCCTTCGACTTCTCCCCCATCGCGGCCCTCGCCCTGCTCATCCTCGTCGACCAGCTCCTCAGGGTGCTGGCCTTCACCGCGCGGATCAGCCTGGGCATCGTGCTCGGCGTCGCGCTCCAGGTGGCCTGGTCGGCGGTGGGCTTCGTCCTCGTCTTCTTCGCGGTCTTCGCCCTCATCAGGATCATCGCCTACGCCGCGCGCTGGAACTCCCTCCATCCCCTGTGGCGGGTCGTCGACGCCTTCCTCAACCCGGTCCTGTTCCGCATCAACCGCGTGATCTACCGCAATCGGATCGTCAATTACCTTCAGGGCCTCATCACCGGCTTCGTCGTCGTCGTCCTCGTCGATCTCGCCGTCTCGCGGCTCGTGGCCATGCTCGTGCGTCTGCTCGGGAGCCTGCCCTTCTAGGAGCGCAGCGCCGCGTAGGCGGCGATGAAGAAGCGGAAGCCGCGATAGGCCAGCTCGGGCTCCAAGGCGGCCTCGGCCAGCACGATGTCGGCGGCGCTCGAGCCTTCCCAGTCGCCGATGAGCAGGGAATTCATGGCTCGGCCGTCGGGCGGCTCGGCGAGGATCGCGTCGAGGGCGGCCCTGAAGGTCCGGGCGAAGGCCTCGGCCTTGGCCCGCTCGGCGTCCGGCCCGAAGCGCTCGGCCGCCGCGTCGGTCAGCAGGGCTATGCCGGTCTCCTCGTCGTCGAGGAAGGCCGTGTAGAGGGCGTAGAAGCGCGGCATGAGGCCGAGCACCGAGGCGCTGGCCAGGAGGAGCTCGTCCGACACGAAGGGCGGGCCGCCCTCGCGCCGCAGGCAGGAAACGAGGATCGGCACCGAAGCCCGGCTGCGCAGGAGCTCTATCGCGTAGGCCGCGCCTATGCGGACCCGTCCTATGTCGGTGCGGGCGAGGATCCGTTCGATCAGCGGGAGGCTGGCGCGGTCGTCGAGCCGGGCCAGGGCTGTCATGGCCGAGCTCACGAGCATGTAGTCCTCGGCCTCGACCGCCGCGCGCAGGCAGGGCAGGACGGCCTCGCGGAACCGGCGCCCCACCTTGCCCAGGATGCGCGCCGCCACATAGGCCGTCGTGTAGGGCTGCCGCTCGACCTCCCCGATCAGGGCCTTCACGGCCGCGTCGTCGAGCTGGGGCATGTTCTCCAGGGCGATGAGGGCCTCGAGCCGCACCTCGAAGCGGGGCGAGGAGAGGTACTCCAGCAGAGCGGCCTGGGCTCGCGCCGAGGACCGGCCCTTGGCCGCAGCGCCGATGTCGTGGATGAGGGCGATTTCCTCGGCCGGATCGGCGCTGCGGTCGAGCCGCGCCAGAAGATCGAAGGCCCTGAGGTCGCGCAGGGAGAGCATGACGAAGAGCGACTCCCGCACCGAGGCCGAGCCGAGCCGCACCAGGGCGTTGAGCCGGATGAGGACGTAGACGAGTATGGCGACCAGGGAACCGAAGAAGATCCGATACGAGGTCGAGGCCGAGAGTCCCCGCGCGCCGAGGAAGTCGAGGATGAAACCGCCCGCCGTCGAGCCGACCGCGCCGCCCAGCCCGTACATGAGGAAGTAGACGATGCCGAGGTCGAGGGTGCGCTCGGGCTCGACGAGGGCGAAGAAGTAGGTCTGCCCGGCGTTCTCCTCGCCCGTGAGGCCGAAGGCGGAGACGAAGTTGGCGAAGACGAGGAAGAGAGCCACCTCGAGCGGCCCGGAGAGGAAGCCCACGGGTCCCGGCGCCGCGGCGAGGGGCGCGAGGCTCAGCGCCGCGGCGGCCACGAAGATCACGTACAGGGGCCTCGCGCCCAGGCGGTCGACCAGGAGCCGGGTGAGCAGGCCCATGACGATGGAGCCCAGGCTGCCCACGAGGGAATAGACCATGATCGCGTTGTCGCCCTGGGCGAAGACGTCCTTGGCGTACACGGGCATGAAGGTCCTCGCCATGCCCGCGACGAAGGACAGGAGGACGAGCACCTCGATGAAAATCCTGAAGGGGCGCTTGGCGAAGGCTTCGCGGGCCAGGGCCACGAAGGAGGCCGAGGATTCGGGCCGGTAGCCCTCCGGCTCGGGCATGTCGCGGATGAGGACGAGGGAGCCGGCGAGGCCGATGACGATGCCGACCGCCATGCCCGCGGCGAAGAGCCAGGGCCCCGCCTTGGCGCCGAGGACCAGGGCCACGGCCAGGTTCGTGCCGAGCGAGGCCACCGACCCGACGATCTGCACGTTGACGAGGAAGGCTCCCTTGTCGGCCCGCTTGCCGCCGGGGCCGCCCGAGGCGAGGTTGGCGAGCACGGGATTGTTCCCGATCATGCCGATGCCGCGCAGGATGTTGAACGCGGCCACCGCCACGATGAGGCAGGCGAAGGCTCCGAGCGGCCTGCCCGTAGCCGCGAAGAACGGGGCGGCCAGGGCGGGGAGCATGGCGACGTAGCGGTAGAACCAGGCCCAGCCGAATACCGAGACTATGGAGCGGTGGCGCACCAGGCTCTTTCCCAAGGGCAGGAAGAAGAAGGTGCCGTAGGCGAAGGCGTTGAGCGCTCCCACGAGGGCGTTGGAAGCCCCGAGGCTGAGCGCGTAGAGGGTGACGAAGCTGCCGGAGAGCAGGATGAACGAAATGGAATTGAGGCCGTTGAAGGTGAAGAACGATCTGCGTCCCCGCGACAGGGACGCGGGTGTGAGCGGCGCCATTTTTCCAGTATAGAATCGGCGAAGGGGGCAAGGCAATGGCGCCTTTGCGGGCTGCGCGCTTGTGGATCGACCCAGCTCCCGCTAGAATGAAGGGAGCGCAGGGCCCGCGGTCGAGGCGAATCTTCGAGTGCGAGCCGTCAAAAAACAGATAATAATTTCCGCGGCGCCACGCGCCCCGCAGCTCGGAGTTCGCATGATCCGCATCGGCTTGAGTTCCTCGGCCTTTCTCACTTTGGGCGCGCGCGACGTGATAGCCGCGGCTGCGGAGTCCGGAGTCGACGCCATCGAATGGGCCGGCGGCATCCATATCCCGCAGGGCGACACCGAGGCGGCGTCAGGCGCCATGATGGGCACCCTGCGCGCGGGCCTGACCACGGCCTCCTACGCCCCCCTGTACCGCGCCGAGCCCGGCGGCGAGCTCGGCCTGCGCTTCGAGTCGGTGCTCGAGACCGCGCTCAGGCTCCAGGCTCCGATCGTACGCATCTTCTTCGGCGGGGATTCCGCCGCCTGCCGCGAGCGCGAATGGCGCGCCCTGCTCGCCGCTGAAGCGCGGCGCCTGGGCGATCGCGCGGCCCGGCAGGGCGTGACCGTCTGCCTGTCGCTGGGGCGGAACACCTGCATGGACCGCTACCGGTCCGCGATCGAGCTGGTCGCCGAAATCGACCACCCCTTCGTCCGCCTGGCCTGGGAAGCCCTGCCGGGCGGCGCCGCGGGCGAGTGCTCCTCGGCGCTCGAGGAGGCGGGCTCTTCCGTGGCGATGCTCCTCGTGCGCAGGATCGCTCGCGACGGGAGCGTGGGAAGCCTGCGCGAGGAGGAGGCCGACTGGCGCCGGCGGCTCGCCGCCTTCAAGAAGGCCGAGTTCGACCCGAAGATGGGCCGCTTCGTCGTCATAGGGGCGGTGAGCGCCGGCGCGGGGAACGGCCTCGACGCCGTGATCCCCGCCCTGGCCGAGGACGCGGCCCTCGTCCGTCGCCTCGTGAAGGAGCTCGAAGCGCGGCCTCGCTCGGGCTAGCGCCCCTCGCCCTCGACCCGCTTGGCCTCTTCCCAGAAGGAGTCCATGGCCGCCATGTGCTCGGGGCCGAGAATCTTGCCTTCCTCGGCCATGCGGCGCTCGACGTGGCGGAAACGGCGCGAGAACTTCTCGACGGTGCGGTGGAGGGCCACGGCCGGGTCGACGTCGAGGAAGCGCGCCAGGTTGATCGCGCTGAAGAGCAGATCGCCCAACTCTTCCTCGACCGCGTCGCGGTCGCCGCGGCGCGCGGCCTCTTCGCAGGCCTCTTCCGCCTCGGCGAGCTCCTCCCGGGTCTTGGCCCAGACCTCCTCGGCCCGAGTCCAGTCGAAGCCGGCCTTGGCGGCCTTCTTCTGGATCTTGAAGGCGCGCTCGAGCGGAGGCAGCGCGCGCGAGACCCCGTCGAGCAGCGAGTCCTTCCTGCGCCGCCCCTCGACCTTGACCTTGATCTCGTCCCACTGGCGGAGCACGGTCTCCGAATCGCGGGCCTCGGCCTCGCCGAAGACATGGGGGTGGCGGCGCACAAGCTTCTCGCAGATCGTGTCGAGCGAGTCGGCGACCGAGAAGGCGCCCGCCTCCTCGTTCATGTAGGCGACCATGGTGGCGAGGAGGTAGAGGTCGCCCGCCTCCTCCCGGATGTGGGGAGGATCGGCCTCGTCTATGGCTTCGACGAGCTCGTAGGCTTCTTCTATGACGTTGCCGCGCATGCTCTTGGGGGTTTGCTCGCGGTCCCAGGGGCAGCCGTCCGGGGCGCGCAGCCGGGCCACGATGGAATAGAGCCTGCCGAAGGCGGCCCGGGTCTTCTCTTCGCTCTGGTTCATGCTCATCTCCCTCACTCAGTCCGAAAATCGGGAATTCAAGTCGCCGAGGACCGCGAGCACGCCCTTGTCGGCCTCGAGCTTGAGCCGGCGGGAGACGATGGGCTGGATGACGGCGCGGGGGAAGCCCTCGAGGACGGCTTCGGCGTAGTCGGCCACCGCCGGGTCCTTCGACGCGTCGAGGATGGCGTTGGCCGAGGCCTCGTTCGGCGTCTCGGAAAGGGCCAGGACCAGCCGGCGGCGCTGGTCCGTGGAAAGCTGCTGGGTGAGGAGCTCGGCTCCCTCGTCGACCGACCGGGCGGCCCCCATGTCGGCGAGGGTCTCGACGATGCGGAGCCTGAGCTCGAGGTCGTCGGAGGAGAGGGCGAAAGCTCCGGCCAGGGCGTCCTCGGCCTCCTGGCTGGGAGTGGCGAGGGCCTGGAGCGCTCCCACCGCCTCGAGCCTCAGATCGCGGTCGCTTTCGCGGGCGACGATCTTCGCGAGAGCCTGGAGGACGGGCGGCTTGCCGGCCCCCATCTCGCCCAGGGCGCGCACGGCGAAGAGCCTGAGCATGGCGTACTTGTCGCCGCGCATCTGCGCGGTCGTCACGAGGGTCTGCCAGATGTTGAGGGTCGCGGAGTCGTAGCCGATGATCCCCAGGGCGCGCACCGCGTTCACGCGGGCCGCTATCGTCACGTTTTCGTTCGTGACGAGCTGCTGGAGCGTCTCGCTCACCCGGGGGTTGCTCCCATTGCGCAGGCGGTAGAGCGCCCAGGCGGCGTTGCGCTTCACTTCCGACTGCGGCTTCTGGAGGAGGGCGAGGAGGGTGGGCAGGCTCGTCGGATCGGCGAAGCTGGCGAGGAGGGCGGTGCCGGCCGCGAGGAGATTCTCGTCGGTGGAGGTGGTGAGGGCTCGGGTCACGGCGCCGATGACGGGCAGCTGGTTCGCCGGGTAGAGCCTGAGGAGGGCCGCGGAGGCGGCGGAGCGGATCTCCGGGTTGGGGGCGGCGAGGTCGCCGACGAGGACCTGGATGCCGAGGGCTCCCTGGGCGTTCGAGCCGACGGCAGCGATCGTCGCGAGCTCGAGCGCGGGGTCGAGGTCCTTCTCCTGGAGCAGCTTGAGGAAGGCCGGCATGATGGCGTCTCCCCGCTCGTGCGAGACGGCGATGACGGCGGCCTTGCGGACGGCGGGATCCTTGTCGCCGGCGACGATGGGCAAGAGGGCGTCGACCGCGGCCGGCGACTGGAAGCCGCCGAGCCCGGAGGCCGCGACCGAGCGCACGGGCCCCTGGTCGGAGACCGCGAAATTCTTGAGCGCGTTCATCACCCGCTGGTCGCCGTTGCCGCTCTCGGCGATGCCGGCCAGGGCCTCGGCGGCCGCGAGGGTGAGATCGGGAGGCAGCGCGTCCTTCGAGCCCGGCTTGAGGAGGGCGAGGATGGTGTCGAGGCCCTCGGCCCCGCCGATCTCGCCCGTGGCGAGGAGGGCGGCCTTGCGGACCTCGGCCGAGGTCGAGGCGGCGAGCTGCCGGGAGAGCATCGGGATCGCCGGCTTGTAGCCGATCCGGCCGAGGGCGGCCATCGCCTCGACGGCGTAGGTGGCGTCCGAAGCGAGGCCGACGAGGACCTCGGCGTTATCGGCCGCCTTGATCGCGCCGAGGATGCTGATGGCCGCCTTGGTCTGCTGGGGATTCGTGCCCTTCTCCGTCTGGATGATGTTGACGCAGGTGGTCGCGAGGACGGCGCGGTCGTCCGGCTGGAGGTCGGGCGGGAGGGGGTAGCCCTGGGCGATGGCCGTGAAGAGGGCGTCCCTGGCGGCGGTGAAGTCGGCCTCGCTTTTCTGCCCCTCCTTGCGATAGGCGGAGCTCATGGCGGCGATGTAGCCCCCGAGCCGGCCCTGGGCCTCCTTGAGGGCGGAAGGCGTGAGATAGAGCGTGTTCCCCATCTCCTCGCGCTGCCGCACCGCCTCGTCCAGGGCGGTCGAGAAGTCGATGGCTATGAGCTGGCCCAGGGGATCCGAGGCGTTCTTCACCGCCTGCCGGACCGCCTTGAGCTTGTCGACACCGATGAAGCGCCAGTTCGCCACGATGAAATCGAGGATTTCCTGGGCCTGGAGCTGGCCGTCGCGGATCCTGGATTCCGGGATGACTTCGTTGAGGTCGGCCGTCTGGTCGAGCTTGCCGTTGCCGTTCAAGTCGATATAGCCGTTCGCGATCTCGGGGAATATCTTGACGAGCTCGCGGTTCAGGGGCGAATCGACGACCTGGATCCTGGCCTGGGCGGAGGCAGGCGCGAGGGCGAGGGCGTAGAGCACGAGGCTGGCGGCGATTGCCTGGAAACGGATAGTGCGTCGCATGACTCACTATCGTAGGGCCTTGCGGCTTCCGTGTCAAAGGAGGAGGCCGCGAGGCCCTCGGCCGCGGCGTAGGAGACGTTGAGTCTCAAGCGGTCGCCGTACTCGAAGGCCTCGGGGCCCGTTGCCGCCCCGTGTGCCTGGCGCCGCTCTCTGCGACGCGGGTGGACCTTACCCGCCGCGTGTTAGGCATCCGTGATGTTTTTTTTCCCGATTCGGCCATTTTCCCGTTCGAAATGGGTTGATCGGACAGGTCGATCCCTCGGATGACAGCTGTTCCCGCCGCTCGCGGCAGGTTAAGATCGGCCCGTGCGGGTCCGGAGATGCGCCGAGCATCGACGCGGATCGCGCGATCGAGGAGGGGTCGATGAAGAACCTGGGCGAAACGCTTCTGCGCGAGGAGTCTTTTTCGGAGATCGTCATCGGCAACACGGCCATCGTGCGGGCCATGGTCGAGGCGGGCACGCGGGTCGTCACCGCCTACCCCGGCTCGCCGACGCCCGAGATAGCCGAGGCCATCAAGGCGATCCCGGCCGAAAAGCGGCCGTTCTACTTCGAGTTTTCCACGAACGAGAAGGTGGCGCTGGAAGTCGCCTTCGGCGCCGCCCTGAACGGGCATCCCTCGGTCGTGTTCTTCAAGAGCGTGGGCCTCAACGTGGCGGCGGACAGTTTCGTGCAACTCCCCCTGCTCGATATCGCGGGCGGGATGGTGGTCGTCCTCGGCGACGATCCGGGCGCCAACTCGAGCCAGAACGAGCAGGACAACCGGCACTACGCCCGGCTCTCGTACATGCCGCTCATCGAGCCCGCCACGGCCCAGGAGGCCTACGCCATGTTCCTGGAGGCGCAGCGCCTGGCCCGCGCCAAGCGCACGGCCGTGATCCTGCGCCTGACCACGCACGTCTGCCATGCCAAGGAGCGCGTCTCCTTCGCCGGCTGGAAGCCGCGGTCCCTCGACCGCGCGGCTCGCTTCGATCCCGACTCCTCCAACTACATCCCGCTCGCGGCCTCGGTCTTCCCCCTGAAGCGCCGGGCGCTCGCGCGCCTGGAGGAAGTCCGCGCGGACTTCGAAACCTCGGCCCTGAACCGCGTCGTCGACCACGGAAACCGCTCGCGCGGCGTCATCGCCGCGGGCACGGCGCGGCTTTCGCTCTTCGACGCGCTCGAGGATCGCGCGCGGAAGCCCGACGTGCTCGAGCTAGCCGCCATTCATCCCTTGCCCCGCGGCGTCGTGCGCTCCTTCCTCGCCGCGCACGAGGAGGTGAAGATACTCGAGGAGCTCGATCCGGTGCTGGAGGAGGAGATCAAGGCGCTGGCCTACGGCGAGCGCCTCTCCACCCGCATCATCGGCAAGGTCGACCCCGAGGAGCTGGTCGGCGAATACGTGCCGGAGAAAGTCCTCGGCATCCTCGGCTCGACCTGGCCGGAGCTGTTTCCGCGGCCGGAGGGGGCCTCGGCCGGGACGTCGGCGAGCGCGGCGGCGGTTCCCCCGCGCTCGTCGCGGGCCGAGGTTCCCGCCCGGCCGCCGCAGCTCTGCCCGGGCTGCGGACACCGCTCGGCCTTCCACGCGATCAAGCTGGCCCTGGCCGACCAGGACATAACCGTGGCCGACATCGGCTGCCACACCCTCGGCTATCTCGAGCCCTACAGGATGGGACGGGTCCTCCTGTCGATGGGACACTCGACCTCGACGGCCGCGGGGCTCTCGATCTTCAACGACGAGCGGAACGTGCTCTGCTTCATCGGCGACTCGACCTTCTTCCACGCGGGGCTGCCCGGCATCGTCAACGCCGTCTTCAATTCGCACAACGTGACCCTCGTGGTCATGGAGAACGGGACCACCGCCATGACCGGCCACCAGGACCATCCCGGCGTGGGCCGGAACTTCAACGGCGAGACGGTCAAGATCGGCGTGCGCGCCGCCCTCGAGGGGCTCGGCGTGGCGAATATCCGCGAGGTCGACACCTACCAGCAGGCCAAGCTCACGCAGATGGTGAAGGAAGCCGTCGCGGAAGCCGGCTTCAAGGTGATCATCGCCCGGCATCCCTGCATGCTCAAGCTCTCGCGAGAGGCGCGCCGGCGTCCCGGCTGGACCGCGCGCTTCGTGCGCGTCGACCAGGAGGCCTGCACCCAGGCTCACGTCTGCGTTTCGAGCTTCGGCTGCCCCAGTTTCCAGCTCGTGGACGGGCGCGCGGTCGTGGTCTCGAACGATCTCTGCATCGGCGACGGCTCGTGCCGCCAGGTCTGCCCCTCGGGCGCCCTGACCGAGCCCTCCGCGGCCCTGTGACCTAAGGAGAGAGAAGATGAGCGATCGATACGACATCTACATGACCGGCGTGGGCGGGCAGGGCATCGGCCTCCTCGCCGAGGCCCTGGCGCGCGCGGTGGATCATGCCGGCAAGAGCGTGCGCGGCTGCGACACCCACGGGCTCGCGCAGCGCGGCGGCATCGTCTCCAGCCACCTGCGCATCGGGAAATCCGCGCATTCGCCCCTCGTCTCGCCCGGGCAGGCCGACCTCGTGATCGCCCTGGAGCGCCACGAGGCCCTGCGCGCGGCGCGGACCTACCTCAAGCGAGGCGGCGTCCTCGTCTGGTACGACGCCTCGTGGCAGCCCCTCGGCGTTCGGCTCGGCGAGGCCGCCGAGGTGGGGCGAAGCGAAGTCGAGGCGGAGTGCGCCGCCCGAGAGGCCCAGTCCTGCCGCGTGCTGCGGGAAGACCTCGACGATCCGCGGACGCAGAACACGGCCATCCTCGGCGAGCTCGCGGCGCGGGGCCTGCCGCCCGGCGTGGGCGCGGAGCACTTCCGCGCCGCGTTGGCCGATCTCATGGACGGCGCTACGCTGGAGCGCAACCTGCGGATACTCGACCTCGCCCGGCCCTGAGAGAGAGAGCGCCTCACGCAAAGTCGCAGAGAACGCCAAGGAAGAGGGTGAGGGGTGGAGGATTGGCTGTGGGATGCCAGAGGAGAGAAGACACTGAAAAAAAAGTAGAGAGCCGAGTTGCCGAAGAAGAATATGATAACTCAGAGGTAACTATTCAGCAGGCTAATCGCTGAGTTCGGCCTTTTTAGCCAGTTTTCGGAATGAAAGGCGAACCCGCGATGGCAAGGGTGAGCGCTTGGAGCACGGGAACGTCGTTGCAGAGGGCCGTGGCAATATAGCTTCGTATC